>NZ_JBIVKT010000005.1:0-418503 GCF_044750905.1 Streptomyces sp. NPDC088762
CATTCCGAACCCGGAAGCTAAGCCTTTCAGCGCCGATGGTACTGCAGGGGGGACCCTGTGGGAGAGTAGGACGCCGCCGAACAATCATTGCGGGAGGCCCCGCACCAAATCCTTCGGGGTTCGGTGCGGGGCTTTTCTGCGTTCCGGGCACCCACGCGGTCTCCTGTAGGGTCATGGGGCATCGTTCTACTTTTCTACAGTCACAGTGGAGGCCCCCGGGTGGAGGTCCAGGAGACTCGGGTTCAGACTGACCGAATTTTCACCATTCCCAACATCCTGAGCATGGCTCGCCTCGTCGGCGTGCCCGTGTTCCTGTGGCTGATCCTGGCGGAGCACGACGGGTGGGCCCTGGCCGTCCTCATGCTCAGCGGGGTCAGCGACTACCTCGACGGGAAACTCGCACGCCGCTGGAATCAGATCAGCAACCTCGGCCGGCTGCTGGATCCCGCGGCGGACCGGCTGTACATCCTCTCGACGCTCTTCGGCCTCACCTATCGCGAGATTCTGCCCCTGTGGCTCACCGGGGCGCTGCTGGCGCGTGAACTGATGTTGCTGGTCATGGTGTGGATCCTGCGCCGTCACGGCTATCCGCCGCCGCAGGTCAACTTCCTCGGCAAGGCCGCCACCTTCAACCTGATGTACGCGTTCCCCTTGCTGCTGCTCAGTGACGGCACGGGTTGGTTGGCCTGGATGGGCTCAGTTTTCGGATGGGCGTTCGCCGGATGGGGTACAACCCTCTATTGGTGGGCAGGAATCCTTTACGTGGTCCAAGTCCGCCGTCTGGTGAAGGCGGACGCCACGGCCGATTGAGCCCGCCGGGCGCCGGATGACGCGGAAGGCTTGCGGAGTCACCGCCGGAGACGCGGGTGAGGTCGGCCCGACCGTCGTCTCTCAAGGAGGACTCTTCCGACATGAAGGCCGTCGTGATGGCCGGTGGCGAGGGCACACGCCTTCGCCCCATGACCTCGAGCATGCCCAAGCCGCTCCTGCCGGTGGCCAACCGGCCGATCATGGAGCACGTGCTCAGGCTGCTCAAGCGGCATGGGCTCAATGAGACCGTGGTCACCGTGCAGTTCCTGGCGTCGCTCGTCAAGAACTACTTCGGAGATGGCGAAGAGCTCGGAATGGAGCTCACCTATGCCAATGAGGAGAAGCCACTCGGCACCGCCGGCAGCGTGAAGAATGCCGAGGAGGCCTTGAAGGACGACACGTTCCTCGTCATCTCCGGCGATGCCCTCACCGACTTCGACCTCACCGATCTGATCCGTTTCCACAAGGAGAAGGGCGGCCTGGTCACGGTTTGCCTGACCCGGGTGCCGAACCCGCTGGAATTCGGCATCACGATCGTGGACGAGGAAGGAAAGGTCGAGCGGTTCCTGGAGAAGCCGACCTGGGGCCAGGTCTTCTCGGACACCATCAACACCGGCATCTACGTCATGGAGCCGGAAATCTTCGACTACGTCGACGCCGACGTGTCGGTGGACTGGTCCGGAGACGTCTTCCCGCAGCTGATGAAGGAAGGCCGGCCGATCTACGGCTACGTCGCCGAGGGCTACTGGGAGGACGTCGGCACGCACGAGAGCTACGTCAAGGCCCAGGCCGACGTGCTCGAGGGCAAGGTAGAGGTCGACATGGACGGCTTCGAGATCTCCCCCGGCGTCTGGATCGCCGAAGGAGCCGAGGTCAGCCCGGACGCCGAGCTCCGAGGCCCCCTCTACATCGGGGACTACGCCAAGGTCGAGGCGGGGGCGGAGATCCGCGAGCACACCGTCGTCGGGTCGAACGTCGTCGTCAAGAGCGGCGCCTTCCTGCACAGGGCCGTCGTCCACGACAACGTGTACATCGGGCCCCACAGCAACCTCCGCGGCTGCGTCATCGGGAAGAACACCGACATCATGCGGGCCGCGCGGATCGAGGACGGCGCCGTCATCGGCGACGAATGCCTCGTCGGTGAGGAATCGATCGTCCAGGGGAACGTACGGGTCTACCCCTTCAAGACCATCGAGGCCGGCGCCTTCGTCAACACCTCGGTGATCTGGGAGTCCCGCGGACAGGCCCATCTGTTCGGAGCCCGCGGCGTCACCGGAATCCTCAACGTGGAGATCACCCCGGAGCTGGTGGTACGGCTCGCCGGCGCCTATGCGACGACCCTGAAGAAGGGGGCGATCGTCACCACGGCCCGCGACCACTCGCGAGGCGCCAGAGCCCTGAAGCGGGCCGTGATCTCCGCGCTCCAGGCCAGCGCGATCGACGTACGGGACCTGGAGAACGTCCCGCTGCCCGTGGCGCGGCAGCAGACCGCGCGGGGCAGCGCCGGCGGCATCATGCTGCGGACCTCGCCCGGGGTGCCCGACTCGGTGGACATCATGTTCCTGGACGAGCGGGGCGCGGACCTCTCGCAGGCGGGGCAGCGCAAGCTGGACCGTGTGTACGCACGTCAGGAGTACCGGCGCGCCTTCCCCGGCGAGATCGGCGACCTGCAGTTCCCCTCCAGCGTCTTCGACTCCTACACGGGCTCGCTGCTGCGGCGCGTGGATACCACCGGGATCGGCGACGCGGGGCTCAAGGTCGTCGTGGACGCCTCCAACGGCAGCGCCGGTCTGGTGCTCCCGAGCCTGCTCGGCCGGCTCGGCGTGGACGCGCTGACGATCAATCCCGGGCTCGACGAGTCCCGGCCGACGGAGAGCATCGAGTCCCGGCGGGCCGGGCTGGTGCGGCTCGGGGAAATCGTGGCCTCGGCCCGGGCGGCCTTCGGCGTGCGCTTCGACCCGGTGGGGGAGCGGATCTCCCTGGTCGACGAGCGCGGGCGGATCATCGAGGACGACCGGGCGCTGCTGGTGCTGCTCGACCTGGTGGCCGCGGAGAAGCGGAGCGGCAAGGTCGCGCTTCCGGTGACCACGACGCGGGTCGCCGAGCAGGTGGCGGCCTATCACGGCACGCAGGTGGAGTGGACGACGACCTCGCCCGACGACCTGACGCGGGTGGGCCGGGCGGAGAACACCATCTTCGGTGGAGACGGCCGGGGCGGGTTCATCGTTCCCGAGTTCAGCAGCGTCTTCGACGGGTCGGCGGCCTTCGTGCAGCTGCTCGGGCTCGTGGCGCGGACCCAGCTCACGCTGAGCCAGATCGACGCCCGCATTCCGCGGGCCCACGTGCTCAAGCGGGACGTGCCGACACCGTGGGCGGTGAAGGGGCTCGTGATGCGGCGGGTCGTCGAGGCGGCCGGCGACCGGACGGTGGACACCACCGACGGGGTGCGGGTCGTGGAGGCCGACGGACGCTGGGCGCTGGTCCTGCCCGACCCGGCGGAGGCGGTCACCCACCTGTGGGCCGAAGGGCCCGACGACACCTCGGCGCAGGCCCTGCTCGACGAGTGGGCGGCCGTGGTGGACGGCGCCGGGCACTGACGGCCGGCAGCTGAGCAACGCAGGACCCGAGTCCGGCCGGCCGGGCACCCGGAAGCCCCGGGGCCCGGCCGGCCGGACGGGTGCATTCGGTGTGTGCGGCGCCGACATGCGACGATGTGCGGCATGTCGCAGCCGCCCCACGACCGCAGTTCGGCGCCCCCCGCGCCCGCGCGCCCGGACGCCTCCATGTCGCTGCTGACGCACGTGATGGACCACGGTCTCGACGAGGGCTACGCGCAGGCCGCGGCCCGGCGTGAGGCTGAGGGCACGGCGGGACTGCCCCGCACCCTCAAGGCCAAACTGGCCCTCGCCGCCGGTCTCGTGCTCGCCGCCATGGTCGTCACGCTCGGCGCCGCCGAGGCGCGGGTGGCCGCGCCGGTGCTGGCCAAGGAGCGCCAGGAACTGATCGACCGCGTGGAGCGGGCCGACGAGCGGGCGAAGGGTCTGGAGCGGGACATCGAGCGCCTGCGGACGAACGTCGCCGACCGGCAGCGGGCCGCGCTCAAGCAGCCCGGCGGGGGCCAGGCCGATCTCGTGGCACTGCTGGCCGGTGCCACGGAGGTCCGCGGTCCCGGGATCAAGCTGGTCGTGGACGACGCGAAGGGCGCCTCCTCGGGGGACGGTGGCGGTCCGCGTGAGAGCGCCGGCTTCTCGGACACCGGCCGGCTCCGCGACCGCGACATGCAGAAGATCGTCAACGGGCTGTGGCAGTCCGGGGCGGAAGCCGTCTCCATCAACGGGCAGCGGCTGACGGCGCTGTCGGCGATCCGGGCCGCGGGTGACGCGATACTGGTCGACAACAGGCCGCTGGTGCCGCCGTACGAGGTGCTGGCGGTGGGGGACAAGAAGCGGCTCGGTACCGCCTTCCAGGACTCGGCGGACGGCCAGTACCTGCACGTTCTCCAGGAGAGCTACGGCATCCGCTACACCCTGTCCGCCGCGGACGAGGTGCGGCTGCCGGCCGCGTCGAGTCTGACCGTACGTACAGCTACAGCAGCAGAGCAGCAGAAGGGTGCATCGTGATCGCGGTACTGGGCCTCGTGGCCGGAGTGGTGGTCGGACTTCTGGTCCGGCCCGAAGTGCCGGCCGTGGTGGAGCCTTATCTGCCGATCGCCGTGGTCGCGGCGCTGGACGCGGTGTTCGGCGGTCTGCGCGCGATGCTGGACGGCATCTTCGTGGACAAGGTCTTCGTGGTGTCGTTCCTGTCGAACGTGGTCGTGGCCGCGCTGATCGTGTTCCTCGGTGACAAGCTGGGCGTGGGCTCGCAGCTGTCCACGGGCGTGGTCGTGGTCCTCGGCATCCGCATCTTCTCCAACGCCGCGGCCATCCGCCGGCACGTGTTCCGGGCGTGAGGCCGATGAGTACGAGCGACACCCCGCCCGAGCGTCCTGAGCGTTCCGAGGGGCCGGAAGGCGCCGGGGCGCCCGTTCCGCCGGTCCCGCCGGTCCCGCCCGGTCCGGCCGGGCCCGCCGCACCGCCGGCCGGCGTGCCGGAGCCGCCCGAGCAGACCGGCCGGCAGCGGCTCGCGGCCGGGTTGTGGCCGCCGCGGGTGAGCCGGGCCCAACTGATCGTCGCGGTGCTGCTGTTCGTCCTGGGCCTGGGGCTGGCCATCCAGGTCCGGTCGAACAGCGACTCCAGCGCCCTGCGCGGGGCCCGTCAGGAGGACCTCGTACGGATCCTCGACGAGCTCGACGGGCGGACCAAGCGCCTGGAGGACGAGAAGCAGCGGCTGGAGGACCAGCGCAAGGAGCTGGAGAGCAGCTCCAACCAGGCCGAGGAGGCCCGCAGGCAGACCGTGGAGAAGGAGCGCCAACTCGGCATCCTGGCCGGTACGGTGGCAGCGCAGGGCCCGGGCATCACGCTGAAGATCACCGATCCCAAGGGCCAGGTGCGGTCCGACCAGCTGCTGGACACGCTTCAGGAGCTGCGGGCGGCCGGGGCCGAGGCGATCCAGATCAACGGCGTGCGCATCGTGGCGGGCTCGTACTTCTCGGACGAGGGTGACGGGGTCGGGATCGACGGTAAGAAGATCACACAGCCTTACGAGTTCAGGGTGATCGGCAAGGCGCAGGATCTGGAGCCGGCGCTCAACATCCCCGGCGGTGTCGTCCAGACGCTGGAGAAGGAACAGGCCACGGTCGCCGTCACACGGTCGGCGAAGATCGTTGTGGATGCCTTGCGGGCTGCGAAGCAGCCTGACTACGCTCGGTCGTCATCGTGAGGACGCGGAGCGGAGAGTGGACCGGCTCACGCGGGCGGATGCCTGCGGGGGGTCGGCGCACCGAAGTCGCGGTGCGTGGTGGAAACTGTCTGGTGGTTACGGACGTTGTGAGAATGTCCGGGTCGGCAGGTGTGTGCATTCGGAGTTCGTCCTGCCCCACGGGCGGGTCTGTTTCGGTCAAGGGGAATCGCCCGTGAAGTTGTTTGAGAAGTTGTTCGGCAAGAAGAACCGTGAGGAAAGCGGTGCGGCACGTCACCGCGCCGGTCACGGTGACGTGGAGGGGCAGGGCGACCGGCCGCTCTTCCGCGACGAGGTGGCGGGCGGGGGTGACCATTCGGGCGCGTACGGCGCGTCGTCTGTTGACCCTGCCGGTACCGGACGCATAGGTTTCGGTGAACCATCAACCTCAACTACGGGTGGAGGGTTTGCTCCCGACCCGTATGCCACCAATGCCTCCGCGGGGCAGCCGCGGCGCGAGGAGCCGTCCATGTCGGCCGAGCAGGTTTGCAGCAGGTGCGGACACCGCAGCGATGCGGCCAGCCGGTTCTGCTCCAACTGCGGGGCGCCGCTGCGGGCGGGTCTGACGCCGGAGCGTGCCTCGGAGACCACGTCCACCATCTCGATCTCGGGCCTGGAGGCCTACGAGGCCGAGGTGTCGGGACAACAGCACGTGTCGTCCTCGCTGTCCCCCGAGGCCCAGGCCGCGGTGGAGGCGCTGCCCCCGGGTTCCGCCCTGCTCATCGTGCGGCGCGGCCCCAACTCCGGTAGCCGCTTCCTGCTGGACGGAGAGCTGACCACGGCGGGCCGGCACCCGCAGAGCGACATCTTCCTGGACGACGTCACCGTCTCCCGGCGCCATGTCGAATTCCGCAGGAGCCAGGAGGGCGGCTTCACCGTCTCCGACGTCGGCAGCCTCAACGGCACGTATGTGAACCGTGAACCGATCGACTCCGTCGCCCTGCACAACGGCGACGAGGTGCAGATCGGCAAATACCGGCTGGTCTTCTACGCGAGCCTGCGGGGCGTCTGACCCTCCCCCGGACTCGAGTCCGGGGGACCCCGAGAGGGAAGGTCCCATGCTGCGTACCCCCACCGGCGGTGCCCCGAACAACGGCACCGGCGGCTCGGCCGGGCGGCTGGTGAGCATCGGCACGGTGCTCACCACGCTGCGTGACGAGTTCCCCGAAGTCACGATCTCGAAGATCCGTTTCCTTGAGGCGGAGGGGCTCGTCGAGCCCCGGCGCACACCCTCCGGATACCGCAAGTTCAGCACCGAGGACGTGGAGCGGCTGGCCTGCATCCTGCGGCTCCAGCGTGATCACTACCTCCCGCTGAAGGTCATCCGCGAGCAGCTCGACGCCCTCGCGCGCGGGGAGCAGATCCGTATCCCGGCGCCCACCGCGCACGGGGATTCCATCGATCCCGCGAGCCCCGCGGCCGTCTACGGCGAGGTGGGCCGGGAGCGGCCCACCGTGGCCCGCGTGGGCCGGGCCGAGCTGCTCGCGGCCGCCGGGGTGGACGAGGTCCAGCTGGTCGAGTGGGAGTCGTACGGGCTGCTCGCCGAGGCTCCGGGCGGCGGATTCGACGCCGAGGCGGTCACCGTGGCCCGGCTGGTGGCCGATCTGGGGCGGTTCGGGCTGGAGCCGCGCCACCTGCGGGCGATGAAGGCCGCCGCGGACCGGGAGGCGGGCCTGGTGGAGCAGGTCGTGGCGCCGCTGAGGCGGCACCGCAACCCGCAGACCAGGGCCCATGCCGAGGCGACCATGAAAGAGCTCGCGGGGCTGTCCGTAAGGCTGCACGAAGCGCTCGTGCAGACGGCCCTCGGGGTGCGCCTACCGTGATGGAGGGGGCCCCGACTACCCAAACCGGCCGAGCAGGTCCTAGGGTTACTGTGTGAATGAGCTCGACGTTGTGGGTGTCCGGGTGGAAATGCCCTCCAACCAACCGATCGTGCTCCTGCGTGAAGTGGGAGGCGACCGGTACCTCCCCATCTGGATCGGTCCAGGGGAGGCTACTGCCATTGCCTTCGCGCAGCAGGGGATGGCCCCTGCCCGGCCGCTGACGCACGACCTGTTCAAGGACGTGCTGGAGGCGATCGGAGAGGAGCTCACCGAGGTCCGGATCACGGATCTGCGGGAGGGCGTCTTCTACGCGGAGCTCGTCTTCGCCAGCGGGGTCGAGGTGAGCGCGCGGCCTTCCGACGCCATAGCGCTGGCCCTGCGCACGGGGACCCCGATCTACGGCAGTGACGGCGTGCTCGACGACGCCGGGATTGCCATTCCCGACGAGCAGGAGGACGAAGTGGAGAAGTTCCGCGAGTTCCTCGACCAGATCTCGCCCGAGGACTTCGGGACCGGCCCGCAACAGTAGGCGCCGGCCGCGTCGCTCGTGTCGCCCACGGGGAAGTTTCAGGCCATTCAAGTAGCCTTTCCCCGCAGACGGATACGGGAAACCACTCTCAGGGTGATTATCACTCGGCGTGCCGAGTGTGGCGATCGTTGACGCACCCCTGGTGACTGCCTACCTTCAAGGTGGCAGGTCAAGGACGGAGGGTCGGCGTGAGGATCACGGGCGACGGTACGACCGGGGGCATCCCCGTACGGAGTGACGGTGGACCGTACCCGCTGCACGGCAGCGCGGCCGGGTCCGCGCGCCGTCAGCCGGAGTCGACGCCGGTCGGACCGGTGGGCGGCGACCCGGCGCCCGAGCAGATCGGCTACCGCGGGCCGACGGCGTGTGCCGCGGCCGGCATCACGTACCGGCAGCTCGACTACTGGGCGCGTACCGGGCTGGTGGAGCCGAGCGTGCGTCCGGCCTACGGTTCGGGCACGCAGCGGCTGTACAGCTTCCGCGACGTCGTGGTCCTCAAGATCGTCAAGCGCTTCCTGGACACCGGGGTGGCGCTCCAGAACATCCGTACCGCCGTGCAGCACCTGCGCGACCGCGGGTTCTCGGACCTCGAGCGGATGACGCTGATGAGTGACGGCGCCACTGTGTACGAGTGCACCTCGCCGGACCAGGTCGTGAGCCTCCTGCAGGGCGGCCAGGGCGTCTTCGGCATCGCCGTGGGCGTGGTCTGGCGCGACGTCGAGAGCGCGCTCTCGCAGCTGCACGGGGAGCGCGTGGACACCGGCGAAACCCTGGTCGGGCACAACCCGGCCGACGAGCTGGCCGCACGGCGCAACCGGGCCGTCTGACCCGGGGGGCCGTGGGACCCGGGGCGTCCTAGCCGGGCCGTCAGAGCCGGGCGGGCCGTCCGAGGGCCAAAGATCACCGCGTTGTCAGTGGCGTAGGGCAGCATCGGGGTGTGAGAGCCGCGCCGACCATCCTGCATCTGGACATGGATGCCTTCTACGCCTCCGTCGAGCAGGCGTCGAAGCCCAGCCTGCGCGGGAAGGCGGTCATCGTCGGCGGTCTCGGGCCGCGGGGGGTCGTCGCCACCGCCTCCTACGAGGCCAGGCGCTTCGGCGTGCATTCGGCGATGCCGATGGCGCAGGCACGGCGGCTCTGCCCGAACGGCGCGTATCTGATTCCGCGCTTCACCCTCTACCGCGAGGTCAGCGACGTGGTGATGGCCCTCCTGCGGGAGCTGTCGCCGCTCGTGGAGCCGCTCAGCCTCGACGAGGCCTTCGTGGACCTGGAGGCCGGCGGGACGGCCTTCGACTCGAAGACGGCCCGGGCGACCGGGGAGCGGCTGCGGGCGGACATCCGGGCGGCCACGGGGCTCAGCGGGTCGGTGGGACTGGCCGGGTCGAAGATGCTGGCCAAGGTGGCGTCGGAGGAGGCCAAGCCGGCCGGGCTGCTGCTGATCGAACCGGGCACCGAGCGGGAGCTCCTCGCACCCATGTCGGTGCGCACCCTGCCCGGCGTGGGGCCGGCCACCGGCGAGCACCTGCGCCGCGCCGGGATCACCACGGTGGGGGAACTGGCGGAGGCCGGCGAGGACGAGCTGGTCCGGATGCTGGGGCGCTCGCACGGTGTGGGCCTGTACCGGATGGCGCTGGGGCTGGACGACCGGCCGGTGGTCGCGGAGCGGGACGCGAAGTCGGTGTCGGTGGAGGACACCTTCGACGTGGACCTGCACGACCGGGTGCGGATCCGGGGTGAGGTGCAGCGGCTCGCCGACAGGTGCGTGCAGCGGCTGAGGGGGTCCGGGCATTCGGGGCGCACCATCGTGCTCAAGGTGCGGCGGTACGACTTCTCCACCTTGACGAGGTCGGAGACCCTGCGGGGGCCCACGGACGATCCGGCGGTGGTGCGGGAGGCCGCCGCGCGGCTGCTGGAGGGCGTGGACACCACGGGCGGGGTGCGGCTGCTGGGGGTGGGGGTGACCGGGCTGGCGGACTACACCCAGGAGGACCTGTTCGCGCAGGCGCTGGCCGCGGAGACGCCGGGCACCGGGACGGCAGCCGTGGAGGACGGGGAACGGGAAGGCGAAGGGGCCCAGGGCCCGGAGCCGGGCGGGGGCACCGCCGGCCCAGGCGGGGGCGCGCCGGCGGCACCGGGGCAGGCCGCGGGGCCGGAGAGCCGCCCAGGGGGGCCCGGCGCGTCCGAGCCGGCGCCCGAGCGGCGCTGGCCGGCCGGGAGCGACGTACGGCATGCGGTGTACGGCCCCGGGTGGGTGCAGGGCAGCGGGGTCGGGCGGGTGACCGTACGGTTCGAGGAGCCCGGATCGCCGCCCGGCCGGGTGCGGACCTTCCGGGTGGAGGACCCCGACCTCGAGCCGTCCGATCCGCTGCCGCTGGTGGGGGACGCGAAGCCGGACCTTCCCTAGGTGGTGCCGTCAGGTCGTGTCGTCGCCCGCCAGGTGGCCGAAGTCGCGCTGGAAGTCCGTCGGGAGGGTCACGTCGAGGCCGTAGTGGTGGTAGAGCTGGAGCTCCTGTTCGGGGGAGAGGTGGCGGCCGACGCCGAAGTCCGGGGCGTCCTTGATCAAGGAGCGGTCGAAGGGCACCCGGAGGGTGTCGCCCACGAGCTCGCTGGGCTCCAGCGGCACGAAGGCGTCCCGGCTGAACAGGCCCGTGCGGACGGCGGCCCATTCCGGGACGCCCGTGGCATCGTCGAGGTAGACCTCGTCGACGGTGCCGATCTTGGTGCCGTTGCGGTCGAACGCCTTGCGGCCGATCAGGCTGCGCGGATCGATGTCGGTCTGCACGGTCCCTCCAAATGGTCGCAACTCCTCCGTAAGCACTACAGAAGTGCATATCGGGAAAGCAGGCCACTCGGGGAGCGTCCAGATCCTCGCTGGTAGGCTGGGTGATGGCTGTCGACCCTGTGCGGGAGAGTCCTCCGAGTGAGCGTGACGGAGGCGCCGAAGGAGCAAATCCTCCCCGGAATCTCTCAGGCATACGTACCGCACGGACGAGGCCACTCTGGAAAGCAGGGGCGGGTACCGGGCGCAGTGCCGGTTCCCCTCCTCACCGACGGTGAAAGCCGGACCGCACGGGTGTTCCCCGTGGGGCCCGGTGAAACTCTCAGGTTGAGATGACAGAGGGGGAGGCCGTCCGGGTGCCCGCGCCGTGGTGCCCCTCGCAGGTCATACGACCAGGAGGCCTCCGTCATGACCGCCAACCGCATTCCGCTCTCCCAGCTGGAGCGAGGCATCCCCTTCGAGCAGCGCCACATCGGCCCGGATGCCGAAGCGCAGGCCAAGATGCTCGCCCAGGTGGGTTACGGCTCGCTGGACGAGCTGACCGCCGCGGCGGTGCCGGACGTCATCAAGACCGCCGAAGCGCTGAACCTGCCCGAGGCGCGCACCGAGGCCGAGGTGCTGGCCGAGCTGCGCTCGCTCGCCGACCGCAACCAGGTCCTCTCCTCGATGATCGGTCTCGGCTACTACGGGACCTTCACCCCGCCGGTGATCCTCCGCAACGTCATGGAGAACCCGGCCTGGTACACGGCGTACACGCCCTACCAGCCCGAGATCTCGCAGGGCCGCCTCGAAGCGCTGCTGAACTTCCAGACCGTCGTCGCCGACCTCACCGGACTGCCGACCTCCGGTGCCTCGCTGCTCGACGAGGGCACCGCGGCCGCCGAGGCCATGTCCCTCGCCCGCCGCGTGGGCAAGGTCAAGGACGGTGTCTTCCTGATCGACGCCGACGCGCTGCCGCAGACCATCGCCGTGATCGAGACCCGCGCCGAGCCGACCGGTGTCGAGGTCGTCGTCGCCGACCTGAGCGAGGGCATCCCGGCCGAGATCGCCGAGCGCGGTGTCTTCGGCGTCCTGATCCAGTACCCGGGTGCCTCCGGTGCCGTGCGGGACATCAAGCCGCTGATCGACCAGGCGCACGGGCTCGGTGCCATCGTCACCGTCTCGGCCGACCTGCTCGCCCTGACCCTGCTGACCTCCCCGGGCGAGCTGGGCGCGGACATCGCGGTGGGCACCACGCAGCGCTTCGGCGTTCCGATGGGCTTCGGCGGACCGCACGCCGGCTACATGGCCGTCCAGGCCAAGCACGCCCGCTCGCTGCCGGGCCGCCTCGTCGGCGTCTCCGTGGACGCGGACGGCAACAAGGCGTACCGCCTGGCGCTGCAGACCCGTGAGCAGCACATCCGCCGCGAGAAGGCCACCAGCAACATCTGCACCGCGCAGGTGCTGCTGGCCGTCATGGCCGCCATGTACGCCGTCTACCACGGCCCGGACGGCCTGCGGACGATCGCCCGCCGGACCCACCGCTACGCGGCCCTGCTCGCCGCGGGTCTCCGGGCCGGCGGCGTGGAGATCGTCCACGGCGCGTACTTCGACACGATCACGGCCCGTGTGCCGGGCCGTGCGGCGGAGGTCGTCGCCGCAGCCCGCGAGGGCGGGGTCAACCTGTACCAGGCCGACGCCGACCACGTCTCGGTCTCCTGCGACGAGACCACCCTGCGCGCCGACATCGAGGCCGTCTGGACCGCCTTCGGCGTGAGCGCCGACATCGAGGCGCTCGACGAGACCACGGCGGACACCCTTCCCGAGGGCCTGCTGCGCTCGGACGCGTACCTGACCCACCCGGTCTTCCACCAGCACCGCTCCGAGACCGCCATGCTGCGCTACCTGCGCAAGCTCTCGGACAAGGACTACGCGCTGGACCGCGGCATGATCCCGCTGGGCTCCTGCACCATGAAGCTCAACGCGACCACCGAGATGGAGCCGGTGACCTGGCCCGAGTTCGGCCAGCTGCACCCGTTCGCCCCGGTCGAGCAGGCCGAGGGGTACCTCACGCTCATCAACGAGCTGGAGGAACGTCTCTGCGAGGTCACCGGCTACGACAAGGTCTCCATCCAGCCGAACGCCGGTTCGCAGGGTGAGCTCGCGGGCCTGCTGGCCGTCCGCGCCTACCACCGCGCCAACGGCGACGAGCAGCGCACCGTCTGCCTGATCCCGTCCTCCGCGCACGGCACCAACGCCGCCAGCGCCGTGATGGCCGGCATGAAGGTGGTCGTGGTCAAGACCGCCGACGACGGCGAGGTGGACGCGGCCGACCTCCGCGCCAAGATCGAGCAGTACCGCGACGAGCTCGCCGTGCTGATGATCACCTACCCCTCCACGCACGGTGTGTTCGAGGAGCACGTCGCCGACATCTGCGCCCAGGTGCACGACGCCGGCGGCCAGGTCTACGTGGACGGCGCCAACCTCAACGCCCTGGTGGGCCTGGCCAAGCCGGGTCACTTCGGCGGCGACGTCTCGCACCTGAACCTGCACAAGACCTTCTGCATCCCGCACGGCGGCGGCGGTCCGGGCGTCGGCCCGGTCGGTGTCCGGGCGCACCTCGCCCCGTACCTCCCGAACCACCCGCTCCAGCCGACGGCCGGTCCGGAGACGGGCGTCGGCCCGATCTCGGCGGCGCCGTGGGGTTCGGCGGGCATCCTGCCGATCTCCTGGTCGTACGTGCGTCTCATGGGTGGCGAGGGCCTCAAGCGCGCCACCCAGGTCGCGGTGCTCGGCGCGAACTACATCGCCAAGCGCCTGGAGCCGCACTACCCGGTGCTCTACACGGGCCCGGGCAACCTGGTCGCGCACGAGTGCATCATCGACCTGCGCCCGCTGTCGAAGGCGACGGGCGTGAGCGTGGACGACATCGCCAAGCGCCTGATCGACTACGGCTTCCACGCTCCGACCATGTCCTTCCCGGTCGCAGGCACCCTGATGATCGAGCCGACGGAGTCCGAGGACCTCGCCGAGATCGACCGGTTCTGCGACGCGATGATCGCCATCCGCGGCGAGATCGACCGGGTCGCGGCCGGCGAGTGGCCGGTGGACGACAACCCGCTGGCCGGCGCCCCGCACACGGCGGCGGCGCTGGGCGGCGAGTGGAACCACCCCTACACCCGTGACGAGGCCGTCTTCCCGGGCGGGGTCACGGCCTCCGAGAAGTACTGGCCGCCGGTGCGCCGCATCGACGGTGCGTTCGGCGACCGCAACCTGGTGTGCTCCTGCCCGCCGCTGGACGAGTACGACAACTGATCGGTGAGCCGTCCGGTGTGACGGCATGATCAAGGGGCCGGTCCGGGATCCTTCCCGGACCGGCCCCTTCGTCGTGGTGCGCCTCCGTGGGCTAGGCCGCCGCGAGCGGGCGGTGCGGTGCGATGATCTGGCCGTCGGGCAGCAGCTCACCGGTGTCCTCGAAGAGCAGGACGCCATTGCACAGCAGGCTCCAGCCCTGTTCCGGGTGGTTGGCCACGGGGTGCGCGGCCTCCCGGTCGGCGGAGTCGGCTGACGGGCAGGCTGGCTGGTGCTGGCACATGGATGCGTTCTTTCGCTGCGGTGTGGTCTGCGTGCTACGGCTCGATACCTGGTTCATGGCCGTCCCCCTGGGTCATCCCCGCACCCGCGGGGAGCTTGTCATCAGTCTTCCCCCACGACAGCCGCTTCGCAGGCATTTCCCGCCGGCTGTCCTCACAGATTGATGACGCATCACCCGTGCGGGCGGTTCAGGCCAACTCCCCTGTCATTTCGGATGGTTCACCCGTGGCCCGAGCGGGCTAGGCCGAATGGGCAACTCGGGCCACCGGGCAGGTCAGGCGGCCGGAGCGGCCAGTGAGGGCGGGACCGGAGCCGTCGCGGGAGTGAGTCTGTGGGTCAGTACGGGCAGCAGTTCGGAGACGGGATGCGGCCGGTACGCGGCGATCCCGGGCGGGGCCGGGGCCAGGGGCACCAGCAGGTCCTCGCCGGCGGGCAGGCCGGCGGAGGCGTCGGCGCCGACCGCCCCGTGCAGCCACAGGGTCAGCATGTACAACTCCGGTACGGACAGCAGGCGGGGCTGGTAGCTCGTGGTGAGCGATTCCGCCTGGCGCAGGGCGCGCTCGGTGGCGGCGACGTACGGGCCCTCGAAGAAGTGGGAGAAGGCCCAGCCGTCCGGTGTCATGCGGGTGTCGGCGGCCGCGACGTAGCGGTCGCCGCTGCGGATCAGGAACCGCCAGCCCGTGAGCCGCGTACGGGGCGGCCGGCCGCCGGCCGCCAGGCCCGACACGTTCAGCCGGTCGAGGACGTGTACGGGGAGCGGGAGTTCGGCGGTCATCGGCCCCTGGAGCGTGCGCAGGGCCGGAGTGTGCGCCTCATGGACGGCGGTGGGGGAACCGAGTGCCGCGAGGACGCTGCGCAGGGCGGGCGCGGGAGCCGGAGGGACATGCAGCGGCATGGTGGGTCGCCTCTCACTTGGGAGACCGGTGGAACGGGGGCAGGTGCGGACGGGGCTGTCGCATTCTGGGGCCAGAGGGGGGCTGAGGGGCAATGGCCGCGCGCCAACTCTCTGCCTCGTTTGCGGAGTTTATACGACATGTGTTCACGCAGTGTTTCGGCTAGCTGTCCCGCCTATTGCCGACAAGGCGCTTACCGGTCCCGCTGACATGGCATTCATGCCGGATGCGCGCGAACATGTCGCGCTGACCTCGGAGGTTACCGGACGGGGGCTCGGCTGGAAAGCATCGGTTATTCGGAGGGGGCAAAGTCGACGGGGAATGTGCGCCCGGGAAGTTGCCAGGTGAATGTGCCGAAGCCCCCTTCGGCCAAACCGGCGCGCGCTCCTCGCCACTCGCGCCCCCGTCGGCGTTATGGATCACGCTGCCGGGGCATCATCGACCGTAACGCGCGCCTGGGTGTCCCACGCCAGGCCACTCGAGGAGGGACGCTTCGATGGGGGAGAAGGTCGTGGCGGGCGGATTCGACCTGTCCGATCGGCAGCGGTATCGAAGGAAGCTCCACGAGTGTCTGGAGGGACTGGAGCGGCTTCTGGCGGAGAAGAGGTTCGATCGTCCGAAGAACATGATGGGACTGGAGATCGAGCTGAATCTCGCGGGGGCCGACGGTTTGCCGAGAATGGTGAATGCGCAGGTGCTGGAGCGCATTGCGAGTCCCGATTTCCAGACGGAACTCGGAATGTTCAACCTGGAGGTTAACGTCCTTCCCCACCGGCTCGGCGGCCGCGTTTTCGACCAGCTCGCCGAGGAACTGAGCGCGGGGCTCGGCTACGCCCACCGGCAGGCCGCCGAGATCGACGCCGGCGTGGTGATGATCGGCATTCTTCCCACGATCTCCCGCGAGGACCTGGTCACCGCCAACCTCTCGGCCGTCGACCGCTACTCGCTGCTCAACGAGCAGATCCTGATGATGCGCGGGGAGGACTTCACCCTCGACATCGAGGGCGTCGAGCGGCTCGTGTGGACCTCCGGGTCGATCGTGCCGGAGGCCGCCTGCACGTCCGTTCAACTCCATCTCCAGGTGACGCCGGCGCGGTTCGCGGACGTGTGGAACGCGGCGCAGGCGGTGACGGCCGTGCAGATCGCCGTCGGCGCCAATTCGCCCTTCCTGTTCGGGCGCGAGCTGTGGCGGGAGTCGCGGCCGCCGCTGTTCACGCAGGCCACGGACACCCGGCCGCCCGAGCTCCAGGCCCAGGGCGTGCGCCCGCGCACCTGGTTCGGGGAGCGCTGGGTGGACTCGGCGTACGAGCTCTTCGCGGAGAACGTGCGCTACTTCCCCTCCCTGCTGCCGATCTGCGACGAGGAGGAGCCGCTGCGGGTGCTCGCGGAGGGCGGGGTGCCGGGGCTCCAGGAGCTGGTGCTGCACAACGGCACCGTCTACCGCTGGAACCGGCCGGTGTACGGGGTCGCCGACGGGGTGCCGCACCTGCGGGTGGAGAACCGGGTGCTGCCGGCCGGGCCCACGGTCGCCGATGTCGTCGCCAATGCCGCCTTCTACTACGGGCTCGTACGCACCCTGGCCGATGAGCCGCGCCCGGTGTGGACGCGGCTGCCCTTCGCCGAGGCGGAGGCCAACTTCGACGCGGCCTGCCGGTACGGGATCGACGCGCGGCTGCGGTGGCCGCGCCGGGGCCGCGGCGGGGGAGGGGGACTGGCCGGTGTGCCCGCCGTACGGCTGGTGCTGGACGAGCTGTTGCCGATGGCGGCGGCCGGCCTGGACGCCTGGGGCATCGAGCCCGCGGACCGGGACCGCTACCTCGGGATCATCGAGGAGCGCTGCCGGCGGCGGGTGAACGGGGCGACCTGGCAGGTGGACACCTACCACCGGGCCCTGGCGTCCGGCCTGGCGCGGGACGAGGCGCTGGCCGCGACCACCCGGCGCTACAGCGAGCTGATGCACAAGGGCGACCCCGTGCACACCTGGCCCGTCGGCCTGGCGGAGGAGGTGGTGATCCCGGCCCAGCGCGGGACCTGATCCGCTGCCGGTCCGCCGACCCGCCACGGTGATCCCCCCGGCCCGCCGAGGAGGCAGTATGGGGAGGTCGGAATCGGAAGGTCGCCGCGCCGGGGCGCAGCGGGATGGCGGGACGGGAGTCGGGCGTGCGCGCGGAGCCGGAGCCGGTGGTCGTGGAGCTGGGCGAGGACGGGCGGCGTCCCGGAAGGGCGGTCCTGCGCGCCGAGACGGTGCTCGTGCTGGCGCTGTCGCTGGGCGCGAGCGGGGTCTCGGCGCTGATCAGCTTCATCGGCTCGCTCACCAAGCCGGGCGGGCTCAAGGACCAGGCCGCCACGCTCAACGGCTCCTACGCCCCCGGCCGGCCCTGGCTCGACCTGGCCTGGCAGCTGTTCGGCATCGGCACCGCGCTGGTCCCCGTCCTGCTGGTGGCGCACCTGCTGACCCGCGAGGGCGCGCCCGGGCTGCGGGTGCTGGGCTTCGACCGGACCCGGCCCGCGGGCGATCTCGGGCGCGGGGCCCTCGTGGCGGCCGGGATCGGGAGCGCCGGGCTGCTCTTCTACCTGGGTGCCCGGGCCACCGGCTTCAACCTCACGGTGGTGCCGGAGGCGCTGCCCGACGTGTGGTGGAAGTTCCCCGTACTGATCCTCTCCGCCGTGCAGAACTCCGTCGTGGAGGAGGTCATCGTGCTGGCCTACCTGCTGCGACGGCTGGACGGGCTGGGCTGGTCGCCGATGGCCGCGCTGCTCGCAAGCTCCGTGCTGCGCGGCTCGTACCACCTCTACCAGGGCATCGGCGGCTTCATCGGCAACGTGGTGATGGGCGTCGTCTTCGTGCTGGCCTACCGCCGCTGGGGCCGCGTGGGACCGCTCGTCGTCGCGCACGCGCTGCTCGACATCGTGGCCTTCGGCGGGTACGCCCTGCTCGCGGGCAAGGTGGGCTGGCTGCCGACGCCCTGACCGGCCCGGTCAGGGGGTGCTGAGCAGCTCCCCGTCGAGGACGGTGACCGCGTGACCGGTCAGGAGCGTCCGCTCGCCGGCCAGGGAAACCCGTACCAGGCCCTGGCGGGCTCCGCCCTGGAGACCGGTCAGTTCCGTGCGCCCCAGGCGGCCCGCCCAGAAGGGGGCGAGGGCGGTGTGCGCGCTGCCGGTGACCGGGTCCTCGTCGATCCCGAAGGCGGGGAAGAAGCCGCGGGAGACGAAGTCGTACCCGCGGGAGGGGTCCTCGGCGGGCGCGGTGACGATCACCCCGCGCCTGGCGAAGGCGCGCAGGGCGGCGTGGTCCGGCTCCAGCTCGCGGACGGTCTTCTCGTCGGCGAGCTCGACGAGGAGGTCGCCGATGTGCGGGGCGGTGTCGTGCACGGAGAGGATGGGCGCGCCGCCGAGCGCGTGGTCCACCGAGGCCGGCGCCGCGACCGGGGTGAGGGACGACGTCGGGAAGTCCATGGTGATCGTGCCGTCCCCGGCGGCCTCGGCGGTGAGGACGCCGCAGCGGGCGGCGAACCGGATGAGCCCCGTGGCCCGCCCGCTGGTGGCCAGTACGTGCGCGGTGGCGAGCGTGGCGTGGCCGCACATGTCCACCTCGGCGGCCGGGGTGAACCAGCGCAGCGCCCAGTCCGCGTCCCCGCCCGGCGGCAGGGGGTGCGCGAAGGCGGTCTCGGAGAGGTTCATCTCGGTGGCGACCTGCTGGAGCCACGCGTCCGGCGGGAACGCGTCGTCCAGGAGCAGGACGGCAGCGGGGTTCCCCTGGAAGGGACGGTCGGTGAAGGCGTCGACGATTCGGATGCGCATGGCCCGACGTTAGGGCGGTTCCTTGATCACTGACAAAGGCCAATCCGGGATGACTGGCCTTGCTTCGTCAGGCGACTGTCGGCGACGTGTTCCGATATATCGTTGACACATCGCGAGCGGTCTTCGATAGTGGAGACATCGGAGAACCGATGAAGCGACGACGAAGTGACGAAAGGAGCGCGGTCATGCGTTCACACGGACAGCACGGACACGGCGACGGGCATGAGCACGGACGAGGCCACGGCCACTGCGGGCCCGATCGTCGGGAGGAGTTCAGGGGGCTGCGCGCCGCCTTCGGGCCGTTCGGGCCGCCTTTCGGCGGCGGGCCCTTCGGTGGGCGCGGCGGGCGCGGCGGACCGCGCGGCCGGGCCCGGCGGGGTGACGTGCGCGCCTCGATCCTGGCGCTGCTCGCCGACCGGCCGATGCACGGCTACGAGATGATCCAGGAGATCGGCGAGCGCAGCGGCGGGGCCTGGAAGCCGAGCCCCGGCTCCGTCTACCCGACCCTCCAGCTGCTGGAGGACGAGGGCCTGATCGTCAGCGCGAGCGAGGGCGGCAAGAAGCTGTTCACGCTCACCGACACGGGCCGTGCCGAGGCCGAATCGGGTCCGGACGCCCCCTGGGCCGACGCGGGGCGCGGCTTCGACTTCGAGGCGATGCACGAGGTCCGGACGGCCGGTGTCGGCCTGATGGAGGCCTTCGGGCAGGTGTTCAAGACCGGCTCGCCCGAGCAGCGGGAGAAGGCCCTCGCCGTCATCAACGACGCCCGCAAGAAGCTCTACCTGATCCTGGCCGACGAGCACTGAGTGCACCCGGCGAGCATGCGACAGCGCCCCGCGGACGTTCCGCGGGGCGCTGTCGTGCGCAGGGGTGTGGGCCGGCCGCCGGGGCTCAGGTGACCAGGCCGGCCAGCTTGCGGAGGGATTCGTTCAGCGCGGCGGTGGCCGAGTCCTTCAGCTTGCCCGCCATGAGGGAGACGGCGGCACCCGTGAACTCGCCGTCGATGCGGACGGTGGTGGCCCCGCCGTCCGGGGTCAGGGTGTACCGGGTCAGCACGGCCACGCCCATCGGGCCCTTGCCGGTGATGGCGAAGAGGCGCTCGTCCTCCAGCTCGGAGACCGTCCAGACGACCTCGGCGGGGAAGCCCATCATCTTCATGTTCTCGGCGAAGGTGGAGCCGACCGCGAGGCTCTGCGGGCCGCCCTGCGGGAAGTTGGTGTGGGTCATGCTCCACTGGCCGTACGCGTCCCAGTCGGTCAGCTGGGACCAGACCTTCGCGGCGGGCGCCTCGATGCGTGATTCCGCGGTGACTTCGGCCATGCGACCACCCCTTCTCGTCGGGTACGTGCGGCGGAACGTAGCCCCGGCGGGCGGAACATTCAATACTGACGACCAGTCAGATATCGCGGGACGGCGCCCCGGGGTGTCGGGTGCGTCTCAACAGGTGTCATGCCGGTGACGGTGCTGACCGGCCCTGCCATGATGGCCCGATGCAAGCGACAGGGAAAAACGCCGGGCTGGGCCTCGCCCTGGTCTCGGCGTTCGCGTTCGGTGGTTCCGGAGTGGCGGCGAAGCCGCTGATCGAGGCGGGTCTGGACCCGCTCCACATGGTCTGGCTCAGGGTGGCCGGGGCAGCGCTCGTGCTGTCCCCGCTGGCCTGGCGCCACCGCGATCTCGTGCGGCGCAAGCCCGCCCTGCTCGCGGGCTTCGGGCTCGTCGCCGTCGCGGGCGTGCAGGCCTTCTACTTCGCCTCCCTGTCCCGGATCCCCGTCGGCGTGGCCCTCCTGCTGGAGTACCTCGGGCCGGCGCTGCTGCTGGGCTGGATCCGCTTCGTGCAGCGCAAGCCCGTGACCCGGGGCGCCGCGGCCGGCGCCGCCGTGGCCGTCGTCGGCCTGGCCTGCGTGGTCGAGATCTGGGCCGGGCTGAGCCTGGACCTGCTCGGCGTGCTGTTCGGACTCGCCGCCGCCTGCTGCCAGGCCTTCTACTTCGTCTTCGCCGACCAGGGCGCCGACGGGGACGACGTACCGGACCCGCTCGGGGTGATCGCGTACGGCATGATCATCGGCGCCCTGGTGATGACGGTGATCGCCCGGCCCTGGGAGATCGACTGGCAGGTGCTGGAAGGCCAGGCCTCCGTCGGCGGGACGATGGTGCCCGCGCTCGTGCTGCTCGGCTGGGTGGTGCTGATCGCGACCGTCTTCGCCTACCTGACCGGTGTGGTCTCGGTGCGCAAGCTGTCACCCCAGGTCGCGGGCGTGGTGGCCTGCCTGGAGGCGGTCGTCGCCACCGTGTTCGCCTGGATCCTGCTCGGCGAGCACCTCTCGACCTGGCAGATCGTGGGCGGCGGGCTGGTGCTGGGCGGCGCCTTCATCGCGCAGTCCTCCCGGCCGACCCCGCCGGCCGCGGCCGATCCGGCCGTGCTGGACCGCGAAACCGCCACCGCATAGGGTGGCGGCCATGCCGTCGACCGTGCTTCCGCCTCCCGCCGCCTAGCGCGGGCGGCCCCGTGTGAAACCCACCCGGCCCGGGGAGTTCCCGGGCGGGTGCGCGCTGCCCGCGAAGCGATGACCTTCCTCTTTCATCCTTCACGCATGCGCGGAGACTTCACGTGTCGAACCTTTCGCCCGCTGCCGGGCGCAGTCTGCTGTACCTCGTCGTCGCCGGAGCCGCCTGGGGCACCGCCGGGGCGGCCGCCTCCCTCCTCTTCCTCGCCAGTGACCTCGGCCCGCTCGCCCTGTCCTTCTGGCGGTGCGCGGGCGGACTCGTGGTGTTGCTCGGGGTGCTCGCCCTGCGCCGGCCGCGCCGCGGTCTCCCCCGGGTACGGCCTTCGGTGGGCTCCCTGATCGCGACCGGGCTCATGTTCACGCTCTTCCAGGCCGCCTACTTCGCCGCCGTACGCGAGACCGGCCTCGCCGTCGGCACCGTGGTCACCCTCGGAGCCGGGCCCGTGCTCATCGCGCTCGGAGCGCGGTACTGGATGGGCGAGCGGCTCGGGCGCGGGGGCCTGGCCGCCGTCGTGGGGGCGCTGGCCGGGCTGGGCGTACTGGTCCTGGGCAGCGGGGGCGGCGAGGTGCGCCCGCTCGGTGTCTGCTGGGCGCTGCTGTCGGCCGCCGGGTACGCGGCGATGACGCTGCGGGCCCGCCTGCTCGGGCGGCGCGGGGCGGGCGGGGACCCTCTCGTCACCACCGCCTGGTCGGCCGGGGTGGGCGCGGTGTGCCTGCTGCCGCTCGGTGCCGCGGAGGGACTGCTGCCGCACACCGCCGAGATCGGGCGGGTGATCTGGCTGCTGGTGTACGTCGCGACCGTGCCGACGGCGCTGGCGTACGCGCTCTACTTCACCGGGGCCGCCGCGGTGCGGTCCGCGACCGTGTCGGTGATCATGCTGATCGAGCCGGTGAGCGCGGCGGCGATCGCCGTCCTGCTGCTCGGCGAGCGGCTGACCGGCGCCGTGATGCTGGGCACCGTACTGCTGCTGACGGCGGTGGGGGCGCTGATCACGGCGGAGGCGAGCCGGCCGGCGGATGCGGCGGCGGACCGGCCGGCGGGTGATCCGGCCGGCCCGGCCGCCGCCGTGGAGCGGCCTTCTCGGCGGCGTCCTCAGAGCGCCGCGAGGTAGCCCGGGGTGGCGATGCCGGGGGCCAGGTCCGCCGCGGCCTGGGGGGTTCCGTACGCCTGCGCGACCGGGACCACGCCCGCCCAGTGGGGCAGGCCCAGGTCCTCGGCGTCGTCGTTCGGCCCGCCCGTACGGATCTTGGCGGACACCTCCGTCAGGTCGAGGCGGATCACCGCGGTGGCCGCGAGTTCCTTGGCGTTGGCGGGCCGGGAGTCCGCCGAGCGGCCCGGGACGACGTGGTCGACGAGGGCGTCGAGCGCCATCCGGCACTCCTCCTCGTCGGTCACCTGGTAGGCGGTGCCGTGGACGACCACCGAGCGGTAGTTCAGCGAGTGGTGGAACGCGGAGCGGGCCAGCACCAGGCCGTCGACGTGCGTCACGGTCACGCACACCGGCAGGCCCGGGTCGGCCTTGCCCGCCGCGAGGAGCGGGCGGGAGCCGGTGGAGCCGTGGATGTAGAGGGATTCGCCGACCCGGCCGAAGAGCGTGGGCAGCACCACCGGCGCGCCGTCGCGGACGAAGCCGAGGTGGCAGACGTAGGCCTGGTCGAGTATCGAGTGCACCGTCTCGCGGTCGTAGCGGGCCCGCTTGGGGGAGCGCGTGGGGACCGTGCGGTCGGTGGGCGCGTACGCGTCGTTGACAGGCGTGACGGTCATGCTGCGAACTCCATTGCACTAGTGCATACTGGTCTTTGTGCTAGGAGACTATTCAATCACAGGGCGCCGCGCATCCGAGATCGCGGCGAGCGTCGAAGAGGGCGTGGGATCGGGAGCGCTCGCCCCCGGAGCGCTGCTGCCGCCGATGCGGGAGCTCGCCGGTGAGCTGGGGGTGAATCCCAACACCGTGGCGGCCGCGTACCGCACGCTGCGCGAGCGCGGGGTCATCGAGACCGACGGGCGGCGCGGCAGCCGGGTGCGGGCCCGCCCGGCGAGCGCCCCGCGCGACGCGCTGCGCACGGCCGTGCCCGCAGGCGTGCGGGACATCACGGCGGGCAATCCCGACGTGGCGCTGCTGCCTTCGCTCGACGGTGCGCTGGCCGCGGCCGCCCGGCGGTACGCGCAGGCGCCGACGCTCTACGGGGAGGACCCGGTCGCACCGGAGCTGGCGCGGTCGGCGCGGGCCGGCCTCGACGCCGACGGGGTGCCGGACGGGCCGATCGCGGTGACCTCGGGCGCGCTGGACGCCATCGAACGGGTCCTGGCGGCCCACCTGAAGCCCGGGGACGCCGTCGCGGTCGAGGACCCGGGGTGGAGCAGTGTGCTGGACCTGGTGTCGGCGCTCGGGCTGCGGATCCTGCCGGTCGCGGTGGACGACGACGGTCCGCTGCCCGGGGCGGTGGCGCAGGCCCTGGCGGCCGGGGCACGCGCGCTGCTGGTCACCGCCCGGGCGCAGAACCCCACGGGGGCGGCGGTGAGTGCGCCGAGGGCGGCGGAGCTCCGGGCGCTGCTGGCGGACCGTCCCGGGGTCCTGGTCATCGACGACGACCACGGGCACGGGATCGTGGACCTCCCCCTGTACCCCCTGGGGGGAGCGACCCGGCACTGGGCACTGATCCGCTCCGCGGCCAAGGCGTACGGTCCGGACCTGCGGCTGGCGGTCCTCACCGGCGACCCGGTGACACTGGACCGGGTCCGCGGACGACAGCGGCTCGGCCCGGGATGGGTGAGCCGGCTGCTCCAGTACGCGGTGGTGGAGTTGTGGACCTCGGGGGCGGTGGACACGGCCGCGGTGGCCCGCTCGTACGGGGAGCGGCGCGACGGCCTGGTCGCGGCCCTGCGGGAGCGGGGCGTCCGGGCCCACGGTTGCAGCGGGCTGAACGTGTGGGTGCCCGTGGACGACGAGACGGGTGTGGTGACGAGGCTGCTGACCGCGGGGTGGGCGGTGACGGCGGGCGCCCGCTTCCGCGTCGAGTCCCCGCCGGGCGTACGGCTGACCGTCTCCGGGCTGGGGGTGGAAGAGGTGGCCGGGCTGGCCGATGCCGTTGCCGCGGCGGTGCGGCCCGGGCCGGCGGGCGCGCGCTACGTCTGACGAAGGCCCCCGCCCCGTGGCGTCCCGGGGCTCTGGCTCCGGGACCCGCGCTTCGGGTGCGGGCGGGGCCCGGCCCGTCGGCGGAGTCAGGCGAAGGTCTCCACCAGGCCGACCAGGGCGAGGAGGGAGCCGGCCAGAGCGACGGCCGTGCCGAGGAAGCGGTAGACACCGGCCGAGGCGACCCGCTGTGCCGGGTCGAGGATTCCTCGGGCGTGCCGGCGCAGCTCCGCGTTGGCCGCGGCCCGCCGCTCCAGCGAGGCGGCCGCGCCCCGGACGTTCAGTGCGACCGAACCGCCCAGGACCGTGGCCGACAGGCCGAAGGCCAACAGGAAGACGCCGATGCTCATGTGTTGCCCCCGGGCGTTGTGATGATCGTCCGGACCGTAGCAGGCGTCACGTGCGTCGGCGGGTCCCGGGGCGGGTCTGGGTGAGGGCGGCGCCGGTCAGCACGATCGCGGCGCCGACCGGGGTGTTCCAGTGGAGCTGTTCGCCGAGGACCAGGACGCCGGCCGTGGTGGCGATGACCGGGATGAAGTACGTGACCATCTGGGCGGTGGTCGGGCCGACCTCCGTGACCAGGCCGTACTGCATCTGGAGGGCCAGGCCCGTACCCAGGGCGCCCAGGGCGACCACCGACAGGGTCGGCCAGAGGGGGAAAGCGGTCGGAGTGGACGTGAACAGGGCGCTGACCAGTGTGAGCTGGAGCGTGGAGACCATCAGCTGGCCGCCGGTCAGGGCCACCGGCGAGCCCGGGGTGCCGGCCAGCGTGCGGCGGACGTAGATCCAGCCGATGGGGTAGCAGAGCGAGGCCAGCAGGGCGAAGGCGGTGCCCTTGGCGTCGACCCCCGAGAAGCCCTGCCAGGCGCCGAGGACCGTGAGGACGCCCAGGAAGCCCAGGCCCAGGCCCGCGAAGCGGCGGCGGGTGGGGCGGTCTTCGGAGAGCGCCACCAGGGAGAGCGCCATGCCCCACAGCGGGGACGTGGCGTTGCAGATGCCGGCCAGGCTGGAGGGGATGCTCAGCTCCGCGTACGCGAAGAGCGAGAACGGGGCGGTGTTGAGCAGGAACGCCGCGACGGCGAGGTGACCCCAGGTGCGCGGGCCCCGCGGCAGCGGCTCCCGGCGGACCAGCAGGACGGCCAGGAGGGCCAGAGCGCCGAACAGGACCCGGCCCAGGGCCACCTGGAAGGGTGCGTACGCCTCCGTGCCCACCTTGATCAGCAGGAAGCTGAAGCCCCAGATGACCGAAAGGATCGCGAAACGGACCCGCCAGTCCAGGAGGACGCTGCGGCGGCCGGCCTTCGGGGCGGGCGGGGCGGGGGTCGAGAGGGTGGGGCGTGGGGTGGCCGGTGCGCTCATGCCCCTTACTGTGCGTGTATCAACTTCGTAGGACAAGCGAGAATTTTTGGGCGTGACGGCGTAGCATCGCTTACATGTTGAACCTGGAGCGCCTCCGCACCCTCGATGCCCTCGCCCGGCACGGCTCGGTCAGCGGCGCGGCCGACGGACTCCACGTCACCACCTCCGCAGTGTCCCAGCAGATGGCCAAGCTGGAGCGGGAGGTCGGCCAGCCGCTGCTCACCAGGAACGGGCGCGGGGTCCGGCTCACCGACGCCGGGCGGCTGCTCGCCGACCACGCGGCCCGGATCATCTCCCAGGTGGAGCTCGCCCAGGCCGACGTGGAGGCGCAGCGCGGCTGCGCGGTCGGCGAGCTGCGCATCGGCGCCTTCCCGACCGCCATGCGCGGGCTGCTGCCCCGGGCCCTGTCCGCACTGCGCGAGGGGCATCCGGAGCTGCGCGTGCGGGTGCGCGAGCAGGAGCCCGAGGAGTCCATGGCCGCGGTGGTGCGCGGGGACCTCGATCTGGCGCTGGCCATCGACTGGCACAACAAGCGGATGCCGGTGCCCGTCGAGCTCACCCGCACGCACCTGCTCGACGACTCGGTCGACATCGCGGTCCCGGCCGGGCACCGGCTGGCCGGCCGGGACGGCGAGGTCTCCCTCGCCGAGTTCGCCGACGACGACTGGATCTCCTGGAACGAGGGCCAGTTCTGCCACGAGTGGCTCGTCTACACCCTGCGCGGTACCGGCATCGAGCCGCGCATCACCCACATCGCCGAGGAGCACCACACCCAGCTGGCCTTCGTGGAGGCCGGGCTCGGGGTGTGCGTGGCGCCGAAGCTGGGCCGCGGCCCGGTGCCGTCGGGGGTCCGGCTGCTGCCGGTCGACGACACCGTACGCCGCCACGTGTACGCGGTCTGGCGCGCCGACGCCGACCGCCGGCCCTCGGTCCGGGCCGCCGTCGAGTCGCTGCAGCAGGCGGCGCAGGTCCGGCACACCCCGTAGGCGGTTTCTCTAGAGCTTGCGGAAGTCCCACGAGACGATCGAGTCGGGGGTGAGGCGGATCCAGGCGTGCCGCCCGTCGTGGGGCATCTGCGCCATGCCGAAGTTCTTGACCGGGAAGATCCGCTCCGCTTCGGCGAGTTCCGGGCAGGGCTCACCGGTGCGCGGGGCCTCGCCGACGAAGACGGCGCTGCCCGACAGCTCGACGCCCCGCAGTTCGTCGTAGGACTCGCCGGAGTCGACGACCACCGAGATCCGGGGGTCCTCGCGCAGGTCCGACCAGCGCCGGCTGCGCGTGATCGAGTACAGCCACAGGGACGTGCCGTCCCAGGCGAACCACAGGGCCCCCACGTGCGGGCGGCCGTCGGGGGAGACCGTGGCCACCCGGCAGGTCCGCTGCTCGCGCAGGAAGGCGTCCACCTCCGCGTCGGTCATCATGATCCGGCGGCCCCGGCGTTGTCCGCTTCCCGTCCGTGCTTCGGTCATCCGTCCCGCACCCCTTCACATCTGACTGTGTGTCAGGAATCATGCGGGCTCTTCGGTCGTCACGCCAGGGGGAGCCATGCAGGATCTCGATCCCGCCACCACCGCGCTGCTCACCGTCGAGTGCCAGAACGGCGTCGTCGGCGAGGAGAGCGCCCTGCCCGAGCTCGCGAAGGAGGCCCGGGACTCCGGGATGCTGGGCCGGGTGGCGGCGCTGGTGGACGCCGCGCGCGGGGCCGGCGTGCAGGTGCTGCACGCGGTCGCCGAGCGGCGGCCCGACGGGCTCGGGGCGAACAGCAACGCGCGGCTGTTCCGGGCCGCCGGAAGGCTGCCCGTGCGCCAGCTGACCGGGAGCAGGGCCGTGGAGGTCGCGGCCCCCATCACCGTCGCCGAGCGGGACCTCGTCGTCCGCCGGCTGCACGGGCTCTCCCCGATGGCCGGCACCGATCTGGACGCCCTGCTGCGCAACCTCGGCGTCCGCACCCTCGTCGTCACCGGGGTCTCCTCCAACATCGCCATCCCGAACACAGTCTTCGACGCGGTGAACCTCGGCTACCGGGTCGTGGTTCCGGCCGACGCCATCGCCGGGGTGCCCGCCTCCTGCACCGCCGAGGTGATCCGCAACTCGCTCTCGCTGGTCGCGGCCGTCACCACGGCCGAAGCCCTCCTAAAGCAGTGGGCTCCGGCGCCCTGACCCCCGTAACCTGGGCGGATGCTGTCCGAAGTGATCGCGACCCGCTACGTCACGCCCCTGCGTGAGGGCGGCTCGCTCCCGGGAATCGTCGAGGCCGACGACCTCGGTACCTACGTCATGAAGTTCACCGGAGCCGGCCAGGGCCGCAAAACCCTCGTCGCCGAAGTCATCTGCGGCCGCCTGGCCCAGCGGCTGGGACTACGGGTCCCACGGCTGGTGCAGATGCAGCTCGACCCCGTCATCGGGCTCGGCGAGCCCGACCAGGAGGTGCAGGAGCTGCTCAAGGCCAGCGGCGGGCTGAACCTGGGCATGGACTACCTGCCCGGCTCGATCGGCTTCGACCCGCTCGCCTACCAGGTGGACCCGGTCGAGGCGGGGCGCGTGGTCTGGTTCGACGCCCTGATCAACAACGTCGACCGGTCCTGGCGCAATCCGAACATGCTGGTCTGGCACGGGGACGTCTGGCTCATCGACCACGGCGCCACCATGATCTGGCACCACAACTGGCCCACCGCCGAGGCCGCGGCGGCCAAGCCCTACAACGCCTCCGACCACGTCCTGGCGCCCGCCGGGCCGGACATCGCGGCCGCGGCGGCCGCGCTCGCGCCGCTGGTCACCGAGGAGTTGCTCACCGAGGTCGCGGCCGACGTGCCCGACGAGTGGCTGGTGGACGAGCCCGGCTTCGACTCCACGGACGCGCTGCGGCGCGCCTACGTGGAGGCGCTGCTGCCGCGCGCGGCCACGATCCACGAGAGGATCTCGCTGGAGGCCGAGGTGAAGGCCCCGCAGAAGCCGCCGGGCTGGCTCACGGACCACCTGACGGAATGGCCCCACAAGACCAAGAAGAAGAGCGACGGCGAGTGACCAAGCGGGACGTGTTCGAGTACGCGCTGGTGCGTGTGGTGCCCCGGATGGAGCGCGGCGAGTGTTTCAACGCCGGCGTGATCGTCTACTGCCGGGCCCACGGGTACGTGGCGGCGCGCACCCATCTGGACGAGGCGAAGCTGCTCGCACTGGATCCCGGGGCCGACGTGGCCGGGGTGCGGGCGGCCCTGCGCGCGGTGGAGGGCGTGTGCGCGGGCGGCGAGTCCGCCGGTCAGGCCTCCGGGGACGACGCGGGGCGGCGGTTCCGGTGGCTGATCGCTCCGCGGAGCACGGTGGTGCAGCCGGGGCCGGTGCACACCGGTCTGACGGCCGATCCCGCGGCGGAGGTGGAGCGGCTGCTGGACCTGCTCGTCCACTGACGGCGCTCCCCGTGCGCCACACGCCGGAGGGCCTGGATCCGGCGGGCGTTGACACCGGGTGCCAGGGATCCTAGCGTCTCCTCAGCTGAAGCTACTAAGCGGTTGCTCACCTCCGGGCGGCCGCCTCTCAAGGGCGAGGAGATCCAGCATGTCCACCACCGAGCAGCGCGTCGCGATCGTGACCGGGGCGGCCCGGGGCATCGGCGCGGCCACCGCCGTGCGCCTGGCCGCCGAGGGCCGGGCCGTCGCCGTACTCGACCTCGACGAGGCCGCCTGCAAGGACACCGTGGAGGCGATCACCGCGGCCGGCGGCAAGGCCCTGGCGGTCGGCTGCGACGTCTCCGACGGCGCGCAGGTGGAGGCGGCCGTCGCACGCGTGGCGAGCGAGCTCGGCGCTCCGACCATCCTGGTCAACAACGCGGGCGTACTGCGCGACAACCTCCTCTTCAAGATGAGCGAGACCGACTGGGACACGGTCATGAACGTGCACCTGCGCGGTGCCTTCCTGATGTCGAAGGCCTGTCAGAAGTACATGGTCGAGGCCAAGTTCGGCCGCATCGTGAACCTCTCCAGCAGCTCCGCCCTCGGCAACCGCGGCCAGGTCAACTACTCCGCCGCCAAGGCCGGCCTCCAGGGCTTCACCAAGACCCTGGCCATCGAGCTCGGCAAGTTCGGCGTCACCGCCAACGCCGTCGCCCCCGGCTTCATCGTCACCGAGATGACCGCCCAGACCGCCGCCCGCGTCGGCATGGGCTTCGAGGACTTCCAGGCGGCCGCCGCCACCCAGATCCCCGTCCAGCGGGTGGGCCGGCCCGAGGACATCGCCAACGCCATCGCCTTCTTCACCGGCGAGGCCGCAGGCTTCGTCTCCGGCCAGGTCATGTACGTGGCCGGCGGCCCGCTCAACTGACGAGTCCACGAGAGGCAGGCGCAGGGCCATGACGGACAGCACAGAACGCAGCACAGAACGCAGCACCGACAGCGGCAAGGTCGCACTGATCACCGGTGCGAGCCGGGGCATCGGCTACGGCATCGCCGAGGCGCTGGTCGCGCGCGGCGACCGGCTCTGCATCACCGGGCGCAACGAGGAGGCCCTCAAGGAGGCCGTCGAGCGGCTGGGCGCGGACCGGGTGATCGGGGTCGCCGGCAAGGCGCACGACGAGGAGCACCAGGCCGTCGCCGTCGAGCGGACCATGGAGGCCTTCGGCCGCGTCGACTTCCTGATCAACAACGCCGGCACCAATCCGGTCTTCGGCCCGCTCGCCGACCTGGACCTCGGGGTCGCGCGCAAGGTCTTCGAGACCAATGTGATCTCGGCGCTCGGCTTCGCCCAGCGCACCTGGCACGCCTGGCAGAAGGAGAACGGCGGGGCGATCGTGAACATCGCCTCGATCGCCGGCGTCTCCGCCTCGCCCTTCATCGGCGCGTACGGGATGAGCAAGGCCGCCATGGTCAACCTCACCCTCCAGCTCGCCCACGAGATGGCCCCCGCGGTCCGGGTCAACGCGATCGCCCCCGCGGTGGTCAAGACGAAGTTCGCGCAGGCGCTCTACGAGGGCCGCGAGCAGGAGGCCGCGGCCGCCTATCCGCTCGGCCGGCTCGGGCTCCCGGAGGACGTCGGAGGGGCAGCGGCGTTCCTCACATCCACACAAGCGGAATGGGTCACCGGGCAGACCCTGGTGCTTGATGGAGGAATGTTCCTCAATGCCGGAGTGCACTGACCGATAATCGGACGCATTTGCCTCCGTAGGGGTGGCAAATGCATACCGAATGTGCGCGAAACCGGTCAAGTGCCCCACGAAACCTCCCCCTTGGATTCGTGGGGCACTGCGGTAGGGTCTGCCGCACCCCTGGCTGATCGAGGAGCGTGCACGTGTTCAACCGGACCAGATGCCTGCAGATCACTGCGGCCCTTGCGTCCATATCCCTGCTCGCCGGTTGCGGCCTGCTTTCGGACGACAGCGCCGACGACGCGAAGCCGATCGTCGTCGGCACGACGAGCGCCCCGAGCACCCTCGATCCCGCCGCGGCATGGGACGGCTCCTGGGAGCTGTACCGGAACGTCTACCAGACGCTGCTCGCCTTCCCCTCGGGCTCCAGCAAGCCCCAGCCGGACGCCGCCCAGAGCTGCGAGTTCACGGACTCGGGAAGCCAGGCGTACCGGTGCACCCTGCGCAAGGGCCTGAAGTTCTCCAACGGCGAGGCGCTCGACTCCAAGGCGGTCAAGCACTCCCTCGACCGGATCAGGACCATCGGCTCCAAGGTCGGCCCGAAGGACCTCTTCAACAGCCTGGAGAGGATCGAGACGCCGGACCCGCTGACGGTCGTCTTCCACCTGAACACCTCGGACGCCACCTTCCCGTTCGTCCTCGGCTCGCCCGCCGCCTCGCTGGTCGCGCCCAAGGAGTACCCGGCCGACAAGCTGCGCCAGGACGGCAAGGTCACCGGCTCCGGCCCGTACGTGCTCGACTCGTACAAGGAGGGCTCCGAGGCCGTCCTGGGCGGCAACGAGAGCTACAGCGGCTTCGCCAACCGCCGCAACGACTCGGTCACCATCCGCTACTTCACCGACTCGCAGAAGATGGTCTCCGCGCTCAAGGCGAAGGAGATCGACGCCACCTACCGAGGCCTGTCGGCCGCGGAGATCCGGGACCTGCAGAACCCCGAGGCGCACACGCTCGGCGTCCAGGTCGTCGAGAACGTCGGCGCCGAGATCCGCTACCTGGTCTTCAACCCCAAGGACCCGATGGTCGCCAAGCTCCCGGTGCGCCAGGCCATCGCGCAGCTCGTCGACCGCGGCGCGCTCGTCTCCAAGGTCTACCAGGGCACCGCCGAGCCGCTGTACTCGATGGTTCCGAAGGGGGTCGTCGGCCACAAGACGCCCTTCTACGACAAGTACGGGGCCGCGGACGTCAACAAGGCCAAGAAGATCCTGCGGGACGCCGGCATCAACCAGCCGGTCGAGCTGACCTTCTGGTACACCACCGACCGGTACGGATCCTCCACCGCCGAGGAGTTCACCGAGCTCAAGCGGCAGCTGGACGAGAGCCTGCTCTTCAAGGTCACCCTGCGCAGCCAGCCCTGGAAGACCTTCCAGGAGGGCTACAAGGGCCAGGAGTACCCGGTCTTCGGCCGCGGCTGGTTCCCCGACTTCCCGGACCCGGACAACTTCATCGCGCCGTTCGTCGGCAAGGAGAACGCGGTCGGCACCCCCTACGAGCCCGCCCAGATCCTGAACGAGCTGCTGCCCAAGTCCCGCCGCGAGGGCGACCGCTCGGCCGGTGTCCACGAGTTCGAGCAGGCGCAGCAGATCTTCGCCGAGGACGTCCGGCTGCTGCCGCTGTGGCAGGGCAAGCTGTACGTCGCCGCGGGCGAGGACATCGCCGGCGCCGAGCGGGCGCTGGACCCGCAGACCGTCTTCCAGATGTGGGAGCTGTACCGCAAGACCAGCTGGTAGCCGTCGAGCGGGGCCCGCTCGGCCGTCGAGCGGGGCCCGCGCCCGCGGCGTTGTCAGTGGGCACCGGTAGGTTCGTGATCAGTCAACGAACTTGCGAACTTGTACCGGAGGTTTTCGCCGTGACCCAGATGCTGCCCGAGTCCTGGCTCCCCGTCCTCGGCGGGGAGCTGGACCAGCCCTACTTCAGGGAACTCGCCGAGTTCGTCGAGAAGGAGCGGGCGAACGGGCCGGTCTACCCGCCCCACGACCAGGTCTTCGCGGCCCTGGAGGCCACGCCGTTCGACCAGGTGAAGGTGCTGGTCCTCGGCCAGGACCCCTACCACGGCGCCGGTCAGGGCCACGGCCTGTGCTTCTCCGTGCGGCCCGGGGTCAAGACCCCTCCCTCCCTGCGAAACATCTACAAGGAGATGAAGGAGGAGCTGGGCCTGCCGGTACCGGACAACGGATATCTGATGCCGTGGGCGCGCCAGGGCGTCCTGTTGCTCAACGCGGTGCTCACCGTCCGCGAGGCCGAGCCCAACTCGCACAAGGGCAAGGGCTGGGAGAAGTTCACCGACGCCGTGATCCGCGCCGTGTCCGAGCGCTCCGACCCGGCCGTCTTCGTGCTCTGGGGGGCCTACGCCCAGAAGAAGATCCCGCTCATCGACGAGGAGCGGCACGTGATCGTCAAGGGCGCCCACCCCTCGCCGCTCTCGGCCAAGAAGTTCTTCGGCTCCCGGCCCTTCACGCAGATCAACGAGGCCATCGCCGCGCAGGGCCATGAGCCGATCGACTGGCGGATCCCGGACCTCGGCTGACGAAGCCCCGCGCCTCGGCGGCAATGCCGGTGCCTCCGGCTAGCTTCTTGACGATCAGACCGGAGCAGGTCTGGCAGGAGAAAGCCGGAGGCCGCCGTGACGGAGCAGCAGGAGGCGTCGGAGGACGCCGTCATGACGAGGATCGGCCAGGCGGTCATCCTGCTGCACGCCGGGGACCGCGAGGAGGCCCGCAACCGGCTCGGCGCGATCTGGTCCGAGATCGGCGAGGACGGCGACCCCCTGCACCGGTGCACCCTGGCCCACTACATGGCCGATGCCCAGGACGACCCCGCCGACGAACTGGCCTGGGACCTGAGGGCGCTGACCGCCGCCGAAGGCCTGGAGGACGGCCAGGGGCCCGCCATGCTGGCGTTCTACCCGTCCCTGCACCTGAGCCTGGCCGCCGACTACGCCAAACTCCGGCGGCCGGAGGCGGCCCGGATCCACCTGGCCCGGGCCCGCGCCGCCACCGGCGCACTGCCCGACGACGGCTACGGGAACGGCGTACGGGCCGCCATCGCCCGGCTGGAGCGGCGCCTGGCCGTGGAACCGGGCGGGGGGCCCCGGCCGTTCCCGGAGCAGTCCCCGTGAGCCGGTCAGCTCCCCTGGACGCCCGCGCAGATGCGGGCCTCCGGGCTGTCCGGGTCCCATCGCCCGTGCCGTCGGCCCAGCGCGCACACATCGGCCGGCCGCACCGGCAGCTCCTTCATCAGCTCGCGCCCGGCCTTCCCGTCGGACCGCGTGTGGTCCTGGCGGCCGCCAGGACGGCCGGAGGCCTCCTTCGCGGGCTTCCGGGGCTCGGGGATGTCCGGAACCGGCGGCGCCGCCTCCAGGGGCCCACCGGACGGTCGCGGGGAGGCCGGCTGCGCGGACGCGCCCGCCGGAGCGGAGGCGGAGGCGGCGGCCCTGGGCTGCGGGAGCCCGTCCGGGACCGACTCCAGCGCCTCCAGCGCGGGCGCCCGTACGACGACCGGGGCGGCTCCCGGCCCGCCGCGCGGCTCGTGGTGCGGCGGTACCCCCGAGGCGGGGGTCGCCGCCGGCTGCACGGGGCCGGGGCTCACATTCACACAGCCGGAGACGGCCGAGACGGCGCAGGCGACTCCGAGCAGCAGCGTTGTCGTGGTTCGGGTTGGATGCACTCGCGCAACTCTGCTGGGCGAGGACCGCGTTGTGAAAACCCTGGGCCCATATTCACCCCGCACGGGTGACGCGCCACCCCCTATTCGCCGGTGGCACCGTCGAGGTGCTCGCGCAGGAGGTCCGCGTGGCCGTTGTGGCGCGCGTACTCCTCGATCATGTGCGTGTAGACCCAGCGCAGGCTGAAGACCTCGCCGCGGTGGTGGCTCTCGGCCTTCGACACCAGGTCCAGCGAGCGGCCCGCGGCGGCCTGCCTGGCCAGCCCGACCTCGGTCTGCCACACCTGCTCGGCCTGCGCCCAGGTGTCCCCGTCGGTGAAGTGGAAGTCGCCGTCCACGTCCTCGCGCGTGGAGTACAGCTCCGGGAGGTCCTCGCCGAGCATGATCTCCCGGAACCAGTACCGCTCCACCTCGGCCATGTGCCGTACGAGGCCCAGCAGGCTCAGTTCGGAGGGCGCGAGCGGCGTGCGGCGCAGCTGCTCCTCCTGAAGCCCCTCGCACTTCCAGAGGAGGGTGGCGCGGTGGTAGTCGAGCCAGCCGTCGAGCATGTCGCGTTCGGCGGCGGTCGTGGAGGGCTCGGGGCGATGTGATCCGGAGGTGGTGGTCATGGGGCCATCCTCGGCGAACCGGGCCCGGGTCACCAGGGATTAAGCTGCGGGCATCCCACAAGGAACGAACCAGGAGGCCCCCCGGTGAAGGTCGGTTGCATCGGACTCGGCGACATCGCGCAGAAGGCGTACCTGCCCGTCCTCACCACCCGCCCGGGAGTCGAGCTCCACCTGCAGACGCGCACGCCCGCCACGCTGGAGCGGGTCGGAGCCTTCCACCACATCCCGGCGGCGCGCCTGCACACCGGTCTCGACGCGCTCCTCGACCAGGGCCTGGACGCGGCCTTCGTGCACGCCCCGACCGCCGTCCACCCCGAGATCGTCACGCGGCTGCTGGAGGCCGGCGTGCCGACCTACGTGGACAAGCCGCTCGCCTACGAATTCGCCGACTCCCTGCGGCTGGTGGAGCTGGCCGAGGAGCACGGCGTCTCCCTCGCCGTCGGCTTCAACCGGCGCCACGCGCCCGGCTACGTGCAGTGCGCCGATCACCCCCGCGACCTCATCATCATGCAGAAGAACCGCGTCGGGCTGCCCGAGGACCCCCGCACCCTGGTCCTGGACGACTTCATCCACGTCGTCGACACCCTGCGCTTCCTGCTGCCCGGCGAGGCCGATCACGTCGACGTCCGGGCCGTGGTGCGCGACGGGCTGATGCACCAGGTCGTGCTCCAGCTGTCCGGGGCCGGTTTCACCGCTCTCGGCATCATGAACCGGCTGTCCGGCTCCACCGAGGAGATCCTCGAGGTGTCCGGGCAGGACACCAAGCGGCAGGTCGTCAACCTCGCCGAGGTCATCGACCACAAGGGCCAGCCGACCGTGCGGCGCCGCGGGGACTGGGTGCCGGTCGCCCGCCAGCGCGGCATCGAGCAGGTCGTGGACCACTTCCTGGAGGCCGTCGTGGCGGGCAAGACGCTCAGCGCGCGGGACGCGCTGCTCACCCACGAGCTGTGCGAGCGGGTGGTGCACTCGGCTCTGGAGCAGGCCTCCTGAGCGTATGGACGCCCAGGGCGGCGCAGGCGGCCGCCAGCGCCGCGAGGGCCGCGGTCACCGGCCAGTCGCCGTACCGGACGTAGAGGGTCGTGCCGGTGGAGAGCGGGACCTCGTACACCGCCGCCGTGCTCGCCGAGGTCGGCAGGGCGGCCCCGATCCGCTCCCCGGACGGCCCGTGCACCACGCTGATGCCGGTGAGGGTGGCGTGCACCACCGGGCGGCCGTCCTCGGCCGCGCGCAGCGCCGCCAGCGACGCGTGCTGCGCCGGGGCCCAGCTGTCCTGGAAGGTGGAGGTCGCCGACTGGGCGACGAGCAGGCCGGCGCCGTCGCGGGTCAGGTGCCGGCTCATGTCGGGGAACGCCGACTCGAAGCAGACCAGGGGCCCGAGCCGGATCCCGGGCCTGCCGTCGGGCCGGGCAGGCAGGTCCATGACCACCGGGGAGGTGCCGGGCACGCGGTCCTCACCGGCCGCCTTGCCGACGGAGGTGGCCCAGCCCAGCAGGGACCGCGCCGGTATGTACTCGCCGAAGGGGACCAGCCGCATCTTGTCGTACCGGGGCCCGGTAGGCCCGTCGGCGCCCACGAGCACGGCGCTCTTGCGGATCCCCGGGCCGTCCGCCCGCCGCGCGTCCACGTTCACCAGCAGCGGAGCGCCGACCTCCGCGGACAGCGAGGCCAGCCGGCGCGCCAGGTCCGGCCGGGCCGCCAGGTCCTCGCCGACACTGCTCTCGCCCCACACCACCAGATCTACCCGCTGCCCCGCCAGCGTCCGCGTCAGCCGCTCCCCGGTCGCGAACCGCCGTTCGGGGCCGGAGGTCCCGTCGCTGCCCTCCACCACCACGCCCGGCTGTACGACGGCCACGCGCAGCGCGCCCGACACCTCGGGGCGCGGCACCCACAGCCACACCACCCCCGTCAGCACCGCGCAGCCCGTCACCCCGGCCAGCGCCGGGACCCGCGCCCCGGGTACCGCGACCAGCAGCACCAGGGCGCAGTTCACCGCCACCACCAGCAGGCTCACCAGCCACACCCCGCCCACCGAAGCCAGCCGCAGCGCCGGCGGGACCTGCCACTGGCTGGCCCCCAGCAGCCCCCACGGGCCGCCCAGCCCCTGCCAGGACCGGGCCAGCTCCGACAGCAGCCAGCCCGCCGGTACGAGGACCAGCGCCGCTCCCGCCCGGCGGCCGGACGGGAGCCCGCCGAGCAGTGCGCGTACCAGCAGCGCCCAGGGGACCCACAGCAGACCCAGCAGCGCTGCCAGGGGCAGCAGGAAGACGTGGAGGCTGGGCAGCAGCCAGTGGTGGACGGCCACGATGAAGCCCGCGCCGCCGAGCCAGCCCTCCAGAGCCGCCCGGCGCCCGGCCGGGGCCGACCTCAGCAGCAGCATCCACGGCACGAGGGCGGCGTACGCGAACCACCAGAGCGCGGGGGCGGGGAAGGCGAGCGCGGGCAGGGCGCCGGCGGCGACCGCGGCCGGCGCACGCCACCGCGGGGACCGTCCGGTCCGGGACGAGACCATGGCACGCCTCCGCTTCCAGTGTGGCAGTGCCGGGCCTACCGGGCCCGGCCGGGCGAGCGCGCGCGGTGGCCGCCCCTTACGGACACTCCTAGGGGGTCATGTGCCGCCACTTCTCGTGCACGGTGACACGGGTGAGCCGCCAGCCGTCGCCGGTGCGGGCCAGCGCGAAGACGTAGCGCCCGGCCGCGACGAAGTTGGGCGCGGTGACCGTCCCGTCGAACTCCGTCCCCGCCAGCCTCATCGGATTGAGGAAGTCGGCCCGGACCTCGGCGCTGTCGCCGGGCGAACCGCCCCGGTCCTCCAGCCGGATCAGCCGGTTGACCACGAGGTGCTGACGCACCGGGAACAGCTTCATGGTCTCCGCGAGCCACGCGGAGACCTCCCCGACCGGGCCCTCGATCCCGCCCGCCGAGCGGTAGTCGGCCCGCCCGGCCGCCGTGAACAGGGCGCGGTACGCCGCCCAGTCGCCGTCGTCGACGGCCACCGCGTACCCCGTGACCACCTCGTCGATCGCCAGCCGGTCCATCACCGTCGCCAGGTCCACACGCTGCGTCATCGGGACAGTGTGGGGCTGCGGCGGCACGAGGCCAAGGGGCGTGCGCCGACCGGATCTTCCCGTGGCCGGTCAGTGACCGGAATGCACCTCCCGCTGCCGCACGACGACGAGGAACGCGTCACTGTCCAAGTCCATCACCACCTCGGCCGGCACGCCCTCGCGCAAGCGCTGCGCGGCGTACTCCTCGGCGGGCCAGCTTCCCCGGGGACTTCCGGCCGGAAAACGCTCCAGAACCACTCGACGCATGGGACACCCCCTGCTTCTCGCCTTCAGGTCTCTTCAGGCACAACGACGCGAAGGCCGCCCGGGAACGTTCCCGAGCGGCCTCCGGTTCACGCGAAGCGGTGACGGCGAGCTGTGGCTATCCGCCCGACTCGCCGGCGTGCGGGCTCAGCACGCCCATCCCGACCAGCACGAACAGGGCGATGCCGAGCGCGATCCGGTAGATCACGAAGGGCATGAAGCTCTTGCTGGAGATGAACTTCATGAACCACGCGATGACGACGTATCCCACGAAGAAGGCGATGACGGTCGCGAAGATCGTCGGACCCCAGGAGATGTGGCCCGGGCTCTCCACCACGTCCTTGATCTCGAACGCGCCCGAGGCCAGCACGGCCGGGATGGCGAGCAGGAACGAGTAGCGGGCCGCCGCCTCACGCGTGAAGCCGAGCAGCAGGCCGCCGGAGATCGTCGCGCCCGAGCGGGAGACACCCGGGATCAGGGCCATCGCCTGGCAGACACCGAAGATCAGGCCGTCCTTCACGCCCAGCTCGCTGAGCGTCTTGCGCACGCGGATGGCGCGGTGCCGGCCGCCCTCCTCGTCGCGTGCGGCCAGCCGGTCGGCGATGCCCAGCACGATGCCCATCACGACGAGGGTGGTGGCGGTCAGCCGCAGGTCGCGGAAGGGGCCCTCGATCTGGTCCTTGAAGGCGAGGCCGAGGACACCGATCGGAATCGAGCCGACGATCACCAGCCAGCCCATCTTGGCGTCCTGGTCGGAGCGCAGCGCCTTGCTGAACAGCGAGCGGAACCAGGTGGAGACGATCCGCGCGATGTCCTTGCGGAAGTAGATCAGCACGGCGGCCTCGGTGCCGATCTGGGTGATGGCGGTGAAGGCCGCTCCGGGATCCTGCCAGCCGGCGAACGCCGCGGTCAGCCGCAAGTGGGCGCTGGAGGAGATCGGGAGGAACTCCGTAAGCCCCTGGACGAGACCGAGGATTAGGGATTCGAACCAGCTCATGTCGGGGTGCGCTCGTCCTTGTGATCGTCGGGCAGTTCGGGTCCGATGCTAGGGCCCGTGTGGAGCGCCGGTGACCACTGGGGGGTGCTGGGGGGCCTGTTCGTACGCCGCCTCGTGGATCGGGGGCGGCGCCAGCCGGTGCCGCTTGCGCCAGGCGACCGCTCCGGCGGCCGCGACGGAGACGACGATGAAGCCGAACGAGACGAGGAAGGCGGGCGATCCGGGGGAGGAGGCGTTGGCCCCCGCGATCACGTACGCCGCGGTGTTCGGGACAACGCCGAGCGCCGTCGCCGAGAGGAAGGGGATCCAGCCGCAGCGGGACACGGAGGCGCAGTAGTTGGCCACCACGAACGGCATCCCCGGAAACAGCCGGACGGCGAGCATCGAGCGGAAGCCGTGCCGGCTGAGCTGGCCGTCGGCCGCCTGGAGCCAGCGGCCGCGCAGGTAGGGGCGCAAGGCCTGCTGGCCCATGACGCGCCCCAGACCGAAGGCGATCGCGGCGCCGAGCACGGTGCCCCCGACCGCGGCGACCAGGCCGGACTGTATGCCGAAGACGGCTCCCGCGGCCAGATTGAGCAGCGGGCGCGGAACGAAGGCCGCAGCGCACACGCCGTACCCGGCGGCGAAGAGCAGGACCGCCGCGCCGAACGGCAGACCCGGGGGCCGGCCCTCCGACAGGATGCGCTGCGGCTCGTACAGCAGCACGCACACGCCGGCTCCCACGAGCAGCACGACGAGCAGCGTCAGCCGGGTCCACGGCGCCAGGAGGAGGGACATCCCGGGAGACTAACCGACGTATGCGGCAGCCCGCCGTAATCTGGGCCTCATGCTGTCGAACGCCCGACGCCCCCCGGAGGTTCCCGCCAGCGCTCTCGCGGACACCCTGGTGGAGCGGCTGACCGGCACGTACGCGGCAGCCGCCGACCCCGTACGGGCCCGGGCCATGACCGCGTACATGAAGGACGTCGCCCCCTTCCTCGGCATCCCCACCCCGCTGCGCCGGGAACTGTCCAAGGTGGTGACCGCGGGCACCCCCGCGCCGGCGGAGTCCGACTGCGCGGCGCTCGCGCTGCGCTGCTGGCGGCTCCCGGAGCGCGAGTACCGGTACTTCGCCGTGGACTACCTGCGCCGCCACGTCCGGCGCTGCTCCTCCGGATTCCTGCCCGTGGTGCGCCACCTGATCGTCACCGTGCCCTGGTGGGACACCGTCGACCTGCTGGCCGCGCACACGGTGGGCCCGCTGGTCGCCGCCGACCCGGCACTGGCGTCCGTGATGGACGAGTGGATCGAGGACGAGGACATCTGGCTCGCCCGCACCGCCCTCCTGCACCAGCTCCGCTACAAGGACGCCACCGACACCGGCCGGCTCTTCGCGTACTGCCGCCGCCGGGCCGGGCATCCCGACTTCTTCCTGCGCAAGGCGATCGGCTGGTCCCTGCGCGAGTACGCCAAGACGGACCCGGGTGCGGTGCGCGCCTTCGTCGAGGCCGAACGCGGCTGCCTCTCCCCGCTGTCCGTGCGCGAGGCCCTCAAGAACCTCTGACGGCACGGGGCTTCGCGTGCTCCAGCGGCGCGGATGCGCGGAAATTCATTCGACGGACCGGGACCGCTCCGGCAGGATCAGCGGCATGTTCCGGTACGCCTTCCCCGCAGCGCCGTCCGCAGTCGCGGACGCGCCGAAGGCTGCCGTCCTCTCCTTCGAGGCATTCGCCTTCGCCGCATTCGACGGCGCACGAAGCTGACCCTTCCCGGATCGTCCGGCGGACCCCGCAGGGGGAGGGTCGGTTCGGTTCAGGGGTCCCGTTCCGGCTTCCAGCAACGGGAAGAACATCATGGCCAAGACGGCTTTCGTGCGCACCAAGCCGCACCTCAACATCGGCACCATGGGTCACGTCGACCACGGCAAGACCACCCTCACCGCCGCCATCACCAAGGTCCTCGCCGAGCGCGGGGGCGCCTCCTTCGTGCCCTTCGACCGGATCGACCGGGCGCCCGAGGAGGCGCGGCGCGGGATCACCATCAACCTCACGCACGTCGAGTACGAGACGGACACCCGCCACTACGCCCACGTCGACATGCCCGGCCACGCCGACTACATCAAGAACATGGTCACCGGAGCCGCGCAGCTCGACGGGGCGATCCTCGTCGTCTCCGCGCTCGACGGGGTCATGCCGCAAACCGCCGAGCACGTGCTCCTCGCCCGGCAGGTCGGCGTCGACCACATCGTCGTCGCCCTGAACAAGGCCGACGCCGGGGACCCGGAGCTGACCGACCTGGTCGAGCTGGAGGTCCGCGAGCTGCTCACCGCGCACGGCTACGGCGGCGACGCAGCGCCGGTGGTACGGGTCTCCGGGCTCGGGGCGCTGGAGGGCGACCCGCGGTGGACCGGGGCCATCGAGGCGCTGCTCGACGCCGTGGACACGTACGTGCCGATGCCGGTGCGCTACACCGACGCGCCGTTCCTGCTGCCAGTGGAGAACGTGCTGACCATCACCGGGCGCGGGACCGTCGTGACCGGCGCCGTCGAGCGCGGCAGCGTACGGCTCGGCGACCGGGTGAGCGTGCTCGGCGACGGCGGGGCCGTCGAGACGGTCGTCACCGGACTGGAGACCTTCGGGAAGCCGATGGAGTCCGCCGAGGCCGGGGACAACGTCGCGCTGCTGCTGCGCGGCGTGCCGCGCGAGGGGGTGCGCCGCGGGCACGTGGTGGCCGCTCCCGGCAGTGTGACGCCCAAGCGGCGCTTCACCGCGCAGGTGTACGTCCTGTCGGCGCGCGAGGGAGGGCGGACGACACCGGTGGCGTCGGGGTACCGGCCGCAGTTCTACATCCGCACCGCCGACGTGGTGGGGGACGTGGACCTGGGGGAGGCCGGCGTGGCCCGGCCGGGGGAGACGGTCACGATGACCGTCGAGCTCGGGCGGGACGTGCCGCTGGAGTCGGGGCTCGGCTTCGCCATCCGCGAGGGCGGGCGGACCGTCGGCGCGGGGACGGTGACGGCCGTACCGGCCTGACCGGACCAGGTCGGGCGGCCGGCGGGCTGATCCCGGCCCCGCCCTGGTGACGGCAGAACCGCTGCGGCAGACTGCCGTCACCAGCGGAGCGTGAAGAGGGGCGGGCGGAGATGGGCGGCGACACGGCACTGGTGCTCGGCGGCGGAGGACTCACCGGCGTGGGCTGGGAGGCCGGGATGCTGTACGGGCTCGCCCGCGCCGGCGTGGACCTCACCACCGCCGACCTCGTCGTCGGCACCTCCGCCGGCTCCGTGGTCGGCGCCCAGCTCACCTCGGGTCTGCTCACCCCGCAGGAGCTGTACGAGCGCCAGCTCGGCGACCCCGCCGGGGAGCGCCCCGCCCGGCTCGGCGCCGGGCTCGTCGCCCGGTACGCCGTCGCGATGGTGCGGTCGCGGGACGCCCTCGCCTACCGCAGGCGGGTGGGGGCGCTCGCGCTGGCCGCGGACACGGGCGAGGAGGCGGAACGGCGCAAGGTGCTCGAGGCCCGGCTCGTTTCCGCCGAGTGGCCCGAGCGCAGGTTCGTCGTCACCGCCGTCGACGCGGTCAGCGGTGAGCCGGCCGACTTCGACCGGGAGAGCGGCGCCGGGCTGCTCGACGCGGTCTCGGCGAGCTGCGCGGTTCCGGGGGTGTGGCCGCCGGTGACGGTCGGCGGACGCCGGTTCATCGACGGCGGGGTCCGCTCGGCGACCAACGCGGACCTCGCCGCCGGCTACGCGCGGGTGGTGATCCTGGCGCCGATCTCACTCGGGTCCGGACTGCTCCCCTCGCCCGCCGCCCAGGCGGCGCGGCTGCGGGAGGCGGGCGCGAAGGTGCTGCTGATCACCCCCTCCGCGCAGGCCCGCAAGGCCTTCGGACGCAATGTCCTGGACCCGGCGCGGCGGGACCCGGCGGCGCGTGCCGGGCTCGCGCAGGCGGCGGAGCACGCCGCGGAGGCGGCTGCGGTCTGGTCGGCCTGAGCGGTCCCACCGGCTCGGCGGGCCTGACAATGGCGGGGTGAGCGACGAACAGATTCCCGTGATCCGGGACGTGGACCAGGGCACCGCCAAACTGATGCCGGACGTGGACCGGGAGCGGGCCTGGCTGCTGACCGTGGACGGGGCGCCGCAGTCGTACGTGGACCTCGACGATCCCGAGCACCTGGAGTTCGAGTACGTGCGCCGCCTCGCGCACGTCCTGGACTGCGCGGCGGAGCCGGGGCTTCCGCTGGACGTCCTGCACCTGGGCGGGGGCGCGCTGACGCTGCCGCGGTACGCGTCGGCGACCCGCCCGGGGTCCCGGCAGACGGTCGTGGAGTTCGACGCGGGGCTGGTGGAGCTGGTCGCGGAGTGCCTGCCGCTGCCGGAGGGGGCCGGGGTCACGGTGCACGCCGCCGATGCGCGGGCCTGGCTGGAGGCGGCGCCGACGGGCAGCGCGGACGTGGTCGTGGCCGATGTGTTCGGCGGATCGCGGGTGCCGGCGCAGCTGACGTCGGTGGAGTACGCGCGGGAGGCGGCGCGGGTGCTGAGGCCCGGCGGGCTGTATGCGGCGAACCTGGCCGACGGGGCGCCGTTCGACTTCCTGCGGGCGCAACTGGCCAACTTCGGGGCCGTGTTCGGGGAACTCGCGCTGATCGCGGAGCCCGGGGTGTTGCGGGGGCGACGGTTCGGCAATGCGGTGCTGCTGGCTTCGGACGGGGCGCTGCCGGTGGCTGCGCTGGCTCGGAGGTGCGCGGGTGACGCCTTTCCGGCGCGGGTGGAGGACGGGGATGCGCTGGCGAGGTTCGTGCGGGGGGCGCGGCCTGTGGTCGATGCGGATGCGGTGGCTTCTCCGGTGCCGCCGGAGGGGGCGTTCAGCCTGGGGTGAGGGGGCGGGCGCGGCGCCGTGTCCTGGGGCTCCGCCCCAGACCCCGCGCCTCAAACGCCGGCGGGGCTGAGATGGCCCTGCGGGCAATCCAGCGGTCTGAGGCGCGGGGTGCGGGGCGGAGCCCCGGTTTTGTGCCCGCGCTTGCGGGCTCAGGCGGGCGCATCCAGCCTCGCCGGCGTTTGAGGCGCGGGGTCTGGGGCGGAGCCCCAGGGGGCCGGGCGCGGCCCGGACTCCTTGGCCCGCCGGGTCAGGTGGCGGACGTCCGGGATCAGGAGGACCGCAGCCGTGGCCAGGACGACCAGGGCCGCGCAGCCCCACAGGGCCTCGGTGCGGCCGAAGGCCGCTTCGGCCGGGCCGGCCACGGCCGTGGCCAGGGGGAGCATGGACACCGAGCCGAACCAGTCGTAGGCCGAGACCCGGGAGAACTTCTCCTCCGGGATCTCCTGGTGCATCGTCGTCATCCAGTTCACGCCGAACACCTCGATGGCGCCGCCGCTGACGAACATCACCAGACACAGCCCCCACACGGGCAGCGGAACCGCCAGCCCCGCCGAGGGCAGCGCCAGCGGGAACACGCACAGGGTGCCGACCAGCAGCAGCCGGCGCGGTTTCCAGGCCATCATCAGGACCGCCCCGGCGATGGTGCCGACGCCGAAGCAGGCCAGGGCAAGGCCCCAGGGCGCGGGACCGCCGAGGCGGTCCCGGGCGACCAGCGGACCGTAGACCGCCTCCGCGGCGCCGACGACGGCCACGACGACGGAGAACTGGAGCACGATGCTCCACAGCCAGGGGCGGGTGCGGACCTCCACCCAGCCTTCGCGCAGGTCGGCCAGGAGGCCGCCGCCGGGCGCCCGGTCGGGGACGTGGCCGACGTCGAGGAAGGCCCGTAGCGCCCCCGCGATCGCGAAGGCGGCCGCGTCCACGGCCAGTACCCAGCCCGGGCCGATCGCGGCGATCATCGCGCCGCCGAGGGCCGCGCCGCCGATGCCGGCCCCGTTCATCGCCATCCTGAACAGCGCGAAGGCGCGGTTGGCGTGCTCGCCGGAAACGGTGGACAGCAGCATGCCCTCGGCCGCCGGGTTGAAGAAGGCCGTACCGGTGCCGCACAGGGCGGTCAGCAGCATCATTTGCCACAGCTGTGGGTCCCCGGCCAGGACGAGCACGGCGAAGGCGGCCTGGGAGAGGCAGTTCAGGGCGTTGGCCGCGACCATCACGCGGTGGCGCGGCAGCCGGTCGGCGAGGGCGCCGCCGATGAGGAGGAAGAGGACGAGCGGCAGCGTACGGGCGGCCGCCACCAGGCCGACGTCGCCGCCGGAACCGCCCGCCTCCATGACCGCGAAGGCGGCCGCGATGAGCGCTCCGTGGCTGCCGAGGTTGGTGACGACCGCGGCACCCGTCAGCAGGGTGTAGTTGCGGCCGGCCCAGGCGGGCCGGCGGCGGCGTGCGGGCGTGCGGGGCGAGGCGGGGGAGGGTGAGCTCACCCAGGGACTATCTCCGCCCCGGTCCGAGAATCCAAACGGATTGTCGGGCCGGGGCGGAGGGGGCAGAAAATCAGCTCGACGTCAGGCGGACGGAGCTGAGGATCTTCTCCTGCGTCTCCTTGCTGACCGCGTCGGGGACGCCCGCGGCGCCGTAGAGCACCCAGCTGACGAAGTCACCCTTGGCGTTCTTGAAGCTGAAGGCGATGGACTGACCGTCCGTGGCGCACTTGTTCTCCTTCGGCAGGCCCGTCACGCTGGCCGTCGCCGTGTGGCCCTTCAGGCCGGAGGAGGTGGTGTACTCCTTCGGATCCGACACCTTGGTGGTGCCCTTCGGCGCCTTCTGCGCGTAGCCGGCGAACGCCCAGTTCCCGGCCTCGTTGCGCACGGCCTCGGCGGTGTCCTTGGCGCCCTGGCCGCCCTTGGTGCCGGTACCGGCCAGGGAGGTCGTCTCCTCCCTGCCGTCCTTGTCGGAGTCGACCTTGCACCAGTCTTCCTTGAGGTAGGCCGGCCCGGACATCATGGTGACCGCGGAGCCGTCGTTCTTCACCTCGTCCTCGAACCCGATGGCCATGGTGGCGCCCAGGACGTTCCACTCCGGCGGAACGTCGAAGGCGGTGTCGTACTTCGGGTTCACCACGACCTTCCAGCCCGGGATCACGGGCTTCACGTCGCCGCCCGCGCGCGGGTTCGGGCTGCTCCCGGCCGGTGCGGGTTCGGAGGAGACCGGAGCCGAGGAGGAGGTGGCGGGCGGCTTGTCGTTGGCCTGCGTGTTCTTGTCGTCCCGGGTCAGGACGAAGGCGCCGGTCGCCGCGGCCGCCACCACGACCGCGGAGGCCGCGACGATGGCCACGGTCTTCGTGGAGTAGGGGCTGCCGCCGCCCTGCGGGGCAGGGGCGGGAGCCTGCTGGGGCTGGCCCCAGGGCTGGACCGGCGGGGGCGTCTGGTAGCCCTGCTGCGGATACCCGTAACCGGGCTGCTGCTGGTACGGGTTCGGCTGCCCCGGCTGCTGCTGGTACGGGTTCTGTTGCGCGTCCTGGGGGTGCTGTTCTCCCCCGGGCGGCTGCTGCTGTCCTGGCCACATGGCCGGTAACGATAGTGGGCGCGCAGTGTGGGAGCCACGGCCGCCCCCGTCCCCGGCTCTGGTCAAGCACATCTACTCGCGGGTAACATTCCGTTCCATGAGCGCAGATCAGATGAACGTGGGCGAACTGCTCGCCGCGACGGTGCCGATGGCCCGGACCCTGAACCTCCAGTTCCTGGAGACCACGCCCGAGCGCGCGGTCGTCCGGCTCCCGGACCAGCCCGACTACCACAACCATGTCGGCGGCCCCCACGCCGGCGCCATGTTCACCCTCGCCGAGTCGGCGAGCGGCGCGATCGTCCTGGCCGCCTTCGGCGAGCAGCTCTCGCGCGCCGTTCCCCTCGCCGTGAAGGCCGAGATCGGCTACAAGAAGCTCGCCAAGGGCGTCGTCACCGCCACCGCCACCCTCGGCCGCCCGGCGGCGGAGGTCGTCGCGGAACTCGACGCGGGCGGCCGCCCCGAGTTCCCCGTCACCATCGCCATCCAGCGCGAGGACGAGGCCGTCACCGGCGAGATGACCGTCGTCTGGACCCTGCGGCCGAACTCCTAAGGCCTGTCGGCGGGGGGAGCGTGGGACGGGTCCCCCGGGACCCGTCCGGTCACGCTCCTCCACATACGGCGCGCGTCTGCCGGTGTGCCTCGCCCCCGGATGGCCGGCAGGCCGCCCCTCGCCGTCCGCCGGGCGGACACCGCCGCTTCCGCCCCCGCCCGATCGGGCCGGGGGCTTCGCCGTTGAGTACCGGGCAGGTCAGCGGCGCCAGCGGTTCGGAGTGGGGCCCTTGCAGGTGTACGCGCTGCCGTTCTTACCGGTGCCGATTGCTCCGGCCGGCGAACAGAAGGCGCCGGGAGTGACGGTGCCCGCCCCTCCGCCGCCCGTGCTCCCGCCGTCCGTGCTCGACCCCCCGGACCCGGAGGCGGAGCCGCCGGTGGACGAGGTGCCGGAGTCGTCGTCATCGGGGGTCGGGGTGGGCTTCGGGTGCAGCTCGGTGTTCTGCTGCACCGGGCAGGGGGTACCGGGGGCGGTGAGCTTCACGTACGCGGTCGTGGTCTTCGGGTCCCGGACCTCCGTGCCCTCCGCGGGCTCCTGGAAGCAGACGGTCCAGTCGTCCACGGCTGCCGGGAGGCTGACGTCGGTGTACGCGCTCTGCGGCTCGACCTTCCGCAGGCCGATCGGCTTGAGCGTCCCGGATGCTCTCGCGAACGTCAGGCCGACGACCTTCGGCATCTTCGGGTACGGGATCGGGTCGCCGTTCTTGGCCGGGCACGGGACCTCGTTGCGGACGACCGCGAAGTCGAGCGTCGGCAGCTTGCCGGTCTGCTTGGCCGCCGGGGCCTGGAAGCACACCTTCCAGTTGTCCTCGTCCGCCTGGCCGGCGTTGCCGTCCGAAGCGTCGTGCGAGATCGAGTCGTAGCCGGCGGAGGAGGCTCCGCTCTTCGCCGCCCTGAGGTTCTGGCCGACGAAGCCGGGAGGTCCGGACGGGCTCGGGCCCGGGCTCGGGCTGGAGCTCGGTGCGGCGGCGGCCGCCTGCGGCTTCGCCTCGGTGCCGGTCTTCTTCGGCGGGTCGCCGAGGAAGGGGGTGAGGAACCACAGGCCGGCGAGAACCGTCGCGACGATCTTCTTGCCCTTGCTCCAGCGGCCCGTCCAGGCCAGGGCGATGCCGAGCGGAGGTATGAGGACCAGGGCGGTGATGACGAGGGCCGGATGGTGCCACCAGCGCCGTGCGGGCGTGGGCAGGGGCGGGTAGGCGTGCGGTGGCGGGTACACGTGACTCCTGCTCTTGGAGCGATGCTCGAAACCGCAGAGCGTACACAGGAAGTCATGGGCCGTAACTGCTTATGCGCAAGGTGGGTTGCAGGTGCCCAGTCCCCGCGTTGCACGTCCCCCATCCGCATGTTGAGTGGACCGTGGGCGCGCTCGCCGGCCGGGGCGGCCGCTTACGCACGACACCGCGCCACCGCGGAGCCGCCCCGCTAGAGTCCCTCGGACGATGACGGAGGGGTTTCCATGGCCAAGGTCAACATCAGCCTCGACGCCGAGCTCGTGGTGGAGGTGATGGTGCTCGCCGGGGTCGGCTCGCCGCAGGACGCGGTCGAGGCCGTCGTACGGGACTACATCGCGCGCGGGCACCGTACCGAGGCGCGGGTCCGGATCCAGGACGAGCCCCGGCGGGAGCCCGACGGCGTGCCGCAGCCGCCGCAGGGCTGAACCTGGCGCCGCCGGTGGCGCGTCCCGGCGGGGCCCCGCGGCCGCCCGGCGCACAGTGGGGCGCGGGAGCGGTCCGGCGCGGGCCGCTCCCGCCGAACCACGCCGCAGGGAGCGCCCATGAGCGAGGCCGTGTCCAGACGTTCCGCGATGCGGCTGATCGGAGCGGCCGGCGCGGTGGGCGCGGTGCTGGGCGCGGGCGGCTGCGTGGCCTCCGTACCGCCCGGCGCGGGGCTGCGCAACGGAGCACCCGGCGCCCCCGCCGCCGGCCCCGGCGGCGCCGCGAAGATCGACGCCCTGCTGGAGCGGCTCACCCTCGACGAGAAGACCGCCCTGCTCCACGGCGCCCCCGACCCGGCCCCCCTCGGCCAGGCCGGCTACCTTCCCGGCGTCCCGCGCCTGGGCATCCCCGCACTGCGCCTCGCCGACGGGCCCGCCGGCGTGCGCGTCGCGAAACCGGCCACCGCACTTCCCGCGCCGGTCATGCTCGCCTCCGCCTTCGACCCGGCGCTGGCCCGCGAGTACGGCAGGGTCCTCGGCCGCGAGGGCCGCGCGCTCGGCCAGGACGTCCTGCTGGCACCCATGGCCAACCTCATCCGCACCCCGTACGCCGGCCGGAACTTCGAGACCTTCTCCGAGGAGCCGCGCCTGACCGCCGACCTCGTCGGCGAGGTGGTCCGCGGGATCCAGGACGAGGGGCTCATCGCCACCGTCAAGCACTTCGCCCTCAACAACCAGGAGCGGGGCCGCGACACCATCGACGCGATCGCGGCCGAACAGACCCTCCACGAGACCGAGCTACGGGGCTTTGAGGGCGCCGTGGCCGCCGGCGCGGGCGCCGTGATGGGCGCGTACAACAAGGTCAACGGGGTCTACGCCTGCGAGAGCAAGCCGCTCCTCGACGAAGTGCTGCGCGGCGGCTGGGGGTTCGACGGCTGGGTGATGTCCGACTGGGAAGCCGCCCACAGCACCGTCGCCGCCATCGGCGCGGGACTCGACATGGAGATGCCCGGCGGCACCCACTTCGGCCGCCCGCTGCGCGAGGCGGTGGGCGGCGGCTCGGTGCCCGAGAGCGCCGTCGACCTCGCCGTACGCCGGATCCTGACCACCCTGGACCGCTTCGGGCTGCTGGCCGCCCGCCCCGCCGCGCGGCCCCCGCGCGACCCGGCCGCCGGAGCCCGGGTCGCCCGCAAGGTGGCCACCGCCGGGGCCGTCCTCTTGCGCAACGAGCACGGCACCCTGCCGTTGACCGGAGCCGCCGCCCGATCCATCGCGGTCATCGGCCCCACCGCCCAGGTGCCCTTCGTCGGCGGTGGCGGCAGCGCCCACGTGGTCCCCGACGGGGCGACGGCACCGCTCACCGCCCTCCGGCGGCGCGCGGGGAACGGCTCCACCGTGCGCTACGCCCTCGGCGAGGACCTGTACGGCCGCCCCCTGCCGCCGGCCCTGCTGACGCCGCCCGCCGCCCTGGACGACCGGAGCGTGGACGCCGGGCGCGGGTGGAGCCACGAGGGGGAGTTCCGCCTCGCCACCGACGACGAGTGGACCCTGCTCGTCCATTACACCGGGGTGCGGCCCGCCGTACGGCTGGACGGCAAGGAGCTGTTCCCTGTCCGGGAGGGCGCGGCCGAGGACTACGCGGGCGGACTGCTCGGCTCCGCGCCCGACGGGATGAGCGTGCGCCGCCGCACGCTCACCCTCAAGGCCGGCGTCCACCGGCTCAGCGTGAACGCCCAGGGAGGGGCCGGGGGGCAGCGCTTCCGGCTGCGGCACATCACCAGGGCCACCCGGGCCGCCGACCTCGCCGAGGCGGTACGGACCGCCAAGGCGGCGCGCAGCGTGGTGCTGTTCGCCTACGAGGACTCCACCGAGGGCAGCGACCGCAGCTCCCTGGCGCTGCCGGGCGGGCAGGCCGCGCTGATCGAGGCGGTCGCCGCCGCCAATCCCCGTACCACGGTGGTCCTCAACACCCCCGGCGGTACGACGATGCCCTGGCTCGCGCGCACCGGGGCGGTGCTCCAGATGTACTACCCGGGACAGGAGGGCGCGGCTGCGACCGCAGACGTCCTCTTCGGGGACGTGGACCCGGGAGGCCGGCTCACGCAGACCTTCCCGGCCGACGAGCGGGAGACCCCGGTCGGCGGGGACCCGCTGCGCTACCCGGGAGTGGGAGGCAGGCAGGAGTACGCCGAGGGCATCCACGCGGGCCACCGCTGGTACGACGCGCAGCGCGTGACCCCGCTGTTCCCCTTCGGGCACGGGCTCTCGTACACGACGTGGCAGTACGAGGACCTGACGGTGCGGCCGGAGCGCGGGGGCCTGCTCGTGGAGTTCACCGTCCGCAACACCGGCCGCCGCAAGGGCACCGAGGTGGCCCAGGTGTACGTCGGCCCCTCCCCGGAGCTGAAGCTGGACCAGCCGGTGCGCGCCCTGGCCGGCTACCGGCGGCTCACCCTCGCGCCGGGCCGCTCGCAGCGGGTCGCCATCTCCGTCGACGCACGTGCGCTGTCCTCATGGGATCCGCAGCGCCACGCGTGGGTCGTGGGTTCCGGTCATCGCGAGGTGTTCGCGGGCCGTTCCTCGCGCGAACTCCCACTGAGGGGAAAGGGCGTCGTGAGGAGCGGATAGGCTGCCCGTTCGGCGTGTCACAGGGGGCGCGCCGGGGACGACACGGGAGGACGTACCGGTGCACATCCAGGAATGGCTGGAGACGATTCCGGCGGTCAGCATCTATCTCCTGGTGGGTCTGGTCATCGGACTGGAGAGCCTGGGCATCCCGCTGCCGGGAGAGATCATCCTCGTCAGCTCGGCGCTGCTGGCGTCGCAGCACGGCGAGATCGACCCGGTGGTGCTGGGGATCTGCGCGATCGCGGGGGCGATCGTGGGCGACTCGATCGGCTACGCCATCGGACGCAGGGGCGGCAAGCCGCTGCTGGAACGGCTGGGGCGGCGCTTCCCCAAGCACTTCGGGCCAGAGCACGTGGCCGTGGCGGAACGCTCCTTCGAGCGCTGGGGCATGTGGGCCGTCTTCTTCGGCCGCTTCGTGGCCCTGCTGCGGATCTTCGCCGGGCCGCTGGCGGGCGGGCTGCACATGCCGTACTGGCGGTTCCTGATCGCGAACGTCCTCGGCGGGATCCTGTGGGCGGGCGGCACCACGGCCGTCATCTACTCGGTCGGGGTCGTGGCCGAGCCGTGGCTGAAGCGGTTCTCCTGGCTGGCGCTGGGGCTCGCCGTGCTGTTCGGGCTCGTGGTGACGCTCGTCGTGCGCAGCCGGATGAAGAAGGCCGCCGCGGCAGCCGCCACCGCTGAGCCGGTGGCCCCCGTTCCGGTCGCCGACTGAGGGCGCGCCCTCGACCAAGCGGCCTCGACAGCGCGGCCGCTCGAGGGCCCGTGGCGACGGTGGACCGGTCCACCGCGCCGCCCGGCGCACCGGACCACGGTGCCGTCCGGCCCGTGACGGTCAGGCGGCCGCCTGCGCATCCTTCCGTGCGGGTGAGTCCTGTGCGTCCCGGGCGTCCTTCGGTGCGTCGCGGACACCCCGCGAGATCCGCTCGGCGATCGCCGCGACCAGGGTGCGCGGGCGGCGGGGCGACAGGTGGGCCGTCACCGCGTTGGAGAGTCCGGGGGTGACATAGGCACGGTCGGCGTCCAGGGCCCGCAGCGCGGCCCGGACCACCGGCTCCGGCGTGGTGAACGATCCGGTGACGGCAGCCTTCCGAGTCCCGATGACGTCGAAGAACGCGGTCTCCACCGGCCCGGGACAGAGCGCGAGCACGCGGATGCCGCGCCGGCGGTACTCCTGGCGGAGCGCGAGGCTGAAGTCGAGCACGAAGGTCTTGGACGCGCCGTAGACGGCGAAGTACGGCGTCGGCTGGAAGGCGGCGGTGGACGCCACGTTGACCACCGAGCCCCGGCCGCGCGCGAGCATGCCGGGCAGCACCTCGTGGGTGAGATCCACCAGCGAGACGACGTTGACCATCAGCTGGTCGTGATCGCGCTGCCCGTCGATCTCCTCGAAGCGGCCGCAGGTCCCGAAGCCCGCGTTGTTGACCAGCACGTCCACGGTCAGGCCGCGGTCGGCCAGTTCGGCGCCGATGCGGCGTGCGGCGTCCGGCTCGGCGAGGTCTTGGACCAGGACGTGCGCGGTCACCCCGTGGGCCTCGCCGAGCCGGCGGGCGAGGGTGGCAAGGCGGTCGGCCGACCGGGCGACGAGGACGAGGTCGTGGCCGCGCGCCGCAAGCTGGGCGGCGAATTCCGCACCGAGGCCGGACGACGCGCCGGTGATCAGAGCAGTGGTACGCACAGGGTGGTGCTCCTTGTCTCTGTCGGGAAGCGCGGGACGAGCGGATCGATCCGACGACGTCCCGTCATCTGTGACACAAGCGTATCCAATTTCCGAGTATCTGCAACAGCCTTGTGTCACTTAACGGAAAAGACGCTGCCGCGCTGTAACGTCTCGGGCAACCGAGCGTGGGAGGCATGAGATGAGCAAGACGGCGGGCCGCCCGCTGCGGGCCGACGCGGAGCGCAGCGTCCGCGCGATCCTGGAGGCCGCGGAGCGCGTCCTGGCGGAGCATCCGGGCGCGTCGATGGAGCAGATCGCCGAAGCCGCCGGAGTCACCCGCACCACCGTCCACCGGCGGTTCGCCAACCGGCAGGCGCTGGTCGACGCCCTGGCGGCCGAAGCGGCGTCGAAGCTCTCGGAGGCCATCGAGGACGGCCACCCCGACACCGCCCCACCGCTGGTCGCACTGCACCGCGCCACCGCCAACGTGCTGCGGGTCAAGGCGGCCTGGGGCTTCGCCCTCGGGCCGGGCGCGGCCCAGAGCGAGCGGGCCGCGCGGACGCACGAGGAGATCGCCCACCGCTGTACCGAGCTGCTCGGCCGGCTCCAGGCCGAGGGGGTGATCGCCCCGGATGCCGAGCTGGAGTGGGTGCGCCGCGTCTTCTACGCCCTCATCGGCGAGGCCCTGCACGGCGAGAACGCCACCGGCCGCGACCTCGCCGCCGGGCCCGACGCCCTCGCGACCAGGATCGTCGACACCCTCCTCCACGGGGCCGGTCCGCGCACTTCCTGACCGGCCGCCGGAGACCTCCTATGCCTCCGGGGTCACCGACGCGCGGTGCTGCTTGGCCAGTTCCACGTACATCGCGGCGTTGATCCTGATGTGCTCGCGCTCCTCCGCGGTGAGCTCGCGCCGCACCTTGGCCGGGACGCCCGCCACCAGCGAGCCCGGCGGGACGACCATGCCCTGCGGAACCAGCGCCTGGGCGGCCACGAGCGACCCGGCGCCGATCACCGCGCCGTTCAGTACGGTCGCGCCCATGCCGATCAGGCAGTCGTCCTCCACGGTGCAGCCGTGCACGACGGCGTTGTGGCCGATGGACACGCGTTCGCCGATCGAGACCGGGAAACCCGGATCCACGTGGAGCGTGCAGTTGTCCTGCACGTTGCTGTCCGCGCCGAGCGTGATCGGACCGCAGTCGGCGCGCAGCACCGCCGAGTACCAGATGCTCGCGCCGGCGGCCAGGGTGACGTCGCCGACCGCGACGGAGGTGGGTGCCGCGAAGGCCGTCGGGTCGACGGACGGCTGCTTCCCGCCCACGGCCGCGATGAGTGCCTGGCCTGCCTGGCCCTGGGGCGCCTGCTGAGACGTCATGATCATTCCTCTGTTTCCGGATGCCGCGCTACCGGCACGGTAGGGCACGCGTCCCGCCCCGCTCCGGATGGGGTGAAGATCACAGGATCCGGGTCCGTACGAGCGGCGCCGGGCGCACTACCGTGGCCGGGTGCCGAGAAACCAGAACACGTTCTCATCTCTGACGGCTCTGGCGGTCCTGCGCCGCCGGCTGGCGAACCGCGCCGTCCACGCCGGCTGGCGCTGGATGCAGCAGGCCGGCGCGGTCACCGCCCGGACGCCGGGGCGGTTGCGCTTCGGCGCGATCGGGCACGGCACCCGGCTGGCCTTCCCGCAGGGCACGGTCTTCGGCGAGCGGTGGATCCGGCTCGGCGACTACTGCATCATCGGCGAGCAGGTCACCCTCACCGCCGGGATGATGCCGGACCTCGACCTCGGGACGGAGCCGATGCTGGTCCTCGGCAACGGGGTCGTCATCGGCCGGGACAGCCACGTCATCGCCGACGCCCGCATCACCATCGGGGACGACACCTTCTGCGGCCCCGGCGTGTACATCACCTCCACGAACCACAGCTACGACGACCCGCACCAGCCCGTGGGCAAGCAGTGGCCGCGCAGCGCGCCGGTCGAGATCGGCCCCGGGTGCTGGCTCGGTACCGGCGCGGTCGTCCTGCCCGGCGCACGGCTGGGCCGCAATGTCGTCGTGGCCGCGGGGGCCGTCGTACGGGGCGAGGTGCCGGACCACGCGGTCGTGGCGGGGGCGCCGGCGCGCATCGTACGGCGCTGGGAACCGGAGACGGGCTGGCAGCCGCCGCTGCGCACTCCGGCGCCGGTGCCGATCCCCGACGGGATGACCTCGGAGCAGCTGCGGGGGCTGGCGGAACTCGCGGAGCTGGAGGAACTGGAACCCGAACAGGCTTAGGGGGTGTCTTACGGATCAGGCCGGATGAGGGAGCGGTGCCGGACACCGCGAGCCCGGCCTGATCCGTAAGACACCCCCTAGACCCCCTGGCCGTGGCTTCGGCGCCGGCGCGCTCGGTGAGGGACTCAGCCGGCCGCCAGCAGGACCGTCCCCGCCAGGGCCAGGCCGGCGCCCGCGGCCTGGACGGGACGCAGGCGCTCCTTGAGCACGGCGAAGGCCGCGAGCGCGGTGATCACCGGGTAGAGCGAGGAGAGTACGGCGGCCAGGGTGACCGGGCCGTTCTGGGCGGCCACGGAGTAGGTGCCGTTGGCCGCGACGTCCGCGAGGCCGACGAAGGCCAGCGCGGGCAGCAACCCCCACAGGATCCGCGGGCCCGCGCCTGCGGGGAGGGCCGCGGAGCCGCGCCGGGTCTGGACCCACAGGGCGCCGCCGCCGACGGCGACATTGGTGACCCGCTGTACGAACAGCGCGAGGAACAGCCCGGTGACGGTGGTGGACGCCTGTGCGATCAGGGCCATCACCGCGCCGAAGCCGAAGGCCGCGACCAGGGTCAGGACGACGGCCCGGCGCTGGACGGGCGCCCCGCGCAGTTCCGGACCACCGGCCAGGACGATGCCGACGACGGCCACCGCGATCCCGGCGAACTGGCCGACTCCCGGCCGCTCGCCCAGGATCAGCCCCGCCGCGACGGGCACCACCACCCCGAGGGAGCCCAGCGGTGAGACCACGCCCATGGGGCCGAGGGCCAGGGCCTTGTAGAAGCTGAGCATCGCGACCGGTCCCACCAGGCCCGCGCCGACCGCGAACCACAGCTGCGGCCCCGCCTCCCGCCAGGCGCCGGTGCCGAGCACGACCGCGCCGAGCACGGCGACCGCGACGACCTGCGAGGCGACCACTACCGTCAGCGCCGGGAGCCGGCGCGTGAGCAGCCCGCCGCCGAAATCAGCGAGGCCCCACAGCACGGCTGTGGCCAGGGCGAAGAAGGCGGTCATGGGGCAGGACCTCGCTGTCGGAGTCGCAGTACAGTGTCGCCGTACAGTGCAGTGCAGTGGACGGAAGGGTGCAGCATCGAATACACCCGCACCGTACCGCACGATAGTTCACTCCAGTGAACTGCGTCATCCAGAATATTGGACGGAATGGTGTCGGATCTCGAACAGCTCACGCAGGCGCTGGCCCGGAACCTCAAGCGCTGGCGCGGCGAACGCGGCTTCACCCTGGACTCGCTGGCGGCCCGGGCAGGGGTCAGCCGCGGGATGATCATCCAGATCGAGCAGGCCCGTACGAACCCCAGCGTCGGCACCACGGTCAAACTGGCCGACGCCCTCGGGGTCAGCATCACCACCCTGCTCGACCACGACCGCACCCCGACCGTGCACGTGGTGCAGCCGGGGCAGGGGGTGCGGATGTGGACCACCGGAGCCGGCAGCAGCGCGAGCATGCTCCTCGGGGACGACCGGCGCGGGCCGGTCGAGATGTGGACCTACCGGCTGGAGCCGGGCGACGGTACGGCCTCGGACCCGCACCCGGCCGGAACCTTCGAGATGCTGCACGTCACGGCCGGGGAACTGACGCTGGAGGTCGCCGGCGAGACGTACGCCGTCCCGGCGGGCGGAGCCGTCTCCTTCGAGGCGAACCTGCCGCACGCCTACCGCAACGAGGGCGACCGGCCGATGGAGATGACCATGGCCGTGTCGATCCCGCCGGTGCGCCCGGCCGATCCGCGGCACTGACGGCAGGGGCCCGGCGGAGTACCGGAGGCCGCCGTCCTCTTCGTCCGGTCAGCGGGGTGACCCCGAGGAATCGTCCTGGCTGCCCTTCTCGAAGGTGCCGAGGCCGTTGGCGTCCAGGTACTCCACCCGCATCCTGCCGCCAGTGAAGGTCACTCCGGTGCGGCCGATGGCGTTCTCGCCGACGGTCTCGAAGCTGAAGGTGTCCCCGTCGTAGTGGGTGAGGGGAAAGTCCATCGGCTTCGGGCCCAGGTGCAGCACCAGCCCGCCGCCCGGGCCGGCCGTGACGGTGGCCCGCCCGTAGAACGGGTTGGTGTACGTGCCGGTGTACGCGCTGTCCTCGCGGGCCGGCTTCGGGTTCGCGGGCGGCTTGGCGAAGTCCGTCTTCGAGCGGCCCTCGCTGAGCTGCTCCTTGTAGGCCTCGGCCACCACGGGCAGCCAGTCCCGGCTGGGCTTGCCGAACTCCGCGGTGTCGAAGAAGTCGAGGGCGACGGTGTCGGGGAGGCCCGTGGGGGCGCCGTTGGTGAGCACCACGATGGCCAGTTTCTCGGCGGGTACCAGCGTGACGTTGGTGTTGGCGCCGAGTGCGAAGCCGCCGGCGTGGCCCAGGCGCAGCCGGCCGTGGTCGTCGTAGCGCACGTTCCAGCCCAGGCCGTAGAAGCCGGGCTGGGTGTTCGGTTCGGCGGGCGGTTGGCTGATGCTGTGCGGGACGTGGGTCTCGGCCAGGCCCGCGCTGTTGATGACCTGCCGGCCGTCGATCTTTCCGCCGCCCAGCTGGAGGCGCAGCCAGCGGGCCATGTCCCGGGCGTTGGAGCTGACGCCGCCGGCCGCGGTCTGTGCGTCGGCGTTGCGGACGTGGCGCGGCTTCCAGGTGCCGTCGGCGGTCTTGACGTGTGTCAGGGCGCGGTCGGCCGCCTTCTCGTAGTCGCTGAAGCGGGAGCTGGTGTGCGTCATTCCGGCGGGCTTGTACAGCAGGTCCTCGGAGAGCTTGGCCCAGGGCACGCCCTTGGCCTTCGCGACGGCCTCGGCGGCCGCCGTGAAGCCGAAGTTGGTGTACGCGTAGCCGGTGCGGAACGGGCCGAGGGGCTCGTAGCGCAGGTGCGACAGGATGTACGCCTGGTCGTAGCCCAGGTCCTCCAGGAGGTCGCCCGAGTGGTCGGGCAGGCCGGAGCGGTGCGAGAGCAGGTCGGCCGCGGTGACGTGCGAGCTGACCCAGGGGTCCTTGAGGGTGACGCCCTTGAGCGGGTCGTCGAAGCCGTCGGCGCCGAGGGCCTGGGCCAGGACGGTGGAGGCCACCGGCTTGGAGACCGAGGCGAGCTGGAAGACGGTGTCCGGGCCGACCTTGTCGCCCGGGGCGTCGGTGCTGCGGACCCCGAAGCCCTTGAGGTAGACGACCTTGTCGTCGTAGACGACGGCCACGGAGACGCCGGGCACCCCGGTGCGGCGCATGCCGTCCTGCACCTGCGTGTCCAGCGTGTCCAGGGCCCTCGCCAGGTCGAAGCCGCCGCCGCCGGGGCTCGGCGACGGTGCGGCGGCGACGGTCCCGGCGGCCAGGGCGAGCCCTGCGGCCACGGTCAGCCCCCTGCGCTTGCTGTTGCGTCGCATACGTCCATTGAACGACGGTGCCGCGTCGGGCGCCCGGGGAGAGCCGGGGCACGGAAACGGCGGTGGCGCCGAGCTCGCGGCCCCACCGCCGTGGCGGACCGGGGCCTGATCCGGAAGACAGGCCCCGGGCCTGATCCGGAAGACGGCCCCTGGCATCAGGAGACGTCAGCGGAGACCGAGAGCGGGGATCTCGATCGCCGGGCAACGGTCCATGACCATGTCCAGCCCCGCCGCACGGGTACGCGCGAAGGCCGCCTCGTCGACGACGTCCAGCTGGAACCAGACGGCCCCGGCGCCCGCCGCGACCGCCTCGTCGGCCACGGCCCCGGCCAGGGAGCTGTTCACGAAGACGTCCACCACGTCCACCTTGAACGGAATCTCCGCCAGCGACGCATACCCCGGCTCCCCGTGGACCGTCTCGGCCTTCGGGTGCACGGGCACCACGCGCTTTCCGAACCGCTGGAGCACGCGGGCCACACCGTAGGCCGCCCGGTCCTGGTTGTTCGAGAGCCCCACCACGGCCCAGGTGTCGCCCAGCTCGGTGAGGATCTTGCGGATGGTTGCCGGATCGCCGTACACGTGCGCCGCCTCCTGCCGTTCCCAGCGGCCCCTCCGGCCGCTGCTCCGCCCTCTCAACCGCACGGACGCATGTCCGATTCCCCGTAGGGTGGAGCGGTGAAGGCAGACCAGTACGTGACGGTGGCCCGCGAGGGCGTGCACGAGTCCGAGATCAACCGCTCGCGCTTCCTGTGTTCGCTGGCGCCCGCCGCGACCGAGGAGGAGGCGCAGGAGTTCGTCGCGCGCGTCCGCAAGGAGCACCCCACCGCCTCGCACAACTGCTTCGCCTACGTGGTCGGCGCCGACGCCTCGGTCCAGAAGGCCAGTGACGACGGCGAGCCCGGCGGGACCGCCGGGGTGCCCATGCTGCAGATGCTCATGCGCCGGGACATCCGCTACGCCGTGGCCGTCGTCACCCGCTACTACGGTGGCGTGAAGCTCGGCGCCGGCGGCCTGATCAGGGCCTACGGCGGGGTCGTCGGGGAAGCCCTCGACGTGCTCGGCACCGTCACCCGCCGCCGGTACCGGCTGGCCACCGTCACCGTGGACCACCAGCGGGCCGGCAAGACCCAGAACGACCTGCGCTCCACCGGCCGGACCGTGGTCGACCTGCGCTACGGGGCGCAGGTCGAGATCGAGGTCGCCCTTCCCGAGGCGGATCTGCCCGCCTTCGAGGCCTGGCTCGCCGACACCACCGCCGGCAGCGCCGGCCTCACCCTCGGCGGAGAGACGTACGCGCCCTGAGGAACGCGTTAGCGTAGTGGGGTTCAGAAATCCATCGAGCGGGGCGACCAGGGGGAGACGGCATGCGGGGCGGGGCCGGCGAGTGAAGTTCCTGCACACCTCCGACTGGCACCTCGGCCGGGCGTTCCACCGCGTGAACCTGCTCGGGGCCCAGGCCGCCTTCGTCGACCACCTCGTCGAGACCGTCCGCGAGCACGAGGTCGACGCCGTCCTCGTCGCCGGGGACATCTACGACCGGGCCGTGCCCCCGCTGCCCGCCGTCGAGCTGTACGACCGGGCCCTGCACCGGCTCGCCGAGCTCGGCGTTCCCACCGTGATGATCTCCGGCAACCACGACTCCGCCCGCAGGCTCGGCGTCGGGGCCCGGCTGATCGACCGGGCCGGCATCCACCTCAGGACCGACCCGGCCGGCTGCGCCGACCCCGTGGTGCTGGCCGACGTACACGGCGAGGTGGCGCTGTACGGGCTGCCCTACCTGGAACCGGCCCTGGTCAAGGAGCAGTTCGAAGCCGAGAAGGTGAGCCACGAGGCGGTCCTGGGCGCGGCCATGGACCGGATCCGGGCCGACCTGGCCACCCGCCCGCCCGGCACCCGCTCGGTCGTCCTCGCGCACGCCTTCGTCACCGGCGGGCAGGCCAGCGACAGCGAGCGCGACATCACCGTCGGCGGGGTCGAGGCCGTGCCCGCCTCCGTCTTCGACGGGGTGGACTACGCCGCCCTCGGCCACCTCCACGGCTGCCAGACGATCAACGAACGCGTCCGCTACTCCGGTTCCCCGCTCGCCTACTCCTTCTCGGAAGTCCACCACCGCAAGACCATGTGGCTGATCGAACTGGGCGCCGAAGGGGAGCTCGTCAGCGCCGAGCGGATCGACACCCCCGTCCCGCGGGCCCTCGCACGGCTGCGCGGGCCGCTGGAGCACCTGCTGGAGGACCCGGCGTACGCGGTGCACGAGGACGCCTGGGTCGAGGCCACCCTCACCGACCCCGTACGCCCCGAGGACCCCATGGCCCGGCTCGCCGCACGCTTCCCGCACACCCTCAGCCTCGCCTTCGACCCCGAGGGCCGCACGGAGGGGCCCGGCGCCTCCTACGCGCAGCGGCTCAAGGGCCGCAGCGACCAGGAGATCGCCGAGGACTTCGTCGCCCACGTACGCGGCGGCGGCCACGCCGACGAGGCCGAGCGGGCCGTGCTGCAGGGCGCCTTCGACGCCGTACGGGCCGAGGACAGCCGGCAGGAGACCCACCGATGAGGCTGCACCGGCTCGAGGTCACGGCCTTCGGGCCCTTCGCCGAGCCCCAGGAGATCGACTTCGACGCCCTGTCCGCCGCCGGGATCTTCCTCCTGCACGGGCCCACCGGCGCGGGGAAGACCTCGGTCCTGGACGCCGTCTGCTACGCCCTCTACGGCTCGGTGCCGGGCCCCCGCCAGGCCCCCGGCACGAGCCTGCGCAGCGACCACGCGGCCGCCGACACCCCCACCGAGGTCACCCTCGAACTCACCGTGGGCGGCCGCCGCCTGGAGATCACCCGGCGCCCCGAACAGGACCGGCCCAAGAAGCGCGGCACCGGGACGACCAAGGACAAGGCGCAGAGCCGGCTGCGCGAGCACACCCCCGACGGCTGGCAGGCGCTCAGCCGCTCCCACCAGGAGATCGGCGAGGAGATCGAGCAGCTGCTCGGCATGAGCCGCGAGCAGTTCTGCCAGGTGGTGCTGCTGCCCCAGGGTGAGTTCGCGCGCTTCCTGCGGGCCGACGAAGCGGCGCGCGGCCGGCTGCTCGGGCGGCTCTTCGACACCCGCCGCTTCGCCGCCGTCGAGGCCCTGCTCGCCGAACGCCGCCGGGCCGCCGAGGCCAAGGTGCGCGCCGGTGACGAGAAGGTGCTCCACACCGCCCAGCGGCTCGCCCAGGCCGCCGGGGACAGCGCCGACCTGCGGGCCTGGCCGCTGCCCCGGCACCAGCCCGGCGACCCCGGGCTCGCCGAAGCCGTCCGGGCCTGGGCGGCCGTCGCCCGGTGCAGCGCCCGTGAGCGGCTGACGGTCGCCGAGTACGCGCTCGCCGCCGTCGAGAGCCGGTACGCCGCGGCCCGGCGGGCCGCCGAGGACGCGCGGGAGCTCGACCGCCTCCAGCGCCGCCACGCGGAGACCGCCCGCCGGGCCGCCGTGCTCGCCGAAGCCGCCCCCGAACGCGAACGGGTCCGCGAACTGCTGGACCGGGCCCGGCGGGGCGCCCTCGTGGCACCGGCCCTGGAGCTGCGCGGGGCGGCCTCGGCCGCGCACCTGGCCGCCGCGCACGCGGAGTCGGCCGCCCGGGCGGAGCTGCCGCCACCGCTGCGGGAGGCGGGCGCCGAACAGCTGGCCACCGTCGAGCAGCGGCTGCGCGAGGACCTCGGAGCACTGGGCGCCGCCCACCGCTCCGAGCAGCGCAGCGCCGAGATCGGCCGTGAGCGGGCCGACCTGGAGCGCGAGGCCCGCGCCGCCGAGGAGCAGTACCGGGAATCCGCCGACTGGCTGGAGCGCTGGGAGGCCACCCGGGCCGCCCTGACGGAGCGCGTGGACGCCGCACAGCAGGCCGCGACCCTGGCCGAGCAGCTCGCGGGCAGACTGGAACCCGCCCGGATGCACCTGAACGCCGCCCGGCGGCGGGACGAGCTGGCCGCCACCGCCGAGCGGACCGCCGGCGAACTGCTCTCCGTGCGCGAGGAGTCGGCCGCCGCCCGGGAGCGCTGGCTGGAGCTCAAGGAGGCCCGGCTGCGTGGAATCGCCGCCGAGCTCGCCGAAGCGCTGGTCGCCGGGGAGGCCTGCGCCGTCTGCGGCTCGGCGGAGCACCCCGCTCCGGCCCGGCCCGCGCCCGGACATGTGGACCGGGCGGCCGAGGACGCCGCGCACGCCCTCTTCGAGCAGGCCGAGGCGGCCCGCGCCGCCGTCGAGCGCCGGCTCGCCGCCGTCGAGGAGGCCCGCACCGAAGCCGCCTCCGCCGCCGGGGACGCCACCACGGCCGAACTCCTCGCGCTGACCTCGGACCTGAGCGCCCGGCACGCCGCCGCCCATGCCGCGGCCGCCGGGCTGCACGCCGCCCGCGAGCACCTCGCCCGCGCCGAGCGGGAGCACGCCGCGCGCAGCGCCGACCGGCTCGCCGCCGCCGAGCGCGCCGCGGCCCGGGTCTCCCGCCGCGAGGCCCTGGACCGGGAGCAGGCCTCGCTGGAGGCCGAGCTCACCCTGGTACGGGACGGCGCGCCCACCGTCGCGGCCCGCGCCCGCACCCTGGAGGACCGGGTCCGGATGGTGACCGCGGCCGCCGCCGCGCTGCGCCGGGCCGAGGCCACCGCCGCCCGGCTGAAGGAGGCCGACGACCAGCTCGCCGACGCCGCCTTCAAGGCCGGTTTCGACACCGTCGAGGCCGCGGCCGACGCGGTGCTCCCCGAGTACGAACGCACCGCGCTCCAACGCCGCATGGACGCCTGGCAGGCGGAGGAGGCCATGCTGGCGGACCGCCTCGGCGAAACCGACACCGCCGCGGCGGCAGCCCTGCCTCCGGCCGCGCCGGAGGAGGCCGACGCCTGCGCAGCCCGGGCCGCGGCGAAGCTTCGTACGGCTGGATCGGCAGTCGACGCGGCCCGGGTCCGGTGCAAGGAGCTCGACGGGCTCTCCCGGCAGGCCGAGCAGGAACTGCGCGCACTCGGTCCGCTGCGCGAGGCCTACGAACGGGTGGCCCGACTGGCCGGTCTGACCGCGGGCACCTCCGCCGACAACGAGCGCAAGATGCGGCTGGAGGCCTACGTGCTGGCAGCCCGCCTGGAGCAGGTCGCCGCCGCCGCGACCGTACGGCTGCTGCGCATGTCCGGCGGCCGCTACACCCTGGTCCACTCCGACGCACGGGCGAGTGGACGGGGCCGCTCCGGGCTCGGGCTGCACGTCGTCGACGCCTGGACCGGCAGCGAGCGGGACACCGCCACCCTGTCCGGCGGCGAGACCTTCTTCGCCTCGCTCGCGCTCGCCCTGGGCCTCGCCGACGTGGTCACCGACGAGGCGGGCGGCATGCGGCTGGACACCCTCTTCATCGACGAGGGCTTCGGCAGCCTCGACGACCAGGCGCTGGACGAGGTGCTCGACGTACTGGACTCGCTGCGCGAGCGGGACCGCAGCGTCGGCATCGTCAGCCACGTCGCCGACCTGCGGAGCCGGGTGCAGGCCCAGCTGGAGATCGTCAAGCAGCGCGGCGGCTCGGTGGTGCGCCACCGCACGCCGGCGCTCAGGGACTGAGCGGGCGCCGCGAGAGCGGGGAGGAGTAGACGATGCTGGTGGTCACCGGACCCAGTCCGGCGATCCGGCCCGTGACCTCCTCCAGGTGGGCCATCGACCGGGCGGCCACCTTGAGGACGAAGCAGTCGTCGCCCGTGACGTGATGGGCCTCCAGGATCTCGGAGGTGGCGTCCAGGAAGTCGTGGAACGGCTTGTAGTTGCCGTGCGGATAGCGCAGTCGCACCAGCGCCAGGATGGTCTTGCCCAGCTTCTCGTGGTCGACCACGGCCGTGTAGCCGGTGATGACGCCGGCCTCCTCCAGCCGGCGCACCCGCTCGGTGACGGCGCTCGCGGACATGGAGACGGTGCGGGCGAGTTCGGTGAAGCTGGCGCGGCCGTCCTGCTGGAGGGCCGCCAGGATCCGCCAGTCGGTGGCGTCGGGGGAATAACCGGTCATGGCGCAGGTCTAGCAGGGGATTCCCCGGGTGAACAAGACAAAGGCCGGGGAAAATCACTTCACGGAGTGATCAACAGTTCGTAGATTTTGAGCCATGACGACGACGCAGAACACCGCCACCGCCACCGCCCCCGCGACCGCCAACCCCGTGCTGCGGGTCCCGCCGGCCTCCCCGGCCGCGGCCGCCGCCTACTTCGCGGCGAGCCTCGCCTTCCACGCGGACGTGTCGGACGTCGCCAGTGCCTTCAAGGCCCACCGCGAGCAGGGCGCCGAGCTCGGCTTCCAGCTGGTCGACTCCCGCTCCACGCCGTCCTGGGACCAGGCCCACGTGCCCGGTGCCATCCACCTGCCCACGGCCCTCATCCCCGAGCAGGCCGAGCGGCTCCTCGACAAGAACGTCCCGGTGGTGACCTACTGCTGGGGCCCCGGCTGCAACGGCGGCACCCGCTCCGCCCTCGCCCTGGCCGAACTGGGCTTCCAGGTCAAGGAGATGCTCGGCGGCATCGAGTACTGGATCCGCGAGGGCTTCGAGGTCGAGACCTGGCAGGGCAACCAGCAGCGCGCCGAGGCCGACCCGCTGACCGCGCCGACCGACTCGGACGACTGCGGCTGCTGAGCCACGGACGCGGCATACGGACGGGCCGCCCGCTCCCCCCGGGGAAGCGGGCGGCCCGTCCGTACGTCATGTGAGGTGCGGCCGCCGCGGGGGCCTCAGAGCTTCGACAGCTCGTCCACCAGGTCGTCCAGCCCCAGCGAACCCTGCGACAGGGCCGCCATGTGCCAGGCCTTCAGGTCGAAGGCGTCGCCGTGCGCGGCCCGCGCGTTGTCCCGGCCCAGCAGCCAGGCGCGTTCGCCCAGCTTGTACCCGATCGCCTGGCCCGGCATCGACAGGTAGCGGGTCAGCTCGCTGACCACGAAGTCCTCGGGCCGGCCGCTGTGCAGGCCGAAGAACTCCTGCGCGAGGTCCGGGGTCCAGGTCTCGCCCGGGTGGAAGGGCGAGTCCGCCGGGATCTCCAGCCCCAGGTGCATGCCGATGTCCACGATGACCCGCGCCGCGCGCATCATCTGGCAGTCCAGGTACCCCAGGCGCTGCTCCGCGTCCTTGAGGTAGCCCAGTTCGTCCATCAGCCGTTCCGCGTACAGCGCCCAGCCCTCGGCGTTGGCGCTGACGATGCCGACGGTGGCCTGGTAGCGCGAGAGCCGGTCCGCCACGTGCGTCCACTGCGCGAGCTGGAGGTGGTGTCCCGGGACGCCCTCGTGGTACCAGGTGGAGACCAGGTCGTACACGGGGAAGCGGGTCTGGCCCATGGTGGGCAGCCAGGTGCGGCCCGGACGGGAGAAGTCCTCCGAGGGGGAGGTGTAGTAGGGGGCCGCGGCCCCGCCCGGCGGGGCGATGCGCGACTCCACCTTCCGGACCCGCTCGGCGAGTTCGAAGTGGGTGCCGTCGAGGTTGTCGATCGCCTCGTCCATCAGGCCCTGCAGCCAGGCCTGCACCTCGTCCACGCCCTCGATGTGGGTGCCGTGGTCGTCCAGGTACCGCAGCGCCTCCCACGGTCCCGCGCCCGGGAGGATCTTGTCCGCCTCGGTCTTCATCTCGGCGAGCAGCCGGTGGTATTCCGACCAGCCGTAGGCGTACGCCTCGTCCAGGTCCAGGTCCGTCCCGTTGAAGTAGCGCGACCAGCGGGCGTACCGCTCGCGGCCCACGGTGTCCGGCTTGCCCTCGACGGCCGGGGCGTACACCGCGCTCATCCAGTCGCGCAGCGCTGTGACGGCGGCGGTGGCACCCGCGGCCGCCTCGTCCAGCTCGGCGCGCAGGGCGTCGGGGCCGCCGGAGGCGAAGTCCTGGAAGAAGGCGGGCTCGTCGCCGTCCTCACCGGCCCAGGTGGTGAGCTGGCCGATCATGGTGGCGGTGGCGCGCGGGCCCCCGTACAGCCCGCGCTCCAGGCCGAGGGCGAGGCTCTCGCGGTAACCCTCGAAGGCGGCCGGTACGGCGCGCAGCCGCTCGGCGATCGCCGCCCAGTCCTCGTCGGTTTCGGCGGGGGTGAGGGTGAAGACCTCGCGGACGGAGTGGGCGGGGCTGTGGATGTTGCTGACCGCGCACAGGTCCTCGTCGGCCTCGTGGACCGCGAGTTCGGCGGTGAGGCGTTCGCGGAGCAGACGGGCGCAGCGGCGCTCGGTGTCGCTGTCGGCGCCGGGCAGCCGCTCGGCTGCGTCGAGGCGGGCGAGGGTGGTGCGGGACAGCTCGGCGAGGGCCGCGCGGCCGGCCGGTGAGAAGTCGGGGAGCTTCCCGGAACTCGCGGCGACACCCAGGTAGGTGCCCGTGATCGGGTCGAGGGCGATGAGGTTGTCGACGTACGCGTCGGCCACCTGGCGGGGCAGCCGGGAGGTGCTGCCGTTGTGGAGGATCTCTGACATGCGGCCATCTTCGTATGCGGGACCGGGTCGCGTCATCACCATGGAGCGTCAACCTGCTGACGCGCGGCGAGCGGTCCTGCGGTGGTGCGCCCCCGGGCGCCGCCGATCCGCGGGCGGTGCGGGCGAAAGGGCCCGCGGATCGGCGGCGTTCGAGGCGGGACTGGTGCTCAGTGGCGGCCCCGCGGGGGCGCCTGCCGGTCGTGGGAGAGGTCGTACGGGATCTCGTACGGGCTCCCGTGCCGGCCCTCGTACGGGAGCCCGGTGGGCAGCTCGTAGGGCAGCCGGGACCTGACCGGGGTGGCGTCCAGGCGGGCCGTGATCACCAGGGTGCCCTCCTCGATCTGGTAGTCGAGGGGGAGGCCCAGGCCGCGCATGGCGGCGACCATGCCGGTGTTGGAGGCCTGGGTGACGGCGTACACGCTGTCGCAGCCGGCCTCGACGGCCATCGACACCAGCCGGCGCAGCAGTTCGGAGCCGATGCCGCGGCGCTGCCAGTCGTCCTCGATCAGCAGCGCGACCTCGGTCTCGTCGCCGTCCCACAGCAGGTGGCCGAGGGCGACGAGCTTGCCGGAGGCGGTGGTGGCGGCGAGGGTGCGGCCGAAGCGGGGGCTCAGCAGGTGGCCGAGGTAGCGGTCGGCGTCGGAGACCGGGCCGTGGTAGCGCAGCCCCAGGGTGCGCTCGGAGCAGCGGTCGTGCATCGCGCGGGCGGCGGCCTGGTCGGAGCCGTCGGCGCGGCGCACGGTGATCTCGTTGCCCTCGGGCAGGGTCAGCACGTCCTGGCTGCGCGGGACGCGCGGGCCGAGCCGGGCGTCGAGCTCGACCAGGGCGCGGGCGCGCGCGAACTCGGTGGGGGTGAAGGGGAGGTACGGCCGCTCGACGGTGATCGCGCCGCCCGAAGGGTCGCGCAGGCGCATCACGGTGGACTCCAGGACCCCTTCGACGGGGGCGTCGGCTCCGGCGTTGGGACGGCCCGAGAGGGTGGTCGCCGGGAGGGAGTGGATGGTGCAGCGGCCGAGCAGCTGGCGCAGGGCGAGGGGGAGTTCGGCGGCGTCCAGCGCGGTGCGGGTCGCCAGGCCCAGGACGCGCGTCGGGGTGTCGACCAGGTCGTGGGCGTCGGCGCGCTCGATCCAGGTGCTGTGGCCGCCCGCCCCGGCGATGGCGCGGGTGAGGTCGGCGCAGGGCAGGTCCTGCGGAGCGCGGAGCAGGAACTCGTCGACCGTGCCGCCCTCGGGGAGCGGGTGGGTCTGGAGGGTGAGGATGTCGACCCGGCTCCGGGCGAGGGCGGTGCAGAGCGCGGCCAGCGAGCCGGGCTCGTCACGGACGGTCGTGCGCATCCGCCACAGGGTGGTCGTGGTGGGGGCGGTGGTGGTCGGGGGCGGTGTGCCCTCGGGCGGCGGAGCATGACTGTGCCGCCGTGCCCACCAGGTGTGGAAGGCGGCGGTGACCAGGAGCGCGACGGCCGAGGCCACCAGCAGGACGGGGCCCTTCGGGCCGTGCACGACGAGATTGGCGATGCCGTCGGCGACCGCGACGGCGCAGAAGAGCGCGGCGAGTTCGACGAGGTCGCGGCGCCAGTGGTGGCGGTGGGGACGCGGAGGACGCTGGGCTGAGGCATGAATACGGTCAGTCATGCACACCACTGTGGCGCAGGGGTGTTGCGTGATCACGAACGGTCTGTGACCGATGGGTTAAGTATCCATCTGGCCGATTTCACCCGGTTTTCCGGCCTGTTTCCCCTGCAGGCGCGGGCGGATCCGCAGGTCGCCGCAGGTACCGCGGCTACTGGCCCACCCGACCGGGTTGCAGGGTCCGGGTGAAGAGGACGCCGCCTCCCTGGCGCCGCAGCCGGACGGTGAGCTCTCCGCTGTCGCCGTCGATGTCGACCTCGCCGTAGTACGGGGGGTTCTCCGAGGGCGACATGTTGGCGACCGGCGCCGACCGGACGTGGACGGTCTGCGGGCCGAAGGTGGCGTCGAGCCGCCCGGCCGGGAAGCCGCCCGCCCCGATCGGGCCGGAGACGAACTCCCAGAACGGCGCGAAGTCGCCGAAGGCCGCCCGCTCGGGCGCGTAGTGGTTCGCGGCCGTGTAGTGGACGTCGGCGGTGAGCCAGAGGGTGCCAGTGATGCGCTGGTGCTTGATGTGGCGCAGGAGGTCGGCGATCTGCAGCTCGCGGCCCAGCGGGGCGCCGGGGTCGCCCTGGGCCACGGCCTCGAAGTTCACCGCCCCGTCGGGGACGACGATGCCCAGCGGCATGTCCGCGGCGATCACCTTCCAGGTCGCGCGGGAGCGGGAGAGCTCGCGCTTCAGCCACGCCAGCTGCTCGGGGCCGAGGATGCCGATGGGGTCCTCGGTCCGGGTGCCGGGGGAGTTGGCGTCGCGGTACGTGCGCATGTCGAGCACGAAGACGTCGAGCAGCGGACCGTAGCGCATCACGCGGTACATCCGGCCCTCGGTGCGGCCGCCGCGCAGGTCGGTGACGGGGAAGTACTCGCCGAAGGCCTGACGGGCGCGGCGGGCGAGCGTGTCGACGTCCCTGACGGTGTAGCGGGGGTCGTCGATCAGCCGGCCCGGGTACCAGTTGTTGCGCACCTCGTGGTCATCCCACTGCGCCAGGACCGGGACCTGGGCGTTGAAGTCGCGCAGGTTGCGATCGAGCAGGTTGTAGCGGAAGTTCCCGCGGAACTCGGCGAGGGTCTCGGCGACCTTCGACTTCTCCTCGGTGGTGACGTTGCGCCACAGACTGCCGTCGCGCAGGGGCACGGAGGCCTGGATCGGGCCGTCGGCGTAGACGGTGTCCCCGCTGAAGAGGAAGAAGTCGGGGTCGCGCAGCCGCATTTCGTCGAAGACGCGGTAGCCGCCGAGGTCCGGGTTGATGCCCCAGCCCTGGCCCGCCAGGTCGCCCGACCACAGGAAGCGCACGTCGCGGCGGCGGGAGACGGGCGTGGTGCGGAAGCTGCCGCGGACCGGCTCGCCCGTGCGCCGCGGGTCGTCGGGGTCGGCCAGGACGACCCGGTAGTGGATCTGCTGTCCGGGCGGGAGGTCGCGCAGGACCGTGGTGCCGGTGAAGTCGGTGGCCGGCCCGAGCAGCGGGCCGCGGTGGCGGCGTACGGCGTAGCGGAACCCCTCGCTCGGGGAGGTCTCGACGTACATCCGCGCGGGGCGGTCGGAGCGGGTCCAGACCGTGGCCGCATGGGCGCTGATCTCGCCGGACTGGACGCCCCAGGGTGCGCACGGCCGGCCGGAGCGGGCGAAGGCGGGGGCCGCGAACGCCGGAGCGGCGAGCAGCGCGGACGACAGGGCGAGGGAACCGCCGATCAGGGTCCGTCGGGTGTGCGGGTTCGATGCCATCGGTGGGTCTCCAGGGGCCGGCGGGCAGGGGCCGGACCAGCGTGCCGCCGCACACCGGCCCGGCCGCGTCCGCCACGCGAACCCCGGATGAACAGCCGTCAGCAGCTCAGGCGGCGCGGTGCGTTGCGGCGCTGCGGGCCGTGTCCAGGATCACCCGGGCGACGAGCGCCGGATCGTCGTTCATCGGCACGTGTCCGCAGCCCGGAAGCCGGACCAGCCGGGCGCCGGGGAGGGTGTGCTTGGCGCGCACGCCCTGGCGGCGCAGCAGCAGCCGGTCGCGGGTGCCCCAGGCGATCGTGACGGGCAGGCCGGGCACGTCGTCGGTGAACCGTACGGAGCCGCCCGCGGCCAGGGTCTGCTCGAAGCCGGTGGCATCGCGCAGCGCGAGGGTCTCGGCGACGACGGCTGCGGGTGAACGGCGGGCGGGACGTGCGTAGATGGTGCCGGTGAGCGCCGTACGGCCGACGGCGGTGCGCGAGAGCCGGTCCACGGCGGGGCGGGGCAGCGCCTTGGCGCCGGCGCGCATCGCGAGGAGGGTGGCGAAGGCGTAGCGGCGTTCGGCCTCGGTCCAGAACCCGGCGGGGGAGAGGGCGGTGACCGACCGGACCAGGCCGCCGCGGCCCATTTCGAGCGCGAGCAGGCCGCCGAGGGAATTGCCCGCGACGTGGGGGCGCTCGACGCCGAGCGCCGTGCAGAGCGCGCCGAGCGCGGGGGCGACGGTGCCCAGGCCGTACGGAACCCCTTCGGGCAGCGGCTCGGAGGCGCCGAAACCGGGGAGGTCGACCGCGATCACGTCGTGCTCGGCGGCCAGGATGTCGGTCACCGGCTCCCAGGCCTGGAGGTGGTGGCCGATGCCGTGCAGCAGGAGAAGCGGTTCGCCGGCGCCCTTGCGCTCGTAGGCGACGGTGGTGGTGCGCGGGCCCAGCGGCGAATCGATCGGGAAGGAGACGGTGGCGGTCATGCTGCTCCTCGTCGGTGGACGGTGTGAGACAGGCTGTCAGTAATGCCACCGCCATGATTACCGTCCGGTAGACCTTGACTACAAGCCTTCGGGACATACGAGAACATCCCGTGAACGCCTTGATACGTATGCCCGATCTGCCCGACAAAGGGCCGAGCATTGGTCTTGACCAAGGGGGTGGGCCGTCCTATCGTCGCAGGGATAGTGCAGGAACCTTTAATAAACAAAGGCGCGGAACTGCCGCTGGAAGACGCGGCGAGTACGGCGACTGCGGCCAGTGCGGCGAGTGCAGCCGGCGCGGCCGGTGCGGCGACGGCAGGAGGAGTCAGGGTGGGGACCACGCAGCTCGAAACGGTGCCGGAGCCGAAGTACTGGCACCTCAAGACCGTCCTCAGCGAAGCGCTCGACCAGGACTTCGCCGTCGGTGAGGTCCTGCCCAACGAGCGTGAGCTCGCGGCCCGTTTCGGAGTCGCCCGCGCGACCCTGCGCCAGGCGCTGGAGCAGTTGGAGCTCGAGGGGCGGCTCCAGCGCCGCCGCGGAGTCGGCACCACCGTCGCCCCGCCGCGGGTGGGTGTCGCCGTCGGCAGCACGCAGCACGGCTGGCCCGCCGAGGGCGTCGACGGCTGGGAGCCGGTGGACGCGGCCGAGACCCTGCCGCCGGCCGCGGTGCGCGCGCTCCTCGGTACGGGCGGCGCCGGCACCTTCGCCGCCGACCAGCCCGTCCACACGGTGCGCCGGACCCGGGTCGCCCAGGGCCAGGCCGTCGCCGCCGAACTGCTCTACGTACCGGCCGCCTCCGTGCCCGGGCTCAGCACCATCGAGGCCCCGGCCGGCCCCGCCCGCGCCCGGGCCGTCCTGCGCGAGCTCCAGCGGCTGGTCCTCGAGGGCCAGGACCGCTCGGTGGAACTCGGCTCGGCCCGCGCCGACGACGCCAAGGAACTCGACCGGCTGCCCGGCGCCCCGGTCCTCCTCGTCACCACCCGGTACTTCACCGCCGCGGGCACGGCCGCCGTGTCGGTGGCCACCTACCGCGCCGACACCTGCCGCCTGACCTTCGGCGACTCGGGCGACGTCCAGATCACCCACGAACCGCGCGTGGCTTCCTGACGCCCTCCCGACCCCCTCCCGACCTCTCCCGATGCCCGCCGGCGCCGCCGTCGGGCATCGCCGCACCCGGGGCCGTCGGCCGGGCGGGGCAGTGCACGGCTCCTGCTGGGAGGCGTCGGTCAGCGGCGGCGGGTCGTGACCGTTTTCTCCACCGCGAAGAGTTCCTCCTCCACGTGGTCCATCGCGAGTCGCAGCGCGCCGGTGGCCACCGCGGCTTCGCCGAGCAGGGACAGGGCCACCCGCGGGGGGCGCAGGCAGTAACGCTCCAGCTCCCGGCGGAGGGGGTCCAGCACGCCGTCGAGCCCGGCCGCCCAGCCGCCGACGACGACCAGCTCCGGATCCATCGCCAGCACCAGCGCGGCCACGTCGTGCACCAGCCGCTGCAGGAACCGCTCCACGGCGGCCACCGCCCGCTCGTCGCCCCGTTTGGCCTTCGCGAAGACCTCGGCGACGGCGGGTTCGTCCAGCGGATGCAGCGGTTCACCGGTCGTCGACAGCAACTTCTCGGGGGTGACATCCCGCCCCAGCAGGTGCAGCGCGCCGATCTCGCCGGCCGCGCCGCCGAAGCCGCGGTGCAGGCGGCCGCCGATCAGGGACCCCGCGCCCGGGCTGAGGCCCGCCATCACGAACACGATGTCGTCGGTGTCCCGCGCGGCCCCCTTCCAGTGCTCGGCGACCGCCGCAGCGTTGGCGTCGTTCTCGACTCGTACCGGGCAGCGGAACGAGCGCCGCAGCCGTTCCCCGAGGGGCAGACCGGTCCAGCCGGGCAGTGCCGTACCGAGGCGGACCGTCCCGTCCGCCTCCACGATCCCGGGGCTGCCGACGCCCACAGCGCGCAGTGAGTCCCGGGGCACACCGGCCCGGCGCAGCAGATCCGCGACCGCCGCCCGTACCCGCTCCAGCCGCTCGTCGGCGGAGGCCGACTCGGCGACGTCCTTGGTCCCGGCGCCGATGACCCGCCCGTCCAGCCCGGACAGCAGGACGGCGATCCGGTGCGAGCCGATCTCGATGCCCAGCAGGTGCCCCGCCTCGGCCCGGAAGCGGAACCTCCGAGCCGGCCGACCCTGCCGGCGCGCGCCCTCCTCCGCCTCGGCCTCGACGACGAGCCCCGTGCCGATCAGCCCCTCCACGACCCCCTCGACCGTGGGCCGGGAGAGCCCGGTCACCCGTGTCAGGTCGGTGAGGGTCGGTGCTTCGGCCGCGCGCAGTGCCCGGAGCACCACGGCGGAGTTGATCCGCCGGAGCAGAGAGGGATCCCCGCCGGTCAGCTGCCCCAACGTGTGTCCTCCCAGCCGGCGAGCCTGTCAGCCGGATCGTACTGCGCCCTGGTCACGGCGGCGAGAACGGGCCCCCCATCGGCCGAAGCGCGACCCGGTGGACCGTGGTCGGCATACGGGCCGAGGCGGCCGGAGCGCTCGCCACCCGGCGGGGAGTCCCGCTGTCCGAGCTGTCCGACGAGCGGGCCTCGCTGGAGGAGGCCCACCTCGACCTCACGGCCGGCCGCGGCCAGTTCTCCGCCTCCGCCGCCTGACTCCCGCCCGTCCTTGACCACGTTTCCAACGACCTCGAACGGAGGCCTGCCATGAGCGCGGCCGCCCTGTGGTCGCTCGCGGCGCTGGTCGCCGGCTGGGCGGCGGTGCGGCGCCGGCACGCGTGACGGCAGGTCAGTTGTCAGTGGGGGTCGGAATACTGACGTCATGACCACGGCAGAGCATCTCGACACGATCGATCGGCTCCGGGCGCGGGAGTTCCCGGCCGAGCCGGTCTGGTCCAACGGGCAGAGCAGCGGCCCGGGTTACCACGTGATCCAGGTCGCCCGGACCGCGGACTTCTGGGAGGACGACGGTTCGGGGCGCATCGAGGCGATCGACCAGATCAACGCCGAATACGGGGCGCTGACCCAGGCGCTGACCGACCGGTGGGGAGAGGCCCAGGTTTTTGCCCTGGTATCGCTCAGGGACCGGGGGTTCGCGGGGGAGGAGATACCGGCGCCGTGGGACGAACTGAGCAGCACCAGCGATCACGTCCACCTGTGGCGGGCCGGTGACCACTGGCTGGTCGCCTGTGTGGCCCAGGGGCGAAGAGGTGATCCCTACCTCCTGGTGGCAGCGGTCACGGTGATCGATCCGCCGTAGGCGGGGGCCGGCTTCGGGTCAGCGCATCTTGAGCGAGTGTGCGGGGGCCAGGAGGGCGGCGATGCGTTCGGCGATGACCTGGGCGGAGTTGCCTTCGGGGCTCTTGGGGCCCTTCGTGACGGAGACCGAGATGGAGAGCTTTTCCGGCGGCAGGTAGGCCTGGATGGCCGCATAGCCGGAGAAGGACGGGTTCGACAGGATCCAGCCGTTGACGACGATGACACCGAAGCCGAAGTGGCGGCCGGTCGTGTTGGTCGGGCAGACGTCGGCCGGGCAGTCGGGCGTCGCGCGGCCCAGGCCGACGGTCCCGGGATCCAGCTGGGTCCGGAAGGACTTCGCCGACACCAGTTCACCGGTGCCGATCGCACGGGCCGAGCGGTCCAGATCGCAGATGTTCTGGACGAGGACCGCGCCGGGCGCCGTGGTCCACGAGGGGTTCCAGAAGGTCGACTCCTCGTAGGTGCCGCGTTCGGAGGTGAAGGCGTGCAGGACCGGATCCGGGATCTGCGGGGTGTTCTGGTTGCTGGTCTGGGTCAGCCCGAGCGGCTTCATGACGCGCTCCGTCAGGAGCCGGTCGAGCGGGGTGCCGGTGATCTTCTCCAGGGCGGCGCCGAGGAGCTGGAAGTTGGCGTGCGAGTAGCTCCAGTTGGTGCCCGGTTTGTACAGCAGGGGCTTGCCCGTGGCGATGCCGACCGCCTCGGCCGAGGTCCACGCGCGGAACGGCGCGGCCTTGAGATCGGCCAGGAACTGGGGGTCCGTGACGTAGTCGTGCAGCCCTGACGTGGAACTGCCCAGCATCCGCAGCGTGATCTCCGAGCCGTGCGGCAGGTCCGGGAGCCAGCGGGACACCGGGTCGTCGAGGGAGACCTTGCCCTCGTCGACGAGCTGGAGCAGGACGGTCGCCATGTAGACGATGCCCACGGAACCCGAACGGAAGTGCATGGACGGCTCGGCCGGGACTCCCGTCATGGACTGCCCCAGAGCCGTGGTGAGCACCTGCTTGTCGCCGGAGGAGACCCGCAGGATCACCGAGTTCAGGTCGAAGTCACGCTGTGACTTCCGGGCGATGGCGAGGATCTTGCCGGCGTCGCCCCGGGCGGGGCCGGGCGAGCTGACGCATGACTCCGGCGCCGCGGCGGCCGGGGCCGCAACCGCGGCGGTTCCGGCCGGAAGGGCTGAGGCCATCAGGCCGGCGAGGCAGAGCAAGACCGCGGGTGTACGTCTCACCTTCCCAGTGTGGGCAGGTGCACCGTGCGACGCACTTCGGACAGCGAAAGAGCCGGAGTGGGTCGTGTCGTCAAAGTCCCGCCTGGCGCTACTTCGACGACACTTCTAGGACTCGGCTGCGGCGCGGAGCCTGGCGTACTCCTGGGCCATGGACTCGGCGGTCCAATGGGCGTTGAGGCCACTGGGGTTGGGCAGGGCCCAGATGCGGGTGGAGCCGATCGTCCGCTCCTGGGGGCCGATCTGCGCCCGTCGTTCCCCGAAGGCCGTGCGGTAGGCGGTGACGCCGACGACCGCCAGCCACTGGGGGCGGAGCCGTTCCACCTTGGCCGTCAGGATGCGGCCGCCCTCGCGGAACTCCTCGGCGCTCAGCTCGTCGGCGCGGGCCGTGGCCCGGGCCACGACGTTGGTGATGCCGAGCCGGTAGGTCAGCAGCTCCTCCTGCTCCGAGGGGGCCAGCCGGCGCGGAGTGAAGCCCGACAGGTGCAGGACCGGCCAGAAACGATTGCCGGGGCGGGCGAAGTGGTGACCCGTCGCGGCGGACAGGAGACCCGGATTGATTCCGCAGAAGAGCACACGCAGACCGCCCGCGACCACGTCGGGGACGACGCGGTCGCGGGCGGCGTTCAGCTCCTCGGGGGTCAGAGGATCGACCCCGGCGCGTACCCGGCGGCCTCCGGGTGCTGCTTGGCGATCGCCTCGACGCGCGAGACCACCGCCGCGACCTGGTCGCCCGCGGCGCCCGTGAAGGACAGCTTGTCGGCCATCAGGGCGTCGAGCTGGGCACGGTCCAGCGGCATCCGCTCGTCGGCGGCCAGCTTGTCCAGCAGCTCGTTGCGCTCGGCGCCCTGCTCGCGCATGGCGAGCGCGGAGGCCACCGCGTGCTCCTTGATGACCTCGTGGGCGGCCTCGCGGCCGACCCCGGCCCGCACCGCGCCCATCAGGACCTTGGTGGTCGCGAGGAACGGCAGGTAGCGGTCCAGCTCGCGGGCCACGACCGCCGGGAAGGCGCCGAACTCGTCGAGGACCGTCAGGAAGGTCTCCAGCAGGCCGTCGAAGGCGAAGAACGCGTCCGGCAGGGCCACGCGGCGGACCACGGAACAGGACACGTCGCCCTCGTTCCACTGGTCGCCGGCCAGCTCGCCGGTCATCGAGGCGTAGCCGCGCAGGATGACCATCAGGCCGTTCACACGCTCGCAGGAGCGGGTGTTCATCTTGTGCGGCATCGCCGAGGAGCCGACCTGGCCGGGCTTGAAGCCCTCGGTGACCAGCTCGTGGCCCGCCATCAGGCGGATCGTCTTCGCGATCGAGGACGGGGCCGCGGCCAGCTGCACCAGGGCGGTGACCACGTCGTAGTCGAGCGAGCGCGGGTAGACCTGGCCGACCGAGGTGAAGGCCTGGGCGAAACCGAGGTGGGCGGCGATCCGCTGCTCCAGGTCGGCCAGCTTCGCGGCGTCGCCGCCGAGCAGGTCGAGCATGTCCTGGGCGGTGCCGACCGGGCCCTTGATGCCGCGCAGCGGGTAGCGCTCGAGGAGGTTCTCCAGGCGGTCGTAGGCGACCAGCAGCTCGTCGGCGGCGGTGGCGAAGCGCTTGCCCAGGGTGGTGGCCTGCGCGGCCACGTTGTGGGAGCGGCCGGCCATGACCAGCTCGGCGTGCTCGCCGGCCAGCTTGCCGAGGCGCGCGAGGACGGCGACCGTGCGGTCCCGTGCCAGCTCCAGCGACAGCCGGATCTGGAGCTGCTCGACGTTCTCGGTGAGGTCGCGGGAGGTCATGCCCTTGTGGACGTGCTCGTGACCGGCGAGGGCGTTGAACTCCTCGATGCGGGCCTTCACGTCGTGCCGGGTGACCTTCTCGCGCTCGGCGATGGAGGCCAGGTCGACCGTCTCCAGGACGCGCTCGTAATCGGCGAGGGCCGCGTCGGGGACCTCGATGCCGAGGTCCTTCTGGGCGCGCAGCACGGCGAGCCACAGCCGCCGCTCCAGCGTCACCTTGTACTCGGGGGACCACAGGACGGCGAGCTCCGCGGAGGCGTAGCGGCCGGCCAGGACATTGGGGATGCGGGGCTTGGCAGTCACGTGGAGGGATTCTACTTGGGCATCCGCTGTGCGTTTACGCAGGTAGGGGCACCACTGCCGATTGTGCCTTGCTACGAGAGGTACGAGCCCTCGTAGGGCAGCAGCTCCGGGCGCTTGGCCGGGCGGCCGTCCCCGGAGGAGCGGCCCGTGAGGCGGCGGCCGACCCACGGGATCAGGTGCTGCCGGGCGAAGCTGAGGTCCTGGGCCCGGCGGACGGCCCAGCCCGGCGGCGCCGCGGCGGGCAGTTCCGCGCGCCAGTCCTGCTCGGCGGGCAGGCCCAGCGTCTGCCAGACGGCCTCGGCCACCCGCCGGTGGCCCTCGGCCGTCAGGTGCAGCCGGTCCACGTCCCACATCCGCGGATCCCCGAGTGCCGGGGCCCCGTACAGGTCCACGACCAGCGCGCCGTGCCGTGCCGCGAGCTCCCCGATGAGGGTGAAGAGCTCTTCCATCCGGGGCCGGAAGCGCTCCATCACGGGCCCGTTGCGCCCCGGCGAACGCATCAGGACGAGCTGCTTGCAGGAGGGGGCGAGGAGTTCCACGGCCGACTCCAGATGCGCCCGGACGCGGCCCATGTCCACCTTGGGGCGGAGCGTGTCGTTCAGCCCGCCGACGAGGGTCACCACATCGGCGCCCATGGCCGCGGCCACCGGCACCTGGTCCTCGGCGATCTGCCCGATGAGCTTGCCGCGGACCGCGAGGTTGGCGTAGCGGAAGCCCGGCTGCCGCGCCGCGAGCCGGGCGGCCAGCACGTCGGCCCAGCCCCGGTAGGAGCCGTCCGGAAGCAGGTCGGACATGCCCTCGGTGAAGGAGTCGCCGACCGCGACGAAACTGGTGTAAGACGCATTCATCTCCATGGCGGAGCGATGTTACCGCGCGGTACCCCGACCCCGCAGGGCCGGGGACCGCATCGGCGGCCGGGGTCAGGCGGAGGCGGGGCGTCCGAACAGCTGGCGCAACACGTCCTCCATCGTCACCAGCCCCGTCATGGCACCGTCCGCCCCGAGCACCGCCGCCAGATGCGTACGGCTGCGCCGCATCGCGGTCAGCACGTCGTCCAGCGGGGTCTCGGCGCGCACCTGCGCGATCGGCCGCAGATCGGAAACGGGGAAGGGCTCATCCCGTGCCTCCGCGTCCAAGGCGTCCTTGACGTGCAGGTAGCCGAGGATCCTGCGCTGCGCGTCGATCACCGGGAACCGGGAGTACCCGGACCGGGCCGCCAGCCGCTCCAGTCCGGTGGGCGTGATGCCCTGCTGCGCCGAAACCACCCGTTCCGCCGACAGCACCACATCGGTGACCGGCCGCCGCCCCAGTTCCAGGGCGTCGTGGAGGCGTTCGCTCGCCCGGTCGTCCAGGAGCCCCGCGTTGCTGGAGTCCTTGACCATCCGCGCCAGCTCGTCGTCGGAGAAGGTCGCCGCGACCTCGTCCTTCGCGTCCACCCGCAGCAGCCGCAGCAGCGCGTTGGCGAAGGCGTTGATCGCGAAGATCACCGGCCGAAGCGCCCGTGTCAGGGCCACCAGCGGCGGCCCGAGCAGCAGCGCCGTGCGCACCGGCTCGGACAGTGCCACGTTCTTCGGGACCATCTCGCCGAAGAGCATGTGCAGGTACGTCGCCAGCGCCAGGGCCACCACGAAGGAGATGGCGTGGGTCAGGCCCTCCGGCACCCCGACGAGATCGAACAGCGGGGCCAGCAGGTGCGCGATGGCCGGCTCGGCGACGACACCCAGCACCAGGGTGCACAGCGTGATGCCGAGCTGCGCCGCCGCCATCAACGCCGACACGTGCTCCAGGCCCCACAGGACGGCGCGGCCCCGCCGGTCGTCCTGCTCGGCGTACGGCTCGATCTGGCTGCGCCGGACCGAGATCAGCGCGAACTCCGCGCCGACGAAGAAGGCGTTGACGACCAGGGTCGCCAGGCCGATCAGCAGCTGGACGGCCGTCATCGGCGCGCCTCCCCGTCCTGGTCGCCGGCCGGCTCGGCCGGCATGTGCAGCAGTACCCGGGCGGCCCGCCGCCCACCCGCGTCGACGACGTCGAGCCGCCAGCCGTCCAGCTCCAGGCTGTCGCCGACGGCCGGGATGCGGCCCAGCTCGGTCGCTATCAGACCGGCCAGCGTCTCGTACGGGCCCTCCGGCACGCGCAGTCCGATCCGCCGGAGCTGGTCGGTGCGCGCGGCGCCGTCGGCGGCGTAGAGCAGGCGCCCGGAGGCGTCCCGTCCGGCCGGGGCCAGGTCCGGGGTCTCGTGCGGGTCGTGCTCGTCGCGGACCTCGCCGACGACCTCCTCGACGATGTCCTCCAGCGTGGCCACCCCGGCCGTGCCGCCGTACTCGTCGATGACCACGGCCATCGTCTGCTTCCCGGACAGCCGGTCCAGCAGCCGGTCCACGGTCAGCGACTCCGGTACGAGGAGGGGCTCGCGCAGCAGCTGCGACACCGGGTGGCGGCGGCGCTCCTCGGCGGGCAGCGCCAGCACGTCCTTGATGTGGACGGTGCCGACGACGGTGTCGAGGCTGCCCCGGTACACCGGGAAGCGGGACAGGCCGGTGGCCAGCGTCGCGTTCGCCACGTCCTCGGCGGTGGTCTGCACGTCGAGGGCGGTGACCTGGACGCGCGGGGTCATCACGTTCTCCGCGGTCAGGTCGGCCAGGTTCAGGGTCCGCACGAACAGCTCGGCGGTGTCCTTCTCCAGGGCGCCCGCCTTCGCGGAGTGCCGCGCCAGCGCGACCAGCTCCTGCGGGGTGCGGGCGGAGGCCAGCTCCTCGGCCGGCTCCATGCCGAAGCGGCGCACCATGTGGTTCGCGGTGGTGTTGAGGTGGCTGATCAGGGGCCTGAAGGCCCGGCTGAACACCCGCTGCCAGGTCGCGACGCGCTTGGCGATGGCCAGCGGGGAGGAGATCGCCCAGTTCTTGGGCACCAGCTCGCCGATGACCATCAGGACGACGGTCGACAGGACGGTGGCCAGGACCAGGGCGGTGGAGGAGGCCGCGCCCGCCGACAGCCCCATGGCCCGGAACGGGCCCTGGAGCAGGGCGGCGATCGAGGGCTTGGCGATCATGCCGATGACCAGGCCGGTCACGGTGATGCCGAGCTGGGCGCCGGACAGCTGGAACGTCAGGGTGCGGACGGCGGCCAGCGCGCTGTCGGCCCCGCGCTCGCCGCGCGCGGCGGCTTCCTCGAGCTCGCTGCGCTCGATGGTGGTCAGCGAGAACTCGGCCGCGACGAAGACTCCGCAGGCAAGGCAGAGCAGCAGCGCCACGATCAGCAGGAGCACTTCGGTCATCGGTCGATCACCTCCGTCCCATGATCAGCCAGGAGGAGGGGTATCGCGCGATGTCGCGTACGGGGATGTCGTGGACCGGGAGGCTCGCCCATGGGCGGACGCTCACACACCTTTCGCTCGAGAGGAACTTGGGCTCCATGGTAAAGGACGGGCAAAGCGGGCGGGTCGTTCTTTCGGCCGGTCTCGCAGGACGGAAGTCGGTGGCGGCCCCGGGGCCGGACGTGCTTGGCTCCGATCATGAACCAGTCCGAGCCCCGCCTTCCGTCCGCACACCGGCCCGAGGGCCGGCTCCAGCTCCGGACGGCGGTGCCGGCCGACGCGGAGACCGTCCTCGCCTTCTGGAAGGAAGCCGCCGAAGGAACGTCGATCACGGACGACGTGGACGGCGTGACCCGGCTCGTCACACGCGATCCCGAGGCGCTGATCCTCGCCGAGGAGGACGGGATCCTGGTCGGCTCCGTGATCGCCGGCTACGACGGCTGGCGCTGCTCCCTGTACCGGCTGGCCGTGCTGCCCTCCCGGCGCCGCCGGGGCATCGCCGGCGCGCTGCTCGAGGCGGCCGAACGGCGGTTCCTGGCGGCGGGCGGCCGGCGCGGCGACGCGATGGTGCTGGAGGACAACGAGCGGGCGCACCGGGCCTGGGCCGCCGCCGGGTACCGGCGCGAGGACCACTGGCGGCGGTGGGTGAAGCCGTTCGCGTAGCCGCCCGAGCAGCGGCTCAGTCCATGCGGCGGGCCGCGCCCATGACGCAGTACGAGGTCGGGAGGACCGGTCCGCGCTCGGGCACCCGGAAGCTGCGGTGCGAGACGATCCGGAAACCGGCGGCCTCGATCGAGGCGAGCGGGTCGCGGGCCGTGTGACAGCCGCCGAAGAGACGGGGCCACACGGTCCGGTCCAGGGCGTGCTGGACGGCGGCCATCCCCGGGCCGGGGGCGAGGCCGTGCTCGAAGAAGCGGAGCTCGGCGTCGGGGCGGAGCACGCGGTGCAGCTCGGCGAGGGAGCGGGGCAGGTCCCGTACGGTGCACAGCACCAGCGAGACGACGGCGGCGTCGAAGGCCTCGCTCTTGACCGGGAGGGCTTCGGCGGCGCCGGGCACGATGTCGACGGGGACCTCGGCGCGGAGCGCGGCGGAGGCCGCGCGGCGGCGCAGGGTGCGTTCCGGTTCGACGGCGACGACCTCGGAGACGGCGCGGGGGTAGTGGGCGAAGTTGAGGCCGTTGCCGGCGCCGATCTCGATGACCCGGCCGGACACTCCGTGGAGGAGCTCGGTGCGCAGGGCGCCGAAGCCGGCGCGGGTCTCGGCGATTGCGCCGGCGCGGGCGTAGAACCGGGCGAACAGGGGGTGATGGACGGGATCGCGGGGGCGGCGCGGCATGGCGGACCTCCGGGGCGGGGGCGGGTACCGGTACCTTCCAGCGTGCCCGGTCGGCTGCGCCTCACGCCTGACGGACCGTCTGCGGTGCGGCTGCGCCTGCGCGCCCCGGCCGCGCCCGGCTTCCCGGCGCTCCGCCCGGACCCCGCGCCTCAACCGCCGTCGGGGCCGGATCCGTCCGCCTCGGGAAGCCTCACCGTGACGACGAGGCCGCCGGCGGCGCGGGGGACGAGTTCGAGGGTCCCGCCGTGGGCGCGGACGATGCTGTGCACGAGGGCCAGGCCGAGGCCGACTCCGGCGTGCTCGTCGGTGCGTACGCGCTCCGTTGCGCGCCGGAAGGGTTCGGTGAGGGTCGGTACCAGCTCCGCCGGCACCGGAGGGCCCGTGTTCTCGACCCGCAGCACGCTCGCGTCGTGCCGCGCTGCGGTCCGCACCGTCACGGTGCCCCCGGCGGGGAGGTTGTGGACGACGGCGTTCTGGACGAGGTTCGTCACCATGCGCAGCAGGAGTTCCGCGGAGCCGCTGGTCGGGGCCGTTCCGCCGGTGACGTCGAGGGTGATCCCGCGCTGTTCGGCGAGGGGGAGCAGGGTTTCGGCGGCCTCTTCGGCGACGAGGGACAGGTCCACGCTCCCGCGCGTGAAGGTCCCGCGGTCGCTGCGGCTGAGCAGCAGAAGGGCCTCGGTGAGGCCGATCGCGCGCGTGTTGACGGCCTGCAGGCGTTCGATGAGCTCACCCCGGTCCCGCGTGGGGTCCCTGCGGGCGACGTCGAGCAGCGTCTGCGAGATGGCCAGCGGGGTGCGCAGTTCGTGGGAGGCGTTCGCGGCGAACCGCTGCTGCTCGGCGACGTGCGACTCGAGTTGTTCGAGCATGGTGTCGAAGGCGTCGGCGAGTTCACGGAATTCGTCCTGGCGGCCCTCCATGCCGATCCGGTGGGACAGTGATCCGCTCCCTGCCGTCCGCGCCGCGGCCGTGATCTGCGTGAGCGGTGCGAGCATCCGGCCGGCGAGGACCCATCCCCCGACGAGGCCGAACACCAGCAGGAAGGCCATCGCCACGGCCGCGGCCGGGGCGAAGGTATGCACGAGGAGGTAGCGGTTGGGCGAGATCCCGAGAAGCCCCTGGGAGTTGTCCGGCACGTAGCGCAGCAGGAACACCCACACCACGGCCAGCAGGAGGGCGCCGGCGACGGCGAGGAACCCGGCGTAGCTGAGGGCGAGCTTCAGCCGGGCGCTGAGCCCCGGGCGCCTATGCATCGCACGCGCTGCCGGGGCCGGTGTCGATGCGGTAGCCGACACCCGGCACCGTGGCGATGATCCATGGTTCGCCGAGCCGCTTGCGCAGGGCCGAGACGGTGATGCGGACGGCGTTGGTGAGGGGATCGGCGTTCTCGTCCCAGGCCCGTTCCAGCAGCTCCTCGGCGCTGACGACCCCGCCCTCCGCGGCGACGAGGACCTCCAGCACGGCGAACTGTTTACGGGTGAGCGCGACGTAGCGTCCGTCGCGGAACACCTCCCGGCGGAAGGGGTCGAGGCGCACGCCCGCGATCTCGCGGACCGGGGGCCGGGCGTACGCGCGCCTGCGGTCGAGCGCCCTCAGCCGCAGGACGAGCTCCCGCAGCTCGAACGGTTTGGTGAGGTAGTCGTCGGCACCGAGGCCGAACCCGGACGCCTTGTCGTCGATCCGGTCGGCAGCGGTGAGCATGAGGATCGGGATGCCGCTGCCGGAGGCGACGATGCGCCGGGCGACCTCGTCGCCGGAGGGGCCCGGGATGTCGCGGTCGAGGACCGCGAGGTCGTAGGAGTGGACGCTGAGCAGCTCCAGGGCGCAGTCCCCGTCGCCGGCGATGTCGGCGGCGATCGCCTCCAGCCGCAGACCGTCACGGACGGCTTCCGCCAGGTAGGGCTCGTCCTCCACGATCAGTACGCGCATGTCCGAAGCCTAAGCAGTCGGCACGGGCGCGGGGCGGGGCCGCTCCGCCGGCGCATGCGCCGCAGCGCGCCACCAGCGGCGCGAGGCCAGCCCGGCCAGCAGGGCGCCGGCGGCGTTGACCAGGACGTCGTCCACCGACGACACCCGGTCCAGCCGCAGGACGTACTGGGCGGTTTCGACCAGGACCGAGCAGCCCGCCCCGAGCGCCAGGATCCGCGGCAGGGATGCCAACGCGGCGAACCGCATCGGGGCGAAGAACCCCAGCGCCGCGAAGACCAGCAGGTTGCCCGCGACCCCGAGCGGCCCCATCGTCACCAGGTCCCGCAGCGGCACCAGGCTCAGCCGGCCGGGGACGGCGCCCGCTGCGGCGCCCGGCATCATGGTCAGCCACAGGAACGGCACCGTCCCGTGGACCATGCCCACCTCGGCCAGCGACATCCGCCACGCCGATGTGACCCCGGCGGCACGCCGCAGGCGCGCCAGGAGCCACACCACCAGCACCGCCAACGGCAGCGCGGCCAACGTCATGAGCACCACCCCGTTGAACGTGTCGAAGCAGCCGTGCCACCGCCCGGCCATGCACGTGGGAGCGGACATCATGAGGGGTCTGCGCACGGCGTACGCGGCGCTCGCCGTCCCGAGGACCGCCAGGCCGAGCAGAACGGTCCTGCGCGTACGGCGGGGCGGTGCGGCCCGGGGGGCGTTGTGGTTCATGCCCCCATAAGAGACGCCGGGCCGTTGCGGCCGCGTATGCGGTTTTCGATACGCCCGCGATACACCGCACACCGAATCCCCGACACGCCCCGGCACCCCCCGGCACCTCCCCGACACGGGGGAACCGACGGTCTCCCCGGCTCAGGCGCCGGCGGGGCTGAGCGGTCCGGCCGGCCAGGCGGTCAGGAACCCGGTGGCCGACCAGGTGCCGTCGAGGGCCGGGGAGAGCCAGGTGGGGGCCGTGGTGCGGAACACGGGCGGGGGCAGGGTGCCCGCGGACTCGGGGACGGCGCCCAGGAGGGGGGCGCCGGAGACCTCGGGAAGGTCCGCCAGGTTGCAGCGGGAGGCCAGGTCCGGGGCGGACGGCCAGCTGCCGACCACCAGACCCAGCGGCGTGAGGTCACGGGCGCGTAGGGCCTCCGCCGTCAGGGCCGCGGAGTTCAGGGTGCCGAGGCCCGCCGGGACGACGACCAGCACCGGGGCCCCGAGCAGCCGGGCCGCGTCCGCCAGGGTGTGGCCGGCCTCGTCGAAGCGGACGAGCAGCCCGCCCGCGCCCTCCACCAGGACCAGGTCGTGGGAGAGGGCGAGCCGGTCCGCCGCTTCCGCGACGGCTGCCGGGGAGACGGTCGCCAGCCCCGCCCGGCGGGCCGCCGTGTCCGGGGCCAACGGCTCCGGGTAGCGGGCCAGTTCCACCGCCGTGACGGCGGAACCGGCCAGGCGGGCCACCTCGGCGGCGTCCCCCGCCTCGTCCGGGCCGACCCCCGTCTGGGCGGGCTTGAGCACGGCCACCGAGCGGCCGGCCGCCATCGCCGCGGCCGCGATCGCCGACGTGACCACCGTCTTGCCGATCTCCGTGCCCGTCCCGGACACCACTATTACGGACATGTCCGTCTCTCAGCCTTCCTGCGCTGCCGCGACCACCGCGCGGCAGATACGGGCCACATCGTCGTCGCCGGTGACGAACGGGGGCATCGTGTAGATCAGATCGCGGAACGGGCGCAGCCAGACGCCCTCCCGCACGGCCGCCCGGGTGGCCGCCGCCATGTCGACGTCGTGGTCCAGCTGCACCACGCCGATCGCGCCGAGGACGCGCACGTCCCGTACGCCGGGCAACTGCGCCGCGGCCGCCAGGCCTTCGCGCAGGCCGGCCTCGATGCGCTTGACCTCGGTGGGCCAGTCCTGGCTCAGGAGGAGGTCGACCGAGGCGAGGGCGACGGCCGTCGCGAGCGGGTTGCCCATGAAGGTCGGGCCGTGCGCGAGCACCGGAACCTCGCCCTGCGAGATCCCGTCGGCCACCCGCCGCGTGCACAGCGTCGCCGCCAGCGTGAGGTAGCCGCCGGTCAGCGATTTGCCCAGGCACATCACGTCGGGGGTGATCCCCGCGTGGTCCGCCGCGAAGAGCGCGCCCGTACGCCCGAATCCCGTCGCGATCTCGTCGAGGACGAGGAGGACGCCGTACTCGTCGCACAGGTCGCGCAGCACCCGGAGGTAGCCGGGGCTGTGGAAGCGCATGCCGCCCGCCCCCTGGACCACCGGTTCCACGATGACCGCGGCCAGCTCGTCCGCGTGCGCGGCGATCAGGGACCGCAGGTGGTCGACGTACGCCGGGTCCACGGCGGCGTCGAAACCGCCGGGCGGCACGTCCGCGAAGACCTGCCGCGGCAGGTGACCCTGCCACAGCTCGTGCATGCCGCCCTCGGGGTCGCAGACGGCCATCGGCTGCCAGGTGTCCCCGTGGTAGCCGCCGCGCCAGGTGAGCAGGCGGGTCTTGCCCGTCCGGCCGAGCGAACGCCAGTACTGGAGGCACATCTTGACCGCGACCTCGACCGAGACCGAGCCCGAATCGGACAGGAAGACGTGCTCCAGCCCCGGCGGGGTGATCTCCACCAGACGGGCCGCCAGCCGGACGGCGGGCTCATGGGTGAGCCCGCCGAACATCACGTGCGACATACGGCCCAGCTGCGCGGTCGCCGCCTCGTTCAGCACCGGGTGGTTGTAGCCGTGGATCGCCGACCACCAGGAGGACATGCCGTCGACCAGCTCCTCGTGGCCCTGCCCCTGCCCGGACGGATCGGCGAGCCGCAGCCGCACCCCCGAGGCCGAGGCGATGACCAGCGGCTCCTGCCGCCCGGGCATCGGACCGTACGGGTGCCAGACGTGCTGCCGGTCCAGCGCGAGGAGTTCCGCGCCGGCCGGCGCCGGCTGAAGCGGGTCAGGCATTGGGGGCGAGATCCGTCCCCGCGCCGCGCCGGCGGACCGCCACCAGATCGGAGCGCACCTCCCCGGGCTCCGCCTGCTGTGCCGCTACGGGCGCCGCCTCCGCGTGCCCGGAGCAACCACCGCAGGCCGAACCGCACCCGGCTTCCCCGGCGTTGCCCCCCGCCCCCGCCGAACCGCACAGCGACGCACCGCCACCGTGCGAACCGCACCCGCCCGCCGTGGCCGCCTCCGCCACGTCGGCGCGGTGGGCCGGGAGCGTCGTCGTACCGGCACCCTCCACCTCGAAACCGGCGTCCGCGATCATGTCGAGGTCGGCCTGCCCGGCCTGGCCCTCACTGGTGAGGTAGTCGCCCAGGAAGATCGAGTTCGCCACGTGCAGCGCGAGCGGCTGCATCGAGCGCAGGTGCACCTCGCGGCCGCCCGCGATCCGGACCTCCACGTCGGGGCAGACGAAGCGGACCATCGCGAGGATCCGCAGGCAGCGCTGCGGGGTGAGGTTCCACTCCTTGGCGAGCGGGGTCCCCTCGAACGGGATCAGGAAGTTGACCGGCACCGAGTCCGAGTCCAGCTCACGCAGCGCGTAGACCACGTCGACCAGGTCCTCGTCGCTCTCGCCCATGCCCGCGATCAGACCGGAGCAGGCGGACAGGCCGGCCGCGTGCGCCTTCTGCACCGTGTCGACCCGGTCCGCGTAGGTGTGGGTCTGGGTGATCTGCCCGTACGTCGCCTCGGAGGTGTTGAGGTTGTGGTTGTACGCGTCGGCGCCCGCTTCGCGCAGCCGCTCCGCCTGGCCGTCCGAGAGCAGGCCGAGGCACGCACAGACCTCGACGCCCTCGTTCTGCTCCTTGATCGCCGCGATCGTCTTGCCGACGCGGTCCACGTCCCGGTCCGTCGGCCCACGGCCGCTCGCGACCAGGCACACCCGCTTCGCGCCGCCCGCGACACCGGCCGCGGCGGCCTCGGAGGCCTCCTCGGGCTTCAGCCACGTGTACTTCAGGATCTCGGCCTTCGAACCGAGACGCTGGGAGCAGTAGGAGCAGTCCTCGGGGCACAGGCCCGACTTCAGGTTGACCAGGTAGTTCAGCTTGACCCGACGCCCGAACCACTGGCGGCGCACCTTGCCGGCCGCGGCCACCACGTCGAGCAGTTCGTCGTCGGAAGTCGCCAGTACGGCGAGCGCCTCTTCGCGGGTCGGCAGCTCGCGCCGCAGCCCCTTGTCCACCAGGGTGTTCAGCAGGTCCATGACGCCGATCCTGGACCACACCACCGCTCCCGGCCAAGGAGAGATCGCACAACATGGCCGGTTGCGAGTGTGTGTATCGCCACACCTGACAGTCGAGGCCCGGCGGCTAGGGTCGAGCCGACGCCCGGCGGCTAGGGTCGGGCCGGTCTGTGGACTGCCGACAAATCACGAGGACGTGCCGATGCCCCAGCCCGCTCCCGAGCCCGCTTCCGAGCCCCCTTGCGGTGCCCCGGACGTCTTCTCCTGGATCGACGACGCGGAGAGCGCCCGTGAACGGGCCGGGCTCGTCCGCACCCTGCGCCCGAGGCCGGCCGAGTCGCCGCTCCTGGACCTCGCGAGCAACGACTACCTCGGTCTGTCCCGGCACCCCGAGACCGTCCGCGGAGCGCGGGAGGCGGCCGAACGGTGGGGGGCCGGAGCCACCGGATCCCGTCTGGTGACGGGCACGACCGAACTGCACGCGGAGCTCGAACGAGAGCTCGCCGACTTCTGCGGATTCGAGGCCGCGCTGGTCCTGTCCTCCGGATACGCGGCCAACCTGGCCGCCGTCACCGCGCTCAGCGACCGGGGGACCCTGGTCGTCTCCGACGCCGGCAACCACGCCTCGATCGTCGACGGCTGCCGCCTCTCGCGCGCCGAGACCGCCATCGTCCCGCACTCCGATCCGGACGCCGCCCGCAAGACGCTCGCCGCGCACGGGGGACGGGCGCTGCTGGTCAGCGACTCCGTGTTCTCCGTCGACGGGGACGCCGCCCCGCTCGCCGGATACGCCGCCGCCTGCCGGGACGAGGGCGCGGCCCTGGTCGTGGACGACGCGCACGGCCTGGGCGTGCTGGGGGAGGGCGGCCGCGGCGCACTGCACGCCGCGGGGCTGTCGGGCGCGCCCGGCGTCGTCGCCACCCTGACCCTCTCGAAGTCCCTGGGCAGCCAGGGCGGGGCGGTGCTCGGTCCGGCCAAGGTCATCCGCCACCTGGTCAACACCGCGCGCACGTTCATCTTCGACACCGGCCTGGCCCCGGCCGCCGCGGGCGCGGCGCTGGCGAGCCTGCGCCTGCTCCGGCGGGAACCGGAGCGCGCGGGCCGCGCCCGTGAGGTGGCCGCCCAGCTGTACGGGCGGCTCACCGCGTCCGGCCTGACCGCGGCCCGGCCGGACGCGGCCGTGGTGTCGGTACGGGCCCCGTCGGCCTCGGCGGCACTGCGCTGGGCCGCCGACTGCCGCGAGGCAGGACTGTCCGTGGGGTGCTTCCGGCCGCCGTCGGTGCCGGACGGCATTTCCCGGCTGCGGCTGACCGCCCGGGGGGATCTCACGGGGGAGGAGATCACCCGGGCCGTGGCGACGATCCTGCGGACCGCGCCGGCCGGAGCCACGGACCGGTAGGCGGAGCCACCGGGGCTACCGGAGCACGTCCGCCCGTACGGAAGCGAGGAAGCCCTGCCAGGCCGGCCCGGTGAAGAGCACGGCCGGGCCGTCCGTCCGCTTGGAGTCCCGGACGGCCAGCAGGCCGCCGCCGAGGACGGCCGCTTCCACGCAGTTGTTCATTCCGGTACTGCGGCTGCTCCGCCGCCACCGCGCGCTGTTCAGAAGTCCGCTGATCGATAAGACCGATGAGGGGGTTGCGGACACGGGGGGTGCCTCCTTACGCGTCGTCAGCGAGTGCGCTGATGAGATCCGACGAGTCCTGGGGCGGGAGGGCGTGTTCCTGAATGGTGCGGAACGCGGCGCTGTAGGCCTCTAGGTCTTCCTTCCGCTCCAGATAGAGGCTACTCGTCAAATGGTCGAGTACCACCACATCCAGATCGGCGATGTCCGGAAATGAGAAAATGACGAACGGTCCGGTGAGGCCGAGATGACCGCCCACGCTGAACGGCAGTACCTGTAGCCGCACTTGCGGCAGCCTCGCCACCTCCACCAGGTGCCGCAGCTGTTGCGCCATCACCCCGGGACCGCCGATCTGCCGGCGCAGCACCGCCTCGTCCAGTACGGCGCTCAGCTCCAGCGGCGGATCGGCCCGCAGCACCGACTGCCGGGCCAGCCGTACGTCGACCAGCGCGTCCACCTTCGGTTCGGGCAGCCCGCCCAGCGCTGCCCGGGTCACGGCCCGGGCGTACTCGGCGGTCTGCAACAGCCCCGGAACCACGGACAGTTCCACGGTCCGCGCGGCCCTCGCCCCGGCCTCCAGGCTGATGAAGTCCCGGTACTCCTGGGGCAGCAGCCCCCGGTAGTCGTGCCACCACTGGCGGCCCCGCCCGGTGTCGCCGCCCGGGCCGGGGCCCGCGGCCGAGGCCGACAGCGCCTCCAGCAGGGCGCGCTGCTCGGGGCTCACGATCTGCCCGTAGACATCGAGCAGCAGGCGGATGTCCTCCGGTTTGACCCCGCTGCGCCCCGTCTCGATGCGGCTGATTTTCGACTGGTGCCATCCCACGATCCGGGCCGCCTCACCGCTGGTGAGTCCGGACCGGTCGCGCAGGGCACGCAGTTCCTCGCCGAGCTTGCGCCGGCGCACCGCGGGACCGTGCTGCACACCCGCCTCCTTCCACCGGCACAGCTCGCACCAGTCTGCCGTCCAAATACGCTCTTCCGTAGCAGAGTTCACCGCATCGAGCGACAGATATATGCATATCTTGGGGGAACGGCGGATGCGGCGGCACGATGGGTGGCACTCTGGCGTCCAGCACAGATCCGGGGCGGCTTGGCCCCGGTGGGAAAGGGACCGTCGCCATGGCAGATCACCAGGAAGCATCCGTCACTCTGCCGAGCGATCCGGCGTCGGTCGCCGCCGCCCGCCGCTACGTCGCGGAGGTGCTGGGCGAATGGGGACTCCCCGATCACGGAGCGGGTGCCGAGACCGCCGACAGCGTCCGGCTGATCGTCTCGGAGCTCGCCACCAACGCCGTACAGCATACTTTCGGCCAGTCGCCGACCTTCACCGTGGACGTCCGGCTCGAGCGCGAGGAGTGGCTGCGCGTCGGAGTCACCGACAGCCACCCGCGCTGGCCCAAGCGGCTGCCGGCCGCCGTCCAGCAGGACAACGGCCGGGGGATGGTCATCATCCGCTGGCTCACCGCTGAGGCGGGCGGTCGGCTGTCGGTCAGCCCCACCGAGGACGGCGGCAAAACGGTCTGGATCGCCCTGCCCTGGCCGGTCGCGGCGGAGGCGAAGGCGCCCACCGGCTGCTGAGCAGCCGGGGCCGGGGTCAGGAGGCGGCGCGCTCCCCGGCGCTGCGCTCGATGCACAGCTCGTTGCCCTCGGGGTCGGCGAGCACGACCCACCCAAGGACGCCGTCCTGCGCGCGGCGGTCGTCCACGATCTTCGCGCCGAGCCCGACCAGGCGCTCGACGGTCTCGTCGCGGGTGCCGGTGGGCGGCTGGATGTCCAGGTGGACGCGGTTCTTGACGGACTTGGCGTCCGGCACCTGGACGAAGAGCAGGCCGGGCACACCGGGCTGTCCCGACTCGAGCAGGATCGCCTCGTCGCCCTCCACGTCGTCCGGGTGAATCCGGTAGCCGGTCACCTCCGACCAGAACCGCGCAACCTGCCAGGGGTCCAGGGCGTCGAAGGTGATGTGCCGGACGGGGTTGACGAACATGGGTCTCCTCGTGGGGTCCGCGGGCGGAACGCCGCGCGGGGCCGTATACGGAACCGGGGTCCCGGTTCCCCGGAGTTGAACCGGGAACCTCCCCGAAACGTGGGTTAACTCGGCGGAAAAACGCAGCGTCTAGCGTGGCACCGCGCTCGTCCGCCAATGATCGCCCATCATCCGGTAAAGCGGCGGTGGTCGGGACGGAAAGCCTTTCTCTGCGTTGGGCAAGAGACGCTTGGCTCGGATAAGCCCAGGTCAACAAAGTGTTGACGGCCGATAGGGTCGCCCCGGCGCGATGTTGATCTTGTCCCGGAAATTTGGTGATACGTGTGCAACTGACACCGCACGAGCAGGAAAGACTGCTCATCCACGTGGCCGCGGACGTGGCCGAGAAGAGGAAGGCCCGCGGGGTGCTCCTCAACCACCCCGAGGCGATCGCACTCATCACGTGTCACATCCTCGAAGGGGCCCGCGACGGACGGACCGTGGCCGAGCTGATGGCCTCCGGTCGCACCGTGCTGCGGCGCGAGGAGGTCATGGAGGGGATCCCCGAGATGATCCACGACGTCCAGGTCGAGGCGACCTTCCCGGACGGCACCAAGCTCGTCACCGTCCACGACCCGATCGTCTGAAAGAGGAGCCGTCCGCATGATCCCCGGCGAAATCGCCTTCGGGGACGGCCCGGTGCTCCTCAACGAGGGCCGCCCCGTCACCCGCATCACCGTGCTCAACGCCGCCGACCGGCCCGTCCAGGTCGGCTCCCACTACCACTTCGCCGAGGCCAACCCCGGCCTCGACTTCGACCGTTCCGCGGCCCGCGGGCAGCGGCTCAACATCGCGGCCGGCACCGCCGTGCGCTTCGAGCCGGGCATCCCGGTCGCCGTGGAGCTCGTACCGCTGGCCGGACTGCGCACCGTACCGGGACTGCGCGGGGAGACCGGAGGGCCGCTCGATGGCTGAGATCTCCCGCCGGGTGTACGCCGACCTCTTCGGGCCGACCCGCGGCGACCGGATCCGGCTGGCCGACACCGACCTCTTCGTCGAGATCGAACAGGACCTCAGCGGCGGCCCCGGCCGGGCCGGCGACGAGGCCGTCTTCGGCGGCGGCAAGGTGATCCGCGAGTCCATGGGGCAGGCCCGCACCACCCGCGCCGAAGGCGCCCCCGACACCGTGATCACCGGGGTCGTCGTCCTCGACCACTGGGGCATCGTCAAGGCCGACCTCGGCATCCGCGACGGCCGCATCTGCGGCCTCGGCAAAGCCGGCAACCCCGACACCATGGACGGCGTCGACCCGGCCCTCGTCATCGGCCCCGAGACCGAGATCATCGCGGGCAACGGGAAGATCGTCACCGCCGGGGCCATCGACGCCCACGTGCACTTCATCTCCCCGACCGTCATCGAAGAGGCGCTCGCCTCCGGGATCACCACCCTCGTCGGCGGCGGCACCGGACCGGCCGAGGGCAGCAAGGCCACCACCGTCACCCCCGGACCCTGGCACCTGGCCCGGATGTTCGCGGCGCTGGAGGCCTACCCGGTCAACATCGGCCTCCTCGGCAAGGGCAACACCATGTCCCGCGAGGCCATGCACTCCCAACTGCGGGGCGGCGCCCTCGGGTTCAAGATCCATGAGGACTGGGGCTCCACCCCCGCCGTCATCGACGCCTGCCTGAGCGTCTGTGACGAGACGGGAGCCCAGGTCGCCATCCACACGGACACCCTCAACGAGGCCGGATTCGTCGGCGACACCCTCGCCGCGATCGCCGGACGGACGATCCACTCGTACCACACCGAGGGTGCGGGCGGCGGACACGCGCCCGACATCATCACCGTGGTCTCGGAGCCCAACATCCTGCCCAGCTCCACCAACCCCACCCGGCCGCACACGGTCAACACCGTCGAGGAACACCTCGACATGCTGATGGTGTGCCACCACCTCAACCCGGCCGTCCCCGAGGACCTCGCCTTCGCCGAATCCCGGATCCGGCCCTCGACGATCGCCGCCGAGGACATCCTGCACGACCTCGGGGCCATCTCGATCATCTCCTCCGACTCCCAGGCCATGGGGCGCGTCGGGGAGGTCGTCCTGCGCACCTGGCAGACCGCCCACGTCATGAAGAAGCGGCGCGGCTTCCTGCCCGGTGACGGACCCGCCGACAACCACCGCGCCCGCCGCTACGTCGCCAAGTACACGATCAACCCCGCCGTGGCCCAGGGGCTCGCCCGCGAGATCGGCTCCGTCGAGACCGGCAAACTCGCCGACCTGGTGCTGTGGAACCCCGCCTTCTTCGGGGTCAAGCCCGAGCTGGTCATCAAGGGCGGCCAGATCGCCTACGCGCAGATGGGCGACGCCAACGCCTCCATCCCCACCCCGCAGCCGGTCCTGCCCCGCCCCATGTTCGGCAGTCACGGGCGCGCACCCGCCCTGAACTCCCTCAACTTCACCGCACAGGCCGCCCTCGACGACGGACTGCCCGAGCGCCTCGGGCTCGGCAAGCAGTTCACCGCCATCGAAAGCACCCGGAAGGTGGGCAAGGCGGACATGCGCAACAACGACGCCATGCCGCGGGTCGAGGTCGACGCCGACACCTTCACCGTCACCATCGACGGAGAGGCCGTCGAGCCCGCGCCCGCCGCCGAACTGCCCATGGCCCAGAGATACTTCCTCTTCTGATGGACACGCTCCGATGAGCCTCGCCGCCCTGCTCGTCCTCGCGGACGGCCGGTTCCCCGCCGGAGGCCACGCGCACTCCGGCGGGGCCGAAGCCGCCTGCAAGGCCGGCCGGATCCACGACGCCGCCACCCTGGAGGATTTCTGCCGGGGCCGGCTGCACACCGCCGGACTCACCGCCGCCGCTCTGGCCGCGGCCGGCGCCCTCGGCCTCGACCCGGCGGAGCTCGACGCCGCCGCCGACGCCCGCACCCCCTCGCCCGCCCTGCGCGCGGCCGCCCGGCGGCTCGGCCGGCAGCTGCTGCGCGCCGCCCGGGCCACCTGGCCCGACGCCGAACTGGAGGCACTGGCCGCCGCGTTCCCGCGGGGCGCCCACCAGCCCGTCGTGCTCGGCCTCACCGCCCGGGCGGCCGGGCTCGGGCCGCTCGACGCCGCGCACGTGGCGGCGTACGAGAGCATCAGCGGCCCGGCGACCGCCACCGTGCGGCTGCTCGGCCTGGACCCCTTCGAGGCGAGCGGGGTCCTGGCCCGCCTCGCCCCCGAGCTCGACGCCGTGGCGGCCCGGGCGGCCGGGGCCGCCGACCGGGCCCGCTCCGACGGCACGGACTGCCTGCCCGCCGCCTCCTCGCCCCTGCTGGAGATCGCGGCCGAGGCCCATGCCGACTGGCCGGTACGCCTCTTCGCCTCCTGAGCGCCCCGACCGGCCTTTCGAGAACCACCCCCAAGGAGAACCCCATGCATCTCGACCACGGCGCGACCTACCCCCCTCGCCACACCCACGGGGCCGCCCCGCTCCGCGGCGACGGCACCCGGCGCGCCCTGCGCATCGGCCTCGGCGGGCCCGTCGGCTCCGGCAAGACCGCCACCGTCGCCGCGCTGTGCCGCGCCCTGCGCACCGAACTGTCCATGGCGGTCGTCACCAACGACATCTACACCCGGGAGGACGCCGAGTTCCTCCTCCGTGAAGCCGTGCTGCCGCCCGAGCGGATCACCGCCGTCGAGACCGGAGCCTGCCCCCACACCGCCATCCGCGACGACATCTCCGCCAACCTGGAGGCCGTGGAGGAGCTGGAGGAGACGGTCGGCCCGCTCGACCTGATCCTCGTGGAGTCCGGCGGCGACAACCTGACCGCCACCTTCTCCCGGGGCCTGGTCGACGCCCAGATCTTCGTCATCGACGTGGCCGGCGGGGACGACATCCCGCGCAAGGGCGGCCCCGGCGTCACCACCGCCGACCTGCTCGTCGTCAACAAGACCGACCTCGCCCCCCACGTCGGCTCCGACCTGGACCGGATGGCCCGCGACGCCGCCGAGCAGCGCGGCGAACTGCCCGTCGCCTTCCAGTCGCTGCGCGGTCCCGAAGGGGTGGCGCCGGTGGCCGCCTGGGTGCGCGAGCGGATCGCCGCATGGACCGTACGGTGACCAGCGCGCCTCCCGCGCTCCCGCCGGCGGCGGGCCTGCGGGCCACCGCCCGCATCCACGCGGCCGCCGACGGGCGGGGCGGCACCTCCCTGCCCCTGCTGGCCGGCGAGGGGCCGCTCGCGCTGCGCCGCACCCGGGGCTCGGGGGCCGAGGCCGCGGTCATGCTGGTCGGCGCGATGACCGCCCCGCTGGGCGGTGACCACCTGACCGTCGAGGCCACCGCCGGGCCCGGGGCCCACCTGTCCCTCGCCTCGGCGGCGGCCACCCTGGCGCTGCCCGGACGCTCCGGCGAACCCGCGCGCTACGACGTACACCTGACCCTGCAGGACGGGGCCTCGGTGCGGTGGCTGCCGGAGCCGCTGGTCTCCGTGCGCGGCAGCGACCTGCGCGTGCGCACGCAGGTCCGACTGGCGCCCACCGCACGGCTGCTGCTCCGCGAGGAACAGGTGCTGGGCCGCAGTGGGGAGGCCGCCGGCCTGCTGTGCAGCCGGCTCACCGCCACCCGCGGCGGCCGCCCGCTGCTGGACCAGGAGCTCACCTGCGGACCCGGCGCGCCCGGCGGCTGGGACGGCCCGGCCGGACTCGCGGGCCACCGGGCCCTGGGCCAACTGCTGGTCGTGGACCCCGCCTTCGAGCAGGCCCCGCCCGCCGCCGCGGTGCTGGGGGAGTTCGCGGCGGTGACCCCGCTGGCGGGGCCGGCGGTGCTCGTCACGGCCCTGGCCCCGGACGCCCTGCGGCTGCGCGAACTCCTGGACGGAGCCGCCCGTACCTACGCGCCGCCGCAGCAGGCGTAGTTAGGGACGAATCAGACACCGCTCAGCGGTACACGCCTCTCCGGTTATCGGGTTGGCAAAGAACTCGATCCCGGTCTGTTGCCGGGTCCTGCTCAGGCGCAAGGATCCCCCTGCACGCGGACGACCGAAACCGACCGCAACCGGCCGCCGACGGCGGCACCTGACGCAGGGGGAACAACCACGTGATACGCAACGCGGCGCTGGGGAGCGCCGCCACACTGATCACCGGCACGCTGGCGGCGGGCCTGATGCTCGCTCCGTCCGCCTCGGCGGCCTCGGCCGGCCGTGACAACGGGTCCGCGGAGGCGGTCGGCGTCCAGATCGCCGCCGCCCGCGCCGCCCGCACCGGAATCGAGTGGAAGGACTGTCCCGCGGACTGGGGCTTCGAAAAGCCCATTCAGTGCGGCTGGGTGAAGGTTCCGCTCGACTACACCAAGCCCTTCGGCAAGACCATCGACCTCGCCGTCGACCGGATCGGCAGCACGGGCACCCCGGAGGAGCGCCAGGGCGCGCTCGTCTACAACCCCGGCGGCCCCGGCGGTTCCGGCATGCGCTTCCCGCGCCGGGTGACCACCAAGAACCCGCTGTGGGTCAACGCCTCCAAGGCGTACGACTTTGTGGGCTTCGACCCGCGCGGTGTCGGCCACTCCGCGCCCATCTCCTGCATCGACCCGCAGGAGTTCGTCAAGGCGCCCAAGGCCGACCCGGTCCCCTCCAGCGAGGCCGACAAGCTCGCCCAGCGCAAGCTCGCCGCCGAGTACGCGGACGGCTGCAAGGAGCGCAGCGGCGAGATGCTGCCGCACATGACCACGCCGAACACCGCGCGCGACCTCGACGTGATCCGGGCCGCCCTCGGCGAGAAGAAGCTGAACTACCTCGGCGTCTCCTACGGCACCTACCTCGGCGGGGTCTACGCGACCCTCTTCCCGACCCACGTGCGCCGCATGATCGTCGACAGCGTGGTCGACCCGGACCGGGACAACATCTGGTACGAGGCCAACCTCGGTCAGGACGTCGCCTTCCAGATGCGCTGGAACGACTGGCAGGACTGGGTCGCCAAGAACGACGCGGTCTTCCACATCGGCGACACCCGCGCCAAGGTCGAGGCCAAGTACCAGGAGCTGCGCGCCACCGCCAAGGCCAACCCGATCGGCGGGGTCGTCGGCCCGGCCGAGCTCATCGGCTTCTTCCAGGGCGCCCCGTACTACGACTCCTCCTGGGTGCCCGTCGCCCAGACCTGGGCCGCGTACCTCGCCGGTGACACGCAGGCGCTGGTCGACGCGATCGCCCCGGACATGACGGACACCAAGGGCAACGCGGCGTCCGAGAACAGCAACGCCGTCTACACCGCCGTCGAGTGCGCCGACGCCAAGTGGCCGACCAGCTGGGCCAAGTGGGACCGGGACAACAGCAAGCTGCACGAGAAGTACCCGTTCCTGACCTGGTCCAACGCCTGGATGAACCTGCCCTGCGCGACCTGGAAGTCCAAGCAGAGCACCCCGATCGAGGTCGGCGCCAAGCGCGGTCTGCCGCCGGTGCTGATCGTGCAGTCCGAGCGGGACGCCGCCACGCCGTACGAGGGCGGGGTCTCCCTGCACAAGCGGCTGGCCGGTTCGCGTCTGATCACCGAGCAGAACGCCGGCTCGCACGGTGTCACCAGCCTGGTGAACCCCTGCATCAACACCCGGGTCGACACCTACCTGCTCACCGGCAAGGTCGACGCCAAGGACGTGACGTGCGGTCCTCACGCCACCCCGGTCCCGCCGGCCGCGGCCGCCGCGAAGGCGCTGGCCGAGTCCCCGGCGTCCGCCCTCCCGGCCCTGGAGGAACTGCCCGCCGTTCGCTAGGTCCCGCGGCGGCATGAAGCAGTACGGAGCACAGCAGTACAGAAGTGCAGAAGTACAGCACGGCACGGGAGAAGGCTCAGCGCGTTGTGCGCCGGGCCTTCTTCCGCGCTTCCTCCTCCTCCGCCTTGACCTCGGCGGCGTACCGGTCGACGTACTCCTGGCCGGACAGGTTGAGGATCGCGTACATGATCTCGTCGGTGACGGCCCTCAGCACGGCCCGCTCGCCCTCCATGCCCGCGTACCGCGAGAAGTCCATCGGCTCGCCGAAGCGGATCGTCACCCGCCGGATCTTCGGGATCTTCTGCCCCGGCGGCTGGATCTCGAAGGTGCCGAGCATCGCGCAGGGGATCACCGGCACACCGGCGCCCAGCGCCATGGCGGCCACCCCGACCTTGCCCTTGTAGAGCCGCCCGTCGTGCGAGCGGGTGCCCTCCGGGTAGATGCCCAGCAGCTCGTCCTTGGCCAGCACCCCCAGCCCCTCCCGCAGCGCCGCCTGTCCGGCTTCCTTCCCGGAGCGGTCCACCGGGATCTGACCGGCGCTGCGGAAGAAGGCCGCGGTGAGCCGCCCCTTGACCCCCGGGCCGGTGAAGTACTCGGCCTTCGCGAGGAAGGTGATCCGCCGCTTCAGGATCGCGGGCATCAGGAAGTGGTCGGAGAACGACAGGTGGTTGCCCGCGACGATCGCGGCGCCCTCCGCCGGGATGTTCTCCAGGCCCTCGATCCGCGGCCGGAACACCAGCCGCAGCAGCGGACCGAGCAAGACGTGCTTGAGCAAGTGGTAGAACACCAGGCCGCTCCCGTCGCTGTCCCGTTGTCACGGCCATCGTACGGACAGTCAGTGCCGTCGCGGCAGCTCGGGGACGGCCTTGATCGCGTCCCGATCGGGAGGGCGTGCTGCTCAGGCGCCGCGGGAGGCGGCCATCCCGGCGGTCAGCAGCCCCAGCACCACCCAGCCGAACCACAGCCAGCCATTGCTGCCGAGGGCCACGGAGTACGCGGCGACGGCCACCAGAGCGGCGAAGGTCATGACAGCCATCGCCTTAACGGATCCGGTCATGCCTCATGGTCGCGCGCGAAGGCGGTCCCGCGCTACTGGCCACGCGCTTGCAGTGAGGCGAGATAGGCGTTGTACGCCTCCAGCTCCTGGTCGCCGTTGCGGTCCGCGGCCCGGTCGGAGCGCTTCGCCGCCCGCTGCTCGGAGTGGTACCACTGGTAGACCAGCGCGATCAGCACCAGCACCGAGGGGACCTCGCTGAAGGCCCAGGCGATGCCGCCGCCCCACTGCTGGTCGAGCAGCGGGTCGATGTCCAGGGAGGCCGGCGGGTTCGCGTACGTCTTGATCATCGGTTCGCTCGCCATCATCAGGGCGATGCCGAAGAAGGCGTGGAAGGGCATGCCCGCGAAGAGCTCCAGCATCCGCATCACGTAGCCGGGGCGGTGCGGGCCCGGGTCGATGCCCATGATCGGCCAGAAGAAGATCAGGCCGACGGCGAGGAAGTGCACCATCATCGCGATGTGCCCGGTCCGGCTCTCCATGAGGAAGTCGAAGAGCGGGGTGAAGTAGAGGGCGTAGAGGCTCGCGATGAACATCGGGATCGTGAAGGCCGGATGCGTCACCACGCGCATGTAGCGGCTGTGCAGCAGGGCCAGCAGCAGCTCGCGGGGGCCCTTGTGGCCGCGCACCGCCGCGGGCGGCAGTGCGCGCAGCGCCAGCGTCACCGGGGCGCCGAGGAGCAGCAGGATCGGGGTGACCATGCTGATCACCATGTGCTGGACCATGTGCACGCTGAACATGACCATGCCGTAGTCGTTCAGCTTGGTGCACATCACCGCGACCACCGTCAGCACACCCAGGGTGAACGCGATGGTCCGCCCCGCGGACCAGGAGTCCCCGCGCCGGCGCAGCCGCAGCACGCCCCACCCGTACAGGGCGAGCCCGATCAGGGAGCCGAAGAGGAAGAAGGCGTCGAAGGAGAACTCCAGCCCGCGTCCGAGAGTGAACGGCGGCAGGTCCATGTTCATGTCCATGCCGTGCCCGCTGTGGTCCATCACTTCACTCCCTTGACTGTGGCGCCCCACCACAGTAGTGCCGCCCCCGTACGCTCGTGCGCGCGGGGGCGGCCGTAAGGGGCATACGGTCACAGAACCGTCTGGGCCTCGTCGTACCGCGCGGCCGGGACCGTCTTGAGGGTCGAGGTCGCCTCGGCGAGCGGCACCATCTCGATGTCCGTGCCGCGCAGAGCCGTCAGCATGCCGAACTCGCCCCGGTGCGCCGCCTCCACGGCGTGCCAGCCGAAGCGGGTGGCGAGCACCCGGTCGTAGGCGGTCGGCGTGCCGCCGCGCTGGACGTGGCCCAGGATCACCGGCCGGGCCTCCTTGCCCAGCCGGTGCTCCAGCTCCACGGCGAGCCGGTTGCCGATGCCGGCGAACCGCTCGTGGCCGTACATGTCGGTGCCGCCGTCCTCGAACTCCATCGAGCCGGCGCGCGGCTTGGCGCCTTCTGCGACGACGACGATCGCGAACCGCTTGCCCGCCGAGAAGCGCTCGCCGACGATCGCCGTCAGCTCCTCGATGTCGAAGGGGCGCTCCGGTACGACGATCGCGTGCGCGCCGGCCGCCATGCCCGAGTGCAGGGCGATCCACCCGGTGTGGCGGCCCATGACCTCGACGACCATCACGCGCTGGTGGGACTCGGCGGTGGTCTTGAGCCGGTCCAGCGCCTCGGTGGCCACGCCGACGGCGGTGTCGAAGCCGAAGGTGACGTCGGTGGACGCGATGTCGTTGTCGATGGTCTTCGGGACGCCGACGATGGGCAGCCCGGCCTGCGAGAGCAGGTTCGCGGCCTTCAGGGTGCCCTCGCCGCCGATCGGGATGATGGCGTCGAGGCCGAGGTCGGCGACGTGGCCGCGGGCGCGCTCCACCCCGTCGCGCAGGTGCGCGGGCTGGACCCGGGAGGAGCCGAGGATGGTGCCGCCGCGGGCGAGGATGCCGCCGACGGCGTCGAGGTCGAGCTTGCGGTAGTCCGCCTCCAGCAGGCCCTTCCAGCCGTCGTGGAAGCCGATCACCTCGTCGCCGTGGTCGACGACGGCGCGGTGCACGACGGAGCGGATGACGGCATTGAGGCCGGGGCAGTCGCCACCGGAAGTGAGCACACCTATGCGCATGGCAGGAAGACCTTTGCAACGTGGGCCGACGACCGGACCACGTCGTCCGGTTGGAACTACGGCCACCCTACAAGCGGTGGAGCGGTGGACTGAACCATCCTCCACAAGCTGGTCGCACTCGTCGTACGAAACGACGTCGGCCCGGTTCCCCCAAGGGAAAACCGGGCCGAACAGATGATGCCGGGGCCGCCCCGATGAGCGGCCCGCGCGGTGCTACGCGGGCTGCGCCGCCGCCGCGATGCGCTCGGCGCGCAGCGCCTCGTACCACCGGTCGTCTATGGCCGGCAGCGCGTTCACGTCGAGGGCCAGCTTCAGCAGCAGGTCCGCGATCTGCGGGTTGCGGGCCATCACGGGGCCGTGCATGTACGTCCCGAACACCGTGTCGTTGTACGCGCCTTCGGTGCCGTCACCGGTGCCGTTGCCGCGGCCCATCGTCACCCGGGCGAACGGCTTCGCCGTCGGGCCGAGGTGGGTGACGCCCTGGTGGTTCTCGAAACCCGTCAGCTGCGGCAGGCCGAGCCGCGGGTCGATGTCCGCGAGGACGTCGCCGACGCACCGCTCGCCCTCGCCGCGCACGGTGACCACGTCCAGCAGGCCGAGGCCCTCCTGGCGCTGTCCCTGGTCGTTGACGAACTCCTTGCCGAGGATCTGGTACCCGGCACAGACGGAGAAGACGATCGCCCCGTTCGAGACGGCGCGCTCGAGGCCGCCGTCGCGCAGCAGGCGCTCGGCGGCCAGCCGCTGCGGCCGGTCCTCGCCGCCGCCGATCAGGTAGATGTCGCCCGAGGTGGGGATCGGCTGGTCGCTGCGCACGTCCACGCGCTGCACGTCCAGGCCGCGCTGGCGCGCCCGGCGCTCCACCACGAGGGCGTTGCCCTGGTCTCCGTACGTGCTCAGCAGGTCCGGGTAGACCCACACCAGACGCAGGCTGTTGTCGCTCATGCTCTTGTCCTTATGGGTACTAGTTGCCGACGCGCCGGCGCACGTCCTGGAAGGCGGTGTAGTTGGCGATCAGCTCGATCTGCCCGGGCGGCGCGAGCTGCACGGCCTCGTCGAGGGTCTCGCACACGCGGAAGTCCAGGCCGGCGACCTCGAGGCGGACCGCGAGGTCCAGCTTTCGGTCACCGATCACGAAGATCGGGTGGCCGGACAGGCGCGGGTAGTCCACGTCCCACAGCCAGGACGTGTCGGTGCCGTCGGCGCCGCGCGCGTTCACCGAGAGGACCACCGGGGCCGGCGGCGGGTCGATCAGCGAAAACGTTTCGAGCCAGCCGGCCGGGTTCTTCGCGAGCAGCAGCCGCAGCTCGCGGCCCTGGAAGGTCACCACGTCGTAGCGGCCGGCGACGGCCTGCACCTGGTACATGCGCTCCAGCGCGACCTGCGGCGGGACGCCGAAGACGGCGGCCACGGCGGCCGAGGTCGCGGCGTTGGCCTTGTTGGCGCGGCCGGGCAGCTGGAGGTGGATCGGCCAGGCCGAGCCGTGCGGGTCCAGGACGTGGTCGCCGGAGAGCACCCAGGTCGGCGTCGGGCGGCGGAAGCCGCACTCGCCGCAGAACCAGTCGTCGCCGGGGCGCTGCATCACACCGCCGCAGGAGGGGCACGACCAGGCGTCGTCCTTCCACTCCTGGCCGGCCGCGACCCACACCACGTTCTGCGAGGAGGAGGCGGCCCAGACGATCAGCGGGTCGTCGCAGTTCGCCACGATGACGGCCTTGGAGCCCTGGAGGCCCTCGCGCCACTTCTCCGCGAGCATGCGGGTCTCGGCGGCGCGGTCCAGCTGGTCGCGGGAGAGGTTCAGCAGGGCGATCACCTTGGGGGTGACGTCCCGGGCCACCCCGGCCAGGTACTTCTCGTCGACCTCGATGACGCCGTACTTGGCGTCCGAGCCGCCGGCGAGGGCGGAGGTGATGCCGGCCGGCATGTTCGCGCCCAGCGCGTTGGAGACGACGGGGCCGCTGGCGCGCAGGGCCTCGGCGATCAGCCGGGTCGTCGTGGTCTTGCCGTTCGTCGCGGAGACGAGGACGACGTCGAGGTGCTGCGCCAGCGCGCCGAGAAGATCGGGGTCGAGTTTGAGTGCGACCTTGCCGCCGATCACCGATCCGCTTCCGCGTCCCGCGGCCCGCGACACCGCCGCCGCGGCCTTGCCCGCCGTCACGGCCAGCTTGGCCCGCGGCGAAAGCGGCTCCGTGTTGCCTGCCATCGTCCCTTGTCCTCCTTGCGTCGGTCGGCCCCAGCCTATCCAGTACCGGCCGGGGCCTTGACCGCGGCGCCCCCACGCCGCGGCAGATCTCCTCATATAGTCGCCCGTCGTACGCTTACGGCCATGCGACAGCGCCCCATTCCCGGTACGACCGGCCTCGTCCGCCCCATGAGCCTGCTGGGCGATCCGGTGCTCCACTCGGCCTGCGCGGAGGTCACCGAGTTCGGGCCGGCCCTCGACCGGCTCATCGAGGACATGTTCGCGACGATGTACGCGGCCGAGGGCGTGGGTCTCGCGGCGAACCAGATCGGTGTCGCGCAGCGGGTGTTCGTCTATGACTGCCCCGACGACGAGGACGTCAGGCATGTCGGCCACATCGTCAACCCGCGCCTGGTCTCCGCCGACGGGGACGAGTTCACCGGGCCCGAGGGCTGTCTGTCCCTGCCGGGCCTTGAGGCGGGTACGGCTCGCTTCGACCGTGCCGTGGTGGAGGGGGTCACCTCGGACGGCACACCGGTGCGGATCGAGGGGACCGGGTTCTTCGCGCGGTGCCTGCAGCACGAGTGCGACCACCTCGACGGGACGGTGTACGCGGACCGCGTGACGGGCTTGCGGGCCCGTCGCCTGCGGCGGGCGATCCGCAAGGCGCCGTGGGGGGCCGGGGTGTTGCAGGGCTGAGGCGGGCGGGCGGCGCGGAGCCCGGCTGCGCCGGGACCTGGGGCTCTGCCCCAGACCCCGCGCCTCAAACGCCGGCGGGGCTGGAAGTGCCCCCAGCGGGGTTGGAAGTGCCCCCCGGCGGGGCGGAACGTCAGAAGCCCGGGCCGTCCTCGCGGTTGCCGGCCGTGGCCAGGCGGCCCCACAGGAGGTCGGTGAGGCCGGCGACGAGTTCCGCGCGCTCGCAGGGGCGTTCGCCGAGCCACCAGTCGCCGGCGGCGTGCATCATGCCGACGATGCCGTGGCCCCAGACGCGAGCCAGCCGTTCGCCGTCCGGGCCAAGGTCCACGCGTTCGCCGATCACCTTGGCCAGCTCCTCGCCCAGACGCCGCAGCAGCGGGGCCGAGTGCAGGCCGACGTCGAACCCGCGCTCGGTGCTCTGGGAGTCCTCCGCCGGGTGCATCAGGAAGCGGTAGACCTGGGGCCGGGCCTCGATGGCGGCGAGGTAGGTGTCGAGCGTGGACTCCACCCGGCGGCGCCGCTCGGCCGGGGCGTCGAGTGCCGCCCGCAGGGAGTCGAGCAGGGCGTCGGTGTGCCGGACGGCCAGGGCCTGGTACAGGCCCGCCTTGTCGCCGAAGTGGCGGTAGAGGATGGGCTTGGTGATGCCGGCCTCGGCCGCGATGGCGTTCATGGAAGCCTTGGGGCCGTCCCTGAGCACGACGCGGTCGGCCGCTTCGAGCAGCTCCCGGCGCCGGCGCTCGGCCGTTCCCGGCTCGCCTGCCTGCTGCGTGGTCTCCATGATGTGTTTCTCTCCCCGCCCGTGCGATGTGCGTGACGCCCACGCAACGTAACACCCCGCACGCCCCGACCATCGGGACCGTCGGTGCTTGACAGTGCTTACTGACCGGTAACAGACTGTCGCCATCGCGCAGGTTACCGCTAGTAACCTCCGCTGGGACGAGAACAGACAGGTGGAGGGGACATGGCGGAGTTCACCATGGAGCTCAACGACGACCAGAAGCAGGTACGGGACTGGATCCACGGCTTCGCCGCCGACGTCATCCGGCCCGCGGCCGCGGAATGGGACGAGCGCGAAGAGACTCCCTGGCCCGTCATCCAGGAAGCCGCGAAGGTGGGCATCTACTCGCTGGACTTCTACGCCCAGCAGTTCTTCGACCCCACGGGCCTCGGCATCCCGATGGCGATGGAGGAGCTCTTCTGGGGTGACGCGGGCATCGCTCTGTCCATCGTCGGCACCGGGCTGGCGGCCATCGGCGTCGTGGCGAACGGAACCGAGGAGCAGATCGGCACCTGGATCCCCCAGATGTACGGCACCCCGGACGACGTGAAGGTCGCCGCCTTCTGCTCCTCCGAGCCGGACGCGGGCTCCGATGTGGGTTCCATGCGCACACGGGCCGTCTACGACCAGGCCAAGGACGAGTGGGTGCTGAACGGCACCAAGACCTGGGCGACCAACGGCGGTATCGCCAACGTCCACATCGTCGTCGCCGTCGTCGACCCGGAGCTGGGCACGAAGGGCCACGCCTCCTTCATCATCCCGCCGGACACCCCCGGCCTGTCGCAGGGGCAGAAGTTCAAGAAGCACGGCATCCGCGCCTCCCACACCGCCGAGGTGGTGCTGGAGGACGTACGGGTGCCCGGCTCCTGCCTGCTGGGCGGCAAGGAGAAGCTGGACGAGCGGCTGGCGCGGGCGCGGGAGCGGGCGCGCAGCGGCGGTGCGGGCGAGCGCGTGAAGAACGCCGCCATGGCCACCTTCGAGGCCTCGCGGCCGGCGGTCGGGGCGATGGCGGTGGGCACCGCGCGCGCGGCGTACGAGGTGGCCCTGGACTACGCGAAGACGCGGACGCAGTTCGGCCGGCCGATCATCGACAACCAGGGCGTGGCCTTCCAGCTGGCCGACATGCGGACCCAGATCGACGCGGCGCGGCTGCTGGTGTGGCGGGCGTCCTGGATGGCGGTCGCGGGCCGGCCGTTCACCTCGGCGGAGGGTTCGATGTCCAAGCTGTTCGCGAGCGAGGTCGCGAAGAAGGTGACCGCGCAGGCGGTCCAGATCCTCGGCGGGAACGGGTTCACCAGGGAGTACCCGGTGGAGCGGATGCACCGCGACAGCGCGATCTACACGATCTTCGAGGGGACGAGCGAGATCCAGCGGCTGGTGATCGCGCGGACGATCTCCGACATGCCGATCCGGTAGGCGCCGCGCCCCGGCCGGGGTGCGGGGCGCGCCCCGCACCCCGGCCGCGTCTCAGCGCAGGGGCGCGAGACAGGTCGGCGTGGAGCCGCCGGGGCCGTACTCGAGGCCGGCGTAGAACTCGCCGTCCGCGCAGGTCGTCCCGGGCTGCTCGAGCCGTCGGGTGACGCGGTACTCCGCCGACGGGGAGCCGCAGGACTCGACGATCAGTTCCTGGTCGCTCCAGTCACCCGCGTTGCGTACGCACTGCCCCACGGTCAGCGTCACCGGCTTGTCGTCACCGACCACGAGGCCGATCACGAGGAGCGTGGGGAAGGCGAGGACGACGAGCAGCATCGGCACGAGGACGAGCAGGAAGGGGACCCGGCGCCAGAGCGGCCTGCCGGGGTCGAGCGGCGGGCGGAAGCCGCCCGCAGGGGGAGCGAGGCGGCGGAAGGCGGCCCGCGGCCCGAGGTTCATCAGCAGGGTCACGGGCGTGATGAAGGCGGACAGGGGACCCCACCAGCCCTGCCACATGGTGTCCGAGGACATGCGGCGGTAGGTGGCGAGCCCGCAGTCGCGGCAGAACGGCCCCTTCCGGCTCAGGAACCGCATCAGCACGATGAAGCCCTGGTGGCCGTACACGGTCTCGGCAGCGACCGGCCACGCCCCGCACATGCGGCAGCCGTGGGCGCCCGGCTGCGGCGGCATGCCGTACGCGCCGTAGGGGGCCTGCTGCGGAACCTGCGGAACCTGCGGGGCGTACGGGTTGTGCGGGCCGTACGGGTAGGGGCCGGCGCCCTGCTGCTGCGGGGGTGGCGGAGTGGCCACGGAGATCTCCTCGGTCGCGTAGTGATCACCGGCAGTGTGATCACGGCACCATAGCCCCGGGCCTCAGCGACCCAGCAGCCGGGCGAGGGCCCGCCGGAAGAGCAGCCGGCCCGCCGCAAGGACCAGGGGGTCGAGGGCGTGGGGGAGGCCGCGCACGCGCAGCTCCTCGCGCCAGTGGACCTCCGTGCCGTCCGGGGCGAGGGGGCGGACCTCGATCTCCGCCCAGCCCGTCACCGCGCGGCCGCGCTTCTCCAGACGGACCAGTCCCGGGATGCCGGGCGCCGGGGGACGCCATACGGTGACTTCCATCGGGTCGTCGAATGTGATCCTGCCCACGCCCGTGCGTGCCGTGAAGATCGTCCCGACATGTGTCGGCGGCGGCGTCGCGATGATCGTCCGCGTGAGGGGAACCTGCGCCCCGTGGCGTTCCCAGTCCGTCAGCCGCAGCCACGTCTCGGCGGCCGGCAGATGCGTACGGCGAATGATCCGGATAACGGGCATGAGCGCATGGTAATCGGGCATACACACCCTGAACTGGACCGGGAATATGGGTTCCGTCCGGGGGCGGCGATCAGTAATACTCACCGCCACCGTGGATCGCGGATTCGACCGGGTGACCACCGGCCCTCCCGCCCCACTTTGCGAGGAGGTGCGCCATGTGCTCCCACCAGCCCCCCTGCCCTGCCGCTGACAGTCCAGACCACGATGCCGCCCGGACCGTGGCCTTCCATCCCGAACAGGGGTGGAGCCTGCTCTGCAACGGCGTGGTGATCTTCGACGACACCGGTGAACTGCTCCCCGAAGGCCGAACGGTGGAACCCCGCCGCCCGGCCCTGGTCTGAGCGAGGAGGCAGCATGCGTCAGCAGCTGATCCGCAAGCCCGTTCCCAAGCCCGCCCCCCGAGACCTGGACCTTCGCACACCGTCGGGCAGACCCCTCCCGTACTGACGGGAGCACAGGTGACGGATCATGTGCCGGACCAGGTGACGGTCCGGGGGCCAACAGGGCGTCCACCGGCCGGTGTTCAGCCGGTGGGCGACGCCGCCCCGCCCCGGAAGGCCGTCTCGTAGGCGGCGTCGCCGATCGCCGCCCGGGCCTGCCGTTCGCCCTGGTCCCGCAGGGCCGTCAGCGAGGGCGAGCCCATCTGCGGCCGGCCCACCGTGCGCCACACGGCGTGCCCGGTGCCCAGCAGGCGCGCCGCCAGTTCCCCGTCGCCCAGCGCGGCCACCGCCGTGGCCAGCAGGTCCAGGCCCAGGGCGATCCCGAAACGGTCCCCGAGCAGCCGTTTCCCCGACAGCATGGCCCGGACGTGCCGGGCCGCTTCCCCGTGCTCGCCCAGGCCCAGCGCGGCCACCGCCAGGACGTAGTCGGCGTACGCCCGAAGCCAGCGCTCGCCCAGCTCCGCGCACGTTTCCCGCAGGGCCAGCGCCTCCTGCGCCGCCTCCTCGAAGCGCCGCAGGTCGCACAGCGCGTAGGCGGTGGCCAGCTTGCACAGCAGCCAGCCGGCGCCGCTCGTCCGCCCGCCGTGGCCCGCCCGCGCCCGTGGACCGGCGAGCGCGAGGGCCCGTACCGGATCGCCCGGCATGAGCACGGAAACCGCCCGCAGATAGGCCGCGCGCAGCTCCCGCTCCGGATCCGCCAGCCGGGCCGCGCCGCCCGTGCACTCCTCGCCGGCCCGCAGGGCGACGGTCATGTCCCCCTGGAGCAGGGCGGTGAGGCCCAGCGCCCAGAGGGCCTGGTTGTACGCGGCCCCCGTGGGCGGGGAGGCCTCCAGGGCCCGTTCCAGGAAGCCGCGGCCCTCGTGCCCGTGCCCGCAGCAGAACCAGTGGAACCACAGCGCCCCGGCCATCTCCAGTGCCGTCGGCGGGTCGGAGCGCAGCAGGTGCTCCAGGGCGGTGCGCAGCTGCGGGTGTTCGGCGCTCATCCTGCGGTACCAGTCCACCTGCCCGGGGCCCAGCCAGCCCCGGTCCGCGGCCTGGGCGAGCGCCGCGTACCAGTGGGCGTGCCGGTCGGCGACGATCCGCGTCTCGGCGAGCTCGTCCAGCCAGTCGTGCCCGTACTCGCGGATCGTGTCCAGCATCCGGTAGCGGGTCCCGGCGCCCCGCTCCTCGGTGCGGCGCACCACGGACTTGGCGACCAGGCCCGCCAGCACCCGCTCCACCCGGGAGGCGGGCAGTGGGCCGCCCGCGCACACGGCGCGGGCCGCAGCGACGTCGAAGTCCCCCGTGAAGACCGACAGCCGGGCCCACAGCAGCCGTTCCAGCGGCTCGCACAGCTCGTGGCTCCAGCCGATCGCGGTCCGCATCGTCTGGTGCCGGGGCAGCACGGCGGCCCGGGTGCCGGAGAGCACGTCGAAGCGCGCTCCGATCCGCTCGGCCATCTGCTCCAGCGACCAGCGGCGCATCCGGGCTCCGGCGAGTTCCAGGGCGAGCGGGATCCCGTCGAGGCGGCGGCACAACTCGGCGGCGACAGTGGCCCGTTCCGGGTCCTCGAAGCAGGCCGCCGCCTGCGGGGTGGCGGCGAGGGCGTGGGCGCGGAAGAGGGCGAGGGCATCGCTGTCGGGTCCCTCACAGGGCAGCGGGCGGATCTCGACGACCTCCTCGCCGGGTGAGCCGAGCGGCTCCCGGGAGGTGACCAGGACCGTCAACCCCGGCGCTGATTGGAGGAGTTCGCCCACGAGGTGGCGGCATTCGGCCACCAGGTGCTCGCAGGTGTCCAGGACGAGGAGGAGCTCCTTGTCGGACATCCACGCGCACAGCTCCTCGTCGAGGGGGCGCGGGGAGTGGTCGCAGAGGCCCATGGTGTGGGAGACGGTCGCGGTCAGCAGTCCGGGGTCGCGCAGCGGCGACAGCTCCACCCACCACACGCCGTCGGGTCGCGCCCGGCCGGCGGCGGCGACGGCCCGCAGGGCGATCCGGGACTTGCCGACACCGCCCACGCCGGTGAGGGTGATCAGCCGCCTGTGGGGCAAGAGGCGTTCGAGCAGCGCCAGTTCGTGACTGCGGCCGACGAAGCCGGCCGGTTCCGGCGGCAGATTTCCCGACGTGGCGCCGGCGGCCGGCGTGAGGTCGCCGTCCGAGGAATCTGCCTGATTGTTGTTGACCGAGTACTCACCGAACACGGATGTATTGTGCGTGATCTTCTTTCCCAGCAAGGGCGTTCAGGCCGGATCGTTGCGCGGACTCAGGCCACGAGCGTGATCCGGCGCTCCGCAGAGAAGGACCCCCAGGTGCCGTCGGGCAGCCGGGCGCGCAGTTTGACGGCCCAGACGGTACCGGCCGGCTCGGTCACGATGAGCCGGTGCTCGGCCCGGCCGCCGGGTACGGCGCCGGCGCCGAACTGGATGACCGTGGTGGGCTTTCCGTTGACGTACAGCTCGTACTCGCTGGTCTCGCGGCCGGTCTCCGGCGCCGTCCAGCCGAGGGTGACCGCGCCGGGGGAGGCGGCCGCCGTGAAGTCGGCGGGCGCCGTGTTCGGGCCTTCGCCGGAGGCGGGCGGGGTCGTCACGTCCGCCGGCGGGCCGTCGGGCGAGGAGTTGTCCGCGCCGTCGCGGGCCCGCACGGTGAAGGTGTACACCGTGTCCGGCTGGAGGCCGCTCAGCGCGGTGGTGCTCTCGGAGGGGCCGGCGGTGTGGATCCGTACGCCGCTCTGGTAGACGTCGTACGCAGTCACCGCCGTGTCGTCCGTGGCCGCCGACCACGTCACCTGGGCGGACCGGGGCCCGGTCGCCCGGGCGGTGGTGACCGCGGGCGCGGTGGGCGCCCGGTGGTCCTCGGCCTTGGCGGCGGGTGTGGTGGCCCGCGCGGCCGGGGCGGCCGGGGAGAGGTTGCCGGCGGCGTCCTCGGCCTTGACGGTGAACGAGTAGCCGGTCTGCGGGGCGAGGCCGGTGACGTCCACCATGGTGGTGCCGGCCGGGAGTTCGCGGACCAGGCGGTCGCCTTCGAAGACGCGGTAGCCGGTCACCCCGTCGTGTTCCCCGGCCGCGTTCCACATGACGTGCACGGTGGTGGCGCTGCCGGCCTGCGCGGTGAGGCCGGCGGGGGCGGGCGGGGGATCGGTGTCGGGGGCGGTGCATGCGGCTGCGCCGCCGAGGAGGAGGACGAGCGCGAGCGCCGGGGCGTGCCGGCGTCGGGCGTGGGGCACGGGCATGCCGTCCTCCTTCCGAGCAACCTTCCGGGTAAAGGTCTAGACATGTATGGCACGAGGGGGCCGAGCCGGGCAACCCCCTTGCGGGATGCGGCGGTCCACTTCCGTGGTGGATGAATGCTGCGGGGTGGAGCCCGGGCGGGCGGGTGGGCTACTGGAGACGTGTCGCAGTCCGGACGAGGTCGGCGACGGCTCTGGACCGGCTGTGCGGTGGCCAGGCGATCACGGTGGTGACGGTCGGCGCGTCCAGCACGGGCACGGCGGCGAGGTCACCGTGCAGTTGGGCCCGGCACGACTCCGGTGAGACCGCACAGGCACGGCCGAGCGCGACGAGCTGCAACAGCTGCGCATGGTCGCGGACCTGCGGGCCGGGGCCGGGCGGGTAGGTGCCGTCGGGGCCGGGCCAGCGTGGGAGGGGCAGGCCCGGCAGCCCGGTGATGTCGGCCATGTGCACATGGGCCCGGGCGGTGAGCGGATGCCCGGCCGGCAGGACCGCGACCTGACTCTCGGTGCTGAGCTCTTCGGTGTGGAATCCGGCCGTCGAGTCGAACGGCCGGTGCAGCAGCGCCACGTCGGCCCGTCCCTCGCGCAGGAGTCGTTCCTGCTCGGCCGGACCGCACAGGATGACGTCGACGGGGACCGCGCCGGGTTCGGCGGCGTACGCGTCGAGCAGTCTCGCCAGCAGTTCCCTGGACGCGCTGGCCTTCGTGACCAGGACCAGGCCGGGGCGGCCGGTCACGGCAAGGGCGGCGCGACGGGTCCGACGCTCGGCGGCCTCGACCGCGTCGAGGGCCGCCCGGCCCTCGACCAGCAGCACCGAGCCGGCCTCGGTGAGCGTGACCGTGCGACTGCTCCGGTCCAACAGCACTGCCCCGAGCCGGCGTTCGAGCCGCTGGATCGCCCGTGACAACGGTGGCTGCGCGATTCCGAGCCGCTGCGCGGCCCGCCCGAAGTGCAACTCTTCGGCGACAGCGACGAAATACCGCAGTTCCCGGGTCTCCATCCGGCCACGCTATCCCGTCCCGGATCGATACCCTGACGGTATCGTCGTGCACTGGATCGGTCTTGGACCCCCGCCGAGGTCCGAAGGCAGCATCGTCCCCATGACTGAACGGACGATCGCGCTGGTCACCGGCGCGAACAAGGGAATCGGCCACGAGATCGCCGCAGGCCTGGGCGCCCTCGGCTGGAGCGTCGGCGTCGGCGCTCGTGACGACCGGCGCCGAAGCGCCGCGGTGGAGAAACTGCGCGCCGCCGGCATCGACGCCTTCGCCGTACCGCTGGACGTGACCGACGACGCGAGCGCGACCGCCGCCGCACGGCTGATCGACGAACGGGCCGGACGCCTCGACGTGCTCGTCAACAACGCCGCCATCGCAGGCGACATGCCACAAGAACCCACCCGGATCGACCCCGCCACCATCCACACGGTCGTGGACACCAACGTGATCGGCGTCATCCGCGTCACCAACGCGATGCTGCCGCTGCTGCGCCGCTCCGCCGCACCACGGATCGTGAACATGTCCAGCAGCGTCGGCTCCCTCACCCGGCAGTCAGGACCCGCCGCCGAGCAGACGACAGGTCCGGTGTCCGCGGCGTACGCGCCGTCGAAGACGTTCCTGAACGCCGTCACCCTCCAATACGCCCGGGAGCTGAGCGGCACGAACATCCTGATCAACACCGGCTGCCCCGGCTACGTCGCCACCGACCTCAACGGCTTCCGCGGCGTGCGCACCCCCGCACAGGGCGCGGCGATCGCCATCAAACTCGCGACCCTGCCCGACGACGGCCCCACCGGACAGTTCTTCGACGACGCCGGCCCAGTGCCCTGGTGATGTGCGCCGCACGGCGGCCATCACCCGCCGGGCACGACCCGCGGGGACGAGATCGTCAAGGACCGACCGCCCGTCACGGACGGTCAACACCCGTACGGCGGACACGTCTTTCGCCCGGAAGCCGCCCCCGCTGCGCCACCATGGCGCCGAGTAAGGAGGTTTCGATGGTGATTTCGCTCTCCGTGGTCGTCCTGCTCCTCATCCTCGCCTGGATCTTCGTACGCAGCGGCGGCCTCAAGTTCTCGCACGCGGTCGTCTGCGTGCTGCTCGGCTTCTACCTGGCGAGCAGCAGCATGGCCGCGACCATCCACGACGGCCTGACGGCCACCGCGAACGTGGTCTCGGGGCTGAGGCCGTAGGGACGGCAGGACGCCGGGACGTAGGGACCGGCCGGCGCCAACTGCTGCTCGACTGTTGCGCGTTCGTGAATCATCCGGCTCTTCCATGGACTCCTCGGGCCGTGCGACCTAGCGTCTGGCGGCGGCGCGATGTCATACGCACTGTCAATAAAACTGAAGAGACAGGGAGGAAGCCCGGATGTTCCGAAGAGCGCTGAACTGCGCGGTGGTACCGGTCGTCGCCGCCTTCACGGTGATGTACGGTGGCCCGCCGGCCCAGGCCGAGGAGATACCCAAGGCCCCCGGCCACCGCCTGGTCAGCCATTACGACGGCAGCCCCGCGGCCGCCGCCCCGCTGCCCGGCCAAGCGCCCCCGCAGCACCCCTTCCTCGCGCCCAACGGCCGCAGCGGCATGCACTCCGACGCGGCGGGCAGTGCCACCTCACCGTGGTCCGGGCCGCTCGGCAAGGACCTCCGGGTGACCAGCGAGAAGATCGCCGCGCTCGGCGGCGAATGCGCCACCGCCACCTTCGACAAGGCCGGCCGCCTGGTCACGGTGTGCGGTACCTTCGCGGGTTTCAAGGTCAAGCTCCTGGAGCCCCGAACGCTCGCCACACTCGCGGAGTACCCGCTCCCGCAGCGTTCCTCCACGGTCGAGGCGATCACCTCGCTCGACTTCTCGAAGATCTTCAAGGACACCTCGGGCGGCGCCTACTTCTACCTGGACGACCAGGACCGCGCCGTACTGGCCGACTCGCGCCAGCACATCCTGCGGCTCGCCCACACCCAGAACCCCGACGGCAGCTGGAAGTTCACGGTCGACGACGACTGGGACCTCACCGGCCAGGTCCCGCACGACTGCGTCGGCTGGACCAACCTGTGGCCCAGCGGCACCTGCGACCCCGTCACCTCCGTCATGCCCGACTGGAACGGCCGCATCTGGTGGGTCACCCGGCAGGGCCGCGTCGGCACCGTGGACCCGGCGACCTCGCTGATCCGCTCCATCCGGCTCGACGGCGAGGAGATCCAGAACTCCTTCTCGGTCGCCGAGGACGGGGTCTCCATCGTCAGCGACCACGCGCTCTACGGCTTCCGCGCCGCCGCCGACGGCACCCCCGAGGTGCAGTGGCGCCAGACGTACGACCGCGGCACCGGTACCAAGCCCGGCTCCGTGAACCAGGGTTCGGGCACCACCCCGGACCTCTTCGGCAACGGCTACGTCGCCATCACCGACAACGCCGACGACCGGATGAACGTCCTGGTCTACAAACGGGGCGCGGACGTCCCCGCCGACCGGCGGCTCGTGTGCAAGGTGCCCGTCTTCGGACGGGGCGCCTCGACCACCGACAACTCCCTGATCACCTGGGGCAACAGCATCGTCGTCGAGAACAACTACGGCTACGAGAACCCCACCACCCTGCTGCTGGGCAAGTCCGTCGTCGGAGGCGTGACCCGCATCGACGTCCGCGCCGACGGCAGCGGCTGCGACACGGTCTGGGAGAGCGCGATCCGCGCCCCCTCCGTCGTCCCCAAGCTCTCCACCGCCAACGGGCTGCTCTACTTCTACGAGAAGGAGCCCAACGTCTGGGGCATCGACGCCTGGTACCTCACCGCGGTGGACTTCCGCACCGGTGAGCGCCGCTGGCGGCAGCTGACCGGCACGGGCCCGCTCTACGACAACAACTGGGCTCCGATCACCCTCGGACCCGACGGCACCGCGTACGTAGGCGTGTTCAACGGCATCGTCGCGGTCCGCGACGGCGGCTGATTGCGCTCCTCGGCACGTTCCGGCGGCGGGCCCCGCCGTGCGGCGCGGGGCTCAGTCCCCGGGCCGCCACAGCGGGTGCTCGCGCTCCGCCCAGTCCCGTCCGACGGAGCCGGTGCGCATGCCGCGCCGGGCCTCCGGATCGGCCAGGGCCTTGCCGATGTGCCCGGCGAGCACGATGCCGAGGGTCAGGGCCAGCCAGTCGTGGACGAAGGTGGCGCCGGTCCGCCAGACCAGCGGGGCGATGCCGGTGAACCACATCAGCAGCCCGGTGCCGAGCATCACCAGGACCGCTCCGGCCAGCCAGCCCGCGTAGAGCTTCTGCCCGGCGTTGAACTTCCCGGCGGGCCGCGACCCCGTGCGCCGGTCCCGGCGCAGTACGGCCCGCAGCCACCGCCGGTCGTGCGGTCCGAAACGGTTCAGCCGCCGCAGGTCGGCGCGGAAGGCGGGGGAGCCCAGACCCAGCAGGAAGGGCAGCGGGAGCAGCAGCCCGGACCACTCGTGCACGGTGACGACCAGGTGCCGGCGGCCCACCAGTTCCGCGAGCGGCGGCAGGTAGAGGCAGGCGGCGCCGGCCACGCACACCAGGGCGAGCGCGGCGGTGCTCCGGTGGACCAGGCGCTCGGCGCGGCTGAAGCGGCGCACGCGCGCGGCCCGTTCAGACGGTAGGGGCATCGTCGCGTCCGTTCGACCGGCCGACCCACGCGTCGACGTCGTAGCCGAGGCGCTCCCAGTAGCCCGGCTCGGGCTTCTCGGTGAGGGTGATCCCGGAGAGCCACTTGGCGGACTTGTAGAAGTACATCGGGGCGACGTACAGCCGGACCGGCCCGCCGTGGCTGTGGCCCAGCGGCCGGTCCCGCATCCGCAGTGCGACCAGCACGTCGTCGCGGCGGGCCTGCGGGAGGGTGAGGCTCTCGGTGTACGTGCCGTCGAAGCAGTCGAAACGGACGGCCCCGGCCTCGGGCCGCACCACGGCGGCGTCCAGCAGCCGCGACAGCGGCACCCCCTCGAAGGGGGTGCCCGGGACCCGCCAGCCGGTCACGCACTGCACGTCCCGGACCACCCGGGTCTGCGGGAGCCGGCGCAGCGCGTCGAGCGTGTACTGCGCCGGGCGCTCGACCAGGCCGCCGACGGTGAGGCGGTAGTCCTCCGGGCCGCGCTCGGGGACGGAGGAGGCCACCGAGTAGTAGCGGAACCCGCCGCCGTTCGGCAGCAGCTCGCCGAGGCCGGTGGGGTCCTTGTCCGCGACGGCCTCGAAGCCGCGCTGGAGGTAGGGGGCGCCGACCAGCCCGGCCGCCCCGAGGCCGAGCATGCCCAGGACCAGCCGTCGCCCGACCGGGGCGCCGCGCCCGTCGGGGTCCGTACGTTCTTCTGTGCTCACCCGCCGATTCGACCACCGCCGCGCCCCGCGGCACCAGGGGCCGCGGGGCCACGTCAGACTTCCGTCACACCCTTCTATCTCCAACTTGCGTTGTTCGTAGAATGGGCGGATGGAGGACATCGACACGATCGCGGTGCTGCAGGATCCGGTACGGCGCCGTCTGTACGAGTACGTGGTGGCGCAGGGCCGCGAGGTCGGACGCAACGAGGCCGCCGAGGCGGCCGGAGTGGCCCGGACGCTCGCCGCGCACCACCTGGACAGGCTGGCCGAGGCCGGGCTGCTGGAGAGCGGCAGCCGCCGCCTGACGGGCCGCTCGGGGCCGGGGGCGGGCCGTCCCGCCAAGGTGTACACGCGAGCGCGGACCGAGTGGGCGGTGTCGCTGCCCGCCCGCGACTACCGGACCGCCGCCGAGCTGCTCGCCGAGGCCGCCGAGCACGCCGGGCTGGACGCCGGGCTCTGTGCGGCCGCACGCCGCCGGGGCGAGGCCCTGCGGGGCTCGGCGGCGCCCTGCGGCGGCCTCGAGGAGGCCATGGAGGTCCTGGCGGCGCGCGGCTACGAACCCCATCTGGAGGGGGAGGGCGCCGACGGGGCGGCCGGGCCGGCCGCGGCCGTCGTCCGGATGCGCAACTGCCCCTTCCACTCCGTCGCCGAACGCTTCCCGCCGCTCGTCTGCGGCATGAACCTGGCGCTGCTGGAGGGGCTGCTCGGTACGGACGGCCCGGTGAGCGCCCGCATGGACGCCCGGCCGGGGGAGTGCTGCGTGGTGGTCGAGAGTTCTAAAAACAATCGGCATTGACATAGAAATGGGGGTCGTGCTGGGATGTGGCCATGACCGCATCCACGCCTGCCTTCCACCTCGCCCAAATCAACGTCGCCACGCTGCGCCATCCCCTCGACGACCCGCGCATGGCGCCGTTCGTCGAGATGCTCGCCCCGCTCAACGCCGCCGCCGACGGCACGCCCGGCTTCGTGTGGCGGCTCGTCGAGGAGGGCGTGGCCGACGCCACCGGCCTGCGCCCGGCGGGCGAGCACGTCATCGTCAACATGACCGTGTGGGAGACCCGTGAGGCCCTGTGGGACTTCACCTACCGCAGTGGGCACCTGGAGGCCATGCGGCGCCGCCGCGAATGGTTCGAGCGGCACACCGAGGCGCACCTGGTGCTCTGGTGGGTCCCCGCCGGCCACCTCCCGTCCGTCGACGAGGCCCTCGAACGGCTGGCGCACCTGCGGGCGCACGGGCCGTCCCCGCGCGCGTTCACCTTCGTCTCCTCCTACACCGCCGAAGAGGCCGCCCGGCACCTCGCGGCCGCGCCGCCGCTCCTCGGTACGTAGGAGCCGGGAGCACCCCTCAGGGAGCGGACCGCAGTCGGTCGACCGCCGCGAGCCGGGCCCCGATGTCCAGGCTCCACAGCCGGACGGTGCCGTCGGTGCTGCCGCTGGCCACCGTCCGTCCGTCGGGGGAGAAGGCCACGCTCCACACCGCGTTCGCGTGGCCCGTCAGCGCGGCCACCGGGCGGCGGCGCGCCACGTCCCACAGCCGCACCGTACGGTCGTTGCCGCTGCTGGCCAGCGTGCGGCCGTCGGGGGAGAAGGCGATGCCCCGGGCCGAGCCGGTGTGGCCGGTCAGCGATGCCTCCGGGCGGTGCAGCCGGGCGTCCCACAGGCGTACGGTGCCGTCGTTGCCGCTGCTGGCCAGCGTCTGCCCGTCCGGGCTGAAGGCCACGCCCCGTACCGCGCCCGTATGACCGGTGAGCGCCGCCAGCGGCCGTCGGCCCGCCACGTCCCACAAACGGACCGTCAGGTCGTCCCCGCCGCTCGCGAGGGTGCGCCCGTCGGGGCTGAACGCCACGGCGTTGGCGAAGTCCGTATGGCCCGTCAGCGCGGCGATCTGCTGCCGCGCCGCCACGTCCCACAGCCGGACCGTCCCGTCCGAGCCGGCCGAGGCAAGGGTGCGGCCGTCCGGTGCGAAGGCCACCGAGAACACCGTCCCGCCCTGGCCGGCGAGGGTGGCGGAGGGACCGCGCGCCGCCACGTCCCAGAGCCGGATCGTGCCGTCCGAGCCGGCCGAGGCGAGGGTGCGGCCGTCCGGTGCGAAGGCCACCGCGAAGACGGTCTCGCCGTGCCCCGCGAACTCGGCCACGGCGCGGCGCCCCGCGACGTCCCACAGCCGCACCGCGTGATCCGCCTCCGCGGTGGCCAGCAAACTGCCGTCCGGGCTGTACGCGGCGTGCCAGACCTCCGTGAAGGGGCGCGACCTCAGCACCGCGCCGCGCAGGTCCCACAGGACCACCGACTGGTCGAAGCCGGCCGTGGCGAGCACCGCGCCGGCGGAGTCCACCGCGACGCCGAGCACGTAGTCGGTGTGTCCGGAGAGCGTCGCCGCCGGCCGGCCGGCCCGTACGTCCCACAGCCTGGTCGTACCGTCGCCGCCCGCGCTGACGACCGTGGTCCCGTCCGGGGTGTAGGCGACGCCGTTGACGTCGTCGCTGTGGCCCGTCAGCGTCGCCGTCGCCCGCCGTCCGGCCACGTCCCACAGCCGCACGGTCCGGTCGACGCCGCCGGTGGCGACCGTCCGTCCGTCGGGCGCGAACGCGGCTCCCAGCACCTCGTCCGTATGCCCTTCGAGCACCACCGGCGGACGCCCTCCCTCCGGGTCCCACAGCCGTGCGGTGCGGTCGGCCCCGGCGGACACCAGCGTCCGGCCGTCCGGCGCGTACGCCAGGGCGTTGACCCTGCCGGCATGGCCCGCGAGCGTCGCCACGGCCCGGTGGCCGCTCCCGGTCTCCCACAGCCGGATGGTCCCGTCGGGCGCCGCCACGGCCAGCGTCCGCCCGTCGGGGGCGAAGGCCACGGCCCGGGCGCCGGTGGTGCTCGCGGGCAGGACCCCCGCCGTCCGGTGGCCGGCGGTGTCCCACAGCCGGGCCGGGGCGTCCGCGGACGTGGCCGCGAGCGTGCGGCCGTCGGGGCTGAAGGCGACCGCCCGCACCCGCCCGGCCAGGGTGAAGGCCGCGACCGTGCGCCGGTCGGCCACCCGCCGCAGCGTCACCGTCCCGTCCGAACCGGCCGTCGCGAGGGTGCCGTTGTCCGGCGCGAAGGCCACCGCGTTCACCGGTCCGCCGTGCCCGCCGAGCCGGGCGATGAACGGCTGGGCCTGGGTGCTCAGGAGCGCCCCCCGGGCCTCGGCCGTCGGGGCCGTCCGGTACGCCTCCCCGGCGAGCAGCATCGAGGCTTCCGGCCGGCCGGCGGCCAGCGCCGCCGACTCCAGGGCCAGCGCCCGCGAGCGGGCGATCCGCTCCTGCCCCAGCGCCCCCGCCCGCTGCTGGTACGCCAGCCCGCCGGCGCCCACGGCGAGGACCAGCAGCACGACGAGCGTGGCCAGCATCCCCTGCCGCAGCCGGACCTGGCGCCGGGCCTGCCCCGCCCGGGCCTCCTCCGCGGCCCGGCTCGCCCGGAGGAAGGCCGTCTCCAGCGGGGCGAGCCGGCTGCGGCCGTCGGGCTCGGCGGCGAGGGCTCCGGCACCGGCCGCCCCGGCCTCCTCCGCCCAGGAGAGGGCGGTGTCCAGCCGCGTTCCCCGGTACAGGGCCGAGGGATCGCGGCCCTCGCGCTCCCATTCGGCGGCGGCGTGGGACAGCTGCTGGTGGATCAGCAGGCCCTCCCGGTCGGCGTGGATCCATCCCCGCAGCCGGGGCCACGCGTGCAGCAGGGCCTCGTGGGTGATCTCGACGGTGTCGCTGTCCAGGGTGATCAGCCGGGCCCGCACGAAGGCGTCGAGCGCGGCCGCGGCCCGCTCCGCGTCGGCGAGCTGCTCCATCAGCGCGGTCCGGCTCATCCGGCGCCGGGTGGCGCCCGTACCGTCGGCGAGGTGCACGAGCCGCACCAGGATCCGGCGGATGGTCCGCTGCTCGGCCGGGTACAGAGCGGCGAAGACCTCCTCGGCGGTGTGCGCGATGGCTCCCTGGATGCCCCCGGTGTGCTCGTAACCGGCGACCGTCAGCGTCGAGCCGGTGCGCTGCCGCCAGGTGGTCATCAGCGCGTGCGAGACCAGCGGCAGCGCGCCGGAGGGCGTCCCGGCGTCGCGCAGGAGCAGCGGGACCAGGCCCGGTTCGAGGGTGAGCCCGGCGAGCTCCGCCGGGCGCGTGATCGACTCCCGCAGCTCGGCCGCGGACATCGGGGGCAGGACGAACAGCCCCTCGGTGAAGGCGGAGGCCAGCTCCGGCAGGTCCAGGCAGCTCCCGGAGAAGTCGGCCCGTACGCCGAGCACCACCACGGCCGGGTGGTCGGGCCCCGTCCCCGCCGGGCAGGTGGTGGCCAGGACCGAGAGCACCCGTACAAAGGCGCGCCGCTCGTCCTCGTCGGAGCAGAGGGTGAACAGCTCCTCGAACTGATCGACGATCAGCACAGGCCGGGCGGGAGGCGCCGCCGGGTCCGGCTCGCCTCCCCCCGGCCGGCGGACGGCGTCGAGCAGGACCCGGGGCCGCTCCCGCACCTCCTGTACGCCGATGCCCGGATCGCTTCCCAGCACCTTGGCGGTGCGGTCCAGCAGCTCCTGCAGCGGATGGGCCGTGGGCGTGAACCGCACGACCGGCCAGGTGTGCGCCCCCGCCATCGGGAACCCGCCGGGGCGCCGCAGGGCCGGTACGAGGCCCGCGTTCAGCAGCGAGGACTTGCCGGCGCCGGAGGGGGCCACCAGCACCAGCGGCCCGCGCCCGATCCGTTCGAAGAGGCGCTCGACCAGCTCGGCCGTCGCCCGCTCCCGGCCGAAGAACCAGTGCGCGTCCTGTGCGGTGAAGGCCGGCAGACCGCGGTACGGACACGGGCCCTCCGGCGGCGGCGCCTCCGTCTCGCGGGCCATCCGCAGCAGGTCCCCTCCCGCCCCCAGCACCTCGTCGCAGCGGCGTGCGACATCGGGGGTGACGGGCTTCGCCCCGGTCTCGATCTTGCTCAGGTAGCCCTTGCTGTAGTGCGTCCGGCGGGCCAGGTCGGCCAGCGACATTCCCCGTTGCACCCGCAGACGGCGCAACTGGGCGGGGAAGGGCGGGACGGTCGTGTCCGCTGCTTCGCGCTGGTGATCGGTCTTCCGACGACGGTCCGGATCCCCCACGGCATCCCCCATGGCACGGCGCCGTCCGGGCAGCGGAACGGCAGGGCCGGGCCAGGTTACAGCGGGGGTGGGGCTAACGGCCCGGTCTTGGGGGTGGTATGACGAAAACAGGAACGTCGGGAGCCGCCCGCGCGGCGGCCCCGGAAGCGGTCATGACGGGATGTGACCACGGCGACGGGATTGCCGCAGCCGGCCCCTGGGGAGCCCGTGGACGGGTTTGCGGTCGCACCGCCGCACTGGTCGTCGAGGACCCGGACCGCCACCCCCGTCCGGCATCCGGCCCACGCGCCGGCCGGCCCGTACACTCCGACGGCCCTCAAAATGAGGCCGTTTGCCTGGCGGAGGTATCCATCCGCTTGCCGAATGTGGCGAGAGGCGCAGATCGCCCATAACTTCGGAAAGGTGACGAACCGACAGTTCACGGTCCTCGCATGCATCTCCGTCGTCATGGCCGCGGGCCTCGGCGTGGCAACGCCGCCTGCCGCCGCCGCGGCCAGACACACGGTGCATCCGGGAGAATCGATCCAGGAAGCGGTGGACGCCGCACAGCCGGGCGACAGCATCACCGTGCTCGCCGGCACCTACCACGAGAGCGTGAACATCACGAAGCCGCTGACCCTGCGGGGGTCCGGGGCCAGGACCGTGATCACGCCGCCGGTCGCGCCCGTGCGCGCCGACACCGCCTGCGCACAGTCGGGCAACGGCATCTGCGTCATAGGGACGGCCGAGAAGACCGTCGACGGGGTGACCATCAGGCAGCTGACCGTGACGGGCTTCAGGAAGAGCGGGATCTGGGCCTCCCGCACCGACCGGCTGAAGGTCGAGCGGGTGACCTCCCAGAGGAACGGCACCTGGGGAATCGCCCAGGAGCGCTCCACCCGAGGTGTGTTCCGCCGCAACCTCGCCCGCGACAACGCGGAGTCCGGCATCTTCGTCGCCAACACCATCGACCGCGAGGGCGGCGCCACCGACACCCTGGGCACGGTCATCGACGACAACATGATGACCGGCAACCGGATCGGGATCACGGTCCGCCGGGTCAGGAACCTCACCGTCACCGACAACATCCTCACCGGCAACTGCGGCGGCGTGTTCGTCGTCGGTGACGAGGGCGAGCCGGGCGCCGGGGACATGACCATCAGCGGGAACGAGATCCACGAGAACAACAAGTTCTGCAAGGGCAACACCCGCCTCCCCGACATCCAGGGCGTCGGCATCGTCCTCACCGGAGCCGAGGAGACGATCATCCGTTCGAACTCGGTCCGGGGCAACGTGGGCTCCTCGCCGCTCTCCGGCGGCATCCTGCTCTTCAAGAGCTTCGTGGGCGCCACCAACACCGACAACGTCATCCGGAACAACGACGTACGGGACAACCGGCCGGCGGATCTCGTCAACCAGGGGACCGGGTCCGGCAACAGGTTCATCGACAACCGGTGCGAGACCTCCCGGCCCGCAGGGCTGTGCTGACCGGTGTTCCCCCTGCTCAGGAGAATCGAGGCCGAATGACCACGGTAAGTCCCAACCCCACCACGACCACCCCCCACTCCGCTCCCTCCACCCTCGCCACCGACACCCCCGCCACCCAGCCGGCCATGCGGCTGCGCGAGCTCGTCTTCGGGGCGGCCGTCGCCGCCGCGGTACGGGCCGCCGCCCGCCTCGGCGTGGCCGACGCGCTCGGGGAGTCGGCGGCCACCGCGGCCGAGCTCGCGGCGGCGGTGGACGCCGAGCCGCGGCCGCTGCACCGGCTGCTCCGCGCCCTGTCCTGCTACGGGATCTTCGCGGAACAGGCGGACGGAACGTTCGTCCACACCGAGATGTCACGCCTGCTGCGCGAGGACGACCCGCACAGCCTGCGCTACATCTCCCTGTGGTGCACGGAGCCCTGGACCTGGCAGGCCTGGCCCCGGCTCGACGACGCCGTCCGCTCCGGCGGCAGCGTGTTCCACGAGCTGTACGGCAAGGGGTTCTTCGACTACCTGCACCAGGACGCGCACGAGTCGGCCCACGTGTTCAACCGGGCCATGACCACGTCCAGCATGCAGTCGGCCCTGGACGTCGCGGAGCTCCTCGACCTCACCGGCGTCTCGGTCGTCGCGGACATCGGCGGCGGCCAGGGGCACGTACTGGCGAGCCTGCTGGAGAAGCACCCGACCGTCCGGGGGGTCCTGTTCGACCTGCCGGGAGTGGCGGCCAAGGCGGACCCGAGGCTGCGGGAAGGCGGTCCGCTCGCCGACCGGGCGGCCATCGTTCCCGGCGACTGCCGCGAGGCCATTCCGGTCCAGGCCGACCTGTACATCATCAAGAACATCCTGGAGTGGGACGACGACAGCACCCGCAGGACCCTGCGCAACGTCATCGGGGCGGCCCGCCCCGGCGCCAGGGTCGTCGTCATCGAGAACCTGGTGGACGACACCCCGTCGATGAGGTTCACCACCGCCATGGACCTGCTGCTGCTGCTCAACGTGGGCGGCGCGAAGCACACCAAGCACAGCATGGTCAGCCGGATGTCGGACGCCGGACTGGTGCTCGGCGAGATCCGGCCGGTCAACGCCTACCTGCACGCGTTCGAGTGCACCGTGCCCGGCTGATCCCCGCCGGCCACGCCGTACGCCCCCGGGACCGGCACGGAGCCGGTCCCGGGGGCGTTGCGCGGGTGGCGTCAGGTCGTTCCCGTCACCAGGCTGTCGTTGACGAGGTCGAGGAACTCCCGCGGGGACCTGCAGCGTTCGGCGTCGGCGGGCAGCGGCCGGCCGTGCCGGGTCTCCAGCTCCCCGACGATGCCCAGGAGCCCGAGGGAGTCCAGACCCCACTCGTCGAAGCCCGCGTCGGGGCGGCTCGCCATGGCGGCGGGATCGACGGTCACGCCGGCGCCCTTCTTCATCAGGGCGGCCAGTTCTTCCATCGTCAGTCGAGCGGTCATGACGGCCATCTCCTCAGGATTGCACCGGCGGACGCCGGTCGGTGATCGGACGCATTTCGGAGCGCGCGAGGAACCGCGAGATCTCCACGTCACTGGTGGGAACGCCGTCCTTGGCGCTGTCGAGCAGCCGGGCGAGCACGGCCGCCTTGTGGCCGCCCTCCACACCGAGCGCCAGAGCCGGCCGGGCGGCGAGCGGACCGCGCATGTCGAGCATCCGGACGACGATGTCGTCGCGCTGGAAGACGGTGCTGGCCTGGATCGGACTCTCCGGCTCGTCCACGGCCGCCTCGTCCTGGCCGGCCAGCAGCCGGGCGAGCGCCGTGCCGCATCCGTCCTTGGCCGGATAGAAGAGCGCGTGGCGCCGGACGTCCTCGGCATCGCGCCCGACGGCCGCCACGTGGTGGACCGCGGGGAGCGCCGCACGCGTGAAGAACAGCCGGGCCGATCCCGGATCGGTCAGGTCCCGGTCCTGCTCCAGATACGGGTTGATCGCCTTTTCCACGGCCTGCACCTCGGGCTGCTGGGCCACGTGGCGCAGGGCCGCGAGCAGGTCGCCCTCGACCTCGACCGTCCGTACGACGCGGTTGCCGTGCATGAAGACGGAGGTGCGGTGCAGCCGCGTCTTCTCGTCGACCTGTGCCTCCGGGGAGGCGTACGCGGCCAGCAGCTCCGCGACCTCGGACTCGCTGCCCGGCTTCACGGTGAAGGTGAGGGCGTGGCGCACGATGCCGTCGCCCCGCCGCGGGACGGGGGCCGGGACGGGGACCGGCGAGGGTGTCGAGGCACTGCCGGTCACCCGCATCACGCTGAACCGCAGCGAGCGGGTGTCGCGGACACAGCCGTGCAACGGCTGGACCGAGGCGACGTGGCTCTCGCTGTTCACCCAGGCCAGGAAGCGGGGGGCGCTCTCCCATTCGCTGGTGATGAGCCACTGCGAAGGATTCTCGATCGACTGGCACAGTTCGTCGCTGATGTGCCCGGGAACGGACGCCACCTGCTTGCGCAGGCGCTCGTACACCTCCAGGAACTGGTTCTGAGCCCCGTCGTACAGGTCCAGCAACAGCACGACCCGAAGCCTCGAGCCGTCGAAGGCGGACTGGGATATCCGTTCAGACAAGGTTGTCATCGTTCACACTCCTTCGAGACTTCGCGGTCGCCGGGGGCGGCGCCACCCGAACCCGATCGTTGTCCGGTACTGCCATCGGCGCGAGAGGGGAGCACCAAGCGGGTGAACGGGCGAGGGAACGGCCCTCGTACAGGGCATGGAAGATCCATGAAGGAAAACGTCGACCACCGCGTCCCTGTCCTCATCGTGGGCGGCTCGCTGGTGGGCCTGTGCACCTCGCTCTTTCTGGGCCGGCATGGCATCAGGCACATGCTGGTCGAGAAGCACGCGGGTACCTCACTGCACCCCCGCGGACGCGGTATCAACGTACGGACCATGGAGCTGTTCCGGGTCGCCGGTGTGGAGGCCCGGATCCGCGAGGCCGCCTCGGTCCTGGCCGACAACCACGGCATCCTCCAGGGCGGCTCCCTGACCGGCGACGACCAGGAGTGGCTGTTCGAGCGGATCGATCCCGGGGGCGCGCTCGCCCGCTTCAGCCCGTCGGCGTGGTGCCTGTGCAGCCAGAACGACATCGAACCGGTCCTGATGTCCGTGACCCCCACCCTCGGGGCGGAGCTGCGGTTCTCCACCGAGCTCCTCTCCTTCACCCCCGACGCCACCGGTGTCACCGCGATCGTGAAGAACCGGGAGACCGGGGAACACAGCACGGTGCGCGCGGACTACCTCGTCGCCGCCGACGGACCGCGCAGTCCCGTCCGGGAACAGCTGCGCATCGGCCAGAGCGGCCGGGGAGACCTGTTCCACAACGTGAGCGTCACCTTCCGCTCCCGCCGGCTCGCGGACGTGGTCGGCGACCGCCGCTTCATCGTCTGCTACCTGACCAAACCCGACGCGGACGGGGCCCTGCTGCCCGTCGACAACCGCGAGCGGTGGGTCTTCCACGCGCCCTGGCATCCCGACCGGGGCGAGACGATGGAGGACTTCACCGACGAGCGCTGCGTCGCGCACATCCGCCGGGCCGTCGGCGCGCCGGACCTGGACGTCGAGATCACCGGCAAGGCCCCTTGGCACGCCGCCGAGCGGGTCGCCGAGCGGTACGCGGCCGGGGGACGGGTGTTCCTCGCCGGGGACTCCGCCCACGAGATGTCCCCCACCGGGGCGTTCGGCTCGAACACCGGCATCCAGGACGCGCACAACCTGGCGTGGAAGCTGGCCGCGGTACTGAACGGCGCGGCGGGCCAGGGGCTGCTGGAGACGTACGAGGCCGAGCGGCTGCCGGTCGCGCGGGCGACCGCCGAGCGCGCCTCGGCCCGCTCGGCGGAGCACAGCCACCCCGGCTACGAGCCCGACCCCGACCCGGCCGCCGAGACCGCAGCCGGCCCGGCCGCCGGCTCCCCAGCCGGTCCGCGCGCCGGCGGACGACAGGGCGGGGTGCTGTCCGTGGCCATGGGCTACCGCTACCGGGAGGGCGCCGTCCTGGGCGCCGACCCGGAACTGCCCGTCGTTCCCGAACGGATGAGGCTCGTCGGTGATCCGGGCACGCGCGCTCCGCACATGTGGCTGACCGAGTCCGGCGAGCGGAAGTCCACCGTGGACCTCTACGAGCGGTCCTTCGTCGTGCTCAGCTCCGAGGGCACCCCGTGGCGGGCGGCGGCACGCTCGGTCGCCAAGCGGCTGGAGCTGGCCATGGAGGCGTACGCGATCGGCACCGGTCCGGAGGCGGACCTGGTTCCGCAGGACGGGGCCGACTGGGCCGAGGTACACGGCGCGACGCCGGCCGGCGCGGTGGTCGTACGTCCGGACGGCTTCGTGGCCTGGCGCTCGGAGGAGGCGGTCGACGATCCGGAGACGGTCCTCTACAAGGTCATGACCACGCTGCTCGCCCGGGCCTGACCGGACACCGTGAGCCCGGCCCGATCCGTACGGCACTCCCCAGGCGCTACGCGGTCCCGTCCGCGACCGCGTAGCCCGGGCTCATCCGGTGTGGCGCGCCTCGTCGCCGACGAGGCCCGCGACATGGTCGGTGATCGTGTCGAGGATGTCCGCCGAGGCGGGGTCGGCGTCCTTGCCGAGGACGAGCAGGCTCAGCGTCAGCCCGTCGGTCATGGCCGCCAGGTAGCGGGCCAGCGCCGGGGCCGGGACGCGGAGCGCGAAGCCCATGCTGCGGCCCAGCTCTTCGATGAGTTCCGCGTAGGTGTCGGCGTACAGCTCGTACTGGCGCCGCGCGAGGTGCTCGAAGCCCGGCTGGCGCAGTGCGTACTGCGTGAGCTCGTAGGTGAGCATGTGCTCGCCGGGATGGGCGTGGACGTGGTCCCAGTACGCCTGGAAGCCTGCCCGGACGGTCTCCCGGAGGGTGGTCCGGGGGCGGATCGCCTCCTTCACCACCGTGATGTAGTGCTCCGTGATCGCCTCGATGACCGATTCCAGCAGGGCCTGCTTGGAGTCGAAGCAGTAGTGGACGACGCTCAGCGACACGCCCGCCTCGGCCGCGATGGACCGGGTCGTCGTCCTGGCGACCCCGTCGCGGGTCATCGCGCGGATCGCGGCCTCGGTGAGCTGTCGGCGCCGCTCGGCCAAGGACTGCCGTGCCATGGGGTTCCCTTCGCGCTTCCGGGAAGCGGCAGGGGGGCGGGGGACCGGCCCCCGCCCCCCTGCCGTCCGGCTCAGCTGCTGTAGACGCCGACCTCGTGGAGGGAGTAGCCCCACTCCGTTGCCCGCTGGACGCCGTGGACGCGGACGTAGCGGGCCGGCACCCCCGCGAACCGGACCGTGTCCAGGCCGCCGTCACCGGCGGTCGTGGACCAGACGTTCTGCCAGGTGCTGCCGTCGGTGGAGACCTCGATGCGGTACGCCTTCCCGTACGCGCGCTCCCAGTCGAGGGTCACGCGCCCCACCAGGTTCGCGGAACCGAGGTCGACCCGCAGCCACTGGTCGTCGCTCCACTCGCTGGCCCAGCGGCTGCCCGAGTCACCGTCGACGGCGCGCCCGGGGGAGAAGTCGACGAACGGGTTCCACCACTGGCTGGTGGAGGCGGAAGCCGCCGAGCCCGTCGCGAGGTTGACGCCGGCCTTGTGCTTCTCGGAGGCGCCCCAGGTGGTCAGGTAGGACTCGGCACCCTTGAACAGGTCGTCCACGACGCCCTGACCGCCGACGATCCGGATGTCCTCGATCCAGTCCGGGACCAGGCCGTAGTGCGCCGCGCCGTCGGTGTTGAGGTCCCACGTGCGCGAGCCGGTGGTCTGCTTGTCGATGACGGAGCCGCCGTCGGTGCTGCGGAAGGGATAGCGCACCGGGTTCGGGGTGTCCGCGCCGCGCGGCCCGGGCCAGCCGCCCACGCCGTTCATGTCGGTGCCGTAGCCGTAGCCGACGTTGTACTTGTCGCGCAGCGCGTCCGTGCGCTTGGCCTCGGCGCTGAACCCCTCGGCGCCGCTCATGTAGCTGGCGACGAAGCCGCCGAGCTTGTAGACGCGCTCGGTCCAGTCGAGGTCCATCCAGCTGTGCGAGGAGATCACGCCCGGGTACGACTCGGACTCCAGGATGTCGAAGGCCCGGCCGGCGGCCTTGACGCCCATGTGGTCGATCTCGAGCATCATCTTGCGTTTCATCAGCCCGCGCACGGCGTACTCGCCGAGCTCGGTGAGACCCCGGGAGTTGCACCGCGCGTCCGCCGCGTACGACGGGACCGACACACCCGGCGGCAGCTCCTTCTGCGCGGCGGGCGCCGCCGCGAGCCCGATGGGGTTGTCGTGCTGCGGGCCCGTGCACTGCTCCGTCTTCCAGAAGGTGCCGGTCGACAGGAACTGGCCCACGTTGATGGCGGTGCCGAGCGCGCCCTCGTCGAAACGGACCCCGCACAGGGCGTTGTCGAACTTGTGGCACAGGAACATGCTGCGCACACCGAGCCGGTGCAGCTCGTCCAGGCCCCGGTCGATGTCCGCCTTGCTGCACTGGCCGACGTCCAGGATCTGCTTGCAGCCGAAGGGTTCGGAGGTCTCGACGCCCAGGATGACCGCCAGCTTGCCCTGCTTGATCACGTCGCGGGCCTGCGCGGAGTCGGTGACGATGCGGAACCAGCCCTTTCCGGGGCCGCCGTACATCTTGTCGATGAACGCCTGCATGTCGTAGGTCTTCTGCGCCTCCAGGCGGATGGCGGTCATCTCGTCGCAGCCGCGGTCCTTGAAGAAGTAGACCGAGCAGATGACCCCGTTGGTGACGAGGTCGTTGACGAGGACGCGCTGGCCGCCGCGCCAGGCCCGCTCCACCCAGGCGTAGTAGTTCTGCTGGTGCGTGAGCGAGTCGTGGGCGGGCCAGTCCTTGAAGGTCGGCCAGCCGTTGGGGTCGTGCTTGCCGTCACCGCCCTTGGTGATGAAGTCGAAGACCGCGAGCGTGCCGTCGGGGTAGTGCTCGGGGCAGTCCTTGAGCGCGTCTGCGACCCCCAGGTCGGAGAACGGCTTGCCGCAGATGAGCCGGCCGCCGAAGCCCTCGTTGGACATGATGTGGTCGTGGGCGTCGACGAAGCCCCGGACCCGCCCCTGGGCGTCGGTCCCCTTGAAGGGCTCGCCGGTGACGTTGATCTCGGAGTCGGGCGCGGGGCGCGCGACGGGGTTCCACCAGCCGGCGTCGGAGGCGGAGGAGCTGGGCGCGGGGCCGAGCACCATGGCCACCACGGCGAGGAGCAACGACAGGACCGCGTAGGGCTTTCGCCTGCGGTGGGGGGGTCGGGTCATGGTCATCACTCACGTCTTCGGCTGGATTGTCATGGACCGCACAAGCTCTGGAACGAGCATGGCTACCGCCGGTAACACAGTCAAGAGTCCGGTCAGGAGTCCGGGACGGTTGACCTGATGTCCCGTCACGAAGGCTCGTCGTGCAGGGATTCGGCGCAGGGTCGATGTCTCGCGATGTGAAACAAGTCGTCTCACATTTCGGAGAGCTGCTTAAGGTGGGAAACATGAACGACGAGCGGATCGCGCGCAGTTGGCTGATGCTGGCCCTGGGCACCGGCGGCCAGACCGCCGCCACCACGGCGCTCTACGGGACGCCCTTCCTGGTCCCCGCCTTCCAGCAGGAGCTCGGGCTCTCGCTCGCCGCCGCCGGTGTCCTCGTCTCCTGTCCGATCGCCGGGATCCTGCTCGGCCTGATCGGCTGGGGAGCGGTCGCCGACCGGTACGGGGAGAAAAAGGCCCTGGCCGCCGGACTGCTGGCCGCCGCAGGGGCGATGGCGGGTGCGGCAGCCGTGCACGGGGTGGGGGCGACCGGCGTCCTGCTCGTCCTGACCGGAGCCGCCGGATCCTCCGGCCACTCGGCCTCCGGGCGCCTGGTCATCGGCTGGTTCCCGCCCGACCGGCGCGGCATCGCGATGGGCGTCCGGCAGGCCTCACAGCCGCTCGGCACGGGGATGGCCGCCGCCGCCCTGCCGCCGCTCGCCCACCACGCCGGGCTGTCCGCGGCGTTCGGCCTGTGCGCCGTGCTGTGCGGGGCCGCGGGGCTGGCGGTCGCCCTGTTCGCCGTCGACCCGCCGCGCCCCGACCGGCCGGCAGGCGTACGGAGTCCCGCCCCGTACCGCGGCGGATACCTGTGGAGGCTGCACGGCGCGGCCGCGGTGCTGTGCGTGCCGCAGTTCGTGGTGACCGGATTCTCCCTGCTCTTCCTCACCGGGGCGCGCGGCTGGTCGCCCGCCGCCGCCGGCGGGGTACTGGCCGCGGCCAACCTGGCCGGGGCGGGCGTACGGCTGCTGGCGGGCTGGTGGTCCGATCGCGTCGGCGGCCGGATCCGGCCCATGCGGCTGCTCGCGGCGGCGACGGCGGCGAACCTGGCCCTGCTCACTGCCGGAGCCGCCTGGGACTCGCCCGTCGGCACGGCGGCCCTGCTGCTCGCCGCGGGCCTGACGGTCAGCACCAACGGGCTGCACAACACGGCCGTCGCCGAGTACGCCGGCCCCCACTGGGCGGGCCGAGCCCTGGGGATGCACGGCATGGGGCAGCACGCCGCGGTGGTCCTCGTACCGCCGCTGGCCGGCGCGCTCATCGCCGGCCGGGGCTACACCCCGGCCTTCGCGCTGGCCGCGGTGTTCCCCGTACTGGCGGTGGCGCTCCTCCCCGCCGCCGACCGGGTCGCGCACTGGCCGGCGCCGCGCGCCCGGTCCGGCGCGCGACCGGCCGGGGTCGCCCGTTGATCCCGGTGCCGGCCCGGTCCGTCCGCATCCGGGCGTACGGCGCGCCGTACGGGCCGCCGATACGGCGTGTCCCACCGGAGCGGCCTACCGTCGAGGTATGAGTGGGATTCTCGTGGTGTACGAGGTGTCGCGTGACGACGAACGGTCGGTCCTGCGCGTGCACGCCGTCCCTGCCGCCCCGGGCACGACCTCGGTCCCCGGCCCCAGGACCTTCTGCGGCAAGGACACCTTCGCCATGGAAGCGTCCCCGGCCGAGCCGAACGCGGATCCAGGGGCCCCGTGGTACGCCCCGGAGCACGCGGACCGGATCTGCCCCGCCTGCGACGACGCGGTGGGCAACGGCTGAGCAGACCCCTGCAGCCCCTGCACAGGAAGGCCGAACCATGCCCATCGCCACCGTCAACCCGACGACCGGCCAGACGCTGCGCACCTTCGACGCGCTCGACGCGGCCGGCATCGAGCGGTGCCTGGCGGACGCCGCGCAGACGGCCGCCGAGTACCGGCGCACCACCTTCGCCGAGCGGCGCGAGCTCCTGATCCGCGCGGCCGGGCTCCTGGAGGAGGACGCGCAGGACATCGCGCGGACCATGACCACCGAGATGGGCAAACCGCTCGCGGCGGCCCGCGCCGAGGCCGCCAAGTGCGCGAAGACCATGCGCTGGTACGCCGACCGAGCGGAGTCCCTCCTCGCCGACGAGCAGCCCAGCGCCGCCGACGTGAGCGACTCCGGTGCCTCCTCCGTCCGCGTCTCCTACCGGCCGATCGGGGTGATCCTCGCCGTCATGCCGTGGAACTTCCCGCTGTGGCAGGTCGTCCGGTTCGCCGCGCCCGCCCTGATGGCCGGCAACGTGGGCCTGCTCAAGCACGCCTCCAACGTGCCCCAGACCGCCCTGTACCTCGGGGACCTCTTCCACCGGGCCGGCTTCCCCCGCGGCTGCTTCCAGACCCTGCTCATCGGTTCGGCGGCCGTGGAGGACGTCCTGCGCGACCCGAGGGTGGCCGCCGCGACCCTGACGGGCAGCGAGCCGGCCGGCCGCTCGGTCGCGTCCGTGGCCGGGGACGTGGTCAAGAAGACCGTGCTGGAGCTCGGCGGCAGCGATCCGTTCGTCGTGATGCCGTCGGCCGACATCGCCCAGGCCGCACGCACCGCGGTGACCGCCCGGGTGCAGAACAACGGACAGTCCTGCATCGCCGCCAAGCGCTTCATCGTGCACACCGACGTGCACGACGAGTTCGCGGAACGCTTCACGGCGGGCATGGAGGCGCTCACGGTGGGCGACCCGATGGAGGAGTCCACCGACGTGGGCCCGCTGGCCACCGAAGCGGGCCGCTCCGACCTGGAGGAGCTGGTCGACGACGCGGTGGAACACGGCGCGACGGTCCTGTGCGGCGGCCGGCGCCCGGCCGGGCACGAGAACGGCTGGTTCTACGAGCCGACGATCCTCACGGACGTCACCCCGGTCATGCGCATCGACCAGGAGGAGGCCTTCGGCCCCGTCGCCACGCTCTACCGGGTGGGCAGCCTGGACGAGGCCGTCGAGCGGGCCAACGCCACGCCCTTCGGCCTCAGTTCCAACGTCTGGACCCGTGATGACGCGGACATCGCCCGCTTCGCGGAGGACCTCCAGGCCGGCGGGGTCTTCGTCAACGGCATGACCGCCTCGCATCCGGCCCTCCCCTTCGGCGGCGTCAAGCGGTCCGGTTACGGCCGCGAACTGTCCGGCCACGGAATCCGGGAGTTCTGCAACATCACCACTGTCTGGCAGCGCTGAAGGTGCAGTTGCGCGATCGTATCGATCATATCGAGCTATATGAGTGTGAAGATCTTGACGATCGATTGACGGCTCCCTAGAGTCGGCGCGGCCTCACCCAGCCGCAAGGAGCACCCGACATGTCTGTGCGCCGCCCGCGAACCCTGCTCGCCATGGCCCCCGAGCTGCTGCCCCGCCTGCTGGACGACGCCGGCGCGCGCCGGCTCCACGAGGTGGCGGCTCTCGACCCGGAATGCGTGGCCGACGACTTCCGCAGACCCGGGGTGGCGGCGGCGCTCGCGGAGGCGGAGGTCCTGCTCACCTTCTGGGGCGCCCCCGCCGTCGACGCGCGGGCGCTCGCGGCGGCGCCCCGCCTCAAGGCCGTCGTGCACGCCGCCGGATCGGTCAAACACCTGGTCACGGACGCCTGCTGGGAGCGCGGCATCACCGTCTCCTCCGCCGCCCTGGCCAACTCCCTGCCCGTAGCCGAGTACACCGTTGCCATGGTGCTGCTCTCCAACAAGCGCGTGCTGGAGCTGCGCGAGGAGTACCGCAGCGTCCGAGGCCTACGGCACGACTGGCACCAGCGGTACGGTCACGCCGGCAACTACCGCCGGACCGTCGGCATCGTCGGCGCCTCCCGGATCGGCCGCCGCGTGATCGAACTGCTGCGCCCGTACGACCTCGAGCTCCTCGTGTACGACCCGTACCTGACCGGGCGGCAGGCCGAGCGGCTCGGCGCCCGCGGCGTGGGGCTCGACGAGCTCTGCCGGGCCTCCGACGTGGTCAGCCTGCACGCGCCGGCGCTGCCCGAGACGCGGGCGATGATCGACCGGCGGAGGCTGGCGCTGATGCGCGACGGCGTCACCCTGATCAATACGGCGCGCGGTGCGCTGGTCGACGGGCCGGCCCTCACCGAGGAGTTGGTCTCCGGCCGTCTGCGGGCGGTCATCGACGTGACCGAGCCGGAGGTCCTCCCGGCCGAATCCCCCCTGTACGACCTGCCGAATGTCCTGCTCACCCCGCACATCGCCGGGTCCCTGGGCAACGAACTCCACCGGATGGCGGACTCCGCCATCGAGGAGATCGCCCGCTACGCCGCGGGCCTGCCGTTCGCGCACGGCGTGCGCCGCGAGGACCTCGACAGGACCGCCTGAGAGCCTCGGTCGAGCGCCGAACTGATCGTATTGATCAATAGTTCACATGCATCTTGACGTTCAAGATGCATGGGGCGAATGATTCAACCCGTTCAGCCCACTCGCCACAGGAGCAGCTCATGAAGGCTCAGTCCTCGCGTGCCTACGGCGCATTGGCCACAGCGGTGTCCCTCGCCCTGCTGACCTCCGCCTGTGCCGGTTCCGGTTCCACCGACTCGTCCGCGGCCAAGGACGACGGCAAGCCCGTCACCCTCACGTACTGGACCTGGACCGGTGGCGCCGAAGCCGCGGCCGCCGAGTTCAACAGGACGCACACCGACATCCAGGTGCGCTTCTCCCCGATACCGGGCGGCGCCGAGGGCTACAGCAAGATCAGCAACGCGATCAAGGCGGGCGACGCGCCGGACGTGGCGACCATCGAGTACAACGTGGTCCCGGAGTTCGCGAGTCAGGGATTCCTGGAGGACCTGACCGCCTCCTCCGGTGAGCTGGTGAAGAAGAGTTTCCCCGCCGGCGTCCAGAACATGGTGACCTTCGGCGGCAAGACCTGGTCGGTCCCCTTCGACGCGACCCCGCAGGTGTTCTTCTACCGCAAGGACCTCTTCGAGAAGTACGGGGTGGCCGTCCCCACCACGTGGGACGAGTACCGCGCGGCCGCCGAGAAGGTCAAGGCCGCCGACCCCGCGGTGCGCATCGGCTCCTTCCCGACCGACGCCCCGCTGCAGGCGGCGCTGTCCTGGCAGGCCGGCGCCAAGTGGTTCGAGGTCAAGGGCGACGGCTGGAAGCCCGCGATCGACGACGCCCCCTCCCGGAAGGTCGCCGCCTTCTGGCAGGGGATGCTCAAGGACGACCTGGTCTTCAACCATGGCGCCGACACCCCGGAGGAGAGCAAGTCCAAGGCCGACGGGACGACCGCCGGGATCCTGGGCGCCCCCTGGAGAGCGGGCACGATGATCGCCACCATGCCCGACCAGAAGGGCAAGTGGGGCGTCGCCCCCATCCCGCACTGGGGCACCCCGGCCAGCGGCATGTACGGCGGCACGAGCTTCGCGGTGCCCAAGGGGAGCAAGCACACCAAGGCCGCCGCCGAGTTCATCAAGTGGGTCACCACCGACCCGGCCGCCATGACCGCCCGCATCGGCGCCCTGAAGAACCCGAGCAGCGCCCTTCCCGCGAACCCGGCCATGGCCGAAGTGGCGGCCAAGGCCTTCGACACCTCCTACTTCGGCGGCCAGGACCTCTACAAGCTGACGGGGGACCAGGTCCCCACCATCGTCCCCGGCTGGACCTGGGGCCCCGTCTGGGGCAAGGTCAACGCCGACTTCAAGGACGAGGCCGCCAGGAACGGCCTGGTGAGCGGTCTGGAGAAGGCCCAGGCATCGGCCCGCGCGGCGATCGGGAGCCGCGGTCTCACGCTCGCCGAGTGACCCGCCGGGGGCGACCGCCGAACACCTCGGCCGCCCCCGCCGCGACCCCGCGCACCGCCGCGCTCCCGCACCCGCCGCACTGCCAAGGAGCACTCCCGTGGCCTCACCGCCCACCGCCCCGGCGCCCGCCGGCGGCACGTTGCGCCGCAGACGACGCGCCGCCGCCGTCCTGTTCCTCTCCCCGTTCTTCGTCCTGTTCGCCGTCGTGACGGTGGCGCCGGTGGTCTACGCGGGCTGGATGAGCCTGTACCGGGAACGGTCCTCGGGGCTCGGCTTCGGGGGCGTCGAGCGCACCTTCACGGGACTGTCCAACTACGCGGCCGTACTGGCCGATCCGGCGTTCCGCACCTCGTTCGTGCACGTGGCCGCGTACTGCCTGGTGTACATACCCGTGATGATCGGCGGGGCGCTGGCCGCGGCCCTGCTGGTCGACTCGGCCTACGCCCGGGCCAGGCGCTTCTTCCAGCTCGCCTTCTTCCTGCCGCACGCCGTGCCCGGCCTGATCGCCTCGATCACCTGGATCTACCTCTACACCCCCGGCCTCAGCCCGGTGATCGACTGGATCGACGCCGCGGGCGGCAGCTGGAACTTCTTCTCACCCGACCACGCCCTCTCCTCGGTGGTCAACATCGCCGTGTGGCAGTGGGTCGGCTACAACATGGTGATCTTCTTCGCCGCCCTCCAGTCCGTTCCCCGCGAGGTCGTCGAGGCGGCCACGGTGGACGGCGCCGGCGCATGGCGCATCGCCCTCGGCGTCAAGGTGCCGATCATCCGCTCCTCGGTGGTGATGACCGTCCTGTTCACCTGCGTCGGAGCCGTCCAGCTCTTCACCGAGCCCAAACTGCTCTCCGACCAGGCCCAGAGCCTCGGCAACGACTGGTCACCCACGATGTACATCGTCAGCAAGGCGTTCGTCGACCACGACTACGCGAGCGCGGCCGCCGCCTCGCTGCTGCTGGCCGTCGTGGCCGGGGCGCTGTCCTTCGTGGTGACCCGGATCGGCAAGAGGTGGCAGGAAGCATGAGCACGCCCCCCGCCTCCCGCCGCCCCGCGGGAAACCGCCGCGGCCGCGACGCCCGCGCCTCCAAGGCCGCCGTCAACACGGTGCTGGCCGTCCTGGCGCTCTACACGCTGATGCCGGTCAGCTGGCTCCTGATCGCCTCCACCAAGAACCGCCGCGACCTCTTCGGCACCGACGGCTTCGGCTTCGGAGACTTCAACCTCTTCTCCAACATCCACGCCGTTCTCACCCACGACGACGGCATCTACGGCCGCTGGCTGCTCAACACCCTCCTCTACGCCGTCGTCGGCTCGGCCCTGTCCTCCCTCATCTCCGTGGCGGCGGGCTACGCCTTCGACAAGTACGGCTTCGCGGGCAAGGAGAAGCTCTTCGGCGTCGTCCTGGCGGGGGTGCTGGTCCCCGGCGCGGTCCTGACCCTCCCGATGTACCTGCTGGCCTCCAAGGCGGGGATCACCAACACCTACTGGGCGCTGCTGATCCCCTCGCTGGTCAATCCCTTCGGCGTCTACCTCGCCCGGGTCTTCTCCGAGGGCTACGTGCCGTACGAGGTGATCGAGGCGGCCCGGGTGGACGGCGCGGGCGAGCTGCGGACCTTCCGCTCCATCGTGCTGCCGATGCTCGCGCCGGGATTCACGACGCTGTTCCTGTTCTCCTTCACCGCGAGCTGGAACAACTTCTACGGCGCACTGGTCATGCTGAACGACAAGAACCTGTACCCCGTCAACCTCGGCCTCTACATGTGGAACGTCTCGATCACCGAGAGCCCCGAGATGTACGCGCTGGCCATCACCGGCTCGCTCATCGCCGTGGTTCCGCTGGTGATCGCCTTCCTCGCCCTCCAGCGCTTCTGGCGCTCGGGTCTGACCGCCGGCGCCGTCAAATAGCCTCAGGCCAGGGTGACCTCGATGCGCTGGGTGGCGCCGGCCAGGCCGGTCAGGTCCCCGAAGGTGAGGGTGAGGGCCGGTCCGGTGGTGGCCGAGACCACGGTGGCGGGCTTCGACAGCACGGAGGCCACGGGCCGCTGCCACGTGACCGTGAGGCCGGTCTGCATCCGCATCGGATCGGAGACGCAGAGGGTGGCCGTGCCGTCGCCGTGCTCCCGTACGAGGACGCAGGCGGGCTTGTCGGCGGTCAGGCCCCCGGCGCTCCCCGCGAACCAGAAGTTGACGGCGGTGACGCCCAGTGAGGGAACCACGATGCCCTGCCGGTCGTTGCCATTGGCGAGGACGGTCATCCAGCCGGTGTCGGCCGCGCGCGCGGCGGTCGCGGCCGGACCGGCGCCCGGCATGAGGACGTAGGAGCAGGCCGCGCCGGAGGGGTCGACGCCGTGGTCGAACCAGAGGGTCAGGTAGCGGCGGGTGATCGGATCCGCGGTGCCTCCGGTGTTGACGTCGCGCCAGGAACCGGTCCGGGCCTCCCGCAGCGCCTTGACGGTGGCCCCGCCGGGGAAGACGTAGCCGCCGTGGCCCGCTATCTGCGCCCACCGGGCCCCGGTGAAGGTGGCGGACCAGCCCGGCGAGGTGGGCTGCGCGGCGCCGTTCACGGTCAGGGCCTGCCCGCCGCTCGCGCCGAGGTTGCGGTTCTCGACCACCGTCTCGACGGCGGCGCCGTCGGTGGCGCGGACCGCTCCCGCCAGGCAGACGACCGAGTCGGCCAGGCAGAACCAGGACTTCTTGGCGTACAGCGTGCCGGCCAGCCCCCGCAGGAACTGGCCCAGGGCCGCGTACTCCCCGTCCGTGGCACCGCCGACCCAGCTCACGTCCGGCCTCGGCAGCCCCCAGGCGCCGCCCTCGGCGTCGGCGAGCACCTTGTGGGACACCGTGGTGCCGGGCAGCCGGTAGGGGTCGACGGTCGCCCAGAAGGCGTCGGTGTACTGCCCGTTGCCGTACGTGTCCCCCCACCACTGGAGCATGCCGGCCCCGGCGTGCCAGCCGCGCAGGTTCTCCCCGTTGCCCGTCTCGTAGAAGCCCATCCGCCGGGAGGCCATGCTGATCGAGGCCGCCCAGCCGGGGCGGCGGTGGACGGCCCGGTCCATGCTCGGGAAGAGCCGGTGGGAGGTCGGCTCGGGGAGGGCGCTGACGGTGTCGTCGTCCTGCACCGCCTTGAGCCGGGCCAGCGCCGCGACGCTCAGGTCCGTGTCGGTCAGGACCGGGCTGTAGTAGTCCCGCTGCATCCAGCCCTTGACCAGACCGCGCCAGCGCCGGTTCTCCGTACCGCTCGCGGCCGTGCCGAGCTGGGCGATGGAGGCCATGACGACGTGGCCGCGGCCGTGGTCGCCTCCCTGGAATCCGTGGGAGTCGGTCCGCGGGTTGCCGCGGTTGGTGGAGCGGCCCGAGACGGCGTCCATCATCAGACCGTTGAAGAGGAACGGCGCGAAGGAGGCCTCCACCGAGTCGAGGACGATCTGCCGGGCGGGATCGGTGACCGCCCAGGCCGAGCCGTTGAGCAGAGCGAGCAGACCGGCCAGTCCGCCGAGGAGCACCGCGCCGTACGAGCCCGTGTAGGCGAGGTAGGTGTGCTGGACGAAGGACCCGTCGGCGTAGAAGCCGTCTCCGCTGGTGACGAACGGGAAGACGGGGGAGAGGGCGTCGCGGGCCAGTGCGATCTTGGCCGCGTTCCCGCCGAGGACACCGCGCAGGGCCAGCGAGCGGCACAGGTCCACCCGGTTGGCGCCCGTACTGGTGCCGGTGTAGCGGGAGACGGAGGAGTCCGGGACGAACGCGTCCACGGCGGCGAGGTGGTTGGCGAGCTGCGCGGCGGACAGCCGGTCGTGGAGGACGGTGGTGATGTCCAACAGGAGCTGGGGAGAGCCGATCTGGAAGTCCCACCAGTTGCCGAACTGGCTCTTCGCCGGGTTGTAGGCCTGCTGGTGGAGGTGGTCGAGACCGGTCTTGATCTCGGCGAGCAGCGCGGCGTCGCCGGTCAGACCCGTGCCGGGCTGGGCGTAGGCCTGGGTCATGGTGGCCAGCCGGGAGTAGCTGCCGGTGATCGAGGCGGAGAGGTTCAGGGGCAGATCCGGCCAGAGGGAGCCGCTCACGGGCGCCATGGCCGTGCGGTGCTCGGCCGCTTGACCGCCCGTCAGTGCCAGCTTCGCCCGGAAGGGCGCTGCCGCCGGGTCGAACCCGCTGCCCAGCACCATCTCGCGCCACTTGAGACGCAGGGCCTCGTACGCGTCACCCGCGGCGGAGGCGGAACCCGCGGACGGGGCTCCGGCCGGCAGGGCGGCGCAGGCGGAGAGGCGCAGGAACGAACGGCGGGACCATGAGCCGGACATGGAGCCTCCAGAGCCGGGGCGTGGGAGGAGGAAGCCGCGCTGAACGTTTCTAACACGCGCTCGAAATGACGCTCAAGAGGTGCGTAAAGATCGATACGCTCGAACGATCGGACCGGAAGGGAGCCCCCGTACGCGGCGGCCCGCCGGGACCGGCCGGACGGCGTGGCAGGAGGCCGTTCGGGTGGCACCGGGATCCGATGCCGAGGCGCGACGGCCGCGGCCCCGCGCGGCCCCGTAGTTTCGCTGCGGAACTCTTGGAGGCCCCATGGTGTCCGTCGACAAGACCGACGAAGCATCGAGTGCGGCGGTCCGCGACGCCGCCACCGACCGGCGCGTCGCGTCCGGCTCCACCGTGCTGCGGATCCTGTCGACCACCGATCACAAAGTGATCGGCAACATGTACCTCGCCACCGCCTTCGCGTTCTTCCTCTTCGCGGGCGTACTGGCCCTGCTGATGCGCGCGGAGCTCGCCCGCCCCGGCCTCCAGATCTTCTCCAACGAGCAGTACAACCAGCTCTTCACGGTGCACGGCACGGTCATGATGCTGCTCTTCGCCACCCCGACCTTCACGGGCTTCGCCAACGCGGTGATGCCCCTGCAGATCGGCGCACCGGACGTGGCGTTCCCGCGCCTGAACGCCTTCACCTACTGGGTCTACCTGTTCGGCGGCCTGATCGTGGTCAGCGGTTTCCTGACGGCGAACGGGTCCGCGTCCTTCGGCTGGTTCGCCTACGCGCCGCTCAACGGCGCCGTCTTCACGCCCGGGGTCGGCGCGGACCTGTGGGTGATGGGCCTGGCCGTCTCCGGGCTGAGCACCATCCTGGGCTCGGTCAACTTCATCACCACCATCATCTGCCTGCGCGCGCCCGGCATGACCCTCTTCAGGATGCCGATCTTCACCTGGAACGTGCTCTTCACCTCGATCCTGGCGCTGCTCGCCTTTCCCGTCCTGACCGCGGCGCTGCTCGGTCTGGAGGCGGACCGGAAGTTCGGGGCGCACGTCTTCGACGCGGCGAACGGCGGGACCCTGCTCTGGCAGCACCTGTTCTGGTTCTTCGGGCATCCGGAGGTCTACATCGTCGCGCTGCCGTTCTTCGGGATCGTCAGCGAGATCCTGCCGGTCTTCAGCCGCAAACCGATCTTCGGGTACGTGGCCCTGGTCGGGGCGACGATGGCCATCACCGGCCTGTCCGCCACCGTGTGGGCCCACCACATGTTCGCCACCGGCGCCGTCCTGCTGCCGTTTTTCTCGCTCCTGTCCTTCCTCATCGCCGTCCCGACCGGGGTGAAGTTCTTCAACTGGATCGGGACGATGTGGAACGGCTCCCTGTCCTTCGAGACGCCGATGCTGTGGTGCACCGGCTTCCTGGTGACCTTCCTGCTCGGCGGGCTGACGGGTGTTCTGATCGCCTCGCCGCCCATGGACTTCCACCTCACCGACAGCTACTTCATCGTGGCGCACCTGCACTACGTGCTCTTCGGCACCATCGTCTTCGCCACCTTCGCGGGCTTCTACTTCTGGTGGCCGAAGCTCACCGGCAAGCTCCTCGACGAACGCCTCGGAAAGATCCACTTCTGGACCCTGTTCACCGGTTTCCAGCTCACCTTCCTCGTCCACCACTGGCTCGGGGAGCAGGGCATGCCCCGCCGGTACGCCGACTACCTGGCCGCCGACGGCTTCACCCTCCTCAACACCCTGTCCAGCATCGGCGCCTTCCTCCTCGGCCTGTCCACGCTGCCGTTCCTGTACAACGTGGTGCGGACCGGCCGGCACGGGACGGTCGTCGGCGTCGACGACCCCTGGGGCTGGGGCCGTTCGCTGGAATGGGCCACGAGCTGCCCGCCCCCTCGGCACAATTTCGACGCCCTGCCGCGCATCCGGTCGGACTCGCCGGCCTTCGACCTGCACCACCCGGAGGTGAAGTCGCCGTGAGGACCGAGGCATGGCTGTTCAGCGGAACCGCCCTCCACTTCGCGGTCACCGGCGGCGTCTACCTGCGGTACTCGAACGATCCGGCCGGCATTGCCGCCCTCGCCGTGTCGTTCCTCATGTCGGCGCTCATCGCCGCCTTCCTGTGGCGGCAGTACCACCGCGGCGGCCGCCGCCCCGAGGACCGCAAGGGCGGGGAGGTGGTGGAGAGCGCGGACCGGCGGTTCTCCTTCCCGGCCCGCAGCTACGCTCCCGTGATCACGGCCGTCGGGACGGCACTGACCGGCCTGGGCGTGGTGCAGGGCCTGTGGCTCGCGCTCATCGGCGTCGGCGTACTCGCCCCGGGCATCTTCGGGTTCGTGTTGGGGTCCGCCGACGAGGCCGCCTGACGGCGGTCGGCGACGATCAGTCCTCCTCCTCCGTCCGCCGCGGAGCCGCCAGGATCTCGGCGACCCGCCTGCGCTGCGTCTGCGTCATCGGCGGCACCAGCTGGTCCCGGTAGTACCACCGGCTCAGCGCCACCCGTAGCCGCCCGGCCGCGCGCCGGACCCCGCGCGGCCGTTCGGCCGGCTCCGGACGGACGGGCTCCGTGACCGGGTGCACGAGCAGCACGTGCGCCCGTGCGCCGCTGAGCGGCCGGTGCGAGGGGAGGTACCCGCCCTCGACCGTCTGGCGCACCTCGTCGGTTTCCTCACCGTGCTCCAGCAGCTCGATGTCCCCGCGCTGAAGGGCCAGGCAGATGCGCCTGGTGAGCCAGAAGGCGCCGAGGGGCAGGACGACCAGCGCGCACCGCAGCGCCCAGGTGACGGCCTGGACACTGACCTCGGAGATGAAGGCGAGCAGGTCCTGCGCGCCCGCCAGGAGCAGCACCGCGTAGGCCGCGAGCACCGCCACCCCCAGGGCCGTGCGCACCGGCCGGTGCCGCGGCCGGTCGCACAGGTGGTGCTCCCCCTGGTCCGGGGTGATCCACCGCTCGAAGAAGGGGTACGCGTACAGACCGGTGAACAGCACCCCGGGCAGTACGACACCGGCCACGAGCGGGTTCCACGTCACGGTGTGGCCCCACAGCCGGGTCTCGACCCCGGGCATGAGCCGCAGCGCCCCCTCCAGGAAGCCGACGTACCAGTCGGGCTGCGAGCCCGTGGAGACCACGTCCGTCCGGTAGGGGCCGTACGCCCAGACAGGGTTGATCTGTGCCAGCGCCCCGAGTACCGCGAGCACGCCGGCCACCATGAAGAACAGGCCGGCGGATTTGGCCGCGTACTGCGGGAAGAACGGCTTCCCGACGGCGTTGCGGGCGGTCCTTCCGGGGCCGGGCCACTGGGTGTGCTTCAAGTGGACGACCAGCAGCAGGTGCAGCGTCACCAGTCCGAGCAGCAGGCCCGGCACGAGGAGGATGTGCACCGGGTACAGCCGGGAGACGATGTCCTCGCCCGGGTACTCGCCGCCGAAGACGAAGAAGCTCAGGTAGGTGCCGGCCACGGGCAGCGACAGCATGATCCCCTGCGCCGTGCGCAGCCCGGTCCCCGACAGCAGGTCGTCGGGCAGCGAGTAGCCGGCGAAGCCCTCGACCAGGGCGAGGAGGAACATCGTCAGCCCGATCGTCCAGTTGACCTCGCGGGGACGGCGGAAGGCCCCGGTGAAGAAGATCCGGAGCAGGTGCACCCCGATGGCCGCCACGAACACCAGCGCCGCCCAGTGGTGCATCTGGCGCAGCAGCAGACCGCCCCGGACGTCGAAGCTGATCCGCAGCGTGCTGGCGTAGGCCTCGGAGACCGAGAGCCCGCGCAGCGGGCCGTACGAGCCCTGGTAGGGCACGTCGCCCATCGACGGCTCGAAGAAGAAGGCCAGGTAGGTGCCCGTCAGCAGGAGCACGATGAGGCTGTAGAGCGCGATCTCGCCGAGCAGGAAGGACCAGTGGTCCGGGAACGCCTTCCTGACGCCGCCCCGCGCCATCTCCGCGAGCGGCAGCCGGGCATCGAGTGCGAGGCCCGCGTGGCGCACCCGGTCCGCCGCACGTGCTGTCTCCTTTGCCGGTGGCACCCTCTCCACGCCTTCCCGCCGCGGGTCGCCGACTCCCGCGGGCGGCGCGCCCACGAGCATCCGGCCTGTGCTGACCGAGCATGCCGCGCGCGGTGCCCGCTGCCGGGGAGGCGCGCAGCGGGGGAACGGCAGCCCCACCGGGGTGGAGCCGCGCCTGCGGGGCGCGCCCGCCGGCCTCACTCGGGGAGCATGTAGCGCAGCAGGACCGCGACGCCGTCCTCCACGGGCAGCACGTCCTCGGGCACGGCGATCAGCTCGGCCTGGGTGCCGGCCGCCGCCCGGACGAGGGCGGCCCCGGGGGCGGGTTCCTCCCAGAAGTAGTTCAGGCCGAAGGCGCTCAGGTCCTCGCCGGAGAGGGCCAGCTGGGTGGGCGCGGCGCCGACCCACAGGTGGCGGTCGATCCGCACCGGACGGTTGAGGATCAAGGTCCGGGCCTGCCCGCGCTGGAAGGCGGCGACCGTGGCAGCGAGCCCCTCGACGTACTCGGGGTGCCGGGCGCGCTGTCCGAGATAGGCGTCCAGCTGGTGCCGGTCGTGGTCGGAGAGCCTGCCCTCGAACAGGAGCCCGAGTTCCTCCTCCAGCAGGGCCCGGCCGGGCTCCGGCCGCCGGTAGTGCCCGTCCTTGAGCTTGACGAAGTGGCCGAGCAGCTTCTTCGGGGCCGACCGCACGAGGCCGTTCACGGACCACGGATCACCGGCCAGCACGACCAGCTCGAGACCGCCGGCGCCCACGGCCGCCACCAGCTCGGCCAGGAGCTGATCGGCCTCCTTGGGCCACCCGTCCACCGGGATCCGGCGGTGGACGTGTGTGCCCGGCGCGACCCGGCTCATCGGCCACCTGCCGGTCTCGAGGTCGAGCCGGAGCTCCTCCTCGGCGGCCTCGGCGAGGTGCACCCGGCGGATGGCGACGGCCGCGTACGGGATGTCCGGGCTGTGCTGGAGGGCGAGCCCCAGGGTGTCGGGCAGCATCCCGTACCGGGCGCTGTCGCGGTCGGGCGGCTCGGGCAGCCGCTCCGCCAGGAGGAGGCTCCCGTGGGCGGCGAAGATCGCCTGGCCGTGCCGCCCGGCCACCTCGTCATCGGTGCCGACCGCGGCCTCGACCGCTCCGACGGTGGCCTCGTCGGCTTCGTGCGCGAGCAGGCTCCGGCGCAGCTTGCGCCAGCGCAGGTCGAGAGCCCGGTCGGGATCCTCCTGGTCCCGGGAGGTGTCGAGGCAGACCGAGGCGACGGGGCCGGGGTGGGCGTAGAGCGGGCCCAGGAACTGCAGCTTCACGGTGTCCTCCCGGGGCGGGGCCGGGACGTCTCACTGGCCCCCTGCCCGCTCCCGGCCGGCCGAACCACGGCCCCCTCCGACGTGCGGGGCGTGGGGCGGGCAGGAACACTGAGGGCATGGCGAACAAGGCAGCGCTGGTGGGCGGCCCCGATGATCTGCCCGAGCGGATCGTCCCGGCGGCCGCTCCGGGAGAAGACCTGAAGATCCCCCACCGCGGCGGGTACGAGCACTTCAAGGCCACGCCCCGCCGTCAGGAAGGCCCTGAGGGGCCGCTTCCGGTCTACGAGTGGTGGGAACGCACGGAGATCGCCGAATAGCCCCCGACGGCGTTCGGAGCACCGTGATCCCGGGCCCCCGCGGGCGCTCGCGGGTGCATCCGGCCCCCCTTGATGGGCCGGAAAAGAGGCGGGTTAGCATATGAGCACCGCCTAGCTCGAAAGATAAACCTGTGACTGTCAACGAGGACTCGTTCACCAGCTGGAAAAACCGCGAGGAGATCGCGGAGTCGATGATCCCCATCATCGGGAAGCTGCACCGGGAGCGGGACGTCACGGTCCTGCTCCACAGCCGCTCCCTGGTGAACAAGTCGGTGGTCAGCCTCCTCAAGACCCACCGATTCGCTCGGCAGATCGACGGCGAGGAGCTCTCGGTCACTGAGACGCTGCCGTTCCTGCAGGCGCTCACCACGCTCGATCTCGGCCCGTCCCAGATCGACATCGGCATGCTCGCCGCGACGTACAAGACCGACGACCGCGGCCTGTCGGTCGAGGAGTTCACCGCCGGGGCCGTCGCCGGCGCCACCGGGGCCAACAAGATCGAGCGCGGTGACGGGCGCGACGTCGTCCTCTACGGCTTCGGCCGCATCGGCCGCCTCGTCGCCCGCCTGCTCATCGAGAAGGCCGGCTCCGGCAACGGCCTGCGGCTGCGCGCCATCGTCGTGCGCGGCGGCGGTGAGCAGGACCTGGTCAAGCGCGCCTCGCTGCTGCGCCGCGACTCCATCCACGGCCAGTTCCAGGGCACCATCACCGTCGACGAGGCGAACAGCACGATCGTCGCCAACGGCAACGCGATCCGGGTGATCTACGCCAACGACCCCTCCGAGGTCGACTACACGGCGTACGGCATCAAGGACGCCATCCTCATCGACAACACGGGCAAGTGGCGCGACCGCGAGGGCCTGTCGAAGCACCTGCGCCCCGGCATCGACAAGGTCGTCCTGACCGCGCCCGGCAAGGGCGACGTCCCGAACATCGTGCACGGCGTCAACCACGACACCATCAAGCCGGACGAGCGGATCCTGTCCTGCGCGTCCTGCACCACCAACGCGATCGTCCCGCCGCTGAAGGCGATGGCGGACGAGTACGGCGTGCTGCGCGGCCACGTGGAGACCGTCCACTCGTTCACCAACGACCAGAACCTGCTGGACAACTACCACAAGGCCGACCGCCGCGGCCGTTCCGCGCCGCTCAACATGGTGATCACCGAGACCGGTGCCGCCTCCGCGGTCGCCAAGGCGCTGCCCGAACTCAAGGCGCCCATCACCGGCAGCTCGATCCGCGTCCCCGTCCCGGACGTCTCGATCGCCATCCTGAGCCTGCGCCTGGGCCGCGAGACCACCCGCGAGGAGGTCCTCGACTACCTCCGCAACGTCTCGCTGCACTCGCCGCTGAAGCGCCAGATCGACTTCACGACCGCCCCCGACGCCGTCTCCATGGACTTCGTCGGGTCGCGCCACTCCTCGATCGTCGACGCCGGCGCCACCAAGGTCGACGGCGACAACGCGATCCTCTACCTCTGGTACGACAACGAGTTCGGCTACTCGTGCCAGGTCATCCGCGTCGTCCAGCACGTCTCCGGCGTGGAGTACCCGACGTACCCGGTACCGGCGGTCTGATCCCCGCAGCTGACGGACCGACCGACCCGCACGGCGCCGCGCCCCGCCCCTGACCACCGGGGCGGGGCGCGGCGCGTTCGCGGTCAGCCGGCGCCCGGGTGCGGGGTGAGCCAGTCCTTGGGACGGGGATGCCGGTGTGCTCGTCCGCCTTCCTGCTGAACGCGCCCGCGAATTCGTGGATTTGCCCAGTCGTCGTCGCTGAACGTTCTTGCCGGTCACGGTCTCCGAGGGACAGTTGCCGCATTCATTCCTATAATAGGAACAAAGCCTCCCACCGGCCTGCCGGTGCGTCACGCGGAGGTCCCATGGCCCGTTTCACCGTGCATCTCGACGAGAACGCGGGGCCCGGCGCCACGCACGCGCTCGTCATCGGGGTCGGGGCGTACGCGCATCTGGACGGCGGCCCGGAGCCGACGGATCACGCGGGAGCCGTGGGGATGCGGCAGCTGTCCTCGCCACCCGTCTCGGCGCGCGCGTTCGCCACCTGGATGATCGACCAATACCACGACAGGGACAGGCCGCTCGGGAGCCTGGCCCTCCTGTTGAGCGAGGCGGCTCCCACCCCCTTCGTCCACCCGAAGACGGCCGCGCCGCAGGACGTGGAAGCGGCAGCCATCGACAACATCGTGGCCGCCGTCACGGAGTGGAAGGACCGGGGCGACCACGACCCGGCCCGCCTGGTCTTCTACTTCTGCGGCCACGGCGTCTCGCTGGGTGTCGACACCTCGCTGCTGGCGGCGGACATGTTCGCCGACGAGAACAGCCCGATGAACGGAGCCCTGCACTTCGAGGCACTGTGGCGGGGACTGAGCAGCTGCCGCGCCGCCCAGCAGGTCTTCTTCGTCGACGCCTGCCGGGCCGGCTCCGACCGACTCCTGCACGCGGTGGGCACGGACAACCTGGGACGGGTCCCGGTCTCCGGGAACAGAAGGCCCGACGGGTTTCTGCCCCGCGAGCACGCCGTCATCTTCGCGACCCTGCACGGGGAAGAGTCCTTCGCGCGCGCCGGGGCCAAGAGCCTATTCACCGACGCCCTGCTGCGCGGCTTCGACGGGGCCGGGAGCGAGAACGTCGAAGGCCGGGTGTGGCGGGTGACCACCGACACGCTGAAGCACGCGATCACCCGCTTCATGAAGGAGCCCGCGTTCCGGGGATCCGTCACGACCGCCCCCACCCCGGTCAGCCCCGAGTCCTTCGACTTCGACTTCCACGAACTGAGGGGCGACCCGGTCGTCCCGGTGTACATCGGCTGCCGGCCCCCGGAGGACAACGCACGCGCCGAGTTCTTCTGCCGGCATCCCCGGCAGGAGCCGCGGCGGCGGCCGCCGCCCGAGCCCGGCGAAGAACCCGACCTGCGCGAGTGGGCCCTGGACCTGCCCTTCGGGACGTACCAGGTCGAAGCCGTCCTCGGCCCCGGGGACGTGCGCACGGAGGAACTCGACGCCCGTCCGCCGCTGTTCCGCATGGGACTGGCCAGGCCATGAGCACCACGCTCGCCGTCCGGCTCCTCCTCTCGTCCGCCGGGGAGTCCAACGACGCGGTGATCGTCGGCGACATCCTCTCGGCCGACCTCTCGGGTGAAAGCCGGCGCAACATCCTCATCCCGTGCGGGAGTTCACCCCGCCCCACGGCGTACGAGGTGCCGCCCGGCCGCTACCTCGTGTCGGCCACCCTGCCGTCCGGACTGGTGCTCACGGAGAACGCCGTGGCGGTGGCGGGCAAGGAGACCCCGGTGGAGTTCGTCATGACGGACTCGCCGTACGAGACGCACTCCTGGCAGTACCTCATGGGCAACATCGAGCCGGGCCGGGTCTACCACAGCCCCGCCGAGGTCCCGCTCGCCGAGTCGGTCGCCTCGCGCTCCATGGCCGCCGCCTCGCGCACCGCCCCGCCCGCCGCCTCCACCGCGAGGCCGGACGGCGCCGCCCCCGAGACGGCCGTGGAACTGACCGGGCTCGCCACCTGGGTCGGGGACGCCGCACCCGAGCGCTGCACCTTCGCGGCGGTGCTGGCACTGGCCGAGGCCCCGCCGGACCGCCCGGTCGCCCGCCTGCTCGCCCGGGGCGAGCCCCGCCCCCTGCCGGCGCCCGACGTACGCGGGGAGGAGGTCACACCGCTCTACCGGTTCGGTCCGGACGGGCCGGTCGGATCCCCCGGCGAGCCCCCTGGTGACCGGCAGTTCCTGGTCGTGGAGTTCGCCGGATCCGTACGGCTGGTCACCCTCCCGCTGCCCTGGCGCCGGAGAGAGGTCGAAGTCCTGGTCAATCTCCGGCAGAGCCCGACCGGCAGCGCCGTCTCCGTGGCCGTCCGCGATCCGGCGGTCGGAGCGGGGCTCGCGTACATGTCCCAGGGCGCCCTCGACATGGCGGCCGAGCTCTTCACCGACGTCGAGGAGATGCTCTACTCCAAGTTCCAGAACCCGCTCGCGGCGGCAGCCGGGGCCTACGTCCTCATCGGCACCGACCACTCGAGGGGCGAGACGTACTGGGACCCGTGGCTGGAGCACCTCGCCGACTCCTTCCCCCGGATCGGCGACGGCGCGATCCTGCGAGCGGTACGGCTGCTGCGCCGCGCCTCGCCCGACCGGGAGCAGGCGCGGGAGAGGCTGATCGAGGCCTTCGACCGCGGCATCCCGTACTACACGCTCGGGCTGATCTGGCTCGTCGACGGCCTGTCCGCCTTCCCGGACGACCCCGCATGCGCACGCCGCCTCGACGAGGCGCGCCGGCTGTCGTGGCTGGCCGACATGCGCGAGCCGTTCCTGATCCTCGACCTGCGCCAAAGGAGTGCCCGATGATCCGGCTCAGGATGCTGCCCGCGGAGGACGGCGACTGCCTGCTCCTCGAATACGGCGACGGCTCGTTCGTCCGGCGGATCCTCTTCGACGGCGGGCGGCACGGCACGTACGGGCGGATCAAGCCCCTGCTCGCAGAACTGGACGGCCTGATCGACGTACTCGTGGTGACCCATGTCGACCAGGACCACATCCTCGGCGCCTTGGCGCTGCTGGAAGACCCGGACCGGACCGTGGAGTTCGGCGACGTCTGGTTCAACGGCTTCGACCACCTCCAGGACCGCGAGGTCTTCGGCGCGGTGGAGGGGGAGAAGGTGACCACCGCGCTGCTCACCCAGCACCTTCCCTGGAACAAGGCCTTCGAGGGCCGCAGCATCGAACTGAGGCACCCGCTCACCTGGTTCGACGACGGATCCTCGATGGAGGTGCTCGCGCCGGACCGCAGGCTGCTGGAGTCGCTGATTCCCACGTGGAAGACGAAGTGCGAGCAGGCGGGGCTGATCCCGGGCGTGGACCCCATGGAGAGGGAGCTCGCGCCCGGCATCGAGCACTTCGGCGCGATCGACGTCGACGAGCTGGCCGCCACCCCGTTCAGACGGGACGGCTCCCCGACCAACCCGACCAGCATTGCCCTGCTGTTCGAGTTCGAGGGCACCCGGATCGTCTTCACCGGCGACGCGGACGATCCGCGCCTGGTGGCCTCCATCCGCCCGCGCGCCGAAGCCGAGGGCGGACGGCTGCGGATCGACGCCCTGAAGGTCGCCCACCACGGCAGCTCCAAGAACCTCTCCAACAACCTCCTGGAACTCCTCGACTGCGGCCGCTACCTCATCTCCACCAACGGAAGGATCCACGGCCACCCGGACGACGTCGCCATCGCCCGGATCCTCAAGCACGGCGGCCCGGCCAAGGACCTCGTCTTCAACTACCGGGACCGGGCGGCGAACTGGGACCTCGACGGCCTGAAGCAGGACTTCGGCTACACCGTGCTGGCACCCGGACCGGGCGACGAGGACGGCTTTGTCACCGTGGAGTTCTGACCGCCGGCCCGGGCGCCGGATCCCCGCGGCGTACCTCGCCGCGGGGCGCCGCGCGGTGCGGGTGACGCTGGTCGGCACCGCCGGGTTCTACCTGTTCCTGTACGGTTTCGGATCGGCCACCGGCGCCACGTACGCGCTGTTCTCGGCCGTGGCACTGGCCGGGCTCTCGCGGATCCCCGGCACGGGACCCCAGCGGGCCTCCCTGGTGCTGCGGCTGCTCCCGGTCTGCTGGCTGCTCGTCGTGATCGGCACCTACCTGTCCGTCCGGACGTGGAGCGCGGTGACCGGCATGCTGATCGTCGGCTTCGTCCTGGCCTTCGCCGCCGTCGGCGGACCGCGACCGGCGGGAGCCGGACCGGGGCTGCAACTGCTCTACATCCTGCCGTCCTTCCCGCCGTACGATCCGGGCTCGCTCGGCGAGCGGCTGACCGGCACGACCGTCGGCCTCGCCCTGCTCTTCCTCGCCGAGCGCCACCTCTTCCCCGAACCGCCGACGCCCTCCTACCGGGAACTGGCCGCGCGCGCCGCGCAGACCGCCGGGCGCTGCGCCGGGGAGCTGGCCGGGCCGCCGTACGCACCCTCGCGCGCCGTGCTCGGGGCGGCGCGCGAGGCGACTGCGAACCTGCGGTTCCCGAGCGTGCCGGAGGCCGACCGCCCGGCGGGGCCGGGCGTGCGAGAGCGGGCTCTGGCGCACACCGGCCTGGCCGCACGGACCCTGCTGAGCCGGCTGTCGGTGCTCCCCGGCGGAGCGGGGGGCGGCGCTCCGGCCGTCCTGCGGGCCGTGCAGCGCCTCGCGGAGCGGACCGCCGAGTGCCTGCGACAGCGGGTGGGCACCGGGCCCGGGGAGGCGTACGGGGAACTCGTCGCGGCGCGGGGAGAGCTGGCCCGGATGCCGGCGGATCCCGTCGCTCCCGCGGTGCTGCGCCGGCACGCGGCGGTACTGGAGGTGGCGGATGCGGCGCTGGCGATGGCGACGGCCGCCGACCTCGCCGTCCGGGGCCGGGCCGCGGCGGGGGACGCGGCGGCGGGGCGGTTCTGGTACGCCCGGATGAGCGCCCCGCGGCTGTGGTGGCACCGGATCCAGGGTCACGCGGGGCAGCGGTCGGTGTTCTTCCAGAACGCGGTGCGGATCAGCCTCGCCCTGACGGCGGCCCGGCTGGTCGCCGGGCTGGACACGCTGCCGCACGGCTTCTGGGCGATGCTGGCGACCCTGAGCCTGACGCGCACGACCGCGGGCGAGACGTGGAGCACGGTCCGGGTCGCGCTGGCCGGTACGTTCCTCGGCGCGCTGCTGACGGCGGGGCTGCTGTCCCTGGCGGGCTCCGACACGGCGGTGTACGCGGCCGTGCTGCCGGTGTGGATGCTGTTCTCCTTCACCGTCGGGCCGGTCCGGGGGGTGGGGTGGGCGCAGGGGCTGTTCACGGTGCTGGTGGCGCTGGTGTTCGTCCAGTTGGCGCCGGCGACCTGGCAACTGGCCGAGTTCCGCCTGCTGGACGTGCTGATCGGCAGCGCGATCGGCGCCGTGTTCGGGATCCTGGCCTGGCCCCGGGGCGCGCACGACGAGCTGGGACGCGCGGCGGCCGGGCTGCTGCGCGCGGCGGCGGAGATCGTGGTCGCGACCGGCACCGCGGTGGCGGCGGGCGGGGAGCGCGAGGAGGCCGGCCGGATCCCCGGCCACCGGTCCCTCCGGCACGCGCTGGTCCTGGCGGAGTCGGCGTACGCGCAGTTCCGCAGCGAGCCCACCCGCTTCGGGGACGCCGGCAGGAAACCGAGGGCGGACGGGCGAGACCGGCGGGCCGACTGGCAGGCCGTCCTGATGGCGGGGCACCACGTCCTGTGGGGCGCCGACCGGCTGCTGACGGGGGAACCGGGGCGGGCCGCACCTCCCCTGGGCCGGGAGGCGGCCGCAGCACTGACCCGGCTCGGGGACCGGGTGGCCGGTCGGATGCTGCTGGTCTCGGCGCTGCTGGACCCGGGCGGGGACACCCCGGCGGCGCCGGTCCCGCTCCGCGACCCGGGGTTCGACGGGTTCGAGGCGGAACCGGCCGGCGCGCCGCGGCCGTACTACGCGACGGTGTCGTGGCTGGACTCCCTGATGGGCGACCTGGAGCGGATCACTGCCCCGGGGGTGTCGCCCTAGGGCCTGTCGTCAAACTCCCGTCTGCCCCGCGACGCCTGGCACGCGCTCTCGCCGCACCGGGCGGAATCCCGAGTACGTCCAGTACGAGGTCTTCCCCCCGGCACGCCGAGAGCACGCACCAGACGCCGCGTGGCCGCCCTGCGGGCGACGACGGGAGTTTGACGACAGGCCCTAGCGGGCGCGGCCCACCGCCCGTTCCAGGGCTTCGAGGACGGTGTCGCGGAACAGGGTCGCCTTGTAGCCGGTCTGCGGCAGGGGCCGGCAGCGGTCGAGCACGGTCGCGGCCGCTGCGGCGAGGACCTCGGGGGTGGCCTCGCGGTCGATCAGGGCGGCCTCCACCTCCGGCAGGCGCAGCGGAGCCCGCGCCACCCCGCCCGCCGCCACGGCGGCGTGCCTGACGGTGGTGCCGTCGAGCGCGAGCCGGGCGGTGGCCTCCACCAGAGGCCATTCGGCGTGGGCCCGGCTGGTGGCCCGGTGGCAGGCGGCGCGTTCCCCGGGCAGGGGAGCGGGCAGCCGGACCGCCGTGAGGATGCGGTGCGGCGGCAGCAGATGGTCGGTGCGGGCCAGCAGGTCACCCTCGCCGTACAAGGCGGCCACGCTGCGCGGGGATTCGCCGTGGATCTCGGCCTCGGCGTCGTAGGTGAGCAGGGCCATGGCGAGGGTGGACGGGTGCGGGGTGATGCACCGACCGTTGCCGCTGACCACGCCGAAGTGGTGGTCGCCCTCACGCGCCGGGCAGTCGGTGCCGCCCTTCTGCAGGCAGCTGACGTGCGGATTGCGGAAGTACCAACAGCGGTTGCGCTGCAGCAGGTTGCCGCCCAGGGTGCCCGCGGCGCGGATCTGCGGGGTGGCCGCCGTCCCGGCCGAGATCGCCAGGGCCGGCCAGCCGGCGCGCACCTGCGGGTCGTCGGCCAGCTCGGCGAGGGAGGTCAGCGCACCGATCCGCAGCCCGCCGCCGCGCAGCGGGCCGACACCGCGCAGATGCGCCACGCCGGCCAGGTCGGTGAACGGTCCCGGGGAGATCCCGCTGCGCTGCCGGGCGGTGGTGTCGGTGCCACCGGCGCGCAGCTCCCCGCCGCGGGCCTGCACGGCGGCCGAGAGGTCGGTGAGGGTGGGCTCGGTGCTCACGTACCCAGTCCTTCCAGGAGCCGGTCGGGGCGGATGGGCAGGTCGTACGGGCGCCAACCGGTCGCATCGCGGACCGCGTTGGCCAGGCACGCCGCGGTGGGCAGGGTCGCGATCTCGCCGAGGCCGACACCGCCGCCGGGGACGTGCTCGAAGCCCTCCTGATGGAAGTGGACCGTGATCTCGGGGGTGTCGCCGATCCCGGGGAGCCGGTAGTCCTCCAGGTTGTCGGTCAGCACCCGGCCGGTCACCGGGTCGACGCGCCGTTCCTCGTACAGTGCGTAACCGAGGCCCTGCACCACGGCGCCCTCGCACTGGCTGCGGGCCAGCCGGTCCTCGTGGATACGGCCCGCGGCGATGCCGCTCCACACGCTCAGCGGGCGGATCCGGCCGAGCCGTGTGTCCACCTCGACCTCGGCGACCTGCACCGATCCGGTGAAGCCGCGGCCGATCGCGACACCCCCCATCGTGAAGAAGGGGACGGCGAAGCCCCGGCGGTCGCGGGGTCGCCGGCCGGTCACCCGTACCCCGTCCGCCGTTTCCAGCCGGGCGGCGACGTCATCGCCGCCGAGCGCTTCGCGCAGCCGGGCGGCGGCGTCCGCGGCGGCGGGTGCGAGGGAGGGCGTGGTGCGGCTGCCGCCGGACGTGGGGCCGTGGACGGTACCGCTGCGGCCGACCTCGGCGAGCACCAGCCGCTCCGGCACGCCGAGTGCCTCGGCGACCGCCCGGCGCAGCACGGTCCGCGCGCCCGTGCCCATGTCCTGTACGGCGCTGCGCGCGACGACGACCCCGTCCTCCACGGTGAGCTCGACCTCGGCGACGGGGTCGACGAAGTACAGCCAGTTGGCCGCCGCGACGCCGACACCGCGCCGGTAGCGCCCCGTTCCCCCACGGGGGCCCGCCCAGACCGGCAGTGCGGCGGCCCGGTCGTACAGGGCGTGCCGCTTGGGGTTGCCGTCCCAGCGGCGGCGCAGGGCGATCGGGTCCTCGCCGAGCCGGCGGGCCATCTCGTCGACGGCCTGCTCCAGGGCCCAGCACAGCGGCGGTCCGCCCGGGCCGCGGAACGGGGCGCCGGGGGGCCGGTTCGTGACGGTGTCGAAGTCGCGGAGCCGGCGCGGGGCCTTGCCGTACATGAACCGGGCCTGCGCCGCCACGGAGCCGCCCACCGCGACCCCGCCGTCGCTGTCCGCGTCCATGGCCAGCGCACTCAGCTCGCCGGCCGCGTCCGCGACCATCGCCAGCCGGATCCGGGTGGCCGGCCGGTACCCGCCGTCGACGAGCTCCTCGTCCCTGTCCAGCACCACCCGCACGGGGGCGCCGTGCAGCCGGGCCAGCTCCACCGCCGCGACGACGTCGGTGGTCAGCCCCATCTTGCAGCCGAAGCCGCCCCCTACGTGGACGGCCTTCGCGATCACCCGGTCGGCGGGTACGCCGTAGCGCTCGGCGGCGAGCTCGGCCACGTGCTTCAACGACTGCGTGGACACCTCCAGGTGAAGGGTGCCGTCGACCCACTGGGCGAGGCAGGCGTGTGGTTCGAGCGGGGTGTGGGTCTGCCCGGCGGTGGTGAACACGCCCTCCACCACCCGCTCGGGGTTCCGGGCCCGGGCCTCGGTGATGCGGCGTACGGCCGTGGCGGGGCGCCTGCTCATGGCGGACGGGCCCCGCAGGTTGCCCCGCCAGCGGGCGGGCAGCAGCTGGGGCGTCTCGCCGGACCCCGGCGCCCGCTTGCGCGCGGCCTTGTCCTCGTACACCGACGGGCCCTCGCCGGCCCGCGCCCGGCGGACGTCGAGGGCCGCCGGCAGCACCTCGTAGTCCACCCGGACCCGCTCCGCGGCCGCCCGTGCGGCGGCCCGGTCCGGAGCGGCGACCGCGGCCACCGGCTGCCCGACGTACCGCACCACGCCGTCGGGAGGCAGCAGCGGCACCAGCGGAACGTCTCCGGCCTCCAGGGACCGTACGTGCGCGTGCGCGTGCGGCGAGCGGATGATCACCCCCTCCAGCAGTCCCTCGGGCCGCAGGTCCGTGGTGTACCGGGCGGAGCCGTCGGCCTTCTCCGGGGCCTCGGCGCGCGGGACCGCCGGCGCGTCCGTACCGGTCGGCGGCTCGTCGTAGTCGCCCGCGCAGGCCGCGGCCACCGCACTGAAGATCCGCTCGTACGCGCCGCAGCGGCACAGGTGGCCCGCCAGCGCGTCCGCGATCAGCTCCCGCCCCGGCCGGATGCGGCCGTGTGCGGCCCGCCACCGGTCGAAGAACGCCGCCGCCTCGACCACGAACCCCGGGGTGCAGTACCCGCACTGGAGGGCGTCCTCGCCCGCGAACGCCCGCGCCATCGGATGTCCGGCCAGGCCCTCCACCGTCGTCACCCGCCGCCCGGCCAGCAGGACCGCGGGAGTCAGGCACGACACCCGGGGCTCGCCGTCGACCTGGATGGTGCAGGCCCCGCACACCCCGCTCCCGCAGACCAGCTTGGTGCCGGTCAGACCCAGCCCGTCGCGCACCACCTCCACGGCGGCCGGGTCCTCGTCCACGTCCACCGTGCGCAGGGCGCCATTGACCTCGAACTCCACGCGACGTACTCCTCAGCCGTGGTGTGGCGACCGCCGGGCCTCGCGCTCACCTTCGGGCCCCTCGCTCACCTTCAGGCTCCTTGATATCCCGCTCCCGGGGGCGGCGCAGTTCGGCGCGCGCCCGGTGTACGGCCGTCCGGACGAAGCGGGCCCTGCGCGCGGGCGCGGCGCATTACCGTTCCTTACCGGCCACGCGCAAGCCTTTGACGGGAGAAATCCTGATGACCCGTTAGGCTGGTGGGCTGTTCGGCGCCGGACCGGAACAACCCGGGCAGACCCGGGCTCCGCCGGCGCCCCGGACCGTTCCGGGAGCGACACGCGAGGGCCGATGGCAGCCACACCAGAGCACGGTGAACTCAGCCTGCTCGACGACGGGGACGCGTACGGGGAATGCGGTCAGGAGTCCGGCCAGGATCCCGGCCACCAGACCGGAGAGCAGTCCGGAGAGCAGTCCGGCAAGTCAGCCAGGTTCTCCGCCGGGCCGGCCGCCCCCGCGCGCACCCTCGTCGACGTCTTCGAGGCCTCCGTACGGGCCCACCCCGACGAGCCCGCCCTGGACGACGGCACCGAGCAGCTGACCTACCGCGCGCTGGCAGCCGAGGTCGAGCGCCGGCGGCGCGCCCTGGCGGCCGCCGGGGTGGGGCTCGGCGACCGCGTCGGCGTACGCGTGCCCTCGGGGACCAACGAGCTCTACGCGGCCGTCCTTGCCGTGCTCGCCGCCGGCGCCGCCTACGTGCCGGTCGACGCCGAGGACCCGGACGAGCGGGCCGAACTGGTCTTCGCCGAGGCCGGGGTGCGCGCGGTACTGGGCGCCAGACGGCGCATCGAGGTCACCGGCCCCGCCGGTGACGGCGCGGCCGCCCGGCGGCCGGGCCCCGAGCACGACGCGTGGATCATCTTCACCTCCGGCTCCACGGGCAAGCCCAAGGGCGTCGCCGTCAGCCACCGCAGTGCCGCCGCCTTCGTGGACGCCGAGGCCGCGCTGTTCCTCGCCGAGGAGCCGATCGGCCCCGGCGACCGGGTCATGGCCGGACTGTCCGTCGCCTTCGACGCCTCCTGCGAGGAGATGTGGCTGGCCTGGCGCCACGGCGCCTGCCTGGTGCCCGTACCCCGCTCCCGGGTGCGCAGCGGCGCCGACCTCGGCCCCTGGCTGGTGGACCAGGAGATCACCGTGGTCTCCACCGTGCCGACCCTGGCGGCGCTCTGGGAGCCCGAGGACCTGGGTGAGGTCCGGCTGCTGATCTTCGGCGGCGAGGCCTGCCCGCCCGAGCTGACCCAGCGTCTGGTCACCGAAGGACGCGAGGTCTGGAACACCTACGGCCCCACCGAGGCCACCGTCGTCGCCTGCGCCTCCCTCCTCACCGGCGCGGAACCGATCCGCATCGGACTCCCGCTGAACGGCTGGGAGCTGGCCGTCGTCGACGAGTCCGGCGAGCCGGTGCCGATGGGCGGCAGCGGCCAGCTCGTCATCGGCGGCATCGGTCTGGCCCGCTACCTGGACCGGGACAAGGACGCCGAGAAGTACGCCCCGCTGGAATCCCTCGGCTGGCAGCGCGCCTACCGCAGCGGCGACCTCGTCCGCGCCGAACCGGAGGGGCTGGTCTTCCTCGGCCGCGGCGACGAGCAGATCAAGCTGGGCGGCCGCCGCATCGAGCTGGGCGAGGTGGACGCCGCACTCCAGGCCCTGCCCGGCGTCGCCGGCGCGGCCGCCGCCGTCCGCACGGCCCGCAGCGGCAACCAGCTCCTCGTCGGCTACCTCGTCACGCAGGAGGGCTGGGACCGCGCGGCGGCCGTCGCCCGGCTGCGCGCGGAACTGCCGGCGGCCCTCGTACCGCTGCTCGCGCCCGTCGACGAACTGCCGACCCGCACCTCGGGCAAGGTCGACCGCGACGCCCTGCCCTGGCCGCTGCCCGGGGCGGAGACCACCGGCCCCGCGGAGCAGCTCTACGGCACCGAGGCCTGGCTCGCCGAGCAGTGGAGCGAGACCCTCGGCGTGGCCGTCACCGGCGCCGCCGACGACTTCTTCGCCATCGGCGGCAACAGCCTGGCCGCCGCGCAGCTCACCACCCGGCTGCGCACCCGCTACCCCGGTGCGGCCGTGCTCGACATCTACCAGCAGCCCACCCTGCGCAAGCTGGCCCGCCGGCTGGAGAAGTCCGTACAGGACGAGGGCGGGGCCCGGACCGTCACCCCGGTTCCCCTCCGGGCCAAGGCGATCCAGTCGCTGCTGCTGCTCCCGCTGTTCACCCTGGCCGGCCTGCGCTGGACCGTGGCGCTGCTCGCCCTCGGCAACGTACTGCGCCGGCTCGGGCCCTACCCGTGGGCGCCGACCGCCTCCTGGTGGCTCGTCGCCGCCGGTGCGGCGCTGTTCTTCAGCCCGCCCGGCCGTCTCGCGATCGCGGCCGGCGGCGCCCGGCTGCTGCTGCGCGGGGTGAAGACGGGACGCCACCCGCGCGGGGGAAGAGTGCACCTGCGGCTGTGGACCGCCGAACGGCTGGCCGAGTGCGTCGGCGCCACCTCGCTCACCGGATCCTGGCTGGAGCGCTACGCCCGGGCGCTGGGCGCCAAGGTCGGCCCCGAGGTGGACCTGCACTCGCTGCCGCCGGTCACGGGAATGCTCAAGCTCGGCCGGGGCTGCGCGGTGGAGTCCGAGGTGGACCTCTCCGGGCACTGGCTGGACGGGGACCGGCTGGAGATCGGCCCCGTCAAGGTCGGTGCGGGCGCGGTGGTCGGCACCCGCAGCATGCTCTTCCCCGGCGCCCGCGTCGGCAAGCGGGCCGAGGTGGCCCCCGGCTCCGCCGTCGCCGGACAGATCCCGACCGGGCAGCGCTGGGCCGGCGCACCCGCCGTCAAAATCGGCAAGGCCAAGCACGACTGGCCCAAGGAGCGCCCGCCGCGCGGGGTGCACCGGCGCGCCCTGTACGGGGCGAGCGGATTCTGCCTCACCGCCCTGCCGGTCCTCGCGGCCCTGCCCGCCCTGCTGGTGGTGGGCCGGTTCGTGCCCGCCGGCGCCGGGCCGGCCCGGGCCCTGCAGGGGGCGCTGCTCGCCGTGGTGCCCGGGGCGCTCGCCTTCGGGTTCGCGTACGCGGCCCTGCTGCTGGTCTCCGTACGCCTGCTCAGCCTGGGACTGCGTACGGGAACCCATCCCACGCACAGCCGCACCGGCTGGCAGGCCTGGACGGTCACCCAGCTGATGGACCTGTCCCGGGAGACGCTCTTCCCGCTCTACGCCGGGCTGATCACCCCGGTGTGGCTGCGGCTGCTCGGCATGAAGATCGGCCGGGGCGCGGAGGTGTCCACGGTGCTCGCCCTGCCGAGCCTCACCACCGTGGGCGAGGGTGCGTTCCTCGCCGACGACACCCTGACCTCCCCCTACGAACTGGGCGGCGGCTGGATGAGGATCGGACCTTCCCGGATCGGCCGCCGGGCCTTCCTCGGGAACTCCGGAATGACCGCGCCGGGCCGTACCGTCCCGGACGACGGGCTGGTCGGCGTCCTGTCCGCCACCCCGAAGAAGGCCAAGAAGGGCAGCTCGTACCTGGGCCTGCCGCCGGTCCGGCTGCCGCGGTCCGCCGCGCACGCCGACCGCGGCCGGACCTACGACCCGCCCGCCCGCCTGCTCTGGGCGCGGGGACTGGTGGAGCTGTGCCGGCTCCTCCCGGTGTTCTGCTCGGCCGCCCTGGCCGTGCTGACCGTGGCGGCGCTCTGCGCGCTGACCACGGCGAGCGGTCTGGGGATCGGGGGAACCGCGCTGCTGTCCGGAGCCGTCCTGCTCGCCGCCGGCGCGGTCGCGTGCACGGTCGCGGTGGCCGCCAAGTGGCTGCTGGTGGGCCGCCACCGGGTGGGGGAGCACCCGCTGTGGAGCGGTTTCGTGTGGCGCAACGAGCTGGCCGACACCTTCGTCGAGGTGCTGGCCGTGCCGTGGCTGGTGGGATCGGTGCCCGGCACCCCGCTGATGTCCCTGTGGCTGCGCGGGCTCGGGGCGCGGATCGGCCGGGGCGTGTGGTGCGAGAGCTACTGGCTGCCCGAGACGGACCTGGTCGTGCTCGGCGACGCGGTCAGTGTGAACCGCGGCTGTGTGGTGCAGACTCACCTCTTCCACGACCGGATCTTGAGGACGGATACTGTGGTCCTCCGCGAGGGCGCCACCCTGGGCCCGGGCGGAATCGTCCTGCCCGGGAGCACGGTCGGGGCACGCAGCACCCTGGGTCCCGCATCCCTCGTGATGGCAGGGGAGTCCGTCCCCGCCGACACCCGCTGGCTGGGCAATCCGATCGAGGCGTGGCGGGCCTGAAGGGACCGTCCCGGCATCGGCACGACACGTCGTAGGAGCACAGCGCAGGGAGCGGATGGTGCAGTGAACGGCCAGAAGACAGCGGCATCGGACCCGTACTTCCCGGCCAACGGCGACCCCCGCTACCGCGTGCACCGGTACGAGCTCGCCCTGGACTACCGGCCCGTCCCCAACCGGCTGGCCGGGACGGCCCGGCTCAGCGCCATCGTCGGGCGGGAACCGCTCGCCGAGTTCCACCTGAACCTGGCCGAGTTCAGAACAGGACGGCTCCTCGTGAACGGGCGGCCGCCGCACTACACCCACCGGGGCGGCAGACTCCGTGTCCGGCCCGCCAAGGCGCTGCCCGCCGGCGCCGCCTTCACCGTGGAGGTGCACTGGGCGGGCAATCCCCGGCCGGTGCGCAGCCCCTGGGGCGGGCTCGGCTGGGAGGAGCTGACCGACGGCGCGCTGGTGGCCAGCCAGCCGGTCGGCGCACCGTCCTGGTACCCCTGCAACGACCGGCCGGCCGACAAGGCCTCGTACCAGATCTCCGTCACCACCCCTTCCGCCTACACGGTGGTGGCGGGCGGACGGCTGCTCACCAGGACGACCAGGGCCTCCACGACCACCTGGGTCTACGAGCAGCCCGCGCCGACCTCCAGCTACCTGGTCGGCCTGTCCATCGGCATGCACCGCACGGTGCTGCTCGGCGACCCGGGGCTCGACGGCGTTCCCCAGACTGCTCACGTGCCCGCGCACCTGCTGCCGCAGTTCTCCCGGGACTTCGCCCGGCAGCCCGCCATGATGCGGCTGTTCGAGGAGCTGTTCGGGCCCTACCCCTTCGGCGAGTACGCGGTCGTCGTCGCCGACGAGGAGCTGGACGTCCCGGTGGAGGCCCAGGGCCTGTCCCTGTTCGGCACCAACCACGTGGACGGCGTGCGGGGTTCGGAGCGGCTCATCGCCCACGAACTCGCCCACCAGTGGTTCGGCAACAGCGTGACCATTGCCGACTGGCGGCACATCTGGCTGAACGAGGGCTTCGCCAAGTACGCCGAATGGCTGTGGTCGGAACGCTCCGGCGGCCGCGGCGCGCACGAGACGGCGGCCGCGGCGCACCGGCTGCTCGCCGGCCGGCCGCAGGACCTGAAGCTCGCCGACCCGGGCCGCAAGCTGATGTTCGACGACCGCCTCTACCAGCGCGGGGGGCTCGCCGTGCACGCGGTCCGCCGCGCCCTGGGCGACGGCGCGTTCTTCCCGATGCTGCGGGACTGGGCCACGGTGCACCGGCACGGAGTGGTCACCACCACCGGCTTCGTCAGCCACGCCGCCCGCTATGCGGCGCAGCCGCTGGACGACCTCTTCTCGGCCTGGCTCCACCAGCCGGCCCTCCCGCCGCTGCCCGCGTAGCGGCGGGAACCGCCGCCCCCGGCCGGACGGCATCGGCCGGGGACAGCCGCGGCGCTACCAGAGCACGGGGAGGCGCTCCGGCAGGCGCTTCATGAAACGGGTGCGCCAGACGAGCTGCTCGATCGGCACGGCGAGCTGGAGACCGGGCATCTTCTCCAGGAGCACCTCGAGGGCGATCTCGGTGTGCCGCTTGCCGAGGGCGGTGGCCGGGCAGTAGTGCGCTCCGCCGCCGAAGGACAGGTGCGTGCCGGCGTTGGGCCGGTCGATGTCCACGACGTGCGGGTCGGGGAAGACGGCCGGGTCGGTGTTGGCGGCCTCGACCAGGACCAGCAGGAGTTCGCCCTTCTTCACCTCGACGTCCCCGAGGGTGACGTCCTCCAGGGCGAGGCGCGGCAGCCCGTCGCCGATGGACAGGTTGACGCGCAGGAGTTCGTCCACGGCGGCCGGGATCTTCTGCGGCTCCTTGCGCAACTGCTCCCACACCTCCGGGTGCTGGATGAGCGAGACGATCGCCATCGTCAGGAAGCCCATGGTGGAGATGACTCCGGCACCGAACAGCGTGACACCGACGGTGGCCAGCATCTCGTCCGTCAGGTGGGCGTAGTCGGGATCCTCGCGCAGGGCGGCGAGTTCGGCGATGAGCCCGGTGGTGGCGGGGTCGTCGAGGCGTTCCACCATGTAGGCGATGTCGCGGTCCCAGTTGAGCTTGGCGCCGGTGATGGGGCACGCCGAGTTCATGAACGCGATGTCGAGGCTGGCGGCCAGGCGCGGGGCGTCGGCCTGCGGGATGCCGAGGATGCGGCAGTGGAGGTGCTCGGCGTAGGGGCTCGTGAACCGGCCGCGGAGGTCGACCGGCGAGCCGTCGGTCAGCAGGCCGTCGACGAGGGCGGAGGCGTGCTCGCGCATCCAGTCGGTGAGGCCGTCGGTCTTCGGGTTGATCGCCTTGAGGACGGCCTTGCGGAGTCCCGCGCCGGTGATGTTGCCCATGTTGTTGACGACCTCCGGCGGGATCGTCAGCGCGTACTGGCGGGGCACCCCCGGGGCGGAGGTGTCCTTCAGGCTGAATCTCGGGTCTTCGAGGACCTGCTTGCACAGCTCGTAGGAGGAGACGAGCCAGGCTTGGTCCCCGGCGATCGTGCGGACCCGCTTCACCGGTTCGCCCCGGAGCTCTTCGACCTGGTGCGGGAGCTGGTCGCCGCGCGCGGAGAAGGGGAAGTCGAGAAGGGTTTCAGTGGACATCGGATTCTCCTCCGGCGGGGGTGATGACGGCGTGGCCCTGGTTGCGCGAGGCGCGCAGGCCCGAGCCGCGCGAGTAGAGCAGTTCCGCCATCGGCAGGAGCTGGTGGTAGCAGTTGAGGGAGGACGGCACGTCGAGGATGGCCGGGGTGTCCAGGAAGAGCGGCGCTTCCGCACAGACGTACTCGAGGCAGACTTCGCGCTGCCGGGTGGTGGCGGCCTTCCCGTCCAGGACCTTGGAGGAGAGGAACGCGTCGACCAGGGAGTTGCACGTGGTGCGGAACTCCGGGTCGTTGTCGAGCAGGGTGTTCAGGTGGGCGTGGATCGCGCGGTAGGCGGGGATGTCGGTGAGGGACGACATCGGGCGGGCGCGTAACCGCATGCCGGTGGGGTCGGCTTCGGCGGCGGCGTTGTTGACCTTGGCGCGTACGCCGCGCAGGTTCTTCACCGCCTTGCGGCGCGCTTCGTCGGGGGCGTAGCCGAGGGCCTCGTACATCTCGGCCACGTGCAGGTCGGTGTAGATCAGGTCGACCTGCCGGAAGCTGCGCATGCCCCAGTGGGCGAGGTCCATGACGCGGCGGGCCGAGAAGTAGCTGTTCCCCGGAGAAATGCCGATGACGGCGTGATCGCCTTCGGTGTGGATCACCTGGCAGTGCGGGGTGTAGGGACGGACTGTGAAGACTTCGGTGGCTGTCGTCAACAGGGTGTCGGATCCTCCGCGCCGCAAGTCCCAGGGGCCCTGTGCCCAAGGTGTGGCGGCGACGTGAAGGAAGCTACCGGAACGGTGTGCAGCGTTCCATGTCTTCTGAGTGACATCTCGCCTGTCGAAGATCACGGTTGTGTGGCGGCCGCCCGGACCGTCCGCGTCGGCCGGACCCGGGCCCGGCCGACACGGACGTCGTGATCAGACGAGGTCGAACCGGTCGAGGTTCATGACCTTGTCCCACGCCGCGACGAAGTCCTTCACGAACTTCTCCTTCGCGTCGTCGCTCGCGTAGACCTCCGCGAGCGCCCGCAGCTCCGAATTCGAGCCGAAGACGAGGTCGGCGCGGGTGCCGGTCCACTTGACCTGGCCCGTGGCGGTGTCGCGGGCCTCGAAGGTGTTCGCGTCCCCGGAGGTGGCCGTCCACTTCGTGCCCAGGTCGAGCAGGTTGACGAAGAAGTCGTTCGTCAGCGAACCGGGGGTGGCGGTGAGTACGCCGTGCCGCGACTGCTGGTGGTTGGCGCCCAGGACGCGCAGGCCGCCGACGAGGACCGTCAGCTCGGGGGCGCTCAGGGTCAGCAGGTTCGCCCGGTCGAGCAGCAGGTACTCGGCCGGCAGCCGGTTGCCCTTCCCGAGGTAGTTGCGGAACCCGTCGGCGGTCGGCTCGAGCGCGGCGAACGACTCCACGTCGGTCTGCTCCTGCGACGCGTCCACGCGGCCCGGGGTGAACGGAACCTCGATGTCGAAGCCGGCGTCCTTGGCGGCCTGCTCGACGGCGGCGGCGCCGGCCAGCACGATCAGGTCGGCGAGCGAGATCCGCTTGCCGCCGGTCTGGGCGGAGTTGAAGGACTCCTGGATCCCGGTCAGGGTGCGCAGTACGGTCGCCAGCTGGTCGGGCTCGTTGACCTCCCAGCCGCTCTGCGGCTGGAGGCGGATACGGGCGCCGTTGGCGCCGCCGCGCTTGTCGCTGCCGCGGAAGGACGAGGCCGCGGCCCAGGCGGTGGAGACCAGCTGCGACACCGACAGGTCGGAGGCCAGGACCTGCTGCTTGAGCGCGGCGATGTCGGCCGCGCCGACGAGCTCGTGCGTCACCGGGGGCAGCGGGTCCTGCCACAGCAGCGTCTCGCTCGGGACCTCGGGGCCGAGGTAGCGCACGACCGGGCCCATGTCACGGTGGGTCAGCTTGAACCAGGCGCGGGCGAAGGCGTCCGCGAACTCGGCGGGGTTCTCCAGGAACCGGCGCGATATCCGCTCGTACGCCGGGTCGAAGCGCAGCGAGAGGTCGGTCGTCAGCATCGTCGGGGCGTGGCTCTTCGACGGGTCGTGGGCGTCGGGCACCGTGCCGGCCCCCGCGCCGTTCTTCGGACGCCACTGGTGCGCCCCTGCGGGGCTCTTGAACAGCTCCCACTCGTGGCCGAAGAGGATCTCGAAGAAGCTGTTGTCCCAGGCCGTCGGCGTGTTCGTCCAGGTGCCCTCGAGGCCGCTGGTGATGGTGTCGCCGCCCTTGCCCGTACCGAAGGTGTTGTTCCAGCCCAGGCCCTGCTCCTCCAGGGAGGCGGCCTCGGGGTCGGCGCCCACGCTGTCGGCGGGGCCCGCGCCGTGCGTCTTGCCGAAGGTGTGGCCGCCCGCGATGAGGGCGACCGTCTCCTCGTCGTTCATCGCCATGCGGCGGAAGGTCTCACGGATGTCGCGGGCCGCGGCGAGCGGGTCCGGATTGCCGTTGGGGCCTTCGGGGTTGACGTAGATGAGGCCCATCTGCACCGCGCCGAGCGGGCTTTCCAGCTCCCGGTCGCCGGTGTAGCGCTCGTCGCCGAGCCAGGTGGTCTCGGGACCCCAGTACACGTCCTCGTCGGGCTCCCAGACGTCCGCCCGGCCGCCGCCGAAGCCGAAGGTCTCGAAGCCCATCGACTCCAGGGCGACGTTGCCGGCGAGGATCATGAGGTCGGCCCACGAGAGGCTCTGGCCGTACTTCTTCTTCACCGGCCACAGCAGGCGGCGCGCCTTGTCGAGGTTCGCGTTGTCCGGCCAGCTGTTGAGCGGGGCGAAGCGCTGCTGGCCGGCGCCGGCGCCGCCGCGGCCGTCGCTGATCCGGTAGGTGCCGGCGCTGTGCCAGGCCATCCGGACGATGAAGGGGCCGTAGTGGCCGAAGTCGGCGGGCCACCAGTCCTGGGAGGTGGTCAGCACCTGCTCGATGTCCCGCTTCACGGCGGGCAGGTCGAGGGTGTTGAACGCCGCGGCGTAGTCGAATTCCTCACCGAGGGGATTGGCCACCGCGGGGTTCTTCGCGAGGATCTTCAGGTTCAGGCGTTCAGGCCACCACTGGCGGTTTCCGCCGCCCTGGGTCGGATGCGCGGCGCGCCCGTGATCGACGGGGCAGCCACCTCCGCCCTCGGCCTTGGCGTCGGTGACGATTGCGTCGTGGTTCTCAGACATGGGAATCCTTCCGGACCAACGGATCACGGTGCTCAGGAACTGCATGCTGTGGAACTGCCGGGGTTCGGGCTCCCGGTCATGGGTCTCGGTCTCGTCGGTCGCCTCGTGGGCGGCCCCGAAGCCGAGGTGGTCACCGTCCCGGACGGTCTGGAGCCACGGGACGAGAGCGGCCGGAACGTGGGTGCCGGGTGCCGCTCTGGGGCCTTCCTGTCCCTTGGCCATCTACCGAACCGATCCTACGATGGACGCAATCCAAGTCAAGAAGCACACCAAGCCTCCATCCCATCGGATTCCGGACCTCGCCCCGCTCTTCCGGGGTGACCCCGCCGACCTGAAACAGGTGAGCCGATATGAGTGACCTGCTGGAGCGACTGCGCGCACGTGGCTGGCGGATGACCTCGCAGCGGCGGGTCGTCGCGGAGGTCCTCGACGGCGACCACACCCACCTGACGGCGGACGAGGTGCACGCCCGTGCGTCGGAGCGGCTGCCCGAGATCTCCCGGGCGACGGTCTACAACGCCCTGGGCGAACTGGTCTCCCTGGGGGAGGTCGTGGAGGTCTCCACGGACGGCCGCGCGAAGCGCTACGACCCGAACGCGCACCGGCCGCACCAGCACCTGTTGTGCTCCGGCTGCGGCCTCATCCGCGACGTCCACCCGACCGGCGACCCGCTGGCCGACCTCCCGGCCGAGGGACGTTTCGGGTTCACCGTCTCCGCGGCCGAGGTCACCTACCGGGGGCTGTGCCCGGCGTGCGCTCAGCCGGACCCCTCCTGAGGTCGTGTGACTCAGGCGTCCACGGGCCGCCAGGCCGGGCCGTCCGCGTCCTGACGGACATGTCCGAACACCACGTCGGCGAAGTGGACGCCGAAGCCGATGGTGCCGGGCTGCGCCAGCTCGGTGACAAGGCGCCGGCGGTGGCCTGCGGTCAGGGCGGGGTCGTGGTCGAAGGCCGAGGACCAGTCGGGGTGGTCGATCTGCACCGGTGAGTGTACGGCGTCGCCGAAGGCGATCAGACGCCGGCCGCCCCCGGTGATGACGTACTCGGCGTGCCCCACGGTGTGTCCCGGGGTGATCCGTACGCGCACTCCGGGGAAGATCTCCTGCCCGTCCGTGACCGTGCGGACCCGCGGGGCGAGGGCCGCGACCTCCTCGCCCATGCCCTGGGCCTCCAGGAGGTCGCGCCGGTCCCACTCCGGCTCGGAGATCAGGTACTCGGCGTGGGCGAGCAGGGGCAGCTCCCCGCCGGGGGCGGGGTGGCAGGCCCAGCCGAGGTGGTCGGAGTGCAGGTGCGTGAAGGCCACCGCTTCGATGTCCTGCGGGCTGCGGCCCAGTTGGGCCAGGCTCTGCGGGAGCGCACCTCCGCTGATCACGCCGAGCGGGCCGCCCGGGACCTCCAGCGTCCTGGGGCCGAAGCCGGCGTCGATCAGCAGCGCGCGCCCGCCGTGCTCCACGAGCAGGCCGCCGACGCTGCCCACGAGGTGGCCCGTGGCGTCCAGGTACTCCGGGTGGGCGGCCCACACCTCGTCGGTCGTGTCCTGGAGCAGTTCCAGCGGCCGGAGCCGTACGTCCCCGTCCGGCACGTACGACACCTTCGTGTCGCCCAGCCATATCGAGCGGATCCCCGCCGGCCGGCGCAGCCGTACGTCCTGGTCCAGCGCCAAGTCGCCCATGATTGCTCCCTTGTGAGTGGTCATCAGGTATGCCGCCGCCGCGTTTCCGCAGCGGCGACGCCACCATATGCATCAAGTTCGAATCATTCAAGTTATAAATATTCTGGCTTCATGGACTTGTTAGGGTGGTGTCATGACGACGCCCCCGGAACGGCAGGCCATCGCCGAGCGACAGCTGTGCGGGCTGGTCAGCGGCCTGGCCCAGCGGATCGCCGAGCACGTACGGGAGTGCGCGGGCGCGCTGGGCATCACTGCGTCCCAGGCCACCGCGCTGCGGGAGATGAGCGGGCCGATGACCATGCGGGAGCTCGCCGAACGCATGAGCTGCGAACCCTCCAACACCACCTTCGTCGTCGACAAGCTGGAGAAGCAGCACCTGATCGAGCGCCACCCGCACCCCACCGACCGCCGCGCCAAGCACCTCGTCCTCACCGCCGAGGGCACCGCACTGCGCGCCCGTCTCCTCGAACTCCTCGCCGTGGACGCCCCGCTGTCCGGCCTCGACCCGCAGGAGCAGCGCGTCCTTCACGGTCTGCTGGAGCGGGCGATCGACCGTCGTTGAGCCGGAAATCCCGCCCTCCAGGTCCGTCGACGGACGTGTTGGTGTGGAGGTTCTGTGTGCATGGCGTGAGGATGATCGGGTTGCTCCGCAGCTTTTTCGTCATGGAATTCGCACCACGCGGCGGGTAAGCGTTCGTCGCATCATTTGAACTCGTCGGTAACTCCTGACGAAACCCGAGCTCGTGACCTTGCGGGGCGCTGACCAGCCAGAACTCGGCACGCCCCACGGCAGGAGGACCGCATGCGCGGATTCGGGCGCTCCGGGTATGGTCGAGCCCGTTCGCACGCCGGTGGTTGGGTGTGAATCACCGGGAATTTCGTTGGGGGAGGGAAATCGGGGCACACTCCGGCCCACGTGCGAGGACCGACTGAAAGACGTTCGAGGCGAGGCAAACCGATGGATGCTCCGACCACCGCGTCGGCTGATGGCGACAGAACCGGCGGCAGCAGTCGGGACGGGGGCTGGTTCGGCCGGAGCCCGCGCGACGCGGCGGGGACCGTGGCCGGAACGGACCGGCATCCCCAGGACGCGCGCGGCGACGAGGGCGGCCCCATACCCAGCCGGCCCGTCACCCCGATCCGTCCCGTGGGCAGCGGCGCCGACCGGAGCCGTACGGCACCCCGGACGCCCGCGCCGGCCGCCCCACCCACACCGGCTCCCGCGGCTCCCCCCGCACCGGCGCCGTCACCCGCACCGGCCCCCGCCCCCGCAGCGCCCCCCGCCATGGCGCCGTCACCCGGGCCGGCCGCGGCGCCCGAGGACACCTCCGACGGCGGGCTCCTGCGCCGGACGATGGCCGAGATCGAGCCCATCGCCGACAAGGTCACCTCACACTTCTACTCCCTGCTCTTCCTCCGCCACCCCGACCTGCGCGCCCTCTTCCCCGCGGCGATGGACACCCAGCGCGACCGCCTCTTCAAAGCGCTGCTCACCGCCGCGACCCACGTGGAGGACACCGCCGCCCTGACCGAGTACCTGAGCCACCTCGGCCGCGGCCACCGGAAGTACGGCACGCTCCCCGAGCACTACCCGGCGGTCGGCGAGTGCCTCCTCGGAGCCCTCGCCCACTTCGCCCCGCAGACCTGGGGCCCGCGGACCGAGGCCGCCTGGGTGGGCGCGTACACCGTGATCTCCCAGATCATGATCGACGCGGCGGCCCAGGACGAGCTGCGCGCACCCGCCTGGTGGCAGGCGGAGGTGGTCGCCCACGAGATGCGCACGCGGGACATCGCCGTCGTGACGTTCCGGCCCGACGCGCCCTACCCCTTCCTCGCCGGCCAGTACGCCGCCGTGGAGACCCCCTGGTGGCCGCGGGTGTGGCGGAACTACTCCTTCGCCTCCGCGCCCCGCTCCGACGGGCTGATCTCCTTCCACGTCAAGGCCGTTCCGGCGGGCTGGGTCTCCAACGCCCTCGTGCACCGCGCCCGCCCTGGGGACGTGATCCGGCTCGGTGCCGCCACCGGGTCCATGACGGTGGACCACACCACCGACAACGGGCTGCTGTGCGTCGGCGGCGGCACCGGCATAGCGCCCATCAAGGCCCTGGTCGAGGACGTGGCCCGGCAGGGCCGCCGGCGTTCGGTCCAGGTGTTCTACGGAGCCCGCCGCGACCACGACCTGTACGACATCGACACCATGCTCCGGATGCAGCAGTCGCACCCCTGGCTGTCGGTCCGTCCGGTCGTCGACGACGGCCCCGGCGAGGACCTGTGCGGCCGCCTCCCGGAGGCCGTGTGCGAATACGGCCCCTGGCACACCTACGACGCGTACCTGTCCGGCCCGCCCGGCATGATCCGCCGAGGGGTCGACACCCTGCTCGGCATCGGCATTCCCACCCACCGCATACGGCACGACTCCATCGAGGAACTGGTCGGGGCAAGGAATTGAGCACATTCGAACAGACCGGGGACCGGCAGGCGCCGGCTCCGGTACGCACCACCCGCCCGGGCAGCGACGGCGAGCACCTGGTCCAGCAGCGCGCGGGCACCACGGCGCGGGCCGACAAGTTCTACGCCGAGCAGGTCCTCGACCGGCTCAATCCCCGGATGCGGGAGTTCGTGGCGCGCCAGGAGATGTTCTTCCTGGCGACCTCCGACCGCCACGGTGAGTGCGACAACACCTTCCGGGCCGGCCCGCCCGGCTTCCTCCACGTCCTGGACGAGGCGACGCTCGCCTATCCCGAGTACCGGGGCAACGGCGTGCAGGCCAGTCTCGGCAACATCGAGGAGAACCCGCACGTCGGCATCCTCATGGTGGACTTCGTCCGGGACCGCATCGGGCTCCACGTCAACGGCCGGGCGCGCGTCGTCGCCGATGACGACATGCGCGTCGCCTACCCCGGGCTCGCGGTCGACCCGGTGCCCGGCCGCCGCACCCAGGTGTGGGTGCAGGTCTTCGTGGAAGAGGCGTACATCCACTGCGCCAAGCACATCCCCCATCTGCAGAAGGTGCCGCTCCAGGGTGCCGGGCGCGCGTGGGGCACGGACGACCACAAGCGCAAGGGCGGCGACTTCTTCGGGGCCGCCGCCGAGGCGCCCGGGCGGGGCCTTTTCCTGCCGCCGCCCCGGGCGGACGCGGCGACCTGGCTGGCGCAGGCCGAGCGGGTCCTGGAGGAGGCCGAGCAGCGCTCGGCCGCCAAGCAGGCGTTCGGCGGCTGGTTCCGCAGGACCCTGCCCGCCCTGAGCTCCCGGGGATCACGCGCCGAGCGGGGGCGTCACCAGGCGAGGTGAGGTTGTCCACAGGTTCGGGTGACCGGGGCCGGGGTGTCGGCGGGTGCCGTTACGCTACGTGAATGGCCCTTTCGGACGCTTCCCCCGAGATCTCCGATGCTCTGCAGGTGCTCCACCGCGTCTTCGGTTACAGCTCCTTCCGCGGTGAGCAGCAGCAGATCATCGAGCAGGTCGTCGGCGGCGGTGACGCCCTCGTCCTCATGCCGACCGGCGGCGGCAAGTCGCTCTGCTACCAGATCCCGGCGCTCGTCCGGGAAGGCACGGGCGTCGTCATCTCGCCGCTCATCGCGCTGATGCAGGACCAGGTGGACGCGCTCACCGCCCTCGGCGTGCGGGCCGGATTCCTCAATTCCACGCAGGACCCGCACGAGCGGCAGGTGGTCGAGCAGACCTTCCTCGCCGGCGAGCTGGACCTGCTCTACCTGGCTCCCGAGCGGCTGCGCACCGAGAGCACCCAGCGGCTCCTCGACCGGGGCACGGTCGCGCTCTTCGCGATCGACGAGGCGCACTGCGTCGCCCAGTGGGGCCACGACTTCCGGCCCGACTACCTCGCCCTGTCCATGCTGCACGAGCGCTGGCCCAAGGTGCCGCGGATCGCGCTGACCGCCACCGCCACCGAGGCCACCCACGCGGAGATCGCGGCGCGGCTCGGGCTTGAGGACGCCCGGCACTTCGTCGCCGGTTTCGACCGGCCGAACATCCAGTACCGCATCGTCGCCAAGAACAACCCGCTCCAGCAGCTGCTGGAGCTGCTGCGGACCGAGCACGACGGGGACGCCGGAGTCGTCTACTGCCTCTCGCGGTCCTCGGTGGAGAAGACCGCGGCCTTCCTGGTGGCGCAGGGCATCGACGCCGTGCCGTACCACGCGGGCATGGACGCCCGGACGCGCGCGGCGAACCAGTCGCGCTTCCTGCGTGAGGACGGGGTCGTGGTGGTGGCCACGATCGCCTTCGGCATGGGCATCGACAAGCCGGACGTGCGCTTCGTGGCCCACCTCGACTTGCCGAAATCGGTCGAGGGCTACTACCAGGAGACCGGCCGTGCCGGGCGCGACGGCGAACCGGCCACGGCGTGGCTGGCGTACGGCCTCCAGGACGTGGTCCAGCAGCGCAAGCTCATCGAAGGCTCCGAGGGCGACGAGACGCACCGCCGGTCACTGGGCATGCACCTGGACGCCATGCTCGCGCTGTGCGAGACGGTCGACTGCCGCCGGGTCCGGCTGCTGGCGTACTTCGGGCAGTCGGGCGAGCCGTGCGGCAACTGCGACACGTGCCTGACGCCGGCCGAGTCCTGGGACGGGACGGTCGCGGCCCAGAAACTGCTGTCCACGGTGTGGCGGCTGGCCAAGGAACGCCGGCAGAAGTTCGGCGCCGGCCAGATCATCGACATCCTCCAGGGCAAGAAGACGGCCAAGGTCATCCAGTTCGACCACGACGCGCTCTCGGTCTTCGGCGTGGGCGCGGATCTGAGCACCGCCGAATGGCGCGGGGTCGTACGGCAGTTGCTGGCGCAGCGACTGCTGACGGTCGAGGGCGACTACGGGACGCTCGTGCTGACGGACGACAGCGGCGAGGTGCTGGGAGGCCGCCGCACCGTCCTGATGCGGAAGGAGAAGGCGCCGGCCGCCCCCTCCCGCAAGGAGTCCGGATCGCGCCCCGGCAAGGCCGCCCGCGTGCCGGTCGACCTGCCGGCGGCCGCCGTGCCGGTCTTCGAGGCGCTGCGCGCCTGGCGGGCCGCGACGGCGCGCGAGCAGGGCGTACCGGCGTACGTCGTCTTCCATGACGCGACGCTGCGGGAGATCGCGACGCGGCTGCCCGCCACGGTCGAGGAGCTCGCCACGATCGGCGGTGTCGGCGAGGCCAAGCTCACCAAGTTCGCGGAGGGCGTCCTCGACACCCTGGCCGAATGCGGCGCCGGCGAACCCGCCCCCGCCGCGGTCCCCGCCCAGGCCGCGGCCCCGGACCCCGCCGGGCCGGTCCTCGCGGCGCCCGTGCCGGCGGCCCGGCCCGCCGCGCCGGATCCGGACGAGCCGCCCTTCGACCTGGACGAGATGGACCCGCCCTGGGACGACTGGCAGTAGGGGCCGACCGGACGACGACGCGCGCCTGTCCGGCGGGTATCCCAAACGAGGCCGATGTGCATGGTCTGCACGGTCCCCGTGCGCGCTAGTGTGCGCGTGTGAGCCTTCATATCGTCATAGGTTTCGGACCCGCCGGCGCCGCCACTGCTCGGCTGCTGGCCGAACAGGGCCATTCGGTACGGGTGATCACCACGTCGGGCAGAAGCCCGGAACCCGGAATCGAACACCTCGCGCTGGACGCGAGGGACAGCGAGCGGCTGACCGAGGCCGCGCGCGACGCGGCCGCGATCCACAGCTGCGCCGCGCCGCCCTACCACCGCTGGGCCGCGCAATGGCCGCCCCTGGCCGCGTCGCTCTGCACCGCGGCCGAGGCCACCGGGGCCGTCCTGGTCATGCTCGGGAACCTCTACGGCTACGGTCCGGTCGGCGGCCCCATGACCGAAGACCTGCCGCTCGCCGCGACGGGCACCAAGGGGCGGGTGCGCGCGGAGGTGTGGGAACGCGCGCGGACCCTGCACGAGCAGGGCCGCCTCAAGGCGGTCGAGGTGCGGGCCTCGGACTTCTTCGGACCCGGCGTGACCGACGGCGGCCACCTGGCCGGACGGGTCGTGCCCGCGCTGCTGCGCGGCAAGCCGGTCTCCACACTGGGGGACCCGGACGCCCCGCACAGCTGGACCTACCTGCCGGACGTGGCCAAGGCGCTGGTCGAGGTCGCGGCCGAGGAGCGGGCCTGGGGGCGCGCCTGGCACGTTCCCACGGAGCCCGCGCTGTCGGTCCGCGAGATGGTCGACCGCCTCGCGGCCCAGGCGGGAACGGGCCCGGTCGCGGTGCGCGGGCTCCCGCCGGCCGTGCTGGGCGTGGGCTCACTCTTCTCCCCGCTCCTGCGCGAACTCAAGGAGATCCGCTACCAGTTCGACCGTCCGTTCGTCGTCGACTCGAGCGCCTACGAGGCCGCGTTCGCGGTACGGGCCACCCCCGTGGACGAGCAGGTCAAGGAGACCGTGGACTGGTGGCGCGAGCGACTGGCCACGGCATGACCGCTGTGACGGGGGTCGATCCGGCGCCGGAGCCGAGGGGAACGCGGCCCGACGACATCGCCGTCGTGGGGATGGCGTGCCGGTTCCCCGGGGCGCGCGACGTGAACCAGTACTGGAGGCTCCTGACCGCCCCGCAGGCCCAGTTCTCCGGCATACCGGACTCGCGCTGGCGCGCCGCCGCCTTCCTCAGCGACAACTTCCGTGACGCCTCCTCGGCCTACACCGACACCATGGCGCTGCTGCCGGACGTGGACCTCTTCGACGCGGCGCACTACGGCATACCGCCGCGGCGGGCCAGGGCGATGGATCCGCAGGCCCGGCTGCTGATCGACCTCGCCCGCGAGGCGATCCAGGACGCGGGATGGGAAGCCGACGGCTTCGACCGCGAGGAGACCTCGGTGATCACGGCACTCACCGAGAGCGGCTACCGCGAACTCAGCACCCTGAAAATACGGATGCGCCAGCTGGCCGCCGGCGAGTTCGGGGCGCGGGCGAGCGACCCGCACTGGCCGCAGACGGTCCGCGCGGTCGACGAGCTGCACGGCACGTCCGTGGCCGGACTCCTGCTGAACATGGGACCGAACACGATCAGCTCGGTCTTCGACCTGCACGGCGAGAGCTACGCGCTAGACGCGGCCTGCTCCGGTGGACTCATGGCCGTGGCCAACGCCGTGCACGCCCTGCGCGCGGGCCGGACCCGCATCGCCCTCGCGGGCGGCGCCCAGCTCGTCCTCGCCCCCGACCTCCTGGTGGGGCTGTGCCGCATCGGCGCCCTCTCGCGCAGCGGCAGGTGCCTGCCGTTCGGCGCACAGGCCGACGGTTTCGTCCTGGGGGAGGGCGGCGGCGTACTCGTCCTGCGGCCCCTGGCCGACGCGCAAGCGGCCGGCGACCGGGTCTACGCGGTGATCCGGGGGGTGGGAACGGCCAACGACGGCACCGTCCAAGGCGGCATGCACCCCCAGGCGGCCGGACAGCTCCGAGCGCTGCGCCGCGCCTACCGGGACGCGGGCCTGCCCCCGGACGCCGTCGGCTATCTGGAGGCGCACGGCACCGGCACCACGGTCGGCGACCCCGTCGAGCTCGGCGTGCTGCGCGAACTGCGCGGCGAGCAGGCCGCGCCCGCCTTCCTCGGCGCGGTGAAGGCGGTGGTCGGACACTCCCTGAACTCCGCCGGGTTGGCGGGGCTCATCAAGTCGGTCCTGGCCCTGCACCGGGGAGTGATACCGCCGCAACCGGAGTTCGACCTGGCCGACCGGTCCCTGCTCGACGCCGCGCGGCTGACCGTCCCGACCACACCGACCCCATGGCCCGCGACCGGCCGGCCGCGCCGGGCGGGCGTCAGCGCCTTCGGCTTCGGCGGTACCGGCGTCCACCTCGTGGTGGAGGAGCCCCCCGTGGCACCCGCCGTCCCCGAGGCGTCGGCCGGGGGGCCGCACCTCCTGGTCCTCAGCGCCCGCGACCGGCCCGGCCTCGCCCGCTACGCCCGGGAACTGGCGCAGACCCTCGCCGAGGACCGGCCCCCGACGGCCGCGGTGGCGGACACCCTGGCCCGCCGGGCCCCGCTCGCCGAGCGCCTCACCGTGGTGGCGCGGGACTCGGCCGACGCCGCCGCCCGGCTGACCGAGGCCGCCGCGGACCTGGAGGCGGGCCGCAGCCGCGACCCGGAGCCGGAGCGCGGCGACACCGGCCCGCAGTTCCGTCCGGCCGGAGCACGCATACCGCCCTGCACCCTGCCGCCCAGTCCGCTCGCCCCGCGCCGGCACTGGGTCGTGGACGAGTCGGAGCGCGAGGTGACGGACCCGGTCGGGCCGGTGGACCTGCCCGGCCCGGCGCACGCGGCGGCACCCGGAGCGACGCCGCGGACCGGTGCCGGGTCCGCCGCGTCCCTCGTGCGCGAAGAAGTGTCGCGGACCGGGGTCTTCCCCCTCTCCGAGGTGGCCGAGCACATGACCCTGGTGGCCGATCTCGGTTTCGACTCCCTGATGTTGCAGGAGCTGGAAGCCGCCATCGCCACACGCGTACCGGACTTCCGGACCGAAGAACTGTTCTCGCGCGACCTCACCGTCGGCCGGCTGATCGAGCTCGTCGATCCGGACCACACGGAGGGACGGCCCCCCGCCGAACCGTCCCTCCCGCGTCCGCGTTCCGAATGGCGGGACGGGACGGCGAACATCGACGACTTCCCCGAAGTGGCCGAGTTCGAGCAGCGCCTGGAGTCGATCACCGGCAGCGGGGTGGATTTCCCGTACTTCCGGGTCCACGAGGGCAACATCCGCGACACGACGGTGATCGGCGGGCGCCCGTACCTCTCCTTCGGCAGCTACAACTACCTGGGGCTCTCCGGGCACCCCGCGGTCAGCGAGGCGGTGCACCGGGCCGTGGACCGGTACGGCACCTCGGTCTCCGCGAGCCGCGTGCTCTCCGGCGAACGGGACCTGACGATCCGCCTGGAGCGGGCACTGGCCGACTTCCTCGGCGTGGGCGACTGCCTGACGCTGGTGAGCGGCCACGCCACGAACGTCACCGCGATCGGACACCTCATCGGCCCCGGCGACCTCGTCGTGCACGACGCCCTCGCCCACGACAGCATCCTCCAGGGCTGCGCCCTGTCCGGGGCGGCGCGACGCCCCTTCGCCCACAACGACATCGACAGCCTGGAGCACATGCTGCGGCTCAACCGCTCCCGGTTCCGGCGGGTCCTGATCGCCGTCGAGGGCGCCTACAGCATGGACGGCGATCTCGTCGACCTCCCGGCCGTCATCGGCCTGAAGAAGCGCTACGGAGCCCTGCTGATGGTCGACGAGGCGCACAGCATCGGCACCGTCGGCGAACACGGCCGGGGCGTCGGCGAGTTCTTCGGTGTCGACCGGTCGGACGTGGACCTGTGGATGGGAACCCTCTCCAAGGCCTTCGCCGGCTGCGGCGGTTACCTCGGCGGCTCGGCCCGGATGGTGCGCTGGCTGCGCCACACGCTCCCGGGATTCGTCTACAGCGTCGGCCTCACCCCGCCCAACGCGGCCGCGGCGCTGGCCGCCACCGAGCTGATCACCGCAGAACCGCACCGGGTGCGCGCCCTGAGGCGCAATGCCGAGCTCTTCCTCGACCTGGCGGCCTCGGCCGGGCTGGCGACCGGCTCCAGCCGGGGCACCCCGATCGTGCCGTGCATCCTGGGCGACTCGGCGAAGACCCTGCGCGTCGCGGGCCGACTCTTCGACCGGGGCGTCATCGCCGATCCGATCTTCCACCCGGCCGTGGAGGAGGGACTGTCGAGGCTGCGCTTCTTCCTCACCAGCGAGCACCGCGAGGAAGACATCCGGCGCGCGGTCTCGGTCCTGGCCGAGGAGGTGGCGGCGGTCGCGCGGTGAGTGAACCACCTCAGATCAGGGTGCGTTCGATCCGGCTGAGCATCGCGCTCGTTCCGGGATCGGCGTCGTCTCCCGCTTCCGCGACCGGTGACGCCCCGTGCCGTTGCCCGGCGTTGCCCATCCGCTGCGCGAGCAGATAGGCGATGATCTCCGCTTCCTGCTCCTGGACGTCGTCGTACGTCGCCCGCAGGAGCATGTCGCGTACGAGGTCGGGGTCGAGGTCGGGGAACAGGAGACGGGCCGCCGCCTCGTCCAGCCCGCCCGCCCCGCGATGGCAGCAGATGATGTGGCCCAGCTCGTGCAAGATGATGTGCTCCTGATGCGCGCCGGTCGTGTTGGCGTCGTAGAAGATGAGGTCCTCGTCGCGCGCGGCGACCCACATGCCGCACGGATGCGACGAGGGCATCTGCATCGGGACCAGGATGATCGGACGGCCGCGCACCTCACCGAGGTGGCGGCACAGTTCGGCCACGTCGGTCGCCTGGGGAAGATCGAGCTCGGCGATCCGCTGGGCGCCGGCCTTCCGGAGCTTCTTGAGCCGGCTGCGGCGGTCCTGATCGGCCGCCCGCTCCTTCCTGGCGCCCCTCATTCGGGCTCGGAGGAGTCGGTGACGGGCGGAAGGCCCTGCATCTGCCGGTACTGGTCCATGATGGCCGTGATGGCCTGGAGGTTCTCCTTCTTCATCCCGGCTGCCCGCATCGCCACGGCGCGGACCCCGGACTGCCGCAGCGCCTCGATGGCGGCGAGCTGGCTGAGCACCGACTCGGCGACCTGGTCGTCGAAGAAGTAGGCGACCGAAACTCCGAAGAAGCGCGCGAGGGCGGCCAGGAGGTCGGGTGAGGGGTTGGAGCGCTTCCCCGTCCGCAACTGCGACAGGTACACACCCCCCACCTTGAGTTCGGGGTTGGCCCGCTTCAGCTCCTCCGCCACCTCGGCGTTGGTCCAGTGCCTGCCCTTGGGACGAACCGTCTTGAACAGGTCGTCGAGGCGCGCCGCGAGCAGGGGCCGGTCGTCGGCCTCGGTATCGGTCATGGTGAATCTTCCTCCCGTCACCTCCCTGTATAGCCCTTGGCTATACGGCAGTTTCACAGATTAGCGGTCAGTTGACAATTGGCCTGGACTCCGCCACCGTTGGGTCTCGCCGATAGCTGTCAGCTAACTTGACCGACGGGGGTTGCCAAGTTGGCTGCGGACATCGGACTGGCCCGGCCCTCGGGGGAGAGGCCGGGCCAGTCCGGGCGGGAGCCACCCGTCCGGCCCGCAAGGAAAACGGGGGAACGGGGGAAGTCCCGCCCGGTTTGACGGGGGATGCAAACCGGGCGGGAACCCTCAACTCGCGGTGCCGAGTTTACTGTAGGCGGCCGCGACTTTGGTGAGCCAGGCCACTTCCGCACCGAAGTTGTCCGTGTCGCGGTCGTCGAACTCGCCCGCGTCCTTGCTGTCCTGCGGGACGGTCCCCGTCCGCTTGGCGAGCAGGGCCTGCCTGATCTGCGCCGCCTCCGTGAACGCCTGCCGCGACTCCTCGCTCGCCTCCGCATCCGGTGCGCCGGCGCCGTGGGCGGTGCGGTCGATGTACGGGCGCAAGTCCCGCCATCCGTCGCGTATTTCGACGACCCGCCGGTGGAGGCGGTAGTCGAGGTCGGAGACCGAGGAGCCGGGCGGCTCCAGGGCGATGTCCGGGGAGGACTCGTACAGGTCCCGCCAGAGCGGGTACAGCGCCCGGTAGGACCGGTAGCTGCGGGCCCATCCCAGGAGCCGGGTGGCCGAGGGCCCCCACGAGGACATGGTCAGGGCGAGCGAGAGCATGACGATGCCCGCCGCGCTGAAGACGGAAGCGGTGACCTTCCAGGCGCCGATGTCGACCCCGGCCGCCGCGGTGAGGATGTTGACCGTCCTGGCCAGGCAGTAGAGGAACAGCACCACCGCGGTGACCGAGAGCAGCCGCAGCGCCTGCCGCAGCGACGCGTTGTCGGTCATCCGGGCGTAGGGGCCGCACTGGCGGTAGATGGAGACGCACGGAACGGCCTGGGAGACGATGAAGGCCAGGAGGTACGTGAGGAGCAGCGGCTCACTGGTGCCGTCGAAGTCCGAGGCCGGCCGGCCGGCGCCGTCGGCGAGGAAGAAGAGGGCTGTCAGCAGCACGTCGAGGCCGATCCCGGTGATCAGCCAGTAGCGCGTCCGGCGCACCGTCTCCTCGTCCGCGGCCGCCCATCGCAGCAGGATGATCTGCGCGCTGACGCAGAAGGCCACCGCCGACAGGTGCATCAGGAGGATGGCGAGGTTGCCGACCCCCAGGAAGCTGCTGCCCCCCATCGCGACGGCGCCCATCGTGAAGGTGAGGCACTGGAGCAGCAGGGTGGCGATCAGGGTGCGGTAGGCGCTGTCCCTCCAGCTGCGCCGCGCCTGGGACAGCCGGTAGACGAGCGCGGCGTACGACGAGAGCGCCGCTATGACGAAGCAGAGGGTTCTGGTGGTGTTCACGACCTGGTTTTCTGCACGTGCCGCGCGGGCGCGGCGGACGGTTCAGTCGGTGTTCTCGCCCAGGGGTACCTCGAGCCCGATGCTCTCGGCCGCCACGGCGATGGCGTAGTCGAAGAACGCCGCCTCGTCCCGGACGCTGTCGTGCGTACGGCTGAAGACCTGGAACACCAGGAGGCCGATCAGATTGCTCCACAGGACGATGCCGCGCTCGATGATGTCCGAGAACGGAGCCTCGGGTACTCCGCCGAAGGCCTCCACGGCCGCGGGCAGGAGCAGCGGCGGGCCGGGCACCGCCCGCCGGGGCGGGGTGAGGGCGCCGTCCACGAGCGCCGACCGCACGATGCCCGCGAGCACCCCGGGCGTGCGCGCGGCGGCCGGGACCGTGTCCTGCGGGGCGTGGTAGCCGGGGACGGGGGAGCCGTAGATCAGCGTGAACTCGGCCGGGTGGTCGAAGGACCACCGGCGCAGCGCGCGCGTCACCGCGAGGAGCCGCGCCCCCGCTGACGCCCCGGCGTCCCGGGCGGCCTGGTCGGCCTGCTCCATCGCGGCGCCGGAGCCGTTGTAGGCGTCTATGACCAGCGCGGTCAGCAGATCGTCCCGGTGCGGGAAGACCGCTTCCACGTCCGTGAGGGGGAGCCCGCTGTCGCGCGCGAGGTCCTCCAGGGAGAGTCCCGCGCCACCCAGCTTCTCCAGCTGCTGACGTGCGGTGTCCTTGATCACCGCCGAGGGCGTCGAGTGGTCGGCGGTCGAACTCGTTGCGGAATCCATGGGCGGAACCGTACCGGCCGGGGCCCACAGCCGTGAGTGGGGGCTGCCGGCGACCCCGCCAGGGCGATCCGATCCGGCCACGGTCGGCCGCGTCGGCGGCTTTTTACCGAAGACGCATGGGTGTGTCAAGCCCCGACTTTTCGCAGCATGACCGGGATGTGCCGGCCGGGGCTTACTTGTGTCAGCGGGAAAGGACTCACCGGAAAACGGAAAGAGAAATCCCCGCACCACCCCGAATCCCCGGGGCTGCCCGGTGGCGACGGTGGCAAAGGCTGACCAGCCGACCGGGCATTCGTGTGGATCACTGGATAGACTTTCCAATGAGCCATGTCGTCCGACTACCGAGGACGGGATCGACATGATCGGCACCTTCGCCCGTGGGCACCGCAGCGACGCTGAGCCGTTGTCGCGCCGGCCGGGCGCGGGAGGTGCCCGAGCGTGACGACATCGAACCTCAGCCAGTACACGGGCCGGCCCTCCGGCCTGATCGGCCAGCAGATCGCGGGCTACCGGATCGAGCGCCTGATCGGCCGCGGCGGCATGGCCGTCGTCTACAGCGCCAAGGACCTGCGCCTGGACCGGACGGTCGCGCTCAAGCTCATCGCCCCGGAGCGGGCCCGCGACGACACCTTCCGCCGCCGCTTCACCCATGAATCGCGGGTCGCCGCGAAGATCGACCACCCGCACATCGTGCCGATCTACGAAGCCGGGGAGACCGAGGGCGTCCTGTACATCGCCATGCGCTACGTGTCCGGCCTGGACCTGCGGGCCATGCTGGACCGGGAGGGCCCGCTCCCCGCCGCGACCGCCCTGCGCATCGCCGCCCAGGTGGCTTCCGCGCTCGACGCGGCCCACGCACACGATCTGGTGCACCGCGACGTCAAGCCCGGCAACGTCCTGATCGCGGCCGGCACCGACCTCGACCACCCCGAACACGTCTACCTCACGGACTTCGGACTGACGAAGAAGTCGCTCTCCCTGAGCGGGATCACGACCGCGGGCGAGATCGTCGGCACCCTCGACTACATGGCGCCGGAGCAGATCTCCGGTCGGCCGGTGGACGGCAGGTGCGATCTCTACAGCCTCGCCTGCGTCGTCTACGAATGTCTCACCGGGGCGCCGCCCTTCCAGCGGGAAGAGGACATGGCGCTGCTGTGGGCGCACCAGTACGACCCGGCTCCGCTGCTGACGGAGCGGGAGGCGGGCCTCGCGCCCGCCGCCGACGAGGTCATGGCGAAGGCCCTGGCGAAGGTCCCCGAGGACCGTTACGAGTCCTGCCTGGAATTCGTGGCCGCCCTGCGCGCCGCCACCATGAGCGGAGCCGGCGCGGGCGCGGACCCGCACGCCCGCGAGGACGCGGTGCCTGCCGGCTCCGTGCCGAAACCCGTGCCCCCACCGGAGCCGCCGGACTGGGCCTGGGCGGTCTTCTGAGACCCGGGCGTCACAAGAGCGCCGGCCGCCCTCAGGGGCGGCCGGCGCTCTTGTGACGACGGGGGTGGCCGGATGTCACAGGCCCAGGGAGATGGCCAGTCGGGTCATCTCGGCCGTGGTGTTGATGCCCAGCTTGGCCCGGATGCGCCGGAGGTAGGCGTCGACCGTGTGCTTGGAGAGTCCCATGAGGCGGGCCGTCTGCAGGTAGGTGCAGCCTGAGGCGATGTGGCGCAGGGCCTCCTGCTCGCGCGGGGCCAGTGCGGATGCGGGGGCTTCGGCGACGTGCGGCGCGGTGAGGGTGAGGCTCATGGGATTTCCTCCGACGGATCGGTCAGGTCATCGCTGCTCACTTCCTCGGAAGCAGAGGGACATTTACCGGAATGTCGGTTTTTGTCCCTGAGAAAACCTTGACCGCGCCACTTCATGAGCGTGTCCGTCGACTGTCACAGCCGTGTCACAGGGACTCGCGCACCCGTGGGTGGCGGCCCCTCGCCGCCCTCAGAACCCGACGAGGGACTGCTCGGCCCAGATGGTCTTGCCCACGGGGGCGTGCCGGGTGCCCCAGCGCTCGGCCAGCTGGGCGATCAGCAGAAGGCCCCGTCCTCCCTCGTCGAAGATCCGGGCCCGCCGCATGTGCGGGGCGGTGTGGCTCGCGTCGGAGACCTCGCAGATCAGCGTGGTGTCCTCGTGGATCAGCCGCAGCTGGATGGGCGGCTCGCCGTAGCGGATGGCATTGGTGACCAGTTCGCTGACCAGCAGCTCGGTGACGAAGGCGGCCTCCTCCAGCCCCCAGGCGGTCAACTGGTCGGTGGTGTGCCGGCGGGCGTGGGCGACGACGGAGGGGTCGGAGGACAGGTCCAGGACGACCACCTTGTCGGAATGCAAGGCCTGGGTCCGGGCGACCAGCAGGGCGACGTCGTCGTCGGGACGGTGGCTCAACAGGGCGGTCAGGACCCGGTCGCAGACCGTTTCCAGCGTGGAGGCCGGACGGGCGAGGGCCGCGAACATGATGTCCAGGGCCTCGTCGATGTCGTGGTCGCGGGCCTTGAGCAGACCATCGGTGTACAGGGCCAGGACGCTGCCCTCGGGGAGCTCGACCTCGAGGGTCTCGAAGGGCAGGCCCCCCAGGCCCAGCGGCGGGCCGGCCGGCACGTCGAGGAGGTAGACGGAGCCTTCGGGGGAGACCACGGCGGGCGGTGGGTGGCCGGCCCGGGCGACCGTGCACCGGCGGGTGACCGGGTCGTAGACCACGTACAGGCAGGTGGTGCCGATGCCCCCCGCGGCCTCTCCGGAGCCGTCCCGGTCAGCGTCGTCGGCGGACAGGTGGATGATCAGGTCGTCGAGGTGCGTGAGCAGCTCGTCGGGCGGCAGGTCGACGTCCGCCAGGGTCCGGACCGCGGTGCGCAGCCGCCCCATGGTGGCCGCGGCACGGATGCCGTGGCCGACGACATCGCCGACCACCAGGGCCACCCGGGCGCCCGACAGCGGGATCACGTCGAACCAGTCGCCGCCCACGCCGGCCTCGGTCCCGGCGGGCAGGTAGCGGGAGGCGATCTCCACGAGCGCCGCCTGCGGGGGCAGCGTGTGCGGGAGCAGGCTGCGCTGCAGCGTCATGGTGGAGGTGTGCTCGCGGGGGTAGCGGCGCGCGTTGTGGATGCTGACGGCCGCCGTGTCCGTGAGCTCCTCCGCCCGTGAGAGGTCGTCCGGCTGGAAGGGCTCCCGGCTCTGGTGCCGGCCGAAAACGGCCAGGCCGAGGGTGATACCGCCGGCACGCAGCGGCACCACCATCATCGAGTGGGTCCCGTACGCGGCGATCCAGGCGGCCCCCGGGTCCTCGGCCACCCAGCGGGTGATGGCCGGGTCGGTCGCCGCGAACACGGCGCCACGGCCCGTGGCCAGACACTCGACGGGAGGCGACAGCGCCGGATAGACGGTCGTCTCCCCGACCGCGACCTGGGACTCCGGAGTTCCTTCGAGAGTTCCTTCGAGGATCGACCGCACCGCGGTGCGGCACACGGTGACCGGCCCCGCCACGGTCCGGGAGGACGGCTCGTCCCCGCGCGGGAGCGGGTCCAGCAGGTCGACGGCCGCGAAGTCGGCGAGCCGGGGGACCGCGGCGTCGGTCAGCTCCTGCGCGGTGCGGGCGCTGTCCAGGGTGGTGCCGATGCGGGCGGCGGCGACGTTCGGAACGAGCATCTGCGGCAGATCGCCCTCGATCTCCGTCCGGTCGTGCGCGGCCAGGTACACGGCGCGGACCCGGCCGTCCGGGTCCCGCAAGGGCGCCAGCGAGGTCGCCCAGCCGTGCTCCGCGCTCCCGCCCGTGGGGCGTACGAAGGCGTCCGCGTACTGCGGCTCACCCGTCTCCAGCGCCAGCCGCATCTTCCGCTCGGTCTCGTCGCTCACGGGATCCGGCGCGATCTCCGGCAGCCGCAGCCCGCGCATCTCGGCCTCCGTGAGGGACAGGGTGCGCTCCATGCCTGCATTCGCCCGCACCAGCCGCAGGTCCGCATCGAAGACGGCCAGGAAGCAGGGGGACTGGGTGAACGCCCATTCCTTCAGTGACGCGTCCCAGGGAGTGTCGGGCTCGCCTCCCACGGCGCACACCACGGTCCATTTGGCGGTCCCGCCGGTGGACGTCCAGCGGTGCGCGATCAGCCCCACCTCCAGCCGCCGCCCGTCCCGGTGCCGCAGCGCCACGGTGCCGCTCCACCGCTCCTGTCCGGCCGGGTCCGGCTGCGCCGCGTCCCCGGCCCCTTCGGCGAGCAGACCGGCGGCGGAGGTCCCCACGACCTCGGAGGGCGCGTAGCCGAGCAGTCGACGGGCACCCTCGCTCCACTCCGTGACGATGCCCTGCTCGTTGACGGTGGCCGTGGCCGAGTACGCCGGCTCGGGGGACGGGTCCGTCGCCTCCGGCCGCTCACCAGGAGAGGTGGGAAGTCGCTCCATCGCAGCTCATCTCGCCCTCGCTAGTTCTTGCCCGCTGTCCCACGGGAACCTGCACGGCCAGGGGCTCCACTGACAAGCATGATCCGGCGGGGCAGTGAGCACCAACGCAGTGCCGTCACGAGGGGCCGCGGGGAGCGTCCGCGGCACGGCCGCGCGCGAGGACGAGGGCGAGGACCGCGTCCCCCGCCCGCCACACCATCGCGCGGCGCCGCCCGCCCAGTACGGGCGGCCGCAGGCCGAGGATCACGATGCGGCGCGGAGCGGCACCGAAGACACCGCTCCGGTCGGCCTTGACCGCGGCCTCCTTCAGCGCCCACGCGCCGGCCAAGGTTTCGGGCCGGTCCGTGCCGACGAGGCGGAGCTCCTCGGGGGAGAGCGCGTGGTCGGCGACCCGGCGTACCGCGGCGGCCGAGGCCGTCTCGCACAGGTCCACTCCGACCGGTTCCGGTGCGAGTGCCGCGGCGACGTGATGGGCGGTGTGGCTGATGGAGAGGTGTACGCCCGGCAGCGGGCTGCCACCGACGAAGGCGCACGGGCTGCCGTCGTCCCGGGGAAGGACCTCCACCCCCGCCGCCGGAGCGCCGGCGACCTCGCCGGCCAGGCGCTTGGCGAGCAGCCGCCCGGCCGCCCACTCGGCCTGCCGCCAGGCGGGCAGCGCCCGGACCACGCGCTGTTCGGCCGGTGAGAGGACCGGTGTCCCATGGAGGTCGGGGCGCCGGGCCACGATGAGGGCGGCTCCGCCCCAGCGGTGGACGGGGCCCGGCGCGATCGGGCGGAACATGGTGTCCATGGCGGAGGCCTCAGGCGGCGCGGGCCGTGTCCGGGTGCCGCAGCCCGAGCTCCAGCGCGGTCACGGTGTCCCGGATCTGATCGGGCGTGTGCTCACAGGTGACGAAGAAGCGCAGCCGGGCCAGTTCCTCCGGTACAGCCGGGTGGAGGATGGGGTTGACGCTGATGCCCTGCTGGAACAGGCGCTCCGCGAGCTGCAGGGTCTTCAGCGAGTCCCCGATGATGCACGGCACGATCGGCGTGTCGTGACTGTCCCCGATGGGGATGCCCGCATCGCGCGCGAGGCGGGCGAACAGCGCGGCGTTCTCCGCGAGACGTGCCACCCGCTGCGGCTCGGCCCGCAGCACGCGCAGCGCCGCCAGCGCCGCCGCCGTGTCGGCCGGCGTCATGCCCCCGCTGAAGATGAAGCCCGGAACGGTGTAGCGCAGGTACTCGATCACCGAGCGGTCCCCGGCGACGTAGCCGCCGCAGCTTCCCAGCGCCTTCGACAGCGTGCCCGACCACAGGTCGACGGCCGAGCGCTCCGTGCCGTGGTACTCCCCGATCCCGCGGCCCCTCGCGCCGATCGTGCCGATGCTGTGCGCCTCGTCGATCATGAGCAGCGCGCCGTGCCGGCGCTTGACCTCGACGAGGGCGGGCAGGTCGGCGATGTCGCCGTCCATGCTGTAGACGCCCTCGATGACGACGAGCACCCGCCGGTACTGGTGACGAATCCGAGTGAGGAGGGCGTCGAGGGCGGCCGCGTCGTTGTGCGGGAACGGCCGCCGGGTCGCGCCGGAGAGCTTGCACCCCTGCAGGATGCTGTCGTGGGACAGGGAGTCGTGGATGACGAGGTCCCCCGGCCCGACGAGGTGCCCGATCACGGTGACGTTGGTCGCGTGCCCGTTGGCCAGGGTGATCGAGGCCTCGCACCCGAGCTGGTCGGCGAGTTCCGCCTCGAGTTCCAGGTGGAGCGGACGGCTGCCGGACAGCAGCCGGCTGGCCGACACCGACGTGCCGTAGCGTTCGACGGCGTCCTTGGCCGCCTCGTTCACCCGGGGGTGCGTCGCCAGGCCCAGGTAGTTGTAGCCGGAGAACGAGACGAGCTCCCGGCCGTCGATGACGGTCGTGGCCGTCATGCCGCCTTCGTGGACGAGGAAGTACGGGTTGGGCAGCTCCACCCGGGCGAGTGCGGCGATGCGCTCGGCGTGGGCGGCGACCTCCGGGAAGCACTCGATGCGCGTGTCCTCCTCGGGCAGCGGGGACGCCGGGGAGTCGGCCGGAGCCGAACGGTCCGTGTGCGGCGGGCCGGCGGGCGCGGGGACCACGCTCAGGTGGACGGGCGGCGCCGGCGGGGCTTCGTCGACGTGGTCGTCGGAGCCCTGGGCCGGCACGGCTGCGGCGGGGGCGCCCGAAGGGCCCGTCGCGATCAACGCGGCGATCTTCCCGACGGTCGGCCGGTCGGCCGCCGCTTCGTCGAACCTCCACTGCGGCCACTGCCGCTTCAGGGAGACGAACAGGTCGGTCAGCATCAGCGAGTCGAAACCGAGATCGTCGATCAGCAGCTGGTCGTGGCGCAGATGATCCAACGGGAACGCGCTGACCCGGGCCACATGGTCCAACACGACGTCGGTGACCTCGTCGATGCTCCCGGTCGGCGAGGGCTCGCCGGCCGGTGCGAGGGAAACGGGCGGGTCGGCGGCTGCCTCGGGGGCCTCGAGGACCTCAACGGACTCGGGGGCCTCAACGGACTCGAGGACATCAACGGACTCGGGGACCTCAAGGACCTCGCTGACCGTGGGGCTCTCCTGGAGCACGGGGGTCTCCGGCTCGGGGACGACGGCCGGTGAGGCGGGCGCTGGTACGGCCTCGGCCGTCGGCGGGGCGGCGCCCGGCTCGGAGAGCGCCTCGGTGAGGCGGCTGAGCAGCGCCACCTGGTGCTGGATGAGCCGGAGCAGTTCGGGGTGGTCGGGCGTTTCGTTCACGGGGTCGTTCATCGAGCTCTCCTGAGGAGGTGCGGGCCGGGGCGTGCGGGGGGAGGAGGTGGAGGGCGTGCCCTTCTTCGCGGGGCGCTTGGGCGACGTCCAGTAGGACTGGGCGTCGAGCTTGGCCACCGGCAGGTCCAGCAGTCGGCGGTCCGCCTCGGGCACCAGGGCGCGCGGGTCGACGGGGACGCCCATGACCGCGAGCCGGGCCAGGGCCAGCACGAAGCTGCGTCCGCCGTCCGGCGCCGCCCCCGCGACGGGGATGACGTGGACGTCACCGTGGCCGACGAGGTTGCGGCGGACGGAGGAGAGGAGCGAGTTGCCGCCGTTCACCTGGAGGAAAACGCGGGCTCCCTGGTCGTAGGCCGTGCGCACGGCGTCGTCGAAGTGGACCGGCGCGGACGCGTGCCGGGCCCACACGTGGCGCAGTCGCTCGGGGTCGGTGCAGACCTCCGCGTTCACGGACGAGACGAACGGCAGGACGGGGCTGGTGATGGTGCGCTCGGCGAGGTCGGCGCGCAGGGGCTCCTCGACGAGGGCCAGCAGCGGCGAGTGGAAGGCGTTGGACACCTCGAGCGTCACGGTGACGATGCCGGCTTCTGCGCAGGACCGCCGCATGGCGTCGAGCCCGTGCGGCGTACCGCTGACCACGACCTGCCGCGGCTGGTTGAAGCAGGCCAGCCACACCTCGTCGATGCCGTTCATGAGCCCGCGACAGCTCTCCGCGTCGGTCTGTACGGCGAGCAGCCCGCCCGGGAAGCCTGCTTCCGTCTCACGGAGGGTCGCGCCCCGGTGGACCAGCAGCCGGACGGTGTCCTCGTCGGTGAGGGCTCCCGCCGCCGCGGCCGCGGCGAACTCTCCGACGCTGTGGCCGAGGGTCAGGTCGGGGGTGACGCCGCAGCCGGCCAGGAGGTGGGTGGCGGCGATCTGGACGGTACCGAGCAGGGGCTGGCACACATCGGTGGCGGCCAGCCGTCGCCGGAGCTCCTCGTCGTCGCGACGGGGGCTCGCCGCCTCCCCGTACACCAGGTCGGTGAGGTCGCAGCCGGTGTCCCGGCGGGCCACGGCGCTGAGGAGGCCGACGGTCGACCGGAAGCCGGTGAAGCGCTCGTAGAGGTCCTGCATCATCCCCGGCCCCTGGCTGCCCGCCCCGGGGAAGAGGAAGGCGATGCGGCGCCGTGCGGCCGGCAGGGGGGCGTCGGCCGCGAAGGCGCCGTCGCCGAGGTCGCCCCGGGCGCCGTCCTGGAGCTGCTGACGGGCGAGGCGCAGGCGCTGGACGTAGGTGTCGGTGTCGGCGGCCACGATCGCGAGCCGGGCCGTCAGCGGCTCGCGCGAGCCCAGGGTGTGGGCCAGGGCCGCGATGGTCATCCCGGGGGAGCCCTCCACCGCGTCGAGTACCTCGCCGATGTGCCGGTCCAGCAGCTGGATGTTGCCGGCCGACAGCAGGACGAGCTGCGGTGCGACGCCGTCCGTGACGTCCGCGCCGCCCGTGCCTCCGGCGCCTGCCGAGGGGTGGCAGAAGGGCACCGCGGGCGGCTCCTCCAGGACCACGTGGACGTTCGTGCCGCCGAAGCCGAACGAGCTGACGGCGGCCCGCCGCGGGGCGCCCGGGCTCGGCCACTCCCGCGCGGTGTCGGCGATGCGCAGGCCCGCGGCGGCGATGCGCAGCTCCGGATGGGGGGTGGTGTCGGGCTGCGGCACGATCGTGCGGTGGTGGACGACCAGTGCCGTCTTGATCAGCCCCGCGATGCCCGCCGCGGACAGGGAGTGCCCGATCAGGGCCTTGCCGGAGGCGAGGTAGCACAGGGAGGGGTCGTCGTCCGGGAACTCGGTGCGCAGCCGGCGCAGCGCCTCCACCTCGGCACGGTCCCCGAGGGAGGTGGCGGTGCCGTGGGCCTCGAGGAAGCCCACGGAGGAGGGGGCGACCCCGGCGTCGTCGTAGGCCCGGAGCATGGCGCGCAGCTGGCCCTCGGGGGTCGGGGCCACCGGTCCGGGAGAGGCACCGTCGTTGGCCGAGCCGATGCCCTTGATCACCGCGTACACGCGGTCGCCGTCGGCCAGGGCGTCGGCCAGCGGCCGTACGATCACGGCGCCGGCGCCCTCGCCCAGGACGAAGCCGTCGGCGCTCTCGTCGAACGGGCGGCACACCCCGGCGGCGGACAGCGCACGGAGCTTGGAGAAGCCGACCAGGCTGTCGGGGGTGAGGTTGAGGTACACCCCGCCGACGACGGCGATCCGGCAGTTGCCCTGGCGCAGCTGGGCGATCGCCTGGTCGAGGGCGACCAGCGAGCTGGAGCAGGCCGCGTCGACGGCGATGCTGGGGCCGCCGAGGTCGAACCGGCGGCTGACGGTGCCGGCCGCCATGTTGAGGAGGCTCCCGGGCAGGCTGAAGGAGTGGATGACGCCGAGCTGCTGCTCCGCCCGCTTCTTGGCCGCGTCGAGGGCCTCGGGGTCGTCCGCCTCCCGCGACTCCTCGGCCATGGCGATGGCCCGGAGCGGGAGCGCCATGAGGTCCTTGTAGTCGGACACCGACATTCCGATGAACACCCCGGTGTTCTCCCGGTCGAAGTCACGGCGGCCCATCCCCGCGTCGTCGAGGGCCTCGCGGGCCACGTCGAGCATCAGCCGGTGCTGCGGGTCCATCGCCTTGGCATGGGCGGGCGGCACCCCGTAGTGCAGGGCGTCGAAGCGGTCCACGTCGTCCAGGAAGGCGACCTGGTCGGTGTAGGCGGCGTTGCGGGCCGACGGATTGCCGGGCGAGTGGAAGGTCGCGTGGTTCCAGCGCTCCGGGGGGACGGCGGAGAACTGGCGTTCGCCGCTCATCAGGAGCTTCCAGTAGGCGCGGATGTCGGGGGCGCCGGGGAAGCGGCAGCCGAGTCCGGTGATGGCGATGTCGGTCATGAGGGATCTTCCTTGTGGTAGCGCCGTGACGGTCAGCGGCGCGCGTGGACGGGGGTGCGGGTGTGCGGGTGGGGTCTGGCGGGGGTACGGCCGGGGATGCGGCCCGGTGGGCACCGGCCCGGAGGGCGGTTCCCGGCGGTGGCCGGGGGCGGGCGGGGAGCCGGGCGCGGCACCCTGGGCCGCAGCAGCCGCGGTGCCCACCAGTTCAGGTCGCCCGCCAGGCGCATGAGCGCCGGTACGAGGACGCCCCGTACGAGCGTGGCGTCGAGGAGGACCCCGAGGCCCGCGCCGATCCCGAAGAACTGCAGGAGGGAGACCCGGGAGGTGCCGAAGCTCAGGAGGGTGAAGGCGAGCAGGGAACCGGCGGTCGTGACGATTCCGCCCGTGTGCGCGATGCCCGAGACGATCGAGCCGGCGTTGTCCTCCCCGGCCTCGTGCGCCTCCTTGATGCGCGCGAGGACGAAGACCTCGTAGTCCACGGAGAGCCCGAAGACGATGCAGAACAGCAGCACCGGCATGGTCGTGCTGAGCGGTCCGGGGGTGAAGCCGAGCAGGCCGCTCAGGTGGCCGGACTGGAAGATCCACACCATGGCTCCCAGGACGGCCACGAGGCTCAGGGCGTTCAGCGCGATGGCCTTCAGCGGCAGCAGCAGGCTGCGCGTGAAGCCGAGCAGGAGCACGAAGGTGGTGAGAGTGATCACGCAGAGCGCGAGCGGAATCCGGTTCCCCACCGTGTCCTTGGCGTCGACGAGGACCGCGCTCGGTCCGCCGACGAGGACGTCGGCGCCCGCCGGGGCGGGAGTCGCGCGGATGTCGTGCACGAGCTGCTGGGCGGCGTGCGAGCGGGGGTCGGCCAGCGGGACCACCGACAGCAGGGCCGGGCCGTGTCCGGCGGGCTCGGCCGTGGATCCGGCGGGGGCCGTGGGTGCGGCGGGGCCGGAGGTTGCCGCTCGCTCGCCGTGCCGGAAGCCGCCTGCGGGCCCTGCGACCTGGGCGACCTGGGGGAGCGCGGACAACCGGCGGGCGTAGTCCTCCTGCGCCGGCGCGGACGGCGTACCCGTGAGGACGACCGTGAGCGCGCTGGAGCCCTTCATGTCGAACGCGCCGCGCACGAGGTCCCCGGTCTGCCGGCTGGAAGCGCTCACCGGCAGCGCCCGGTCGTCGGGGGTGGCGAACCCGGCGTGCGCGAACGGCCCGGCGAGCACCACCAGCAGCCCGATCACCGGCAGCGCCGCGATCAGCGGGCGGCGTACGACGTACCGCGCCAGCCCCTTCCAGAAGCGCGACTCCGAGCCCTCCCGGGCCCTGCGGCGCCACGGTATGGCCCAGGCGTTCACCCGGTGCCCGAGCAGCGCGAGCAGGGCCGGCAGCACGGTCATGGCGCTGATTGCCGCGATGGCCACCACCGCGATGCCCGCGTAGGCGAAGGAGCGCAGGAAGTACGGAGGGAACACCAGCAGCGTCGCGAGGGCGGCGGAGACCGTCGCCGCGCTGAACCCGATGGTGTGGCCCGCGGTGCGCACGGTCCGTATGGCCGCGTTGCGCGGCCGGTAGCCGAGGGCGAGCTCTTCGCGGAACCGCGAGACGACCAGCAGTCCGTAGTCGATGCCCAGCCCCAGGCCGAGCGCCGTGGTGAGGTTGAGCGCGAACACGGAGACGTCCGTGACGGAGCCGAGAACGCTCAGGACCAGCAGAGTCCCGGCGATGGCCAGGACCCCGATCAGCAGGGGCAGCGCAGCGGCCACCACGCTGCCGAACACCAGGACCAGCAGGATCAGGGTCCCCGGCAGGACGACGGACTCGGCGCGCTTCAGGTCGGACTCCGAGATGTCCTGGAGTTCCGCGTCGACCAGGGCCGTGCCCCCGACGTGCACGGTCAGGGCCGTCGTGGAGGCCTCCGGGCCGGTCAGCTCGCTGCCGAGCCGCTTGACCCGCGCTGCGAGCTCTTCCCCCTCGCCGTCCACGTGCGCGACCAGCATCGCCGCGTGGCCGTCACGGCTGCGCAGCTCCGACGCGCCGCCGGTCCAGTACGAGGCCACCCGGCTCACGTGCTGGCGGGCCGCGAGGAACCTGGTCAGGCTCTCACCGGCCGCCCGGGCCGCCGGACCGTCGACGGAACCGCCGCGGGCCTGCGCGACGACGACCAGATTGGGGGACGCCCCCAGACGCTCGGCCGCCACGACGGCCGCGCGGCTCGACTCGGACCGCGGGTCGTCGTAGCCCTGTGACTTCAGCCGGCCGGTCGCCTCCGCGCCGAACACCGCGGAGAGTACGAGGAACACCAGCGCGGCCAGCAGCACGAGTCGGGGGCGACGGGTCACGAAGACCCCTGCGCGACGGGACATGGCTGCCTCTGATCCGGACGGTGGTCCGCTCCTGCTCTGGTGCAGGGCGGTGGATTTCCACCGTGCCGGGAGGAGGGCCGGGGTCGTAGCCCCTGCTGTTCGTTACTTGACAGGAGCCGATGGGGCGGTATGCGGAGATGCCGGTATGCGGAGATCCGGAGTTTGTCCGCAGAGGCGTGAACCGCCTCAAAAGTGGTACACGCAGGGTGTCCGGGCTTGTGTAGGACAAGGAGATACTCATGATCATCCTCGGCGTGATTCTGCTGATCCTCGGCTTCGTCTTCGGGATATCGATCCTGTGGACGATCGGCCTGATCCTCGTACTGATCGGCTTGGTGCTGTGGGTGCTCGGCGCGGTGGGGCACGCGGTCGGAGGCCGACGGCACTATTGGTGAACGCCCCCGGCATCGGCCCCGGCGCGTTCAGGCGCCACAACGCCCGGCAGACTGCCTCCCACTCCGCGTGGGAGGCAGTCTGCCGGGCGTTGTGCAGCTTGTTTGTGGTTGTGGCGGCCCGGGGCAGGGGCTCAGGTCTTCAGCAGGCGGTTGAAGAACGAGCGGTAGTGCTGCAGCGCCTGCCGCAGGTCCTCCGTGGCGACCTCGCCGCCGCCCTGCCACTGGCCCTCCAGCTCCCGCTTGTGCGTGGCGAAGGTCCCTGCGAGGCTCTGCATGACCTCGGCCACCAGCGTGTCGGCGGAGGTGACCGCGTCCTGCGGGTCGTCGACGAAGCGGCCCTGGATCTCGCTCCAGGCAGTGCGGTACCGCTCCGCGTCCCCGGTGGAGAGCAGCGGCTGTTCCTCGTCGCCACCGGCGCCCGTTCCGGCCGACCGGTCGGCAGGAGCCCCTTCGTCCCGCTCCGTGGCGGCGGCGGTGTCGCCGAAGTCCCGGTCGCCGGCGGTCGCGGTGCCGCCGAAGTCCCGGTCGGTCGCGGTGTCGTCCACGTCCCGGTCGGCCGCGCTCCCGCCGCCGAACTCCTCATCGCCGGCGGTCTCGCCGGCGTCCCGGTCCGTCGTGGTCCCGCCGGGCATGGCGTCCCCGGTCGCCTCGCCCGGGTAGACCGCCGTCTGCCGCTCCTCGTCCGTCTGGTCCACCTGGGCCAGATCCTCCGTGCTCAGTCCGGACGTGGTCTCCCGGTTCTCGTCGTCGTGGGTCTGCATGTCACTCACCGGCTCCTCTGATCCGTGAGCAGTTCCTCGAACAGGGCGCGGTAGTGCACCATCGCCCCGCGCAGTTCCTCCGTCGTCGCCTGTCCCTTCGCGCTTCGCACCCGCACGTCGTGCGCGGACCGGTAGTGGTCGAGCGTGCGACTGTGCCGGACCGACAGGTCGCGGACCGCTCCCTGATATCCCTCGGTCGGATAGCCGCGCTCCGTCATCAGCCTCGACACGAGGTCGTCGGCTTCGTCGACGGCGCCCGCAGGACGGTCGACGAAGTGCTCCTGGACGCCGCTCCACTCCTCGGAGTACTGGCGCCGCCGTTCGGGGGGGAGTTCTTTGATGTCGAGCTTGTCGTGCCGTTCCTCACGGGCGTGCAGCTCGCGCTCGGCGGCCAGCGTGCCGCCCTTCTCCTCCACCGCGCGCTCGTACTCCGGACCGAAGCGGTCGCGCAGATGGCGTCGGCGCGCGAGCAGCCACAGAATGGCCGAAAGGACGATCACCACGACCACCGCGGCCGCGATGACGGCTATGAGCGTGTTCGTCGACATGGTGGGCCTCCGTCCCGGGGCCTTCGGCCTGCATGACGGCCTGGCCTCACATGTGCCGGTTGGCGTAGTACTGCTCGATGAGGCGGATGGCGGCCACATCGTCCTCGTGGCGTCCGCTCTCGAAGTCGGGAGAGTCCTTGACCTCGGCCTTGGTGGCGGCGAGATGGACCGTCCGGTTCCCGGTGTCCACCCGGCCCACCACGCCGACCGGAACCAGCACGTGGCGCCCGAAGATCCACGGACCGGTGTCGATGACGAGGTGCTCCCGTCCCGCCTCGGGCGAGTGGCGGTCCACCGTGCCGATGTGCCCGTCGGACGCCTCGACCCGGTAGCCGATCAGCGTGTCGTCCGTGTCGCCCCGCCGCATGTGCTCGTCGAACTCCCGGACGACGGTGGCGCCGAAGACGTCCAGGTCGTCCGGCTTCCGGCTGGTGATCAGAGTGGTCGGCGCCGCCCGGCAGACGTGGACCGGCTCGTCGACCCAGGTGCCGCCGGCGTTGCGGATGTCGGTGGCCAGGCTCGGCCAGGAGGTCAGCGTCCGGCCCCGTACGACGTCCGCCTCCACCAGCAGCCAGGGGGCGTGGCAGATCGCGGCGACCGGCTTGCCCTCGGTGAAGAAGCTCCGGGCGAACCCCACGGCGCGCTCGTTCATCCGCAGGGCGTCGGGATTGGCGACCCCGCCCGGAAGGATCAGCGCGTCGAAGGCCTCCGAGGTGTCACCCGCGAGGATGTGGTCGACGGTGAAGCGGCCGGCCTTGTCCAGGTGACGGAAGGCCTGTACCTGCCCGGATGCGGTCGAGACCAGCTGGGGATTCCAGCCGGCGCCCTCGACGGCCTTCCACGGTTCGGTGAGCTCGACTTCTTCGACGCCTTCGGGTGCGGTGAGGAAAGCGATGCGCACCTGATCCACCTCCTTCTTCCCCCCGGACACGGCTAGGACTGCACGCTCGGCGCCTGCCCCGGCAGGAGCCGTTCAAGCACCGGGCGCGGTGTGGCCGGCCGGCACCGTTTCCCCGGGGGCGACCGGCCCCGGCGGCGTGCCGTCGCCGAACGGCCGCCCGCCCAGCGCGTGGCGCCCGTGCGGCGCCGTCCAGCCCGCCAGATCGGGGCCCTCGGGCACGATGCCGGTGGGATTGATGTCGGAGTGCACCAGGTGGTAGTGCCGCTTGATGTGGTCGAAGTCGACGGTGTCGCCGAAACCGGGCGTCTGGAACAGGTCCCGCGCGTACGCCCACAGCACCGGCATCTCGCTCAGCTTGCGCCGGTTGCACTTGAAGTGGCCGTGGTAGACGGCGTCGAAGCGGACCAGGGTCGTGAACAGCCGTACGTCGGCTTCGGTGATCGTGTCCCCGACGAGGTACCGGGAGCCGGCGAGCCGGTCGGAGAGCCAGTCGAGCCGGGCGAACAACCGCTCGTAGGCGTCGGCGTACGCTTCCTGCGACCCGGCGAAACCGGCCCGGTAGACGCCGTTGTTCACGTCCCGGTAGACCACCTCGTTCACCGCGTCGATGTGCGCCCGCAGCGCGGGCGGGTACAGCACGGGGGCCCCCGCCCGGTGGTGGGGCGCCCACTCCAGCGACATGTCGATCGTGATCTGCGGGAAGTCGTTGGTCACCACCTTCCCGGTCGGCACGTCCACGATCGCCGGCACCGTGATGCCGCGGTCGTATCCCGGGTCGAGGGCCAGGTACGCCTCCTCCAGCCGCTCGATGCCCAGTACGGGGTCACGCCCGCCCGGATCGAGGTCGAACGTCCAGCTGTGCTCGTCGTGCACGGGCCCGGCGATCGCCATCGGCAGGGCCTGCTCCAGTCCGAGCAGCCGCCGTACGATCACGGCCCGGCTCGCCCACGGACAGGCCCGGCTCACCACCAGGCGGTAGCGGCCCGGCTCCACTGCGTAGCCGTCGCGTCCGTCGGCGGTGATGCGGGTGGTGATGTACCGGCTGTCGCGCGAGTACTCCTTGCCGGGACTGACGTAGTTCACGCCGGGCGCCTACCCCAAACCCCAGGCCCCACCCCCGTCGGGCCCGTGCCCGTCGGGGCTGACGTGGTAGACGGCGAAGGCCCGGTCGATGACCGGCATGGCGACGTTGCGCACGCGGACGCCGCCCGCCGTCATCCCGTGTTCGGTGCCCTGGTGGGCGTGTCCGTGGACCATCAGGTCGGCTCCCTCCTCGTCCACCGCCTCCGCCAGGAGGTAGCTGCCGAGGAAGGGGTAGATCTCCCGTGGCTCACCCGCCAGCGTGTCGGGTACCGGCGCGTAGTGGGTGAGCGCGATGCGCAGCGTGCTGCCGGCTTCGCGCAGTTCGCGCAGCGCCCGGCCGAGCCCCTCGGCATAGGAACGGGTGCAGCGGATGAACTCCTTCATCTCCGGTTCGCCGAACTCGCTGCCGCTGCGCCCCACGAAGCCTCCGCAGAAGCCCTTGGTGCCCGCGACGCCGACCCTGCGGCCGCCCAGGTCGAGGAGCACGCCCTCGCCCTCCAGGACGTGCACGCCCGCGGCCCGCAGTTCCCGGGCTACGGCCGTCTGCTGGTCGCTGTGGTAATCGTGGTTGCCGAGGACCGCGACCACGGGCACCGGCAGCCCGGCCACCTCCGAGGCCACCACCCGGGCCTCCTCCGCGGTGCCGTGCCGCGTCAGGTCGCCCGCCAGGAGCAGCACGTCGGCGCAGTCGCCGAGGGTGTCGAAGGCCGGCCGCAGCAGCCCTGCGCTGTCGGGTCCGAGGTGGATGTCTCCGACCGCCGCCACGCGGATCATGACAGCTCCTCTGAGTGGTCGGGCGGGCCGGGGCGGCTCACCGAGAGGTCGTCGTACCAGTCCAGGCCGGCCAGCTCTTCGCCGGCCACGCGCAGAACGGCCGCCCGGCACTCCTCGTCGGTGACGCGGCCCCGTACGACGGCCCGGGCTCCGTGCATCTCGACCCGTACGCCGATCTCGGCGGTCTCCCCGCGTGCCAGCCGGTCGAGCAGGTGCTGGATGCGGTATTCGATGAACTCGGAGCCGGTCATGACGCTCCCTCCGTCCGCTGCGGGCGGTCGATGACGTGGAGCCGTTCGAGCAGGTAGAGGAAGGCGTCGGACAGCGGGGCCGCCCGGTGGTCCCGGTCCAGCCGGTCCCAGTCGATCTGTTCGCGCAGCATGCGGGCCATGGGCAGCAGGTCGCCGAAGTCGCAGTAGTGCTCGCAGAGCGCGGCGAGGCGGCTCTCCATGAGGTCGGTGGGCGCCAGCACCGGCATCCACACCGAGTCCACCGCCTTGACGCTCGCCCGTTCCAGCAGCTCCGTACTGACCGGGCGCCGGGCCAGCTCGAAGATCAGGTCGATCTCCTCCCCGCCCGAGCGCCCCTTGACCAGCCAGTCCTCCGGGGCGCGGCGCATGGAGATGCCCCCGTCCTCCATGGCCTCGATCATCACGTCGGCGTCTTCGGGCCGGGCACAGAAGTCGGTGTCGTGCTGGAAGCGGGCGGGCAGGCCGTGCGCGAAGGCGGCCACGCTGCCGGCCAGGGCGAAGGGCTTCCCGGTGCGCTTCAGCAGCGCCGCCACGTGCTTGGTGGTCTCGAGGATCGCCTGGGTGTGGTCCCTGGGCAGCGGACTGCCGGACGGCTCCGGCGGGCTCAGGCCTTCCGGAGGCTGGATCCCCGCGGCGGTGCGCGGGATGGTTTCACGGGTCACGGAGCGCCTCACGTATGCGTGTGACTGTCGGCACCGGGCACCTAACCCGTCCGGGGCCGCCAAAACCACCCTTCGCCTCCCGAATGGTGCGGATGCAGGGGGAGGAGTGCCGGGGAAGGCAGCGGGTAGGCGTCCCGCATGTTCCGATCCGGCGGGAGGCGCCCATGAACCGGGCAGCGCTGTTCGACGTCGACGGCACGCTCGCCGACACCAACCACCTCCATGTCACCTGCTGGTGGGAGGCGTTGAGACAGGCCGGCCACGACGTCGCCATGCACGACATCCACCGGGCGATCGGCCTGCCCGGCGAGGACCTGCTCGCGCACCTGCTGGGAGAGGACCGTGACACGGACGAGGACGACTCGCTGACTTCCGCCCACGACACTCTCTACGGCACGTACTTCGACCGGCTGCCCGCGCTGGACTCGGCGGCCGAGCTGCTGCGCGAGCTGGACCGGCGCGGCTGGCGGGTGGTCCTCGTGACCTCCGCGCAGCAGGCCGAACTGGACGCGCTGCGGCGGGCCGTTGACGCCGACGACGCCATCGCGGCGACGGCGAGTTCCGACGACGTGAGCGAGGGCAAGCCCGCACCCGACCCGGTGCACCACGCCCTGGGCCTCGTCGACGCGCCCGCGCGGGGCGCCGTTTTCGTCGGTGACACCGTGTGGGACATGAAGGCTGCCACCCGGGCCGGTGTCGCCTGCGTGGGCCTGCTGTGCGGCGGCATCCCGCGCGCCGACCTCGAAGAGGCCGGGGCCGGGGCCGTGTACCGGGACCCGGCCGACCTCCTGGCCCGCCTGGACGACAGCCCGTTCGGTCCTTGACCGCTCCGGTCACGGGGCACCATCCTCCGGCGCTCCAGCCCGTCACCGCAGTTCACAGCCCGTGTACGGCCACGTTCCGGAAGGGCCCACCCCACCCCGGAAGTGGCATCCTCAATATATGAAACGCGACCCCGTACCGGCCGATGCGGGTGATGGCGCGGCACACGAGGTGCTCGCGCTGGCCAAAGTCGTGGCCCGGCTCCGCGCCGAGGTCGCGGAGTTGGAAGGGCTCGCCTCGACGACCGCCGTCGTGGAACGGGCCAAGGGCGTGGTCATGGGCCAGGCCGGCGTATCGGCGGACGCGGCCTACGAACTGCTGCAGTCGCGTGCCCTGCAGCGCCGGTGGACCCTGCTCGAGGAGTGCTGGATCACCGTGGGCCGGACCGGCTCGGCTCCCGTCCCGGCGCCGGTACCGGCCGGCCGGGACCGGCCCGGGACGCTGCACAGTGGGCCGCAACCGGACCTTTCGCCCTTCCGTACGAGCCGCTACGTCCGCGGCGGAGCGTGGCAATCCGGCCACCGGGTCCTTCTGGCACGGCTGGCGGAGGGTCTCGCCGGCACGCGCACCGCGGACGACGTGGCGGAACTCCTCCGGGCGGTGCTGGGCGACGCGGCGGGCGTGGACGCGGTGATGATCTACACCGTGGCGGTCGCGGGAACCCTGCAGCTGGCCGGCCGGGCCGGAGTCAGCGATGCGCTGGCCGAGCAGTGGAGCCACATCCCCCCGCTCAGCGGCGTCGCCGCGCTGGAGGCCGTCTCCGCCCAGGCGGCGGTGTGGCTCGAGGATCCCGGACCGGACGCCGCACGGTACCTGCTGATCGGGGACCCGCCCGAGCGCTGGCCTTCGCGCGCATGGGTGCCCGTACCCGGCCACCGGCCGATGACCGCGGTCGTGGGGTTCTTCCGCACCGTGCCCGGCCCCTTCGACGCCCGGACCCGGACCCTGCTCCGGCGGGCCGTCAGGCTCTGCGGGGTGCCTCTCCGGGAGGACCGCGGCCCCCACGGACTCGTCCCCCTGAACGAGGACGTCGAGGCCGTCCAGCGGGTGCTGGACGCGCTGTCCGGGCCCGCGGTGCTGCTCACCCCTCTGCGGAGCCACTCCGGGGAGGTGGAGGACTACCGGATCGACGCGGCGGCGCCGGAATCGGTCGACGTGGCCGGCCGGAAGGGCAAGGAGCTGGTCGGCCGGCGGGTCCTGGAGACCTATCCCACGGTGGCGGCCACCGCCCTGTGGGACGGCTACCTGGACACGCTGGCCACGGGGACGGCCTACGAGGGCGATCCCTTCACCTACGAGGAAGTGACCGCCGGAGTTCCCCAGCGGTCCGTGTACTCGGTCCGGGCGTCCCGGCTCGGTGACCGGCTGGTCGTGTCCTGGATCCGCCACGACACCAGCGAGCGGGAGACGCGCAGGCTGACCGACCTCCAGCGGCTGGGCAACCTCGGCTGGGCGGGCTGGAACCTGGTCACGGACACCATCACCTGGTCCGACCAGGTCTACGCCATCTTCGACCGCGACCCGGCCCTGGGGCCGATGCGGCTGGAGGAACTGCCCGAGCACCTGGTGCCGGAGGACCTGCCGAAGCTGGGCGCGGCCGTCCGGAGCCTGCTGGGCGACGGCAAGGCCGTGGACCAGCCCTTCCGCATCACCACGAGCCAGGGAACACGGCATCTGCGGATCGTCGCGGAGGCGCAGCGGGACGTGGACGGCACACCCGTCGAAGTGCACGGTTTCTTCCAGGACCTCACACCGCTGCGGGAGGCCGAACTCGCTCTGCTCGAGAGCGAACGCGCCAACCTCGTCCAGCGCGGCATGCTGACGGCCGAACGCGCGCTCGCCGCCCGGCTCCAGGACACCCTGCTGCCGATGCCCGAACAGTCGATGGAACTCGCGGGCCTGTGCGTCGACGTGGCCTACATGCCCGCGGACAGCGGGCTGAACGTCGGCGGCGACTGGTACTCCGCGATCGAACTGCCGGACAGGAGCGCACTGTTCGTCGTCGGCGACGTGGCCGGCCACGGTCTGGCGGCCGTCGGCACGATGGCGCAGCTCCGGTTCACCACCAAGGGCATGATCGTCACCGGCTCGGCCCTGCCGGACGTCCTCGGCAGGCTCAACACCCTCCTGTGCCACACGGCTTCGGATCCGGACGGTGCCACCGCCACCATGGCCATGGGGCGCTACCAGCCCTGGGACCACCGCCTGACCTGGGTGCGGGCCGGCCATCTGCCGCCCCTGCTGATCCGGGACGGGGAGGCGCGCTTCCTGGACCAGCCCGAGGGGACCCTCCTCGGGGCCGACTTCGACTCCGCGTACGGACAGGAGACGCTCGACCTGCTGCCCGGAGACCACCTGCTGATCTACACCGACGGCCTGGTGGAGGAGCCGGGTGAGGACATCGGCCTGGGGCTCGACCGGCTCGCCGAGACGGCCCTGCGGCTCCTGGGCGAGGGCCGGGACGAAAGGCTCGCCCGTACGCTGGCCACGTTGCGGCCGGGACACCGGGACGACATCTGCGTCCTGGACCTCCATCTCCCCGACGGATCCTGACGGTGGAATACCCGCAGTGAATGCGGCTCATTTCCGAACGCGCGCGGTCGGGCGCCCGTTGGCGTGAACTCGCGCCGCTCCTGCGCCGTTTCGGCGGCCACCTGGCGCATGTCCGCCGACTCTCCCCGCCGCGTGGGCCGTTCGGTCATCAGCGCAGGTCGCCGCAAGTCGGCGCCTGTGGCGCCCTCGTGGCCGGAAGCGAACGTTCGGCACGGGGCCAGAGCGCGGCCGAGTTGGAGCAATATGGACCGTAAATGCATGAATTGACGAACAGTCAAGTGTTCGGGCCGGTGATACGATCATCGCGCTTACGAGTGGCGGATGGGCGCAAGAAGACATCTCCGGCCATGGGGGACATCCGGGCGGTACCCCGGTACGGACGGTCCGCCGGTCCGCCCGCATTGACGGAATGCGGCAGCTGGTCGTCGGTCGCCTGAAGAGAGTCTTATGACGTACTACATACAGAACCCAGTGGTCTGGGTCCTCCTTGCCGCCGTCCTCGGCGCAGTCGCCGTCATTGTTCGCCAACGCAGAGCGGCGCGGACTTTACAGCGGGAGATCCAAGGACTCAGGGGCCATTATTCCGAGCTGGAGAACAGCTACGCGCAATCCGTCGAAGCGGAGAAGGAGCGGGCCCAGGACGCGACGAAAACGGTCCTGAAGTCCGCGATGCGGACGCTCCAGGGCCTCGCCGCCGAACAGCAGCTGATCATCTCCGGTCTGCAGAACAAGTACGGCGAGTCGGTCATCCTCCAGGACCTCCTGGAGATCGACCACACGAATTCGCAGTTCGGGCGGCGCGCGCAGTCCATCGCCGTGCTCTGTGACGGGTGGCTGGGACGGCAGCGCGAGGTCGCCTCGGTCTACGACGTGGTGCGCAGCGCGCAGGGCCGTATCCGTCACTTCCGGCGTGTGGAGATCCTTTCGCAGGTCGACTTCGGCATTACCAGCCGAGCCGTCGAACCGGTGGCACTGGCCCTCGCCGAACTCCTCGACAACGCCACCAGCTATTCCAGCCCGGACACCGTGGTCGAAATCAATATCCGCACCGTTCCCAAGGGAATCTGCATCGTCGTCGACGATGCCGGCGTCGGTATGAACGAAGAGGAAAGGGCCAGGGCCGCGAAGCTCCTGTCGAGCGAGCGGGTCTCCGGCGTTTCGGGCCTCGGCAGCCCGCCGCAGTTCGGTTTCGCCGTGACCGGCGTGCTCTGCGAGCGCTTCGGTTTCGAGGCGTCCGTGGATTCCGATTCGCCGTACGGAGGCGTCCGCGCGGTGCTCCTCCTGCCGCACGAGCTGCTCACCGCGATGCCGGAGAGGAAGGCCCCGGCGCCGGCCGCCCCCGTGGCCGCCGCCCCCGTGGCCCCCATGGCCGCCCCGGCCTTCGCCACCGAGCCGCGCGGCCCCGAACCCGCGGTGGCCGCCTCCGCGACCGTCGACGGTCTGCCGAGGCGCCGCCGCAAGCGGCCGATGGCCATCGTGCCCGGCACCACGCCGGCCACGCCCACGCCCCTGCCGAACCGCTCCGGCGAGGAAGCCGCGGCGATCATGGGGGCCTTCCAGCGAGGCACGCAGTTCGGCCGGGCCACCCCCTCGCACGAGGCGGATCAGACGAGCAGCACGCGTGACGCACGCGATGCGAGCAGTGAAGGGCATGAGGTGTCGTGAACGACGATCTGTCATGGATGCTTGACAGCGCCTTGGAGATACCAGGGGCGCTGCACGCGGTCCTCATCTCCGCCGACGGTCTGCTGATGGCGCGGACCAAGGACTTCGACAGGGACAACGCGGACACCGTCGCCGCCGCGATGAGCGGCGTGCAGTCGCTCAGCCGCTCGCTCGGGTTCTTCGTCGAGGGCGGCAACCAGCAGTGGCGCCAGACGCTGGTCGAATTCGACGGCGGCTGGGTCTTCCTGATCTCCGCCGGGCAGGGCGCCTACCTCGGCGTCTCGGCCTCACCGGACGTCGACATGCAGGACATCACCTTCCGCATGCAGCAGCTCGTCAGCCAGCTGGGCAAGGTCCTGATGACGCCGCCGCGTGAGAACCTCGGCGCCCGCTCATGAGGGGCTTCGACGAACTGGGCCCCGAGGCACCCGATTTAGTACGCCCCTACGTGATCACCAAGGGACGCGGCCTGCCCGCCGAGGAGCAGCTGTCCCTGATCACCCTGGTCACCGCGGTGAGCGACCACCAGCAGCGCCCGACCCGGCTTTCCCCGGAGGAGCAGAACCTGCTGGACCTGTGCAGCGTCGGCTACCTCTCCGTCGCCGAGATCGCGGGACACACGCGGCTGCCCATGGGCGTGGTCAAGATCCTGCTCTCCGCCCTCACCGAGGGCGGCTACCTCATCACCCGGCCTCCCGTGCAGCGTGCCCCGCTGGCGGACACACAGATCCTCGAGGAGGTGCTGCATGCACTCCGCACCAAGTTTGGATGAGCGGGCGTACGTCCGTGGCGGGGCGACGAAGACGGCGGTGAAGATCCTCGTCGTCGGCCATTTCGCGGTGGGCAAGACCACCTTCATCGGTGCGATCTCGGAGATCCCCCCGCTGTCCACCGAGGAGACGATGACGCGCGCCGGCGAGTCGTTCGACGACCTCGGGGGAGTCCGCGGCAAGACCACCACCACGGTGGCCATGGACTTCGGCCGTCTGACCATCAGCGACCGCGTCGTGCTCTACCTGTTCGGCACGCCCGGCCAGCAGCGCTTCGTGCAGATGTGGGAGGACATGGCGCGCGGCGCGCTCGGAGCGCTGGTGCTGGTCGATCCCGAGCGGCTGGCCGACTCCTTCGCCGTGATCGACCTGATCGAGCAGTACGGCCTCGACTACGCGATCGCCATCAACCGCTTCGACGGCACACCGGACCGCGAGGTACGGGCCCTGCGCGAGGCGCTGGACCTGCTCGACGACACCCCGGTCGTCACCTGCGACGCGCGCGACGAGAAGTCGTCCGCCGACGCATTGATCACCCTCGTCCGGCACCTGCTGGACCGCGCTCGCTAGGAAGCAGACATGGACACTCACCCCACGGCCCCCGTGCCCCCGCCCGGGTGCCCGGCCCACACGCCCGGTGGCCGGGTGCCCCTGCACGGGCCGGAGTTCGCCGCCGATCCGCAGGCGTACTACTCCTACCTGCGCCACTTCGGCCCGACCGCACCCGTGGAGCTCGCTCCGGGGGTGGAGGCCACGCTGGTCACCGATTACGCGGCCGCCCTCCAACTGCTCCAGGACTCCGGCTCCTTCCGCAAGGACGCCCGCCGCTGGCGGGACCTCGCCGAAGGCCGGATCAGCCCGGACAACCCGGTCGTGCCCGTGCTGGCGTACCGGCCGAACTGCATGTTCAGCGACGGTGCCGCGCACCTGCGGCTGCGCCAGGCCGTGACGGACAGCATGGCCCGCGTCGACGTGCGCCGACTGAGCCGGAGCACCGAGCAGGTCTCGGACTACCTCATCTCCCAGTTCGGGTCGCGGGGCTCCGCCGACCTGCTCGGCGACTACGCCAAGCAGCTTCCGCTGTTCGTGTTCAACGAACTCTTCGGCTGCCCCGCCGACATCGGCGACCGCGTGGTGTTCGGCATCACCGGCATGTTCGACGGCATCAACGCCGACAAGGCCGTCGAGGTGCTGTTCGGAGCCGTCCGCGAACTGGTGGCGCTCAAGCGGGCCACACCGGGCGATGACGTCACCTCCTGGCTGATGCAGCACCAGGCCCGGCTGACCGACGAGGAGATGGTCCACCAGCTGGCCCTCCTGCTGATCGCGGGCAACGAACCGCTGCGCAATCTCATCGGCAACACCCTGCACCGGCTGCTCACCCACGACGAGTACGCGTACAAGGGCGGCCTCATCGACGAAGCCGTCGACGACACGCTGTGGGAAAACCCGCCCATGCAGAACCTCGCGGCGCACTACCCGGCGTCCGACCTGGAGTTGGCGGGGCAGAAGCTGCGGGCGGGTGATCTCGTGCTGGTCAGTTTCGCGGCCGCCAACACCGGGCCGGCGCTGACGGCCGCGCGTCAGTCCGGCAGCAACCGGGCCCACTTGGCGTGGAGCGCGGGCCCGCACGCCTGTCCGTCGAAGGATCCGGCCCGCCAGATCACGGTGACCGCCATCGAGAACCTGCTGAACAGGCTCCCCGACGTCGAACTCGCCGTGCCGGAGGACAGCCTCACCTGGCGGCCCGGGCCCTTCAACCGGGGGCTCGTCACCCTGCCTGCCCGGTTCACTCAGGTCGGGACCGCCCACCGGGGCGTCCCGCAGGCACGCCCGGAGGCACCCGCGTCCCCCGACCAGACGCAGGCGGACCCCAAGCGCGAACGCGGGGGCAAGTGGAGCCAGTTCCTCAACTGGCTCACCAAGTGATCCACGCAACACCGAACGGCTCCTCCACCACCGCATGAAAGATCATTCCCGGGGGTAGTGAGCAACGCGTTGTCGTCTGCTGCCTACGAGGTAAAGGAGGTGTTCGTGGAGCACATATCCGCCGACGCCGCTTTCATGCAACACCCCACCGAGCTGAACCCCCTCGATACCCGCCCCCCGGGGCGGGTATCTTCTTGGGCGCCCGGGCTCGCGGTGGGAGGGCCGGTGACCGCGGTCCCGCCCGACGTCCCGAAGAAGTCCCCAAGGGCGGAAACACTGGGCGGCCATACGGCGAGACAGGTGCTGCGGCTCTGCGAGGCCGCGGGATTGAACGGGGCCGATTCCGCCTCCTACGCGCGGACGGTGCTGACGGCGCTGGGCCCCGTCGCCGAGCGGTCGCTCGACCTGCCGCCCCCCGATCACTCTTTCCTCTCCGACGACCACACTCCGGTGGAGTTCTCACTCGCCTTCGTGCCGGACGCGGATCCGACCCTGCGGGTGCTGCTGGAACCGGGGTGCGGTGCCGAGAACCTGGCGGAGAACGGGCGCACCGGACTGAGGGTCGTCCGCGAGATGGCACAGCGCTGGGGGTTCAGTACCAAACGGCTGGACGAGCTGGAGGACCTGTTCTTCCCGCCGGACCCCGAGGGCCCCCTCGCGCTCTGGTGCGCGCTCGAACTGGTTCCCGGCGGGGTCCCCCGGGTCAAGGTGTACCTGAACCCCGCGGCGTCCGGGCAGGAACGTTCCGCCGCTACGGTGCGGGAGGCGCTGGACCGGTTGGGCCACCGGCAGGCGTTCACGGCCCTGCCCGAGGGCGACCGCCACCTGTTCTTCGCGCTGGACCTCGGTGACTGGGAAGAACCCCGGGTCAAGGTCTACCTCGCCCACCACGACCTGTCGGCCACGGAGGCTGCCGGTCTGTCCCGCGTGGGTGGCGGACCCGGACGCCCCGGACGGACGGAGATCAAGAGGTTCTTCGGCATGGCGGCCGGCCACGGCACCGGAGCCGCGGACTCCGAGGCGCAGGACGGACAGGATCCGCGGCTCGGCCTCCGGCCCGTCCAGTCCTGCCACGCCTTCACCGAGACGGCGACCGGCCGTCCGAGCGGTTTCACCCTCTACATCCCGGTCCGCGACTACGCGCAGCACGACGGCGAGGCCCTGGACCGGGCGGTGGCCGTACTCGGCCGGTACGGAGCGGACCCCGCCCCGCTCGCCCGGTCCCTGTCCGCGGTCACCTCGCGGCGGCTGCAGGAGGGGGTGGGGCTCATCGCCTACCTCGGGCTCGCCCACCAGCAGGGCCGGCCCCCGCGGGTGACCGTCTACATCTCCTCCGAGGCGTACGAGGTCAAGCCGCCGCTGCCCGCACCGACCCCGCGCGGCCCCGCCGTCAGCGTCCCGGCCTGATCCGTACGACACCCCCTACGCGTCCTGCAGCTCCCGCAGCTCGCGCAGGTAGGTGCCGACGTCCACCTGGATGGAGGCGCCCTGGGTCCGCCCGTAGCGCTCCCGGATTCCGCTGAGGTACGTGGCGATCTCCTCGCGCATGACCTCCGCGGAGGGCAGGGCGAGGTCGCCGTCGACGATCCGGGCCACCCACCGGGCCTGGGCTTCCACGAGGCGGGTGATCGAGCCCACGGGGCGGATCAGGCCGACGAAGTGCAGCCCGGGCCGGTCGGGTGCGACCACCCGCTTGTACAGCTCGACCGCCGGCCGCCCCGGACCCGCCGGGAACCCGTCGGGAAGGAAGGGGAAGGCCATGCGGAAGCCGGTGCAGTAGACGATCGCGTCCGCCTCCACCGAGGTGCCGTCGGCGAAGGCGACGCGGTTGCCGTCGAGGGATTCGATCGCGGGCCGGGGTGTCACCGCGCCGTGCCGTATCCGGCTGAGGATCTCGTCCGAGATGGTCACGGCCGAGGAGAAGATCGGGTGGTCCGGCTCGGGCAGGCCGTAGTCGCCCAGCCGGCCCCGGGCCACGAGCAGCGCCTGTTCCACGAAGCGCCGCCGTTCGGGAAAGGACATGCTCGTGAACCACGGTGCGTCGGCGATCAGGTCCACGGACATGCCGAAGAGCTGCTTGGGCACCACGTGCAGCCCCCGGCGGACGGAGAGCACGGTCCGTGCGGCGTGCCGGGAGAGGTCCCCGGCGATGTCCACCCCCGAGGCCCCCATGCCCACGACCACGACGCGCTGCCCGGCGAAGTCGCTGCCGTCGCGGTAGTCCATCGAATGGAGAATCGTTCCTGCGAAGGAGTCGGCGCCCGGCGGCAGCTTCTCCGGCAGCACCGCCTCCGTATTGTGGCCCGAGGCGACGATCACCTGCTCGAAGCGTCGCTCCACCGTCTCCCCGCGCCCGTTGCGGCTGACGACCGTCCAGCCGCCGCTGCTGTCCTGCCGTACGGAGAGCACCTCGGTCCGCAGCTCGATCCGGGGCAGCAGTCCGGCCCACTCGGCGAAGGACCGCAGATAGGCGGCGACATCGCCGTGCGCGGGGTAGAGGGGCAGCTCGGATGGCATCGGGAAGTCGGCGTAACCGGTCAGCTGTTTGGCGCTGTTCAGATGCAGGGACATGTAGGCCGGGCCCCGCTCGCCCGCCCCCGGCTGCCGCCAGATCCCGCCGACGTCCGGCGCCTTCTCCAGGCAGACGAAGTCGATGCCCCTGGCGGAGAGGGCGTGGGCCGTCGCCAGCCCCGACAAGCCCGCGCCGATGACGCACACGGTCGCAGCAGTGGAAACGTCGGCAGCGCCTGACCCGTTCAAGGATCCCCCTCACGTCGCGGCGGTCCCCTGCGGGAACCCGAATGCCACACGATAGCGATCACGGTCGGGGCGGAGCTTCCGAGGCGGGGCGCCGCAGACTCGAAGAGCGTGCGCAGGCCGTTCCCGCGGAGGGGAACGGACGGTCGCGGCGGTGCGTTGAGGGGGTGAGAGGTCCACGACAGGAGGAGGTGTCCGCGGATGTCCACCAGCGGAAAGGTCGCGGTTGCCGGAGTCGTGGCAGCCATCGTGTTGTTCTGGACGGTCGGGTTCTGGGCGGGGCTGCTGGTCCTGATCGGTGTGCCCACGGCCGCCTACTTCCTGCTGGACTCCTCCCAGCGGCGTCGTCTGCGGGGTGTGTCCAGGAAGCAGATCGGCCGCTGACGGGCTGCCGCGGCGCGGGCAGGCGGTGTTCTGCGCTGCCCTGCGCCCTCGCTCAGTAGTAGTCGCGCATCAGGGCGGTCGCCCACTCCGGCTGGCGCAGCTCCCCGCGCGGGCCGAATTCGGCCATGTACGGCTTGAGGTCGAGCACCGGCGTGCCGTCCACGGCGTCGAGGCCCTCGACGTGGACGTCCAGACCGTCCACCTTCACCACCCGGCACCGCGAGAGGCCGAGCCGGTTCGGCCGGTTCTTGCCGCGCTGGGCGAAGATGCCGACCAGCGGCCACTCCGGATTGCCCCGGGGGTGCCGTGCGCCCGTTTCGATCTTCTCCACCGGCACGCGGTCGAAGTGGTAGACCACCTCGATGTGCGAGAAGTCCTCCAGCCCGTACAGCGCCTCGGGGCCGAACCGCCGGCCGTCCAGGCGGATCACCGCCCTCTCGCGCCCCCAGTCGTCGTCGACCACCTCCGCGCGGCCGCCCACCACCACGCCCACCGGCTCCGCTTCCACCTTCACGATTCCACCTTCACTATTTCCCCTCGGCATCCTGGCGCCGGCCTCAGGCCGGGCGTACCGCGACGCGGTCGAGCGCCTCCAGCAGACCCGGCAGGTCCGGATCCCCCTCCCGGGGGACCGCGAGGACCTCGCCGGGCTCCTCGTCCAGCAGGACGAAGGCCGCCTCCCCGGTACGGGCCACCAGTGACCACCCCGGCCCGTCCGCCCGCAGCGTACGGGCCCCCTCGCCCGCGAAGGAGGAACGCACGCGCCCGGGCGGCGGCGGGGTCCGCGTGTACGCGAGGGCCTGCTCGAGCGCCCGGGCGAGCCCCGGATGCGCGGCGGCCGCCGCCCCGCCGTCCGTCGCCTCGCGCTCGCGCCAGTCGGCCCACTCCCGCGCGATCTGGTCGGCGCCCATCCGCCGCTGCACGGGACCCCATGCCTCCGCCGAGGGCGGTGCCAGCGGCACCCGCCCCGTGCCGTCCGCACCCTGCTCCGGATCGTGCGGCTCCGGAATCCCGGAAGCGGCCACCGACAGCTCCAGCGGCCAGCCGGCCAGCGAGATCACGATCGACCGTTCGTCGGGGGACAGGTCATAGTCCATCCCGCAGTCCCAGGAGGCGATGGCCGTGGCCACCAGCGAGACGTCGTCCACGACGACCGTCCAGCGGGCGCCGTCCTCGTCCTGGCCGAGCACCAGCCCGTACCCGTCCCCGCCCGGCTCCACGCCCAGCAGGGAGCAGGCCTCGGGGAAGTCGTCGCCCAGGATGCTCGGGAACTGCGCGGGGGTCAGCAGCACGGCGGTCAGCACGTACAGCGAGCCGCCACCCTCGTCGTCGGACACCTGGCCTCCCGGTAGCTCTTTCGTCGGCGCACCTTAACCAGCGGGTAACCCGCCCGTCGAGAGCCTGCGGCCCACGATTTCCAAGCCCACTACCTGCACGTAGAGTTGGGAGCCCGCCACAGAAAGGGACACCCGGTGCAGCGTTACGACCGGCTGAGGGAGATCCTCCGTCTCGACCCCGACAAGGACTTCCTCGCCATCTACCGGCTCACCGCCACCTACGAGTTCCCCTGGGACTTCACCCGCGCCCTGGAACTCGCCCTGTTCCGCACGTACGCCGTTCCCGCCATCGGCGGCCTGCTGGCCGAGACCGCCGAGTTCACCGACCGTGCGCAGAAGCGCTACGACGACACCGCGCTGCTCCTCGACGCGGTCCTGGAGCACGGCTTCGAGAGCGACACCGCGCGCACCGCGATCCGCCGCGTCAACCAGATGCACCGCAGCTACGACATCTCCAACGACGACATGCGCTACGTCCTGTGCACTTTCGTGGTGATTCCGGCGCGCTGGCTGGACGCGTACGGCTGGCGTCCGCTGACCCATCACGAGCGCCGGGCGTGCGCGAACTACTACGCCACCCTCGGCCGACATCTGGGCATCACGGACATCCCGGGCTCCTTCGAGGAGTTCGAGGACACCCTGAACGCCTACGAGGAGGCCCACTTCGGATGGGACGAGGGAGCCCGGAAGGTCGCCGACTCCACCCTCGACCTGATGGCCTCCTGGTATCCGGCGCCGCTCGCCCCCGCCGTGCGCGGTGCGAGCCTCGCCCTCCTCGACGAACCGCTGCTGACCGCCTTCCGGTACGACCCCCCACGGCGCCGCGTGCGGCGGCTGGTCCGGGGCGCCCTGCGGCTGCGCGGCCGCGCCGTGCGGCTGCTGCCTCCGCGCAGGGCCCCGCACTACGCTCGCCAGAACCCGGAGATCAAGAGCTATCCCGGCGGCTACGACGTGGGCGAGCTCGGCACGTTCCCCGTGCCCGGCTCGGGCGGGTGCCCCGTGCCGCATCCCCGCCGGCCCGCCGGAGCCGAGGCTCAGCCTCCGGCGTGATCCCGGGGACGTCCGCGGGTCCCGGACGTGGGGCCGACGTACAGGCTTGTCGGGTGTCGTATGTCATCGGTGACGTGTGGCCAGTACCAGGAAGCGGGCGTCCTCGTCCGCGTACGAGGTCATGTCCCAGCCCGAACCCGCCAGCAGCGGGCCGAGGTTGTGCTCGGCCCGCAGATCCTGCGGGGTCAGCTCGCGACCCTGCCGCGCGGCCAGGGCGGCTCGCCCGATCGGGTGAAACAGGGCGAGCCGTCCGCCGGGCCGGACCACCCGAGCCAGCTCGCGCAGGTTCGCGACCGGGTCGGGCAGGTGGGCGATGAGCCCGGCCGCGAACACCGCGTCCAGCGCCCCGTCGCGCAGCGGCAGCCGCGCCACGTCCGCGAGCAGCAGCGCGCCCTCCGCGGCCCGCCCGGCCCGCTGCGCGGCGGCCAGCATCTGCGGGGTGAGGTCCGCGCCGACCACCAGCCCGGTGGGCCCGACGGCGGCCCGCAGCGGGGACAGGGCCCGCCCGGTGCCGCAGCCGGCGTCGAGCACGCGGTCCCCGGGCCGCAGCCCGAACTCGGCCACGGCGGTCGCGAACGCGGCCCCGTCCCCAGGGAACTTGCGGTCCCAGTCGGCGGCGCGCACCCCGAAGAACTCCTGCACGTGCGTGTGGTCTTCGCTCATGCGCCCATGATCCCCCACCGTTGCGCGGGCATGCGCCTGCGGACCGTGTGCAAGGTGGTACGCGGCGTGATCGAAGATGAACGTAGCTCTGTCATATTCCAGCAGTTCCAGCTGCTTTCGAAATGCGCCCCTTGTTCGCGCCCTCACCCGGACTAGCGTCCGGTGGCCATGGGACACCTGGACCACGCCGCCTATGGCTGGCTGACACCCGCGCTGTCATACGTGATGGCATCGATCGGCGCCGCCCTCGGGCTGCGCTGCACCGTCCGCGCGCTCGCCGCGACCGGATCCTCCCGCCGCAACTGGCTCCTCACCGCGGCCTCCGCCATCGGCACCGGCATCTGGACGATGCACTTCGTCGCCATGCTCGGCTTCGACGTCACCGGCACCGAGATCCACTACAACGTGCCGCTCACCCTCCTCAGCCTCCTCGTCGCCATGCTCGTCGTCGGCGCCGGGGTCTTCGCCGTCGGCTACGGCAAGGACCGCGGGCGGGCGCTCGTAGTGGGCGGGCTCACCACCGGCCTCGGCGTCGCCAGCATGCACTACCTGGGCATGGCGGCCCTGCGGCTGCACGGCGCCGTCTCGTACGACCCGCTCACCGTCGCGCTCTCCGTCGCCATCGCCGTGGTCGCGGCCACCGCCGCCCTGTGGGCCGCGCTCAACATCAGGTCGCCCCTGGCGGTCGCCGTCGCCTCGCTCGTCATGGGCGCCGCCGTCAGCAGCATGCACTACACCGGAATGATGGCCGTCGCGGTCAGCGTCAGCCCCGCGGACACGGCCCTGCCCGGCGCCACGGCCATGCAGTTCATCTTCCCGCTCGCCGTCGGGCTCGGCTCCTACCTGTTCATCACCGCCGCCTTCGTCGCGCTCTCCCCGACGGCTGACGAGCGCGCCGCCTCCGCGTCCGCCCGGTACCTGGGGGACCGCGCGGCGACCGTGCGCTGAGCGGGGCCGGCGCCCGGGTCCCGAGCCCGTACCGCCCGTACAGCCGCGCGGGGCCCCTGCGCCGCCCGCCCCCGCCGCGTCCCCGTACGACCGCACCCGTAGGCACCACCCCGGAACGAGGAACCCATGCGCACACCCCGCAGAACACCGGAAGCAGCGGCGCCGCGGTCGCTCGCGCCTGCGGGCGGCCGCGGCGGCAGGGGCACGGGCCGCCGCGCCCATGCCGGGCCCCCGGCCGAGGAACCGGCCGGGCACGAGCACCTCCGCTCCCCACGGCCCGCTCCGCACGACCGCGGCCCCCGGCTGCGACTGCGCCCCGCGACCGTGCGCGCGAAGATCGTCTCCCTGCTGATGGTCCCGGTCGTCTCGCTCCTCGCCCTGTGGGCCTTCGCCACCGTCAGCACCGCCCAGGACGTCGCCCGGCTCAGCCGCGTCCAGCGGGCCGACACCGAGATACGCACCCCCGTCGCCGCCGCGATCACCGAGCTCCAGGCCGAACGGCGCGCCGCCGTCCGCCTCCTCGCCGACCCCGCCGCAGACCCGGGGGCCGCCCTCGACCAGCAGGTCCGCCGCACCGACGCCGCCGTCCGGCGGCTGCGGCTCGGGGACCGCAACACCGTCGCCGACTCCGGGGGCTACCGCTCCGACATCGTGGTCCGCCTGGGCGCGTTCGTCGCCGACGCCGAGGCGCTCGGCGCGGCCCGCAAGGACATCGCCGGCCGCCGCGCCACTCCCGAGGCGGCCTACGAGATCTACACCCGCGTCGTCGACTCGGCCCTGGCCGTCGGCGGTTCCCTCACCGGCGGCGAGGATGCGGCACTCGGCCCCGACTCCCGGGTCCTGCTGGAATTCGCCCGCGCCGCGGAACTCCTTTCCCGGGAGGACGCCCTGCTCGCCGCACCGGGCCAGCGCACCGCCGAAACGCTCCGGCAGCTGACCGGCACCATCGAATCCCGCCGCGCCCTCACCGCCGGCGCGGCCGGCGACCTCCCGGCCGCCCAGCAGGCCGCCTGGCAGTCCGTCGCCAAGAGCGCCGCCTACGCCGAACTCACCGCGGCCGAGGACCGCGCGGTGGCCCTCGGCACCGCCAAGGAGGCCCGCGGGGCGCCCACCGGCTGGGAGGCCGCCCACGCCGCCATCGGCGCCTCGATGCGGGAGATCGAGGAGGCCGCGCACGCCGCGGCCGCCCACCGGGCCGACCCCTTCGCCGAGGGGGCCCTCAGCCCGGCCGGAGCCGCCGTCCTGCTGGGCCTGGCCGCCGTCGCCGCCTCGCTCGTCATCTCCGTGCGCATCGGCCGCGCCCTCGTCGTGGAACTGGTCTCGCTGCGCAACACCGCCCTGGAGATCGCCCACCGCAAGCTCCCGCACGCCATGGAGCGGCTCCGGGCCGGCCGGGCCGACGAGATCGACGTCGATGCCGAAGCCCCGCCCGGGCCACCGGCGGACGACGAGATCACCCAGGTCGGCGAGGCGCTCGCCACCGTCCACCGCGCGGCGCTCAGCGCGGCCGTCGAACGGGCGGAATTGGCCAGCGGGGTCTCCGGAGTCTTCGTCAACCTCGCCCGCCGCAGCCAGGTCCTCGTGCACAAGCAGCTCACCCTGCTCGACTCGATGGAGCGGCGCGCCGACGACCCGAACGAACTCGGCGACCTCTTCCGCCTCGACCACCTCACCACCCGGATGCGCCGGCACGCGGAGAGCCTGATCATCCTCTCGGGAGCGGCCCCCGGCCGGGCGTGGCGGATGCCCGTCCCGCTCACGAACGTCGTACGGGCCGCCGTCTCCGAGATCGAGGACTACCCGCGCGTGGAGGTCCGCCGGCTCGCCGAGGCAGCCGTCGTCGGCGGGGCCGTCGCCGACCTCACCCACCTGCTCGCCGAACTCATCGAGAACGCAACCCAGTTCTCACCGCCGCACACCAAGGTGGCCGTCAGCGGCGAGCCGGTGGGCGCCGGGTACGTCCTGGAGATCGAGGACCGGGGCCTCGGCATGGGCCGCGAATCACTGAACGACGCGAACCGGCGCATCGAACAGTCCGAGGCGCTCGACCTGTTCGACAGCGACCGGCTCGGCCTCTTCGTCGTCAGCCGGCTGTCGGCCCGCCACGGGGTGAAGGTGCACCTGCGCACGTCACCGTACGGGGGTACCACCGCCGTGGTGCTGATGCCGAACTCCATGCTCCAGGGCGCGATCGAGGCAGCCGGCCCGGCTGCGGAACGGGCCGCGGAACCGGCAGTGGAGCACGGGCCGGGGCCCGGGCCTGGGCCGGCCGGGACGCGGCTCGGGGACGGGGCACGGCATGCGCCGGCCTCGGCGTCCGCTCCCTCGCCTGAGGCGGTCGCCGGGCCGGTCGTGGCCGCGGAGGAGCAGCCCGCCATGACCGTCGTACGGGAGCACGTGCCCGGGTCGGGAGGCCCTGCCGGCCGGGAGCCGCGCGGCCTCCCGCTCCCGGAGCACGCCCCCGTACCGGAGGAGCCCCGCCCCGCCCCGGTGGCCGCGCTGCGGCCGCGCGCTCCCGGCGGCGCGGTCACCCGTACACCGTTCGCGGCGGCCCCCGTCCCCGGGCCCGCAGCGCCCGCGTCGGTGACGGAACTGCCGCGCCGGGTCCGCCAGGCCAGCCTCGTCCCCCAGCTGAGGGAGGCCCCGGCCCCCCAGGCCCCGGCCGGCGCCCGCCTCCCCGAGGACCCGCCCGGACGCAGCCCGGAGGAGGCGCGGGACCGGATGGCGGCCTACCGGGCCGGCTGGGTCCGCGGAGCACAGGAGAACTCCCCCCACGCAGGCAGAGAAGGAGAAGAGCGATGATCGAACACCAGAGGATCGACCTCAACGCAGCCCGCAGGTCCGGCGAGCTCGACTGGCTGCTGGACGACCTCGTCGTCCGGGTCCGCGAGGTCCGGCACGCCGTGGTCCTGTCCAACGACGGTCTGGCGGTCGGCGCTTCCAGCGCGCTGAGCCGTGAGGACGCCGAGCACCTGGCCGCCGTTGCCTCCGGCTTCCACAGCCTGGCCAAGGGCGCGGGCCGGCACTTCCACGCGGGGGGCGTGCGCCAGACGATGGTGGAGATGGACGAGGGTTTCCTCTTCGTCGCGGCCGCCGGGGACGGCTCCTGCCTGGCCGTGCTCAGCGCCGCCAGCGCGGACATCGGGCTGATCGCGTACGAGATGGCCCGTCTGGTGAAACGGGTCGGCGAGCACCTGTACACCCCGCCACGGTTCGCGGCGCGGCCGCCGGCCGCCGGCTGAGGGCGGCGGTCCGGTACATGAACGGCCAGTGGTACGACGCCGACGCGGGCCCGCTCGTCCGTCCGTACGCCATGACTGGCGGGCGTACGAAGCCGGGGCCCCACGGGGTCCGGTTCGATCTGATCGCGCTGGTCGTGGTGGATCCGGAGGGTACCGACGCGGCGGCCGAGTCGCTGCTCGGTCCCGAACACCGGGCGCTGCTCGGGCTCTGCCGGTCCGAGACGCAGTCCGTGGCGGAGCTCGCCGCCGACGCGGACCTGCCCGTGGGGGTCGTGCGGGTGCTCCTCGGCGACCTGCTGGAGGGCGGCCACGTGAAGGTCAGCCGGCCCGTGCCGCCCGCACAGCTGCCGGACGAGCGGATTCTGCGGGAAGTCATCGAGGGATTGCGAGCGCTGTGATGGGACAACACGACAACGGGCCCCTCGGGCCGGCCCCCGGCACGGCAGCCGATCCCGGGGACGACGGCGAACTGGCCGCGCTCGCCCTGAAGATCCTGGTGGCGGGCGGGTTCGGGGTCGGCAAGACCACGCTGGTGGGCGCGGTGAGCGAGATCCGGCCGCTGCGGACGGAGGAGCTGCTGAGCGAGGCGGGCGAACTGGTCGACGACACGGGCGGGGTGGACCAGAAGACGACCACGACGGTGGCCATGGACTTCGGGCGGATCACCATCCGGTCCGGTCTGTCGCTGTACCTCTTCGGCACGCCGGGGCAGGACCGGTTCTGGTTCCTGTGGGACGAGCTGTCGCAGGGGGCACTGGGCGCGGTGGTCCTCGCCGACACGCGGCGGCTGGAGGACTGCTTCCCGGCCGTGGACTACTTCGAGCACCGCCGCATCCCGTTCGTGGTGGCCGTCAACTGCTTCACGGACGCGCGGCGGTACGGCGCGCACGAGGTGTCGCGGGCGCTTGACCTGGACCGGGGGACACCGGTGGTGCTGTGCGACGCGCGGGACAAGGACTCGGGGAAGGAAGTGCTGATCAGGCTGGTCGAGTACGCCGGGCGGGTGCACACCGCCCGGCTGCTGGACTCGGTGGAACCGCAGGCCGATTCGGTGTGAACCGGCCCGGGTTCCTCTTGCGTCATCTTCTTGGCCAGAGGGACCTCCTTCTTGCCGGAAAGGCGCTGGTGGGGAAGGCTTGCGCCACTACTACGCGGGGTGAGGCGCGGTCACGTCGGCCGCGTCACGGGGAGGGGCTGGGAATGGCACTGGACAAGCAGCTCGACTGGCTGCTGGACGATCTGACGCGCAGGGTCCAGCAGGTGCGGCACGCGGTGGTGCTGTCCAACGACGGCCTGGTGACGGGCGCGAGCGCCGGACTGGCGCGGGAGGACTCGGAACACCTGGCGGCGGTGGCCGCGGGGCTCCAGAGCCTGGCCAAGGGGTCCGGGCGGCACTTCAGGGCCGGGGAGGTCCGGCAGACGATGGTGGAGTACGACGAAGGGGTCCTCTTCGTCATGGCGGCGGGGGCGGGGAGCTGTCTGTGCGTGCTGAGCGCGTCCGAGGCTGACATAGGCCACGTCGCGTACGAGATGACGCTGCTGGTCAACCGGGTGGGCGAGCACCTGGGGGTCGCGGAGCGTCGCGTCACGGGCGGCTGACACCGGAAGTTATCCACAGGCCTCGCCGGTCGTCGTTGCGCTGAGTTACGGTCTTCACACAGAGTAATCGCTGCTGGTGGGGGAGGACCGTCATGACGACGACACAGATGACGATGCAGATGACGACACCGCGAAGGACGGCGCTGCGAACGACGGCACCGCGGACGACGGTGCCGCGGGACGGAGCGGCCGCGGAGGCCGGTGTCCCCGGGGACGTGCTGGTGGGCGGTGCGCAGGCCGCCGGGGAGCTGGGGCTGGGCCGGGGGGAGTTCGCCAGGGCCGTGCAGCTGGGGATCGTGCGGGCGGGGCCGCCGGCGTCCGGCGGGGCCGCGCGCTATGCGAGGGCCGAGCTGGAGCGGGTCAGGTCCGCGGAGGCGCGGCCGGGCGGCTTGCGCGACCGGATCGAGACCGTGGCCGGAGCGCAGGCCGCGGCCGAGGTGGTGGGGGTCGGCCCGAGCCGCTTCACCCGGCTCGCACGCTGCGGGCACATCACGCCGGTGGCCTATCGGATCAACCGGTACCGGGCGGTGGTGTGGCTCTACCTGACTGCGGAACTACGGGAGTTCGCGGCCCGGCAGCCGATGATGCTGCGGGGGACGGCGCCGCCGCCGGACCGGGAGCTGATGGCGGCCGGGGCGGATCTGCGCCCGCTGAAGTGGCGGGGGCGGCACGTCGGGCTGCTGCTGAAACGCACCGCCGATCCTTGGGAACGCGCGGCCGTGCTGGCCTCCGTGCTTCCCGAGGATGAGCTGCACCGGGCCGTGCCCGACCCGGCGGAGCGGATCGTCCTGGCCGCTCTCGCCCCGCCCTTGCCGTACGGGCACCCGCAGGCTCCGGCGGCCGCGGCCGTGGCGCTCCGGCTGCTGAAGGCCGAGCCGCCCGAGGAGGTCCACTGGTACCGCACCAGTCTCGACTTCGCGCTGACCGGGGCGCGTCAGTCGAAGTCGACGGGCGAGAGGGGGCCGACGTAGACCCAGGCCCCGTTCTCGCGGGAGAAGCTGCTGTGCTCGTGCAGTGAGCCGGTGTGCCGTCCCTCGCGGTAGTGCGCCCGGAACTCCACCGAGCCCTCCGTTTCGAACATCCCGCCCCGTTCGGTGGCGAGGATATCCAAACGCTCCCAGCGCTGGCCGGGATCCAGGTCGAGCCGGGGCGGGCGGGTGGAGGGATGCCAGGACCGCATGAGGTAGGCCGTGTCACCGACCGCGAAGGCGCTGAAGCGCGAGCGCATCAGCCGCTCGGCGGTGGGTGCCTGCTGCGCGCCGGAGTGGAAACGGCCGCAGCACTCGGCGTAGGCGGCGGGCAGTCCGCAGGGACAGGGGAGGGCCGGGGTGGGCATGGGCGTGCTCAGTTCTCGGGGGAGGAGGGGGCCGGCCGGGACGGCTTGGCGGAGTACGGGCGGAAGAGGCCTTCCTGGACCACGGAGACCAGCAGCCTGCCCTCCAGGTCGTAGATGCGGCCGCGGGCCAGGCCCCGGCCGCCGTGTGCGATGGGGGACTCCTGGTCGTAGAGGAACCACTCGTCCGCCCGGAACGGCCGGTGGAACCACATGGCGTGATCCAGGCTCGCCATGTCGAATCCGCGCATTCCCCACAGGGGTTCCACCGGGATGCGCACGGCATCGAGGAGGGTCATGTCACTGGCGTAGGTGAGGGCGCAGGTGTGCACGAGCGGGTCGTCGCCCAGGGGGCCGACCGCCCGCATCCACACCGCGCTGCGGGGATCGGCGCCCTTGAGCTCTTCGGGGGTCCAGCGGAGCCGGTTCACGTAACGGATGTCGAAGGGCTGGCGGCGGGCCATCCGCTCCAGTGCCTCGGGCATCGCACCCAGGTGCTCGCGGATCTCGTCCGCGACTTTCGGGAGCGTGTCCGGATGGGGAACGTGATGGGACGGCAGCTGGTGCTCGATGCTGCCCTCCTCCGGATGGTGGAAGGAGGCGGTGAGATTGAAGATCGTCTTGCCCTGCTGGACCGCGGTGACGCGGCGCGTGGTGAAGGACCGCCCGTCGCGCACGCGCTCCACCTGGTACACGATCGGGACCCCGGGGATGCCGGGGCGCAGGAAGTACGCGTGCAGGGAGTGGACCGGGCGCTCGCTCTCCGTGGTGCGGCCGGCCGCCACCAGCGCCTGGCCGGCGACCTGGCCGCCGAACACGCGCTGGAGGGACTCCTGGGGGCTGGCGCCGCGGAAGATGTTGACCTCGATCTGTTCCAGATCGAGCAGATCGACCAGTCTCTCGGCGGGGTTCGTCATCAGAGGTTCTCCACTGTCAGGTCCGGGCGGCGCCCGCGGGGTGCGGGCGCCGGCGGGTCCGGCGGGATCGGTGGTGTGGTCAGAGCGCGCCGAGTTCACCGACGGAGGTGACCCGGATGACCGCCCGGCCCTCCTCGTCGGAGGCCGCGAGGTCGACCTCGGCGCTGATGCCCCAGCCATGGTCCCCGTTGGGGTCGGCGAAGGTCTGCCGGACGCGCCACAGGCCGTGCGCCGGGTCCTCCTCGATCTGGAGCAGCTTGGGGCCGCGCGCGTCGGGGCCGGTCCCCAGGTCGTCGTACTCGTCCCAGTAGCCGTCCATGGCCTCGCCCCAGGCGTCGGCGTCCCAGCCGGACTCGCCATCGAGCTCGCCCAGCGCGTCGACGTGGTCGAGGGCGGCCAGCTCCACCCGGCGGAACATGGCGTTGCGGACCAGGACGCGGAAGGCGCGTGCGTTGGCGGTGACCGGCTTGACCTGGTCGGCCTTCTCCTGGGCCTCCTCCGCCGTCTCCACCTCCGGGTTGGCCAGCTGCTCCCATTCGTCCAGCAGGCTGGAGTCGACCTGGCGGACCAGCTCGCCGAGCCAGGCGATCAGGTCCTCGAGGTCCTCCGACTTGAGGTCGTCGGGGATGGTGTGGTCCAGCGCCTTGAACGCGCCGGCCAGGTAGCGCAGCACGATGCCCTCGGTGCGGGCCAGCTCATAGAAGGAGGTGAACTCGGTGAAGGTCATCGCGCGCTCGTACATGTCGCGGATGATCGACTTCGGGGAGACCGGGTGGTCGCGGACCCACGGGTGGCTCTTGGCGTAGACGTCGTAGGCGTGGGAGAGCAGCTCTTCGAGCGGCTTGGGATAGGTGATGTCCTGGAGCCGCTCCATCCGCTCCTCGTACTCCATCCCGTCGGCCTTCATCTGGCCGACCGCGATGCCCCGCTCCTTGTTCTGCTGGGCGGCCAGGATCTGGCGCGGATCGTCCAGCGTGGATTCCACGACGGACACCATGTCCAGCGCGTAGGAGGGGGACTCCGGGTCCAGCAGGTCGAAGGAGGCCAGTGCGAAGGTCGACAGCGGCTGGTTGAGCGCGAAGTCCTGCTGGAGGTCGACGGTGAGCCGGATGGTGCGGCCCTCCGCGTCCGGGGTGTCGAGCTTCTCGACGACGCCTCCGTCCAGCAGCGAGCGGTAGATCGCGATGGCCCGACGGATGTGCCGCAGCTGGGCCTTGCGCGGCTCGTGGTTGTCCTCCAGGAGGTGGCGCATGGCCTGGAAGGCGTCGCCCGGCCGGGCGATGACCGACAGCAGCATGATGTTGGTGACCTTGAAGCGCGAGGTCAGCGCCTCCGGGTCGGCGGCGATGAGCTTCTCGAAGGTGGTGTCCGACCAGGCGACGAAGCCCTCGGGAGCCTTCTTGCGCACCACCTTGCGGCGCTTCTTCGGGTCGTCGCCGGCCTTGGCGAGCGCCTTCTCGTTCTCGATGACGTGCTCGGGCGCCTGGGCGACCACATAGCCCGCCGTGTCGAAGCCGGCCCGGCCCGCCCGGCCGGCGATCTGGTGGAACTCGCGGGCGCGCAGGGTGCGGACCCGGTTGCCGTCGTACTTGGTGAGCGCGGTGAACAGCACCGTGCGGATGGGGACGTTGACGCCGACGCCGAGGGTGTCCGTTCCGCAGATGACCTTCAGCAGGCCGGCCTGGGCGAGCTTCTCGACCAGACGGCGGTACTTGGGCAGCATGCCGGCGTGGTGCACGCCGATGCCGTGCCGGACGTAGCGCGAGAGGTTCTGACCGAACTTCGTGGTGAAGCGGAAGTTCCCGATCAGCTCCTGGATCTTGTCCTTCTCCTCACGGGTGCACATGTTGATGCTCATGAGGGACTGAGCCCGCTCGACCGCCTGCGCCTGCGTGAAGTGCACGATGTAGACGGGAGCCTGCCGGGTCTCCAGCAGCTCGGTGATCGTGTCGGTGATCGGCGTGGTCACGTACTCGTAGGACAGCGGGACGGGCCGCGTCGCGGAGCGGACCACCGAGGTGGGACGGCCCGTGCGCCGGGTCAGGTCCTCCTCGAACCGCTTCATGTCGCCGAGGGTCGCCGACATCAGGACGAACTGCGCCTGCGGGAGCTCCAGCAGCGGGATCTGCCAGGCCCAGCCGCGGTCCGGCTCGGCATAGAAGTGGAACTCGTCCATCACGACCTGGCCGATGTCGGCGTGCTTGCCGTCGCGCAGGGCGATGGAGGCCAGGACCTCGGCGGTGCAGCAGATCACCGGCGCGTCCGCGTTCACGGAGGCGTCGCCGGTCAGCATGCCGACGTTCTCGGTGCCGAAGAGCTTGCACAGGTCGAAGAACTTCTCCGACACCAGCGCCTTGATCGGGGCGGTGTAGAAGGTGACCTTGTCCTGGGCCAGGGCCGTGAAGTGCGCGCCCGCCGCCACCAGGCTCTTGCCGGAGCCGGTCGGGGTGGAGAGGATCACGTTGGCCCCGGAGACGACCTCGATCAGCGCCTCCTCCTGCGCCGGGTACAGGGTGATGCCCTGGTCCTCCGCCCACGAGGAGAAAGCCTCGAAGAGGGCATCGGGGTAGGCGTTCGGCGGGAGCTGATCAATGAGGGTCACACCCCCCATCTTGCCTGGCTTCCCCCCGGATCAGGGAACCGGCGGACGGAAGGAAGATCACCGACGGTACGCTGTGCCGTCGACGCGGCCCGAACGAAACCCTCAACTGGGCCTGAGCACCACAGAACCGGGGCGGGGAACGACCATGATGGGTCCGGCGCACTCACTGTCAGGGGCAGCGGCCTGGCTGGGGGTGGGCGCGGCGACCGCGGCCGCCGGACACCCCATGCCGTGGCCGGTCCTCGTCGTCGGCGCGCTGATCTGCGCGGGAGCCGCCCTCGCACCCGACCTCGACCACAAGTCGGCCACGATCTCGCGCGCCTTCGGCCCGCTGTCCCGCGGCCTGTGCGAGGTGGTCGACAAGATCTCCTACGCCGTCTACAAGGCGACCCGCTCGCCGAGGGACGCCCGCCGCACCGGGGGCCACCGCACCCTGACGCACACCTGGCTCTGGGCCGTCCTGATCGGCGGCGGCTCCTCCGTGCTCGCCGTGACCGCCGACCGCTGGGGCGTGCTCGCGCTGCTCTTCGTCCACCTGGTGCTGGCCGTGGAAGGCCTGCTGTGGCGGGCCGCCCGGATGTCCAGCGACATCCTGGTCTGGCTCCTCGGCGCGACCAGCGCGTGGATCCTGGCCGGGGTGCTGGACCAGCCCGGCAGCGGCGCCGGCTGGCTGTTCACCGAGCCCGGGCAGGAGTACCTCTGGCTGGGCCTGCCGATCCTGCTCGGCGCGCTCGTCCACGACATCGGCGACGCCCTGACCGTCTCCGGCTGCCCGATCCTGTGGCCCCTCCCGATCGGCGGCAAGCGCTGGTACCCGATCGGCCCGCCGAAGCCGATGCGCTTCCGGGCCGGCAGCTGGGTGGAGCTCAAGCTCCTCATGCCGGTGTTCGTCCTCCTGGGCGGCTTCGGCGGCGCCTCCGCCCTCGGCTTCCTCTAGGGGGTGTCTTACGGATCAGGCCGGGCTCGCGGTGCGTTCGGCGCCTCCCCGGAGCCTGGCGGGATGGCTGGAACACACGCGCTGTGGCCGGTGGTGCCCTCCTCCGAGACCGACTGGCTGACCGAACTCTGCGGGGACGGGACCACCGGCTTCGAACCGCCCCGCAGACCGGACGCGGCGTGGGTGCTGAACGCCATGTACGAGCACACCGGCGGGATCGTCGGCATTTCCCACCACGAGGCCCGTCAGGCCGCGCTCGCGGCCGGTGCCCTCCGGCCGGACCGGCTGGGCGACATCGACCTGGAGCTGGGCACGGCCACCGGCGGCGGCCTGGGACGCGCGGAACACCCCGGACCGCAGTACCGCCGCCTGCGCTGGGCAGAGCTGTCCGCCCGGTGCGGGGACCCGATGGTCCCGGAGGGGAAGTACCCGTCCCTCCACTGCTTCCCCTCGGCGAAGTCCGCCGACAGCCGGCCCATCGGGATCCGGCCGCCCACGGAGGGAAGCCTCGACCGGCCCACCTGGGACCGGCTCGTCGACCTCCTCATCGCCCACGGCTCCAGCGGCCCGGACACCCGCTGCCTCGCCTACTACAACCCGCTGATGCTGCGCGACGTCGACTTCGACAACCTCCATGTCCGGGCAGGCCGGCTCGGGGACGCCCATGCGCTCTACGAGAATCCGGAGGCGGACTTCAGTCCCTCGAACCTGTGGGCTGAGGACCGGTCCTGGATCGTCTACACCGACTACGACCTGTGGGCCACCAAAGTCGCCGGCCCCGAGCACCTGGTCGAAGCACTGCTCCGGGACCCGGTGATCGAGGCCGTCCGACTGCCCTGGACCGGCTAGCCGTGCCAGGAGCGCCACAGGGCCGCGTACGCGCCGTCGGCGGCGACCAGTTCGTCGTGCGAGCCGAGTTCGCTGATGCGGCCGCCCTCGACCACCGCGATCACGTCCGCGTCGTGCGCGGTGTGCAGCCGGTGGGCGATGGCGATGACCGTGCGGCCGTCCAGGACCCGCGCCAGGGAGCGCTCCAGGTGCCGGGCCGCGCGCGGGTCCAGCAGTGAGGTCGCCTCGTCCAGCACCAGGGTGTGCGGGTCGGCCAGCACCAGCCGGGCCAGCGCGATCTGCTGGGCCTGCGCCGGCGTCAGTGCCGTACCACCGGAGCCGACCTCCGTGTCCAGCCCCGACCCGAGGGCGCGCGCCCAGCCCTCCGCGTCCACCGCGCCCAGTGCCGCCCACAGCTCCGCGTCCCCCGCGCCCGGCCGGGCGAGGCGCAGGTTGTCCCGCAGCGTGCCCACGAACACGTGGTGCTCCTGGTTGACCAGCGCCACGTGCTCGCGCACCCGCTCCGCCGGCATCTGCGACAGCCGTGCCCCGCCGAGGGTGACCTCACCGGTCCGGGGCGCGTAGATGCCCGCCAGCAGCCGTCCCAGCGTGGACTTGCCCGCGCCCGAAGGGCCGACGAGCGCCATCCGGGTGCCCGGCGGCACGGACATCGACACCTGGTGCAGGACGTCCACGCCCTCCCGGTATCCGAAGCGGACCTCCTCCGCGCGGACGTCCCGGCCTTCGGGCCCCACCTTCGCGTCGCCCGCGTCCGGTTCGATCTCCCGTACACCCACGAGGCGGGCCAGCGAGACCTGGGCCACCTGCAGTTCGTCGTACCAGCGCAGGATCAGACCGATCGGATCGACCATCATCTGGGCCAGCAGCGCGCCCGTGGTCAGCTGCCCCACCGACATCCAGCCCCGCATCACGCAGAAGCCGCCGATCATCAGCACCGCGCCGAGGATGGTCACGTAGGTGACGTTGACGACCGGGAAGAGGACCGTCCGCAGGAACAGCGTGTACCGCTCCCAGGCCGTCCACTCTCTGATCCGCCGCTCCGACAGCGCGATCCGGTCCTGGCCCAGCCGGTGCGCCTCGATCGTGCGGCCCGCGTCCACCGTCTCGGTGAGCACGGCCGAGACCGCCGCGTAGCCGGCCGCCTCCGAGCGGTACGCCGAGGGCGCCCGCCGGAAGTACCAGCGGCAGCCGATCACCAGCACGGGCAGCGCCACCAGCGCGGCGAGCGCCAGCGGCGGGGCCGTCACGGCGAGCGCCCCGAACAGCAGCCCCGCCCACACCACACCGATGGCCAGCTGCGGCACGGCCTCGCGCATCGCGTTGGCCAGCCGGTCGATGTCGGTCGTGATCCGCGACAACAGGTCACCGGTGCCGGCGCGCTCCAGCACGCCGGGCGGAAGCCCCACCGACCGTACGAGGAAGTCCTCGCGCAGATCGGCCAGCATCTGCTCGCCGAGCATCGCCCCGCGCAGCCGGACCAGCCGGACGAAGAACGTCTGCACCGCGAGCGCCAGCGCGAACAGCAGCGCCACACGCCCCAGGTGGAGCTCGCGCGCCCCCGCCGTGAGGTCGTCCACGACCCGGCCCAGCAGGGAGGGGCCGACCATGGAGGCGGTCACCGCGACCGCGTTGACGCTCACCAGCACCACGAAGGCCCGCCGGTGGCGCCGGAACAGGCCGCGCACATAACCCCGTACGGTCGCCGACGTGCCCACGGGCAGGGTCGCGGCCGATTCGGGGGCCGCCGGATCGTATTCCGGCGGCGCCACGCCGATCATGCGGATTCCTCGATCTCTGTGAGTTCCTCTTCCAGCCGGGTCATCTCCACCCGGGCGAGCCGCTGTTCCTCCTCCGTCTCGCGGGTGACGACCGCCCGGTAGAGCGGCTCGCCGTGCAGCAGCTCGCGGTGCGTACCGATCGCCGCGACCTTCCCCCCGTCGATCAGGACCACCCGGTCCGCGCGGTCCAGCAGCAGGGGTGAGGAGGCCAGGACCACCGTGGTGCGGCCGGCGCGCAGGGCCGCGACCCCGTCCGCGATGCGTGCTTCGGTGTGTGAGTCGACCGCGGAGGTCGGCTCGTCCAGCACCAGTACCTCCGGATCGGTGACCAGCGAGCGCGCCAGCGCCAGCCGCTGGCGCTGTCCGCCCGACAGCGACCGGCCCCGCTCGGTGATCCGCGCGTCCATCGGATCGCCGACCCCTTCCGGGGCCGACTGCAGCAGCGCGTCCAGCACGTCGCCGCACTGGGCCGCCTCCAGAGCCGCACCGGACTCCACCGCCCCGGAGGCCGGTACGTCGAACAGCTCGCGCAGGGTGCCGGACAGCAGCACCGGATCCTTGTCCTGTACGAGGACCAGCGTGCGCGCGGTGTCCAGTGGGAGCTCGTCCAGCGCGACCCCGCCGAGGAGCACCGAGGGCCCGGTGGCCGAGCCCTCCTCCGCGTCCATCGGATGGCCGCCGAGGCGTTCCGCGAGGCGGCCCGCCAGGTCCGGGTCCCCGCACACGACGGCGGTGAACCGGCCCGCGGGAACCAGGAGCCCGGTCTGCGGGTCGTACAGATCCCCGCCCGGCGCCGGGGCCTGCGGCACCTCGGCTGCCCCGGGCCGCCCGGCGGCTTCCGTGCGGGTCAGCGACAGCACCCTCGCGGCCCGCTGCGCGGAGGGCCGCGAGAAGGAGTACGCCATGGCGATCTCCTCGAAGTGCCGGAGGGGATAGAGCAGCGTGGCCACCGCGCTGAACACCGCGACCAGTTCGCCCACCGCGATCCGGCCGTCCACGACGAGCGTGGCGCCGTACCAGACCACCGTGATCAGCAGGGCTCCCGGCAGGAGCACCTGGATCGCGGAGATCAGCGCCCACATCCGGGCGCTACGCACCGCCGCCCTGCGGACCTCCTGCGAGGCCTCGCGGTAGCGGCCGAGGAAGAGTTCCTCGCCGCCGATGCCGCGCAGCACCCGCAGTCCCGCGACGGTGTCGGAGGCCAGTTCGGTGGCCTTGCCCGCCTTCTCCCGCTGCACGTCGGCCCGTTGGGTGGCGCGGGGCAGCAGCGGCAGTGCGGCCAGCGCGACCAGTGGCACGCCGATCGCCACGACCACGCCCAGCGCGGGTGCGTAGAACAGCAGGCCGACGCAGACGAGGACGACGGCGAACGCGGCCGCGAGGAACCGGGAGACCGCCTCGACGAACCAGCCGATCTTCTCGACGTCGCCCGTGGAGACGGCGACCACCTCGCCCGCGGCGACCCGCCGGGTCAGGGCGGACCCGAGTTCGGCGGTCTTGCGCGCCAGCAGCTGCTGCACGCGTGCCGCGGCGGTGATCCAGTTGGTGACGGCGGTCCGGTGCAGCATGGCATCGCCGAGCGAGATCGCGACGCCCAGCAGGACGAGCAGCCCGCCGACGAGCAGCAGCCGGCCGGCGTCGTGGTCGACGACCGCGCCCACGCCCAGCCCGACCGCGTACGGCAGCCCGGCGATGCCGGAGAAGTGCAGCAGCCCCCAGCCCAGGCTCTTGAACTGACCGCCGAGCTGACCCCGGCCCAGCCAGATCAGGAACCGGGGACCGGAACGGGCGTCGGGTACCCCGGGATCCGGATACGGAAGATCGCTGATCTGCATGACGCCCCATGACTGGTCGAGTGGTTCAAACCGTGCAAGGTTCGCCTTCCGGACGGGCTCCGGGCAATCGATTTTCCGTCGGACGAGCCTGCGCGCGCGCAGGTTTACGGGCCCGCTGGATGGCGTAGCCGCAGGTCGGGAACGTCGGTCAGGGACGGGTGGCGTGCTCCAGTTCGAGCAGGACCGAGTAATAACCGCGGCCGGTGGCCCGCTCCATGCCCACTTCGCACATCCGGTTCGCCGACAGGTGCGCGTCGAAGGGCCGGGCCGTCACCTCCGCCGCCTCGCGCACCGTCGCCGAGGCGGTGAGCTCCGGGTGCAGCATTCCCCGGTCGCCCGCGAAGGCGCAGCAGCCCGCGTCGTCGGGGACCACCACCTCGTCGGCGCACGCCTCGGCGACCGCCCGCAGCTGTGCCTCGTCGTCCAGGTGGCGCATCGAACAGGTGGGGTGGAGCACCGCCGAGCCCGCCGTGCGGAGGATCTCCAGGCGGGGGAGCAGCTCCTCGGCCGCCCACACGACGGAATCGACGATCTGCAACCGGGCGTGCAGCGCCCGGTTGTCGTCCGTCAGCCAGGGGACCACCTCGCGCGCGATGCCCAGGGTGCAGGAGGACGCGTCGACCACCAGCGGCAGCCGCCCGCCGGCGGTCCAGCCCCACGCGGCCTCGACGATCCGGTTGGCCATCACCCGGTTCCCGGCGTCGTAGCCCTTGGAGTGCCAGATCGTCGCGCAGCAGGTGCCGGTGACGTCCCGGGGGATCCACACGGGCTTGCCGGCCCGCTCCGAGACGGCCACCACGGCCTCCGGCAGGGAAGGCCCGGGCCGCCCCTCGGGGCCGCCGAAGATCCGGTTGACGCACGCCGGGTAGTACACGGCGGCGGCGCCCACCCGCCGGGTGGCGGGCAGTTTCCGCGGCGCCGCGCCGGGGATCCTCGGCAGCCACTGCGGAACCAGGTCGGGTTGCACGGCCTTGCGCGCCGCCCCCGTGACGGCCCTGAGGACTGCGTCCCCGACCGGGTTGTCGATCTTCCCTGCGGCGGCGACGGCCAGCCGGGCGGCGGACTCGACGGCCCGGAACCGCCGCGCGGCCAGCTCGGCGGCCTTCTCCTCGCGCGGGCCGTGCCGGCGGTGACGGAAGTCCCTCATCAGCACGCCCGTGTCGATCCCGACGGGGCAGGCGAGCCTGCAGGTGGAGTCGCCCGCGCAGGTGTCGACGGCGTCGTAGCCGTAGGCCGCGAGCAGCCCGTCCAGCACCGGGGAGCCGGGCGCCTGGCGCACCATCTCGCGGCGCAGCACGATCCGCTGGCGCGGAGTGGTCGTCAGGTCCTCGCTGGGGCACGTCGGTTCACAGAAGCCGCACTCGATGCACGGGTCGGCCACCGCCTCCACCCGGGGGATCGTCTTCAGGCCGCGCAGATGCGCCTGCGGGTCGCGGTCCAGCAGGATCCGCGGGGCGAGCACCCCGTCCGGATCCACGGTCCGCTTCGTGCGCCACATCAGCTCGGTGGCCCGGGGGCCCCACTCCAGCTTCAGGAAGGGGGCCATATTGCGGCCGGTGGAGTGCTCGGCCTTCAGCGAGCCGTCGAACCGTTCCACGGTCAGCCGGCAGAAGGCCTCCATGAAGGCCGCGTACCGCTGGACGTCGGAGGGGTTGGCGGCGTCGAAGGCGAGCAGGAAGTGCAGGTTGCCGTGGGCCGCGTGACCGGCGACGGCCGCGTCGAAACCGTGCCGCGCCTGGAGTTCGAGGAGCGCCTCGCAGGCCTCGGCCAGCCGCGACGGCGGTACGGCGAAGTCCTCGGTGATCAGCGTGGTGCCGGCGGCGCGGGCTCCGCCGACGGCGGTCACGAAGGCCTTGCGGGCCTTCCAGTAGCCGCTGATGGTGTGCGCGTCACGGGTGAACGCATTGGTGACGGAGGGAACCGGAGCCACCAGGTCCAGCCCGGCGAGGACTTGGGCCGCGCGGCGCTCGTAGGCCTCCCTGCCGGCCTCGTCCGGAGCGCGGAACTCCACCAGCAGGGCAGTGGTGTCCCGGGGCAGGCCCGCCCAGTCGGCGGGGACGCCCGCGACGCTGACCGAGGCGCGCAGGGTGTTGCCGTCCATCAGCTCGACGGCCATCGCGCCCGCTTCGTTGAACAGGGGCACGGCCGCCGCCGCGGCGGGCAGCGAGGGGAAGAACAGGAGGGCGCAGCACAGTTCCCGGTCCAGCGGGAGGGTGTCGAAGACGACCTCGGAGATGAAGCCGAGGGTGCCCTCCGAGCCGACCATCAGGCCGCGCAGGATCTCCACCGGGGTGTTGCCGTCCAGGTAGGCGTCGAGCCGGTAGCCGGTGGTGTTCTTGATCTCGTACTTGGAGCGGATCCGCCGGACGAGCTCGGGATCGGCCTCGATCTCCTGCTTGATCTCCATCAGCCCGTGGCACAGGGCCGGTTCGGCGCGCACCAGTTCCTCGTCGGCCAGCGGGTCCGCAGTGTCCACGACGGTCCCGCCGGGCAGCACGAAGGTGAGGGAGGAGAGCGTGCGGTACGAGTTCCTGGTGGTGCCCGCCGTCATGCCCGAGGCGTTGTTGGCGACGACTCCGCCGAGGGTGCAGGCGATGGCGCTGGCCGGATCGGGTCCGAGGACGCGGCCGTGGCGGGCCAGGGCGGCGTTGGCCCGCAGCACGGTGGTGCCGGGCCGGATCCGGGCCCGCAGGCCCCCGTCCAGCACCTCGATCCCGGCCCAGTGGCGGCGTACGTCGACGAGGATGTCCTCGCCCTGAGCCTGGCCGTTGAGCGAGGTCCCGGCGGCGCGGAGGACGACGTCGCGCTGCCGGCCGTGGGCGTAGGAGAGGACCGCGGAGACGTCGTCGATGTCCTCGGCGATCACCACGACCTGGGGGATGAAGCGGTAGGGCGAGGCGTCGGTGGCGTAGCGGACCAGGTCGGAGGCCTTCCACAGCACCTTCTCGGGGCCCAGCAGCTCGGTCAGCTCGCCGCGCAGCGGCTCCGGGGTGCCGGAGGCCCGGTGCTCGGGCATCCGGTCGGGCGCGGGGCCGCTGATGCCGCGGGGGCGCAGGGCTCCCGGCTTCGGTTCCAGCAGCGGCATGTGCGACCCCTCGCCTCATTCGCGGCGCGCGCGGGCGCGGCCGTCCTCTCAGCAGCGGCGCTCCGCCGGGGTGTCCGACAGGGCGTTCAGCAGGCCGCCGAGCACCTCGCGCTGTTCGGCGGTCAACGGAGCCAGGATCTCCTCTGCCGCGTCGGTTCGCGCGTTGCGCAGACGGCGCAGCGTGGCGCGGCCGGTTTCGGTGAGTTCGATCCTTATGACGCGGCGGTTGGCCGGGTCGGGCGCGCGGCGCACGCACTCGGCGGCCTCCAGGCCGTCCACGAGGGTGGTCACGGCGCGCGGGACGACCTCCAGGCGGGTGGCGAGTTCCGCCATTCGGGGAGGGTCGCCGTCCTCGTAGTGAGAGACCAGACGCAGCAGCCGGGACTGGGCCGGAGTGATCCCGAGCGGCTCCAGATGGCGCTTCTGGATGCGGTGGAGCCGACGGGTCAGGCGCAGCAACTGCTCGGCGAGCACGCCGTCTGTGGTGTCGGTCTCGGAAGGGGTCCTCATACTGGGAAACAGTACCAGGACCAGATTCATTGTGAGTATAGGTAACAATGAGCTATGCTCATCTGAGTCTCGTCAGAAGGAGGCCCATGCGCCCCGAAGAACCGAAGTGGACTCCATCGAAAGAATCCCTCGATCCCAACCGACCCGCTCCCGCCGACCAGCCGCGGCAACTGCGCCGCATCGTGGGCCTCTTCCGCCCCTACCGCGGCCGGCTCGCCGTCGTCGGCCTGCTCGTCGGCGCCTCCTCGCTCGTCGGCGTCGCCTCGCCGTTCCTGCTCAAGGAGATCCTCGACGTCGCCATCCCGCAGGGCCGTACCGGGCTGCTCAGCCTGCTCGCGCTCGGCATGATCCTCACCGCCGTCGTCACCAGCGTCTTCGGCGTGCTCCAGACCCTCATCTCCACCACCGTCGGCCAGCGCGTCATGCACGACCTGCGCACCGCCGTCTACGCGCAGCTGCAGCGGATGCCGCTGGCCTTCTTCACCCGGACCCGCACCGGCGAGGTGCAGTCCCGCATAGCCAACGACATCGGCGGCATGCAGGCCACCGTGACCTCCACCGCCACCTCGCTCGTCTCGAACCTGACGGCCGTCATCGCCTCGGTGGTCGCGATGCTCGCGCTCGACTGGCGGCTCACCCTCGTCTCCCTGTTCCTGCTCCCCGTCTTCGTGTGGATCAGCCGCCGCGTCGGCCGCGAGCGCAAGAAGATCACCGCGCAGCGGCAGCGGCAGATGGCCACGATGGCGGCCACCGTCACCGAGTCCCTGTCGGTCAGCGGCATCCTGCTGGGCCGCACGATGGGCCGTTCCGAGTCACTCACCCACGCCTTCTCCGAGGAGTCCGAGAAGCTCGTCGGCCTCGAGGTGCGCTCCAGCATGGCCGGGCGCTGGCGGATGTCCACCATCGGCATCGTCATGGCCGCCATGCCCGCGCTCATCTACTGGGCCGCCGGCATAGCCCTGCAGACAGGCGCCCCCTCGCTGTCCGTCGGCACCCTCGTCGCCTTCGTCACCCTCCAGCAGGGCCTGTTCCGGCCCGCCGTGAGCCTGCTCTCGACGGGGGTGCAGATCCAGACCTCGCTCGCCCTGTTCGCCCGCATCTTCGAGTACCTCGACCTGCCGGTGGACATCACCGAGCGCGAGGACGCGGTACGCCTGGACCGGGCCAAGGGGGAAATCCGCCTGGAGGACGTCCACTTCGCCTACGACCAGAAGAACGGCCCGACCCTCTCGGGGATCGACATCGCCGTCCCCGCCGGCGGCTCCCTCGCCGTGGTCGGCCCGACCGGATCCGGCAAGAGCACGCTCAGCTACCTGGTACCCCGGCTCTACGACGTCACCGGCGGGCGGGTGGCCCTCGACGGCGTGGACGTGCGCGACCTCGACTTCGACTCGCTGGCCCGCTCCATAGGCGTGGTCTCCCAGGAGACCTACCTCTTCCACGCCTCGGTCGCGGACAACCTCCGCTTCGCCAAGCCGGACGCCACCGACGAGGAGATAGTCGAGGCGGCCCGCGCGGCCCAGATCCACGACCACATCGCCTCCCTTCCCGACGGGTACGACACCCTGGTCGGCGAGCGCGGCTACCGCTTCTCCGGCGGTGAGAAACAGCGACTCGCGATCGCCCGGACCATCCTGCGGGACCCGCCGGTGCTGATCCTCGACGAGGCCACCAGCGCCCTCGACACCCGGACCGAGCACGCCGTCCAGCGGGCCATCGACAACCTGTCGCAGGGCCGCACCACCATCACCATCGCGCACCGCCTCTCGACCGTCCGCGATGCCGACCAGATCGTGGTCCTGGACGGGGGGCGCATAGCCGAGCGCGGCACGCACGAGGAACTGCTGGCCGCGGACGGCCGGTACGCGGCCCTGGTGCGCCGCGACCGGGACGCCGCGCAGACCCCTGAAGCCGTGCCGGGCGCCGAGCTGGCTCCCGTGAATGTGTGACCGCCGGGAAATGAGGCGCGGCGGCCCCGGGGCTGGTCCTACGATCGGCGGCCTGCCGGACACGTGGGCCAGGGGGGCGAGCCGTGAAGTGGCCATGGAAAACGAAAGCCGAAGCACAAGCGAAAGCCGGAGCGAAGGCCGGGGCTGAGGTGCCGGAGCGCCTGCCCGACGGCGAGGTACAGGACGCTTCACCGCCGGTGGACGCCGCTGCAGTGGCCGCCGCGGCCGCCGAACGCGCGGCGCAGCAGCGCGTGACCGAACGGTGGGGCCGCAGCGCGGCGGGGTGGAGGCACTGGCTGGCCCGCTCCCCCGTCGGGGTCGACCTGCTCCACTGGTGGTTCGACGAGGCCGATCTGACCGCCCTCGTCGGCGAGGAGCGGTACGTGGAACGCCTGGCCGAGTTGCTCTCCAAGGCGTCGCCGCGCGATGTCGCGGCGATGGGGGTCGGCTGCAACCGCCGTGTCGACCGGGCCTGTCGCTTCCCCGAGGTGTGCGGGCTGGATCCCGTCCCGCCGCCGGGCGGAGAAATCTCCAGCTACCGCCACGGTGAGGTGCCCGGGGCGTGTTCCGGTTTCATCGACTGCTGGAGCCGGCACGAGATCGAGGTGGACTTCACCGCCGCAGACCGCCACCGCTCGGTCCTCCTGTTCCGGGGCGCCCCGAGCCAGGCGCGGCTCTGGGTGGACGGAGTGCCCGTGGGCGAGGGCCTGCAGCTGGACAAGGGCGGCCTCTGGGAAGAGGAGCGTTTCTTCGTCATCCGCGTCGAAGGGCCACAGGACCATCCTCGCCAAGGGCTCGGTCACATGGGTGCCCAGCTCCACGCCATCGTCTCGCTCCTGGTCCACGACGCGGACCGGAGCACCACGCAGGTCTTCATCCCTGACCACACCGAGGACTGGACCGAGCCCGTCCTGCGCGTGCGGAACGGGACGGGCTACGTGTACGCGACCCCGGAGGCGTGCGCGGCCGGCACCCCGGACCGGGAGTTCCCCGTCGAGCCGCCGGCAGCGGGCTGACGGGCTGCGGGGCAGGGCCCGCCACCGATCAGGCTGCCGGCGAGCCCACCCGTTCCCGCGCCAGGAGGCGGCGGATCTCCCGCACCGCCGCACCGCCCGCGCGGTTGGCGCCGATGGTCGACGCCGACGGGCCGTATCCGACCAGGTGGATCCGCTCGTCGCGGACCGCCCTCGTCCCCTCCACCCGGATACCGCCGCCCGGCTCGCGCAGCCGCAGCGGGGCCAAGTGGTCCACGGCCGCGCGGAATCCGGTGGCCCACAGGATGACGTCCGCCTCCACCCGGCTCCCGTCCGCCCAGACGGCGCCCGTGGGCGTGATGCGGTCGAAGACGGGCCGGCGGTCGAGCACCCCCGAATCGAGCCCGGCCCGGACGGCCTCGTTCAGCGGGAGTCCCGTCACGCTGACCACGCTCTGCGGCGGCAGTCCCCGGCGTACCCGGTCGTCCACCAGGGCCACCGCCGCCCGGCCCTCGGCCTCGCCGAAGCTCCCGTCCCGGAAGACCGGGGGCCGCCGGGTCACCCAGGTGGTGGCCGCCGCCACCTCCGAGACCTCCAGCAGGTGCTGCACCGCCGATGTGCCGCCGCCCACCACGATCACGCGGGCCCCGGCGAACGCGCGGGGCCCGGGGTAGTCCGCGGTGTGCAGTTGACGGCCGCGGAAGGTCTCCTGCCCCGGGTAGCGCGGCCAGAAGGGCCGGTCCCAGGTGCCGGTCGCGTTGATCAGGGCCCGGGCGGACCAGACCCCGTCCGCGGACTCCACCCGAAGCCGCCCGTCGACCCCCTCGCGTACGGCCGAGACGTCCACGGGTCGCCGTACGCGCAGGTCGAAGCGGTCCTCGTAGGCCGCGAAGTACTCCCCGACCACCTCCGACGAGGGCCGCAGCGGGTCTGCGCCGGTCAGCTCCATGCCGGGCAGGGCGTGCATCCCGTGGACCTTGCCGTAGGTGAGCGAGGGCCAGCGGAACTGCCAGGCCCCGCCGGGGCGGGGCGCGTGGTCCAGAACCACATGACCGAGCCCGGCCCGAGTGAGGTGGTACGCGCTGGACAGGCCCGCCTGACCGGCGCCGATGACCACCACGTCCACGTCCACGTCTGCCGCCGCTTGCGCCGCGTCGCGCACCATATCGTTCACGGTTCTACTAACTCGTGGGGGCGGCGGCATCTTCCCCTACCGCACACCCGCCCCCGGCCGCCGCAGGGTCGCCAGGATGGGAGTCTTCGGCTGCAGGGTGAGCCCCGGGAACACACCGGCCCGCTCGCTGCCGCTGTCGAGGTGGAAGCGCTGCCCCAGCACGGCCAGCACGAGCGCGGCCTCCACCAGCGCGAACCGCGCCCCCAGGCAGGCCCGCGGACCGCCGCCGAACGGGAACCAGGCGTGCTCGGGCGCCGGATGAGCGGCGTCCTCGTCCCACCGCTCGGGGCGGAAGGCCTCCGGGTCCGGGAACCAGCGCGGGTCGCGGTGCATCGACCAGGGGCTGGTCCACACCGCGGTCCCCGCCGGGACCGGCCGGCCGCCCAGCGTGGCGCCCTGCCCGGCCACCGCCGAGATGAGCCAGATCGGCGGATAGATGCGCAGGGCCTCCTTGACCACCTGCCGGGTCCAGGGCAGCCGCGCGTAGTCGTCGTAGACGGGCAGGCGCCCGCCGAGCACCCGGTCGAGCTCCTCCGTCAGCCGGGCCCGCGCCTCGGGCGCCCCCGAGAGCAGTTGCCAGGCCCAGGTCAGAGTGGTCGAGGTGGTTTCGTGGCCGCCGATGTAGAGGGTGATCGACTCGTCCCGCAGCTCCTTGCGGGACAACGGGCCGCCCTGCTCGTCGCGGGCGGCGAGCAGCCGGCTCAGCAGGTCGTCCCGCTCAGCGCCGGCCGCCGAGGCCGCTTCGTGCTCCCGTATGACGTGCTCGATCTCCCGGTCGAGGACCGCCACCGCCTGCCGCATCCGGCGCCGCCCGGGCGTGCGCACCCAGGGCGGCAGGAACAGCGTCAGTCCACGGAACTCGGCGCCCAACTCCCGCTGCGCCGTGGCCATGGCGGCGCTGATGGGCGCCTCCCGGCCGGCGGCGTCGCTCCCGAACAACGTCCGGACGGCGATCCGCTGGGTGAGTCCGGCCATCTCCCGGTGCACGTCGACGCGATCGCCCTCGCGCCAGGTCCCGGCCAGCGCGTCCGCGCACTCCACCATCGTGGCGGCGTACGAGCGGACCTGGCGCGGCCGCACGGCGGGCTGGACCAGCGCCCGCTTGCGCCGCCAGTCCTCCCCGGTGGCGACGACCACCCCCTCGCCCAGCAACTGGCGGAAGGCCCAGCCCAGTTCCCGCGGCTCGAAGGTTCCCTCCACGGCGCCGAGCAGCTCACCCGCGTGCTCGGGCCGGGAAACCAGGACGTTGCGCTGCGGGCCGAGGGCCCAGGGGACCCAGTCCCCGTAGTCGTCGCGCAGCGACTCGAAGAAGGCCAGCGGATCGCGGGCGAAGGCGGGCAGGTTGCCGAGCAGCGGCCAGGGACGGGGCCCGCCGGCCCGGGTGCCCTGGGACGGGGTCGAGGTCACGTCGGCATGGTGACAGCGACCCCCGCAGGGCACCAGGGGGCGGGGAACCCTCAGCGCGCGAGGCGCGCCGTCAGCCAGTCGTGCGCGGCGTCCGCGGTGAACTCCCGCTGCCCGCCCCGGAAGAGGAGCCCGGCTCCCGCGAAGGCGGCGTCGTCCGCGCTCTGCACGACGTACGGGACGGCCACGCACCCCATCCCCGCTGCCCGGGCGGCCAGCGCGCCCGGCGCCGCGTCCTCGACGACCACGCACTCGGCGGGCTCGGCGCCCAGCCGACGGGCCGCCTCCAGGAACACGTCGGGGGCGGGCTTGCCGTGCGCGACCTCCTCGGCGGAGACCACCGTCGTCAGCAGGGAGTCCAGGCCGGTGCCCACGAGCACCGCGTCGATCGCCTCGCGCGAGGAGCCCGAGGCCACCGCCATCGGCACGCCCTCGGCGTGCAGCCGCTCCACGAACTTCCGCATCTCGGGGAACACTTCCGTCGCGGTGCGGGCCAACTCCAGGTAGACGGCGTTCTGTTCGGCGAGCAGCTGCTCGACCGGTGCCTGGATCCCGTACCGTTCCCTGAGGATCTCGAGCGTCTCCAGGGTGCCGATCCCGATGAAACGGGAGTGCTGTTCCCACGTGAAGTCGGGGACCCCGTGCCGCGCCAGCGTGCGCCGCCCCGATTCGTAGTAGTTCGGCTCGCTGTCCACGAGAGTGCCGTCGAGATCGAATATGACGGAGATCATCCGTTGTGCCCGTCCTGCCGGTCGTGTCCTGTCCCCAGCCATCCTGTCAGGCTTTGCGGGCAGCCCGTCCCACGGCCTCGACCAGCGGCAGCAGCCGGTGCGGGACCCGCTCGCGCAGCGCCACCTCCGTGCGGGTGCGCACCACGCCCGGAAGCCGGATCAGCCGCTGGATCACGTCCTCCAGGTGCGCGTTGTCCCGGGCCGCCACGCGGGTCAGCAGGTCCCCGCCGCCCGTGATCGAAAAGGCCTCGATGATCTCGGGTACGGAGGCCAGCGCATCACCCACCTCGTCGAGGTGCCCCTGGGTCACCTCGATGTGCACGAAGGCCAGCACCGGATGGCCGAGCGCGGCGGGCGAGAGCACCGGACCCGTCCCGGTGATCACCCCGGTGCGCTCCAGCCGTTCCAGCCGGGCCTGCAGGGTGCCGCGCGCGACCCCGAGGATCCGGGCGTACTCGCGGACGCTGGTGCGCGGCTGCTCGATCAGCAGACGCAGGATCCGGGTGTCGAGTTCGTCCACCGCCATGCCGCGACTGTACCAATGGTCCAGTTCATCCGGGGTGGCAGCTTATCCGGTGTGCAGCGGCGGCAGGGTCCGGTGCGCCAGGGCCACCGCCGGCACCACCGCGACGGCGGGCAGGAGCAGCTCGCCCACGGTCCACCCGGCCCGGATCAGCAGGGCCCCGGTCAGCCCGCCCGTGAACATCGCCAGGACCGCCACGGCCCGGCGGGCCCAGGCACCTGTCCCGTAGCCGAAGGCGCTGTCCCGACCCAGGGCCGAGCTGCCGATCAGCGCGGTCATGGACCGGGTGAGCAGGGTGGTCGGCACCCCGGGCACGTTCACCCGCATGCTCGTCACCGTGCGGATGCCCATCGCCGTCGCCAGCAGCCCGGTCACCGCCAGGTGCGCACCGCCCGGACTCCCGTACCGCGGCGCCACGCCCCATCCGACGGCCGCACCGGTCAGGATCAGCGCGGCCTCGGCGTACAGGCCGAGCCCGAGCCAGCGCCGCCGCCGGGCCTCCCCGGCCGACTCCAGCCGCGCCCCGAACAGGACGCCCACGGCGAACGACCCCAGCGAAAGCGCCGCCGACAGCGCGGGCAGGTTCCCCTCCCGGGCGAGCCCGAACGCCAGGAAGAGCACGTTCCCCGTCTGCATCGCGGTGAACACCGGCCCGAGGGCGAGCAGGCTCACCGCCTCGATCAGCCCGGTGACCGCGGTCAGGACGATCATCAGCCCCGTCACGGACGGCTGCACCGGGTGCCCACCCACCTTCATGAGGCCCGACAGTGACACGCCCGCCCCGCTCCCGAGGCGCCGACATGCCGAGCCGGTATGCCGAGGGGATTAGGGTCCCTGGGATGAGCGACCTGTTGCTGGTGAGGCACGGCGAGACGGCGTGGAGCGCGGACGGGCGGCACACCGGCCGCACCGACGTGCCGCTGACCGCGCGCGGGGTCGAGGAGGCCATCTCCCTCGCTCCCTTCTTCCGGGACCGGCACCCGGCGCTGGTGCTGACCAGCCCGTTGCGCCGGGCCGTCGCCACGGCCGAACTCGCGGGACTCACCGGCGGGCTCACCGACCCGGACCTGTACGAATGGGACTACGGCGGCTACGAGGGCGTCACCACCAAGGAGATCCGGCGGACCGTGCCCGACTGGTCCCTGTGGACCCACGGAGTCCCGCCCGGCGACGCCGCGCACCCGGGTGAGAACGCCGCCGAGGTCGGCGCCCGCGCCGACCGGGCCCTCGCCCGGGTCGCCCCCGTGCTCCGCGCCGACCGCGGCAACGTGGTGATCGTCGCCCACGGCCACCTCCTGCGCGTCCTCACCGCCCGCTACCTCGGCCTGGAACCCGCCGAGGGCCGGCTCTTCCTCCTGCGCACCGGCACGGTCAGCGTGCTCTCCACCGAGCACGGGCTCCCGGTGATCGCGGGGTGGAACACCCGCCCCTGACCGCCACCCGCCGCACGCCACCCGCCGCACGCCGTCCCGCAACCGGCCGCTGCCGCCTCGCGGCGCGGCGCCCGGTGCGTGACGATGCGTACATGGCCCACGACGGTGCGAGCGATGGCGGCGCCCCCGGGAGCGGGACCCCGGAACCGGGGCTCGAGGAACCGGGGCTCAAGGCCAACGCGATCGGCTTCCTCGACGCGCTCGTCATCGGCCTGAACTCCACCTCCCCCGCCTACTCCCTCGCCGCCGTCCTCGGGCCGATCGTGGCCCTCGCCGGGATCTACGCGCCGGGAGTCATGCTGGCGTCCTTCGTGCCGATGCTGCTGATCGCCGCCGCCTTCTACTACCTCAACAAGGTCGACCAGGACTGCGGAACGACCTTCTCCTGGGTCACCCGCGCCATGGGCCCCTGGGCGGGCTGGCTCGGCGGCTGGGCCATCACGATGACCGGCGTCCTCGTCATCGGCTCGCTGGCCGACGTGGCCGTCAACTTCGGCCTGCTCGCCGCCGGCCTCGACGGCTGGGCCGCGAACACGGTGGTCCGCCAGACCCTCACCGTCGTCGTCATCCTGGCCATGACCGCCGTCTGCGTCATCGGCACCGAGCTGTCGGCCCACCTCCAGGACATCCTCATTCTCGCCCAGGTGTTCTTCCTCCTGGCCTTCGCCGTCGTCGCCATCTACCGCATCTACGCCGGCACCAGCACCCTCGACGCGATCGAGCCGTCCCTCGACTGGCTCAATCCCTTCGGCGCCGGCGGCGCCGCCCTCACCGGCGGACTGCTGCTCGGCGTGTTCATCTACTGGGGCTGGGAATCCGCGGTCAACCTCACCGAGGAGGTCGAGAACTCGGCGACCGCACCCGGCAAGGCCGGCATCTGGTCCACCGTCGTCCTGCTCGTCACCTACCTGTCCGTCGGCTTCGCCGTCGTCGGCTATGCGGGCACCGCCTTCCTCGCCGCACACGCGGGCGAGGAGGAGGCGATCTTCGCGGTGCTCGCCCACGAGGTCATGGGGGGCTGGGACTGGATGGTGCTCCTCGCCGTGTGCACCTCCGCGCTCGCCTCCACCCAGACCACGATCATCCCCGCCTCCCGCACCGCCCTGTCCATGGCCCGCCGCCACGCGCTGCCGCCGGCGCTCGCGCACATCCACCCGCGGTTCCGCACCCCGCACGTGAGCACCTGGTGGGTGGCCGCCATCGCCATCGGCTGGTACCTCGTCGTCAACCAGATCAGCGAGAACGCCCTCCTCGACTCGCTGACCGCGCTCTCCCTGCTCATCGCCTTCTACTACGCGCTCACCGGCCTGGCCTGTGCCGTCTACTACCGGCGCCACCTGCTGGAGAGCGCGCACAACTTCCTGCTGATCGGCGCCGGACCGGTCGTCGGCGCCGGCCTGCTGGCCTGGCTCCTGGTGGAGTCCGTCCACGACATGTCGAACCCCGAGAACTCGGCGGGCGGCGTCTCGTGGTTCGGGCTCGGCCCGCCGCTGGTCATCGGCATCGCGATCGCGGCCGCGGGCGTGGCCGTCATGTGCTTCTGGCGGGTGCGGGACGGCAGGTTCTGGCGCGAGCGCCGTGGGGTCGTCGACCCGGACGTCGTCCACGGCCGGAAGACCTGAGGAGGAGGCCGGATGTCCGTGGTCCTGGGGTACGACGAGTCGCCCGGCGCCGAACGCGCCCTCCGGGTGGCGCTGGAGGTTGCGGCCGCCTTCGGCGAGCCCCTCGTCCTCGTGTACGGCGTGGCCGCCCCCGGGCCGACCGGCGAGGAGTACCTCGCCCACCGCGAGGCCGTCCGCCAGGCGGGCCGCATCGCGCTGGCGCGCGCCGTCGAGGCCGCCGACGAGGCGGGAGTGCCGTCGGCGGTCGAGGTGGTCGACGAGAAACCGGCCCAGGCCCTGCTCGACGCCGCCGAGCGCCACCACGCGCGGGTCATCATCGTCGGCACCTGGGGCGACAGCCCGATCCGGGGCGCGCTGCTGGGCTCGACCCCGCACAAGCTGCTGCACCTGTCGCCGATCCCGGTCCTGTGCGTACCGACGGACGGCGACGTGGGGTAGCCACGGCCGCGGGCGCCACGGCGGGACCACCGCGGTGTCCGCATACTGAATGGACAGGTCCGCAGGTGGAAGGGGACGTGTCGTGCCATCGGTCCAGCCTGGGGGCGAGAAGGCCCACGGCCCGTTCCGGTCCGAGCCCGGGACGCTGCTCGAGCACGTACCGGTGGCCGTCTTCGGCATCGACGACGACGGGCTCGTCGCCTACTGGGGACCCGGCGCGCAGGACCTCTTCGGCCACGACTCCGCCGCCGCCCTGACCCGCCCCGGAGCCCTGCTCTTCGCGGACACACCCTCGCGGAACGCCTCGGAGACGTGCGCCGACCTGGTGGAACGGGCGCGGACCCTGGGGTACTGGCGCGGCCGGCTGACCGCCCGGCACCGCGACGGCACCGCCTTCGGCTGCGGATTCCGGGTCTTCCCCCTGAAGGGCTCCGACGGACGCCCGGTGGTGATGGCCCTCGCCAGCCGCAGCGACGAACTGGACCGGGTCAAGACCAACCTCGCCTTCCTCGACGCCCTGTTCGAAACCTGCCCCATCGGGCTGGTCATGCTCGACCAGGACCTCCGGTTCGTCCATCTCAACCAGGCGCTGGCCGACATGGACGGGCTCCCCATCGAGGCGCACCTGGGGCTGCGCACGGACGACGTCGTGATCCTGTCCGACGGCGGCGAGTACCAGCGCATGCTGCGCGCGGTCGCCGCGGGCGGAGCCCCGGTCGTCGGAGCGCTCGTGGGCATGCGCCCGCGCGGTCGCCTCGACCGCGAGCAGGTGCGGTCGGTGAGCTTCTTCCCCCTCAGCCAGGCGGCCGGCTCGAGTCCCGGCGTGGGCGGGCTGATGGTGGACGTGACGGACCGGGAGCAGGCCATCGTCGAAGCGACGGCCGGCCGCCGCCGGCTGGCCCTGCTGGACCGGGCCTCCGCCCGCATCGGGACCACCCTGGACGTGAACCTCACGGCACAGGAACTGGTCGACGTCGCGATGCCGGAGTTCTGCGACGGCGCCGTGGTCGAGATCGTGCAGTGGATGGACGCCAACGAGGATTTCGACCCGGCGCGGCCACTGATCACCCGCCGTATCGCCTCCGGGACGATCCTCCCGCCCCCGGCGACCGAGCTCGTGAGCGGAGTGGAGAAGGTGCGTTACCCGCCCGGCTCGGTCATCCACGACATGCTGCGCACGAACCGCCCGATCTCGGCCGTGGTGGACGAGGAGTTCCTGGCCCGGACCGTCCTCGTGGAGTCACGGGCGCGGCTCTTCGCCGAGAGCGGGCTGGCCTGCGTCCTGGTCGCCCCGCTCATCGCCCGGGGCACGGTCCAGGGCCTCGCCATGTTCGGACGGTCCGCGAACCGGCCCGCCTTCACCCGGGACGATCTGGGCCTCGCCGGCGAACTCGCCTCACGCGCCGCGATCTGCCTCGACAACGCCCGTCTGTACAGCCGGGTCCAGGACATCTCCCTCACCCTCCAGAGGGCCCTGCTGCCCACCGCACTGGCGAGCACCCCGTACGTGGAGGTGGCGCACCGCTACCTGCCCGGCAGCCACATCACCGAGGTCGGCGGCGACTGGTACGACGTGATCAGGCTGCCGGACGACCGGGTCGCCCTCGTGGTGGGCGACGTGATGGGCCACGGGGTGCCGGCCGCCGCGGCCATGGGCCGCCTCCGGATCACCACCAAGGCACTGGCCCGGCACACCGGCGACCCCGGCGCCCTGCTCGCCGAGCTCGACGCGTGCGCCGACGAGGCAGGCATCGAGCTGGCCACGTGCCTGTACATCGTGTACGACCCGAGGACCGGCCGGGCCCGCATCGCCAACGCCGGCCACCCACCACCCCTCGTGCTCCGCCAGGACGGCGGAGTCGACACCGTCGACGAGGTCCTGGGCGTCCCGCTCGGCGTCGGCGGCGTCCCCTTCCGGACGACCGAGATCGAAATCCCCGACGGGGCGACCCTCGTCCTCTACACCGACGGCCTCATCGAGACCCGCGGCCAGGACATCGAAGCGGGCCTGCGGACGCTGCGCACCGAACTGGGCGGATCGGACGGCCCGCTGGAACCCATGGCGGACCGGGTCCTCGCCCGCATGCTCCCCGGCCCGCCGGACGACGACACCGTCCTCGTGCTCGCCCGCGTCCGCCGCCTGCCGGCCTCCGGGGGCTGACGGCCCCCAGGCCGGAGACCCGGTCCGTTGGCCCTCCATGGCATGGGGCCGCGCTGCCTCACTGTGCCAATGGCCCAGTCGTCCGGCGTCCGGTTGAACCAGTGGGCCTCCAGCTGGTTATCTGTGTCATATCCATGTACTTACGGCGCCGCGCAGCGCCGGACCCCGGCAACGAGGCCGGTCCGGAGCGCGGCGCCTTCGCCGTGCCCGTACGCCGCCCACCACCCCCGGGCGGCCGCCGGGCCGGCGCGCACCACTGCAAGGGGGGCGGCACACCGCCGTGAAGAGGATGTTCGTGGCTCCGGACCCGGGGCGAATGAGACTGAGGAACTCGGCCCGCGCGGTCATCGGCGTCGCCGCCGCCGTCGCACTCGCCGAGCTGTGCGGCCTCTCCCTGACTGCCTCCATCACCGGGGGCCTCGCCGCCCTGCTGGCCCTCTTCACCGTGCTCGAGGTGACCGTCCGCGCCCAGCGGGCCACCACCGCCCTGCTGCCGCTCGCCGGATTCCCCGTCCTGGCGCTGGCCACCACCCTGCACGGCATGCCGCTCGTCCGTGACGCCGCTTTCCTCGCCGTCGTGTTCGCCGGGGTCTACGCCCGCCGCTTCGGGCCGCGCGGACACGCCCTCGGGATCTTCGGCTTCATGATGTTCTTCGTCACCCAGTTCCTGCACGCCCAGCCCGGGCAGCTGCCCGAGCTGTACGCCGCCGTCGGGCTGGCGCTCCTGGCCGCCGGGACCGTGCGCTTCGTCCTGTGGCCCATCGAGCGGCGCACCCCGCCCGCCGCGGCTCCGCCCGGCCTGCCCGGCACCGGGCTCGCCCGGCCCACCACCCGCCAGGCCTTCCAGGCCACCGCCGCCTGCGCCTTCGCGCTCGGCATCGGCCAGGCGCTCTCCGAGGACCGCTGGTACTGGGCCGTCGGCACCGCCTGGTGGATCTTCGTCAACACCGCCTCCCGCGGCGAGACCCTCGTCCGCGGCTTCCGCCGGGTCCTCGGCACCGTCCTCGGCATCGCCGCCGGACTGCTGATCGCCGTACCCCTGCACGGCGCGCCCCTGCCCACCGCCGTGCTCGTCGCCGTCTGCGTCTTCGGCATCTTCTACACCGCGGCCCCGTCGTACTCCTGGATGATGTTCTTCGTGACCGTCATGGCCGGGCTGCTCTACGGGCTGCTCGGCGTGCTCCACCCGGGGCTGCTGCTCCTGCGCTTCCAGGAGACCGCGATCGGCGCCCTCGGCGCCGCCCTCGCCGTCGTGATCATCCTCCCGGTGACCACGCACGCCGCCAACGACGCCTGGATCCAGCGCGCCCTGCACTGCGTACGCGCCTCCACCGCGGCCTCCCTCGACCGGCTCGCCGGGAACCCCGACGCCGACCCCGCCCCCCACGCCGCCGAGCTCGAACTGCTCCTCGGCCGCGTACGGATGGCGCTCGCGCCCCTCGTCCACCCGCTGAGCCCGCTGCGTGCCCGCAAGGCCAGGGCCCGCCAGGTCCTGACCCTGCTCGACGACTGCGCCCGCGAGGTCCGGGGGCTGGTGGCCGTCGCCGCCGACCCGCAGGCCTCGCACGACGCCCGGCTGGCCGCCGCCTGCTGGCGCGTGGAGGCGGCCGTGGAGGCCCTTACCGCTCCACGGAGCGCCTCGCAGCCCACCGCCCCGGTGCCGCTGCGCCCGGCCCCCGCCGAGCCGGCCCTCGCCCACCTGCACGGCATCGAGCACGCGCTCGTCGCGCTCGCCACCCCGCTGCGCACCGACCCGCGGGCCCCGCTGGTCATCAGCGCCTGAGCAGTCCCTCGGGGTCCAGCCCCGCCGGCAGCCGGCCCTCGGTGTGCACCACTCCGAGGGCCTGGGTGGCCCGGGTCAGCGCCACGTACAGGTCGCTCGGCTGGAGGTCGGCCGGCTCCACCACGATCACCGTGTCGAACTCCAGCCCCTTGGCCTGGCGCGGGTCGAGGAGGACGACCTCCCGGGTCAGATCCGGCTCCGCACCCGCCCGCACCCCCGGCAGTACGGGGGCCAGGGGCCCGTGCAGTGCCCGCGGCGCGATCACCGCGAGCCGCCCCTCGGCCGGCCGCTCCCGCTCCACCGCCTCCCCGACGGCCGCCGCCAGGTCACCGGTCGCCCGCGCCCACGGCCGCACCCCGGTGGACCGCACCGAGCTCGGCGGTTCGAACCCGGGATCGCGGGACCGCAGCACGGACGCCGCGACCTCCATGATCTCGGCGGGCGTACGGTAGTTGACCCCCAGCCGGACCAGCTCCCAGCGCTCGCCGACGTACGGGCCGAGGATCCGCTCCCAGGCACCGCACCCCGCCTCGTCGGCGGTCTGCGCGGGATCGCCGACCAGCGTCATCGACCGGGTCGGGCAGCGCCGCATGAGCAGCCGCCACGCCATCTCCGACAGCTCCTGCGCCTCGTCCACGATGACGTGCCCGAAGGCCCAGGTGCGGTCGGCCGCGGCCCGCTCGGCCGTGCTGCGGTGGTCGGCCTCCTCGTGCCGTTCGGCCATCCGCTCGGCGTCGATGATGTCGTGCGCCGCGAGGTACTCGCTCTCCTCGTCCTCGAACTCGTACGACTCCGAGCCCTGCGACAGGTCCAGCACCCCTTGCGCGTAGGCGATACGCCGCTGCCGCTCCCGCTCCTCGGCGGCGCGCCGGGCGGTGTCGTCCTCCCCGAGCAGTTCGGCCGCCTCGTCCAGCAGCGGTACGTCGGCCGGCGTCCAGTCCGGGCGCTGCGAGGGCGCGCGCCGGATCAGTTCCGCCTCCTGGGCGGTCAGGTGCGTGGGATCCGCCAGGAAGTCGGCGACCAGCCGTTCGGGGGTGAGGGAGGGCCACAGCGAGTCGATCGCGGCGTGCACGGCCGGGCTCATCGCGATCTCCTTGCCCAGCTGGGCGACGTCGTCCGAGCCGAGCAGGTTCGGGCCGCCGTACGGATCGGCACCCAGCCGGTCGGCGAGCTGCGCCGTGAGCGCGTCGATGATCCGGAAGGCGAAGGTGGGCCGGGCCTGGTTGTGCGGCAGCCCCGTGGCCCGGGCCCGGTCGCGCGCCTCGTACGCCATGGTGCGGTCCAGCAGCAGGGTGCCGTAGTCGTCGTGGTCGATCTCGAGCGCCGGCTCGGGGACCTTGTCGTACTCCTCGCCGCTGTCCGCGGGCATGTCCTCCGGCAGGCACTGCCGGTCGGCGACGACCTGGGCCAGGATCTCTGCCATCGCGGCCCGGCCCTTGACGGCGGCGGCGCCGGGGCGGTCGGTCCCGGTCGCGTGCACCCCGGGGAACAGCTCGCCCGGGGTCGCGAGCAGCACCCCCGTCTCGCCGAGCGCCGGCAGCACCCCGCCGATGTAGCCCAGGAAGGCGGGGCCGGGGCCGACGATCAGGACACCGCGCTTGGCGAGCTGCTCGCGGTACGCGTAGAGGAGGTACGCGGCCCGGTGCAGCGCGACCGCCGTCTTCCCGGTGCCCGGACCGCCCTCGACGACCAGCACGCCGCGGTGCGAGGAGCGGATGACCCGGTCCTGCTCCGCCTGGATGGTCTGCACGATGTCGTGCATCCGGCCGGTCCGGGCGGCGTCGAGCGCGGCCAGCAGCACGGCGTCCGCGTCGGTGCCCTCGTATCCGGTGCGTTCGGCGTCCGTCAGGTCCAGGATCTCGTCGTGCAGCGCGGTGACCACGCGCTCACGGCTGGTGATGTGCCGGCGGCGGCGCAGCCCCATGGGGGTGTGGCCGGTCGCCAGGTAGAACGGGCGGGCCACCTCGGCGCGCCAGTCCAGGACCAGCGGGGTCCGCTCGGCGTCGTCCGCCCGGATTCCCAGGCGGCCGATGTGGTGGTCGCGCCCGTCGGAAAACTCCAGACGGCCGAAACACAGACCGTTCTCACCCGCATTCAGTGCGGAGAGCAGCCCGGACTGCTCGGCGACCAGGACATCGCGCTCCAGGCGCGCCTGCAATCCGTTGCCGACATCGCGCAAGGCACCCTCCACCGCGCGTTCGGCCTGGTCACGGAGGTGGTCGAGGCGTCGATAGAGGTCCGTGACGAATTGCTGCTCTTTCCGGAATTCCTCGGTTGACAATTGCACTCCTGCCGCGATACGGTGTCTTCGTAAGGTAGTTCACGTCTTCGTTCACAGTGAAGTCACGAACCAACCAATATACTCTCTCTCCTCCCTCGGTAGCCAATTCGGCCGGGGGATTTTTTGCGTACCGTGGTGCTCATGACCACCGCACACGGCTCTGCCGCCGGCATCGTCTACCGCCCCGCCCGCCCCGATGACGCGGGGGCCATCGAGGCCCTGGACAGCTCTTTCACCACCGATACCGTCTTCGAGGTGGCCGCCTCCGAAACCGGCTTCACCCTTCGCGAGGTCCCGGCGGACCCGCCGGTGTACAAGGACTTCCCGCCCGAGGAGCACGACGAACAGGGGCTCGGTCGCGGCTCCGGTGCGGAGGGGGAGGCGCGCACCTTCGTGGCCCTCGACGGCGGCCGGCTCTGCGGCTTCGTCGCCGCGGGCTACGCCGCCTGGAACCGGCGCGTCACGATCGAGGACATCGAGGTCTCCCCGGAACACCGGGGCCGCGGCATCGGGCGCGCCCTGATGGAGTGCGCGGCCGACTTCGCCCGCGAACGGGGCGCCGACCACCTGTGGTTGGAGGTCAGTTCCGTCAACGCCCCTGCCGTGCACGCCTATCGGCGCATGGGCTTCACCCTCTGCGGCCTCGACACCACTCTGTACGACGGCACGCCCGCCGCGGGGGAGCAGGCGCTGTTCATGAGCCGGCCCTGTCGCTGACGCGGGGCAGCGGGCACCGGAAGTCGCGCCAACTCCCGGACTGCGGTGGATCGTACGCCCGCCCGGCGCCGCCGCGCAGTCCGATCCGCGAAGATCACCCGGAGGGGTGTTGCGGGCTCCGCTACCGCCCGCCGCTGACCTGCGGCATGTACAACGGGTGATTGTTGATTGCACATTCATCCGGCATGTACAGGGTGGATCTGGTCGGACAGGGGGTAACGGCCCGGAATGGAAATACTTCAACAGCGCTCCACCACCGCTCAGGTGTGGGAAGCGGCCGAGGAGTTCATCCGACTCTTCCACAGGGAGAACCCGGACGCAGGTGATCCGCGGGTCCGGCTCGCCGCCGTACGGGCCGAGCTCGCGGAGACCGGCACCTACCGCCACACGCCCGGGGAGCTGGTCCACGGGGCCCGTGTGGCCTGGCGCAACAGCAACCGCTGCATAGGCAGGCTGTACTGGAACTCCCTGCGGGTCCGTGACCGCCGCGGGATCACCGATGCCGACGGCATCGCCGCCGAGTGCTTCGAGCACCTGCGCGAGGCGACCAACGGCGGCCGGGTGCGGCCCACGATCACGGTCTTCGCCCCCGACGCCCCGGACCGCCCCGGTCCCTTGATCTGGAGCGAGCAGCTCGTCCGGTACGCGGGCTACGGAGACCACCCGTCCGTCACCGTGGGCGACGCCCGCAACGCCCCGCTCACCGAGGCCCTGCTGCGGCTCGGCTGGCCGGGCGGCCCGGGGACTCCCTTCGACCTCCTCCCGCTGGTGGTCCAGGGGGTCGACGACAAGCCCCGCTGGTTCGACACCCCCGCCGACGCGGTGATGGAGGTGCCGATCGAGCACCCGGACGGTGAGGAGGGCGGCGACGGCTGGGCCGACTGGGGCCTGCGCTGGCACGCCGTGCCCGCCATCTCCAACATGTGCCTGGAGATCGGCGGCATCCACTACCCGGCCGCCCCGTTCAACGGCTGGTACATGGGCACCGAGATAGGCGCCCGCAACCTCGCCGACAGCGACCGCTACAACCTGCTGCCCGCCGTGGCCCGCCGGCTCGGCCTGGACACCGCGAGCGACCGTTCGCTGTGGAAGGACCGGGCGCTCGTCGAGCTCAACCGGGCGGTCCTGCACTCCTTCGACCGGGCCGGAGTCACCATCGCCGACCACCACACCGAGTCCCGGCGGTTCCTGTCCCACCTGGAGCGCGAGGAGCGCAAGGGGCGCGAGGTGGGCGCCGACTGGTCGTGGATCGTGCCGCCGATCTCCGGTTCCGCGACGCCCGTGTTCCACCGCACGTACGAGGACCGGCAGAGCCATCCGGCGTACGAGCACCACCCGGGCGCGTCCGAACGCGCGCAAGGACGGGACTTGGTCTAGACCTTCTGTTACGGTCGGCTCCGGACGGATCCGGAACGGCGGAGAGGGCAACCGGTGGGCGACGTGGACACGGTGGACCACACTACGGACCAGCACGGCGAACACCGGGCGTACATCGGCTCGTTCACCTCGGGGGGCGGCCGCGGCATCACCACCGCGGCCGTGGATCCGGCCACCGGGGCGCTGACCCCGATCGCCTCCCTCGACGCCTTGCCCAATCCTTCCAGCCTGGCCCTCGACCCGGCGACCGGGCTGCTCTACGCGGTGAGCGAGACCGAGGACGGGATGGTGGCCGCCTTCCGGCCCACGGCCGCGGGGCTGGAGCCCCTCGGCGCCGCCGTCACCGTCGACGCCTCCGGCCCCACCCATCTCAGCCTCGCCGGGCAGCGGCTGCTGACCGCCAACTACACCTCCGGCAGCGTCAGCAGCCTCCCGCTGACCGCGGACGGCAGCCCCGGCGGCCCGCCGGCCGTCCTCACCCACCATGGTTCCGGACCCGACCGGGACCGGCAGGAGAGCCCGCACGCCCACCAGGTGCTGCCGGACCCCAGCGGCCGCTGGGTGCTCAGCGTCGACCTGGGCACCGACTCGGTACGGGTGTGCGCACCGGACCGGGGGACCGGGGCGCTGCGCACGCACACCGAGACCGCGCTGCGCGCCGGAAGCGGACCGCGCCACCTCGCCTTCCACCCCGACGGCACCCTGGTCTACGTCGTCCACGAGCTGGAGCCGCAGCTGACGGTCTGCCGCTGGAACGCGGCCTCCGGGCAACTGGAACCGGTCGGAGAAGTTCCGGTGACCTCCGGGGGCGTTCCAGGGGCCGAGCGGGACTATCCCTCGACGCTCGTCGTCTCGTCCGACGGGCGGTTCCTCTGGGTGGCGATCCGCGGCGCCGACGCCATCGCCACGCTGACGCTGTCCGGCCGCGCCGAGAAGCCGCAGCTCACGCACACCGAGCCGTGCGGCGGCAGCTGGCCCCGGGACCTCGTGGCCGACCCGTCGGGCCGCCGGCTGTACGTGTCCAACGAGTGGTCCGGAAACGTCACGTGGTTCGACATCGACCCGCAGACGGGTCAGCCGCACCGGTCCGGTCAGGCGGAGGTGCCGGGCGCCGCCTGCGTGGTCTTCGGCTGACCCGGCCGGCCTCCCACGACGCGAGGGGCCCCCGCCGACCGGCGGGGGCCCCTCGCGTCAGCGGCGCACGGTCGTCAGTGCGCGGCGGCCCCCAGAGTGATCCCCAGCGCCGCGGAGTACTGCGCGACGGCCAGCTTGCCGAGCGCACCGTAGGCGCCGAGCACCTCGGCGGCGGCGCAGTCGGCCTCCTTGCACGCGGTGTCCAGCAGCCCCTCGGCGGCCTCCGGGCCGATCAGGTACGGGGCGAGCGCGAGCTGCGTGGATCCCTCGCGGCGCAGCTGTTCGGCGACGGCGGCCACCGAACCCTCCTGGTCCAGCGCGGCGGCCTTGACGGGCACGGCGAGCCGGGCGGCGAGCAGCATGCCGGTGATCCCGGCGGCCTGGACGGCCTCCTCGCCACCGGTGGTGGCCAGCACGATGCCGTCGGCGGCGGTCGTCACGGTGAACAGCCGCGCGCGGTCGGCGCGGGCCAGGCCCGCCTCGGACAGCCGCACGTGCAGGCCCTCGGCGAGCAGCGGGTGCGGGCCGAGTACGTCGGCCAGCTCGGCCGCGGCCGAGGAGTCCATCAGGGCCTGGCGGACGCGGCGCAGCAGATCGCCGTCGGGACCGGCCAGCAAGGGCACGACCACGGCGTCGGGGCCGGTCGGCTCGGAAACCTCGTGCCCGGCGGCGCGGGCGAACTCCGCACGCTCGGCACGCTCGGTCGCGACGGCGGTCAGCACGCCCGACAGGGACGGGAACTCGGAGGCGTCGTCACCCTCGAGGAAGCCGATCCGGGCGTCGAGGCCCGGCAGCTCGGAACGGCCGATGCTGATGATCTCTTCCGCCAGCCCCCGCGAGGCGGATGAGGGGGCACCGGGCACGGCGAGCACCAGCGCGGGCGCGCCCTGGGGCGCCGCCGCTGGCTCGGGCCGGCGGTGCCGTCCGGTCTGGCGGGGTCGCGGCATTCGTACGGGCAGGCCATTTGCGGGGCCAGTGGGGGAGCTCATGGCGCCGCATGCTACTGGCTTATCGGAACCGGGTGTTTGGGCAGGGCCTTATCGGGCGGCATCTGTCCGCATTTATCCGTTGAAGAGCAGACACGGTCAACTGGTGGGCGGCGTGCACCAGTCCGCGGGGTGGCGCGAGAGTGGGGTGACGAGCATAACGGAGCGAACCGGTCACACGGCGCAACGCCGGGGCCCGCGCTGGACCAGTAGAGTGACGCAGCGTGGCACCACGACCCTTGAACGAACTCGTCGAAGCAGGCTGGGCGAAGGCCCTGGAACCCGTCGCCGGACGGATCGCGGCCATGGGGGACTTCCTCCGGGCCGAGATCGCCGCCGGACGGACGTACCTGCCCTCGGGCGCGAACGTACTGCGCGCCTTCCAGCAGCCCTTCGACGACGTCCGCGTCCTGATCGTCGGACAGGACCCGTACCATACGCCGGGCATGGCCATCGGCCTCAGCTTCGCCGTCGCCCCGGAGGTCCGCCGGCTTCCCCCGAGCCTGGAGAACATCCACCGGGAGATGCACACCGACCTCGGGCTGCCCAGGCCCTCCAACGGGGACCTCACCCCGTGGACCCGGCAGGGCGTGCTGCTCCTCAACCGGTCCTTGACGACGGCCCCGGGCCGGGCGAACGCGCACCGCGGCAAGGGCTGGGAAGAGGTCACCGAGCAGGCGATCCGCGCCCTCGCCGCGCGGGGCACCCCGCTGGTGTCGATCCTCTGGGGCCGCGACGCCCGCAACCTGCGGCCCCTGCTCGGAGACCTCCCGGCGATCGAGTCGGCCCACCCCTCCCCGATGTCGGCGGACCGGGGCTTCTTCGGCTCCCGCCCGTTCAGCCGGGCCAACGACCTGCTGGCCCGCCAGGGGGCGCAGCCGGTCGACTGGCGACTCCCGTAAGGGAGCCGGGGCCCGCCCGGCGGATGGTGCCGGACGGGCCCCGGTCCCGGGGAGGGCTCAGCGCTTGAGCGTGAAGGTGAAGTCGTCGGAGAGCCTGCCGCTCAGCCGGACCGCCGAGACGACCTTCCCCTCCGCGACCAGTCGCCCGACCTCGGCTCGCGAAAGACCGCAGCCTTCGGCGATCAGCCGCACCGGCCGGATGGGGATCCGCTCCGCGAAGCGGACCGAGACGTCGATCACCTCGCGGTCCAGGTGATCCGATCCGCCCGTGTCGAGGCGCCAGGCGTCGTCCCAGTCGAGGGCGATGCGATTGCGGCGCCGCACGACCGGATCCCGCAGCAGCTCGGCCGTCAGGCCAGGGTCGTTGTCGTGCAGCCGGTCCAGCAGATCCGGTCGTACGGAGCGCACGTTCACCCGCTCCAGGACCGAAAGCTTCGCCGTTTCCCCGCAGCCGGCACAGAGCACGAGGAGCCAGGCGTCGAGGAGCTTGTGGTGTGCGTTGACGCGGAATTTACCGCTCGGACGAAAACGCCCGGACGCGCACGTGTGGCAACGGCGCAGAACGAGCGGCAGGCAGGTGGGCACGACCACCCAGGTATTGAGCACAGAAGTACACCGGTTTCAGTGAGAAGTCCGCAGCAAAAAGCAGCGCGGCGCGCAGGCGCGACGCGCGACGAATCAGCGCTCGGGAGGTCTCACACGGTGTACAACGGCACGTCCTTCACCAGACGACTTGGGGGCGGCAGCACGGTAATGCGGCACAGCCGCGCCGTTCCACCGGTTTTTCGCGTGCCCCGCCGTCGGGGCGTACGGGCGACCCCCGGTGCGGCAACCGGCCCGGCGCATCCGTTCCGGGCGCAGGCGGCGAAGGATGGGTGCACGGGACTGCGGCACCTCCGGCCGGCGTCCCGGGACGGAACGAACGGAGCACAGCCCGTGAGCACGTACCCCCCGAACCCGGCCCCCGCCCCTGCCACCGGTCTGCGCTGCCTGGTCACCGGCGCGGGCGGCTACATCGGCGGGCGCCTCGTCCCCGAGCTGCTCGACGCGGGCCACCGCGTGCGCTGCCTGGCCCGGACTCCGGCCCACCTGCGGGACCATCCCTGGGCCGGGCGCGCCGAGGTGGTCCGCGGCGACGTCACCGACGCGGCGAGCCTGCGGCCCGCCCTGCGCGGCGTGGACGTGGCCTACTACCTGGTCCACTCGCTGGCCTCCGGCCGCGACTTCGAGGAAACCGACCGGCGCGCGGCCACCACCTTCGCCGCCGAGGCACGCGCCGCCGGCGTCGGCCGCATCGTCTACCTCGGCGGTCTCACCCCGCGCGGCGTGCCCGAGCAGGACCTCTCCCCGCACCTGCGTTCCCGCGCCGAGGTCGGCCGGATCCTGCTCGACTCGGGGGTGCCCACGACCGTCCTGCGCGCCGCCGTGGTCATCGGCTCGGGGTCCGCCTCCTTCGAGATGCTCCGCTACCTCACCGAACGGCTCCCCGTCATGGTGACGCCGAGCTGGGTCAGCACCCGCGTCCAGCCCATCGCCGTACGCGACGTGCTGCGCTACCTCGTCGGCAGCGCACACATGCCGCCGCACGTCAGCCGGGCCTTCGACATCGGCGGCCCCGACCTGCTCACCTACCGCGACATGATGCTCCGCTACGCGGCCGTCGCCCGGCTGCCGCGGCGGCTCATCCTGCCCGTGCCCATGCTCACCCCGCGCCTGTCGAGCCAGTGGATCGGCCTGGTCACGCCCGTGCCGGCCGCGCTCGCCCGCCCGCTCGCCGAGTCACTGAAGCACGAGGTCGTCTGCGCCGAACACGACATCGGGCAGTACGTGCCCGACGGCCCCGGCACACCCGTCCCCTTCGACCGCGCCCTCGCCCTCGCCCTGGAACGGGTCAAGGAGGCGCGCGTCACCACCCGCTGGTCCAACGCCTCGCTGCCCGGCGCCCCCAGCGACCCGCTGCCCACCGACCCCGACTGGGCGGGCGGCAGCCTCTACACCGACGAGCGCGAACGGGCCGTCGCGGCGAGCCCGCAGCAGCTCTGGCAGGTCATCGAAGGGGTGGGCGGGGCGAACGGCTGGTACTCCTTCCCGCTGGCCTGGGCGGTACGGGGCCGGCTCGACCGGCTCGTCGGCGGGGTGGGCCTGGGCCGTGGGCGGCGCGACGCCCGGCGGCTGCGGGTCGGCGACGCGCTCGACTTCTGGCGCGTCGAGGAGATCGAGCGGGGGCGGCTCCTGCGCCTGCGCGCCGAGATGCGGCTGCCCGGGCTCGCCTGGCTGGAGATGCGCGTCGAGCGCGACGCCGCGGGCGCCACCCGCTACCACCAGCGGGCCCTCTTCCACCCGCGCGGCCTGGCGGGACAGCTGTACTGGTGGAGCGTGGCTCCGTTCCACGCCGTGGTCTTCGGCGGTATGGCCAGGAACATCGCTCGGACCGCCGAGAGGACGGCGGCCGAGTCGGCGGACGAGCCGTCGGGCGACGCGGGGGCCGCGGAGGCGGCACAGGCCGCGGGGACCGCGGACGGGGGCGGGCAGCCGGCGGGAGGTGCGCAGTGAGCGGGCGCCCGCAGGCAGCCTGGAGGCGCCCGGGCCGGCGCGCATCCGTGAGACGGCCCCGGCCGGAAGGACGCCGGTAAGCCAGTACAACAGCCCGTCCGGCCGCCGTCCCCGCGCGGCGCCCGGAACGACCGACCGCCGGGAGTGGCGCCATGAACTCCGTCGTCCTGTTCACCTCGGACCTCCGCCTGCACGACCATCCGCCCCTGCGCGCCGCCCTGGAGTCGGCGGACGGGGTCGTGCCGCTGTTCATCCGTGACCCCGCCGTGGACCGGGCCGGCTTCGCGGCGCCGAACCGCCTCGCCTTCCTCGCCGACTGCCTGGCCGACCTCGACGCCGGCCTGCGGGACCGCGGCGGCCGGCTCGTGGTCGCCGGCGGTGACACCGTGGCCGAGGTCTGTGCCGTGGTACGGCAGGCGGATGCCGACGAGGTGCACATGGCGGCCGGCCACTCCCGCTTCGCCCAGGACCGCGAGGCGCGGCTGCGCAGCGCCCTGGAGGCCGACGGGCGCCGGCTCCACGTGCACGAGGACGTGATCACGGCCGTGCCGCCCGGCGAGCTCACCCCGCAGGGATCGGACCACTTCGCCGTCTTCACCCCGTACTTCAGGCGCTGGCAGGCACACCCGCCGCGGACACCGCTCGCGGCCCCCCGCAAGGTCCCCGTGCCCGCCGGGGTGCGGTCCGGGGAGCTGCCCGCGCGCTCCCGGGTGGCGGACGTGTCCGCGGGGCTCCCCGCCGGAGGGGAGACGGAGGGCCGCCGCAGGCTCCGGACGTGGCTGTCCCTGCACGCCGACGCATACGAGGAGCGCCAGGACGACCTCGCGGGCGACGCCACCTCCCACCTGTCGGCGTACCTCCACTTCGGCGCCGTCTCGGCAGCCGAGGCGGTCCACCTGGCGCGGACCCGCGGCGGGCCGGGTGCCGAGGCCTTCGTACGGCAGTTGTGCTGGCGTGACTTCCACTACCAGGTGCTCGCCGCGCGCCCGGAGGCGGCCACGGCCGACTACCGCCGCCGGAACGACCGCTGGCGGCGCGGCAGGGCGGCGGAGGACGACCTGCGCGCCTGGCGGGAGGGGCGCACCGGTTACCCGGTGGTCGACGCCGCCATGCGGCAACTCGCCCACGAGGGCTGGATGCACAACCGGGGGCGCCTGATCGCCGCCTCCTTCCTCACCAAGACGCTGTACGTCGACTGGCGCGAGGGGGCACGGCACTTCCTCGCCCTCCTCGTGGACGGCGATGTCGCCAACAACCAGCTCAACTGGCAGTGGGTGGCGGGGACGGGAACCGACACCCGGCCCAACCGGGTGCTGAACCCCGTGCTCCAGGGCAAGAGGTACGACCCCCACGGCGCCTACGTCCGCCGCTGGATCCCCGAGCTGGCCGATGTGCCCGCCGGGGTGATCCACGAGCCGTGGAAGCTCACCGGCACCGACGCGGCCGCCCGCGACTACCCCGACCCGGTCGTGAGCCTCGCCGACGGCCTGGCCCGCTTCCGCCACGCCAGGGCCGGGTACTGAGCGCGGCGGGCTTGAACCCGCCGGGCCTTGCGGGACGTACCGACGCACGATCGATGCGAGTTGTACCGCGCCCCTCGCGCGCCGGAGCCTGAAGGGGCCGGGCCGCACGCCCCGGCCCCGGCAGCGAGGAGGCGCAGGCGGCATGCTGTCCGACGAGGAGGTGGGCCGGGGGATCGCACGGGGCGACGCGCACTGCTTCGAACTGGCCCACCGGCGCTGGGGCCGGCTCGTGCACCACCTGGCCGCCCGGGCGCTGGGCGATGCCGGGGAGGCCGAGGACGTCGCCCAGCAGGTGTTCCTCGCGGCCTGGTCCGGCCGGGCCGGCTACCGGCCCGAGCGCGGTCCCGTCCCCGCCTGGCTGGTGGGCATCACCCGCCGCAAGACGGCCGACGCGCTCGCCGCCCGCACCCGACGGCGCGACCTCGCCGCGGCGGCCGCGGCCGCGGCCGCCGCCACCGCCGCCGTGCCACCGGCCGGCGGGGCCTCCGACGGGTGCGAGCGCGTCCTCGACCGTCTCGTGGTCGCCCGCGAACTGGCGCGGCTGCCGCGGCTGCAGCGCGAGGTGCTGGCCCTCGCCTTCTACGGAGACCTGACCCAGGTCCAGATCGCCGACCGCACCGGCCTGCCCCTGGGCACGGTCAAGAGCCACGCGCGCCGCGGGCTCCAACGGCTGCGCCGCGGCCCGGCCTCCTCAGCCGTAGAGGCGGCCGAGCACGTCGAGCGCCTCGCGCAGGCCGGAGGGCCGCGACATCCCGGCTCCGGGAGGGCGGCCCGCCCAGCCGGGACCCGCGAGCAGCGTCAGCGGCCGGGTGCGCGCTCCGCGGACCCCGAACGCGCTCCCGGCGACGTGCCGGGCCAGGGCGTGGTCAGCGGTGGAGCGGGCCTGCGACCACAGCACGACCGCCGCCGGCCCCGTGCGCCGTACGGCGGCGTCGAGCGCCTCGGCGGGCACGGCCGCGCCGAACATCCGCGTCGGCAGCCCGTCTTGGGCGAGCCCGGCGGCGAGTGCCTCCAGCGCCAGGGTGTGCTGCTCGGCGGGAACGCAGGCCAGGAGCACCGGGGGAGCGGAGGCCCGCGCCCCCGCGGCGGCGGGCGCCACCTGCCGCAGGGCGGTGGACACGTGCCAGGACAGCAGGTGCTCCACCTCGACGTAGCGGTCGCCGGAGGTCTGCCACCTGCGGCCCACGGCGTGCAGGGCCGGGACCATCACCTGCTCCCAGGCGGTGACGACCCCGTGGTCCGCGACGAGGCCGCCCAGCAGCGTCGCGAGGGCCGGGCCGTCGAGGCGTACGGCGGCGCGCGCCAGCCCCCGGCTCTCCTGGCGCACGTCCCCGGCGCCGGCGTGCGCGGGCCCCGGGCCCGCCGTGGGCCCGGCAGGCCCCGGATCCGGGTCGGGCGCCGGGCGCCCGGGGCCGACGCGGCCGTCCAGGGCCGCACGGGCCGCCTCGGCGGGCGGCACCCCGGAGGAGGTGAGCCGGCACATCTCCTCCAGCAGTGCGATGTCCGCGGGTGCCCAGCGCCGGTGGTGCCCGCCCTCGCGCGCCGCCGGGCCGATGCCGTAGCGCCGGTCCCACGAACGCAGGGTGGTCGGCGACACGCCCAGGCGGCGTGCCACCGCTCCCGTGGTCAGGCCGTGGGCGGTGCCGGAGGACATGCCCTCACGATACGACGCACCAACGCTGCGCCCCGCGTCAATCGCCCACGGTCGCCGCCCGAACGCACAGGACGTCCGGCAGGTGCTCGGCCAGCAGCTGCCAGCTCTCGCCGTCGTCGTGACTGGCGTACAGCTCGCCGTTGCGGTTGCCGAAGTAGATGCCCGCCGGGTCCGCGTCGTCGGTGCACAGCGCGTCCCGCAGGACGGTGCCGTAGTGGTCGCCGTCCGGCAGCCCCTTCGAGAGCGGCTCCCAGGTGGCGCCGGCGTCCTGGGTGCGGAAGACCCGGCACCGGTGTTCGGCGGGGACCCGGTCGGAGTCGGCGTTGAGCGGGAAGACGTAGGCGGTGTCCGGCCGGCGCGGGTGGGCCGCCACCGCGAAGCCGAAGTCGGAGGGCAGCCCGCCGCCGATGTCCGTCCACTGCCCGCCGGCGTCGTCGCTGCGGTAGACGCCCCAGTGGTTCTGCAGGTACAGCCGGTCCGTGTCCCCGGCGTCCTGGGCGATCTTGTGCACGCACTGGCCGAACTCGGGGTGCGGATCGGGCAGGAACACCGCCGACACGCCCTCATTGGACGGGGTCCAGCTGGCGCCTCCGTCCTTGGTGCGGAACACCCCGGCGGTGGAGACGGCCACCGTCACCGCGTCCGGGTCACGGGGGTCGGTGATCACCGTGTGCAGCCCTTCACCGCCGCCGCCCGGCACCCACTGGTCGCGGCTCGGGTGCTCCCACAGCGGGCGGACCAGCTGGAAGGACTCGCCGCGGTCCACCGAGCGGAACAGCGCGGCGGGCTCCGTCCCCGCGTAGACCACGTCCGGGGCCTCCGGGCCGGCCGGGTGGAGCTGCCAGACCCGCTCCAGCGAAGCACCGGTGTCCTTGGGGAACTTCACCGCGGCCGCTGCCGGCTCCCGCCAGGTCGCGCCGAGGTCGTCGGAGCTGAAGACGGACGGCCCCCAGTGCTGACTGTCCGCGCCGACCAGCAGCCGGGGTACCGCGCCCCGCCGGTCGACGGCGGCCGCGTACACGGCCTGGGCGTTGAAATGGGGGCCCTCGAACTCCCAGGGGCCGTCGCCTCGTCGGCGGCCGATGAACAGTCCCTTGCGGGTCCCCGCGAGCAGCAGTACCTCGGCCATGGCCGGCACCTCCGGACTTCGTGGTCCACGTGTCTCGGGCTTTTCGGCCAGTCTGCACCCGCCCACTGACAGTGGCCCGGGGGGCGCAGCGGCGCCCTGCGCTGCTGATCGATACCGATCATTTACCCTCCAGAAATGGTTGCTGCTTGCTTATGGGTGTTCGCAATGGGTTGACTTCAGGCCACTGCCGTCCCATGCGAGAGGACCTACGTGGCCACCGAGCATTTGTCCCCGCTCGACCTCGCCTTCTGGCGGATCGAATCCTCCGCCCACCCCATGCACCTCGGCGCCCTCGCCGTCTTCACCGCCGCCGGAGCCGGCGCCGCCCGACATGCCGCCGAACTGCTCAGCGCCCGGTGCGCCGCCGTGCCGGGCCTGCGCCGCCGGATCCGCGACGTGCTCCTGCCCGTCGGCGCGGCCGCATGGTCGCCGGACCCGCACTTCGACCCGGCGCGTCACGTGTTCCTCGTCCGCACGGACACCGCCGACCCGCACGCCGCCGCGGGGCCGCTCATGGCGCGGCCGCTGGACCGGGAACTGCCGCCCTGGGAGGCGCACGTGCTGGCCGGGCCCGATCCGGCGTCCTTCGCGGTGCTGTTCAAGTTCCACCACGCCCTCGCCGACGGCCTGGGCGCGCTCGCGCTCGCCGCTGCCCTGTTCGACGAGGGCCCCTCCCTGCGGACGGCCCCGGCGCGGCCCGCCTCCGAGCAGCGCCCCGTCCCGGAGCAGCGGCCCGGCTCCGCCCTGCGCCGGCTGTCCGGAGTCCTCGCCGCACGGGTCCAGGACGTCGGCCAGGCCCTGGAGATCGGCGCCGCCGTGGCCCGCGCCGGGCTGCCGCTCGGCGTGCCCGAGGCGCTCACCGCCGACACCGCCGGCGCGGGAGCTCGTACGACTGCGGGCCTCGCCCTCGACCTGGACGAGGTCAACCTGGTCCGCAAGGGCGCCGGGGGCACCGTCAACGACGTACTGATCGCCGTGGTCGCGGGCGCACTGCGGCGCTGGCTCGCCGGCCGGGGCGACCCCGAGCCCCACGGCGCCGGACCGCGCGCCCTGATCCCCGTGTCGCGCCGCCGCGGCCCCGGACGTACGGCCGGTGCCGGAAACCGGCTCTCCGGATACCTGCTCCGCCTCCCGCTCGCCGAGCCCGACCCGCTGCGCCGCCTGGACCGCGTCCGCGTGGCCATGGACCGCAACAAGGACGCCGGCCCCGCCCGCGGCGCCGGGGCCGTCGCCCTCCTCGCCGACCACGTCCACCCGCTCGGCCACCGCCTCGGCGGCCCGCTCGTCGCGCAGGCCGCCCGGCTGCTCTTCGACATCCTCGTCACCAGCGTCCCGCTGCCGGGCCTCACCTTCTCCCTCGGCGGCAGCCGGGTCCGCGAGGTCTATCCGCTCGCCCCGCTGGCCGCCGGTCAGTCGCTGGCCGTCGCGGTCTCCACGTACAAGGGGACGGTCCACTACGGACTGGTCGCCGACGCGTCCGCCGTCCCGGACCTGCCGGCCCTGGCCGCAGCCCTGCGGGCGGAGCTGGACGCGCTTGTACGAGAGGTGTCGTAGTACGAGAGATTTCGTAGTACGGTGGTTCTCGTACGCGGCCGCCGATCCCCGGCGCCCCCGGTGACGTCTGGAGAGCCCTGAGATGAGCGCTGCCCCCGCTGCCCCCGCCGCTTTCGCCGCCCTGTTCGCCCCCTACACCCTCCGCTCGGTCACGCTCCCGAACCGCGTGTGGATGGCCGCCATGTGCCAGTACAGCGCCGAGGCCTTCGGTCCCCTGGCGGGCGTCGCGCACGAGTGGCACTTCGCGCACTACGCGGCCCGCGCCGTCGGCGGCACCGGCCTGATCATCCAGGAGGCCACCGCGGTCTCCCCGGAAGGCCGGATCACCCCCTACGACCTCGGCATCTGGAACGACACCCAGGTGGAGGCGCTGCGCCGGATCACCTCCTTCCTCAAGGCCCACGGCACCGTCCCCGGCATCCAGATCGGCCACGCCGGACGCAAGGCCTCCACCGACCGGCCCTGGAAGGGCGGCGGCCCGGTCGGGCCCGAGGCGCACGGCTGGCAGCCGGTCGCCCCGAGCGCGGTGCCGTTCGCCGAAGGGCACCCCGTACCGAAGGAGCTGACGACCGATGAGATCGGGGAGATCACGGGCCGGTTCGCCGCGGCGGCACGGCGCGCGCTCGCCGCGGGCTACGAGGTCCTCGAGATCCACGGCGCGCACGGGTACCTGATCGGTGAGTTCCTCTCCCCGTACAGCAACAAGCGCACCGACGCGTACGGCGGCTCCTTCGAGAACCGCACCCGCTTCGCCCTCGAAGTCGTGGACGCGGTACGGGCGGTGTGGCCCGAGGAGCTCCCGCTGTTCTTCCGGATCTCGGCCACCGACTGGCTGGAGGCGGAGGGCTGGACCGCCGATGAGACGGTCCGGCTGGCCGGGCTCCTCCAGGAGCACGGGGTGGACCTGCTCGACGTGTCCACCGGCGGGCTCTCCCCGCACGCGAAGATCCCCGTCGGCCCCGGCTACCAGGTGCCCTTCGCCGCCCGGGTCAAGGCCGAGACCAGCCTGCCCGTGACCGCCGTCGGCCTGATCACCGAACCGGAGCAGGCCGAGAAGATCCTGGCCAACGGAGAGGCGGACGCGGTCCTGCTGGGCCGCGAGCTGCTGCGCGACCCGTACTGGGCCCGCCGCGCCGCCGCCGAACTGGGCGCGGAGATCCCGACGCCCTCCCCGTACCACCGGGCCTGGTGACCCCGGTGCGGCCCGGACCCTCCGCGGGCCCGGGCCGCACCTCCCCGGTCCGTCCTACGACGACTCTCGTACGATGGGGCCAGGACCGAGCCGAGTGAGTGGAGCAGGGACATGACGGAACGTGACACGGCCCGCGCCCTTGCCCATCCCGAGGCAGCCGACATCCGCCTGGAGGGAGTGCTGCACGCGCTCTCCGACCCGGTCCGGCTGTCCATCGTGCGGGACCTGGCCGGCTCCTCCACGGAACTGGCCTGCTCCGCCTTCGACCTGCCGGTCACCAAGTCCACGACGACGCACCACTTCCGCGTCCTGCGCGAGAGCGGTGTCGTACGCCAGACGTACCGCGGCACCACCAAGTTCAACACCCTGCGCCGCGAGGAACTCCAGTCCGTCTTCCCGGGACTGCTGGACAGCGTCCTCGCGGCCGCCGCCGCCGAAGAGGGCCGCCTCGCGGAACACGCCCGGTAGGGAGAGCCGGCGCAGGGCTGGTCGAGGACGGCGGACGGCATCCGCCCGGGCCGTGTGGTGAGGCTCTTGCCCGCCTCCCTACGCGAGGCCCGCGGCGCCGCGCAGGCCGGCCCAGTCGGGGATCTTCACCGAGCGGCGGCCCAGCGAGCGCCCCAGGTCGGCCTCCGCCGTCTCGATGGCCAGCCACCCCGGCCACTGCACCGGGTGCAGGCCGGCCGCCTGCAACGCGTCGAGCGGATCCCCGGGCAGTTCGCGCCGGGCCAGCGCGGCCGCGTCCTGAAGCAGGGAGGACGCGGTCTCCTTGGCGCAGGGCCGGTTCGTGCCGATCACTCCCGTCGGGCCCCGTTTGATCCAGCCCGCCACGTACTCGCCCACCGAGGCCCGGCCGGCGCGCAGGACCCGGCCCGCCGCGTGCGGCACCGTGCCCGTGGCGGGGTCGAAGGGCAGCCCGGCCAGGGGGACCCCCTTGTACCCCACCGAGCGCAGGACCAACTGCGCCTCGACGTCCTCGTACACGCCGGTCCCGGTCACTCCGCCGCTGCCGTCCGGGGCGGTCCGCTCGAACCGCATCCCGGTCACCCGGCCGCCGGGGCCGCCCAGGACCTCCACCGGGCGCAGGTAGAACCGCAGGTCGATGTGGCGCTCCGCGTCGCCCGGGCCCCGCTCAGCCCAGCCGCGCAGCACCTCCAGGTTGCGCCGCGCCACCGCGGGCAGCGCCGCCGCCGCGGCCGGATCGGTGTACATCGGGTCCAGGGCCAGCTCGGCGGGGTCCGTGCGAGCCTCCACCCCGGGCAGCGTGCCCAGCTCCCGCAGTTCCTTGGTGGTGAACTTTCCCTGTGAGGGGCCGCGCCGGGCCACCATCGACACCCGACGCACCCCGCTGTCCGCGAGCGCGCCCAGCGCGGGCTGCGGCATGTCGGTCGGCGCGAGCTCCGCCGGGCCGCGGGCCAGGATCCGCGTCACGTCCACCGCGACGTTGCCCGCCCCGACCACCACCGCGGAGTCCACGCCGGGCAGCTCGAACGTCTCGCCCACCGCGTCGGGGTGTCCGCTGTACCAGGAGACGAAGGCCGTCGCGGAGTGCACCCCCGCCAGCTCCTCGCCCGGGATCCCCAGCAGCCGGTCCCGGGCCGCGCCGACGCAGTAGATCACCGCGTGGTACAGCTCCAGCAGCCGGTCGGTGGGCAGCAGTTCCCCGCCGACCTCGACGTTCCCGAGGAAGCGGATCCGCTCGTCCTCCAGCACCGTGCGCAGACTGCCCTGGAGCGACTTGATCTTCTCGTGGTCCGGGGCGACCCCGTACCGCACGAGCCCGTACGGCGCCGGCAGGCGGTCCAGTACGTCGACCCGCACTCCGGGCACCTCACGCTGCTGGACCAGCGTCTGGGCCGCATAGACCCCGCTGGGGCCCGATCCGACGACGGCGATACGAAGCACGGCGGAGCTCCTCCCGCGGGTGGTTTCAGCATGCCACCCGGCCGGGCGGCCGTCAGCCCCTCGCGCGCATCCGGCGGAGCCGGGTCAGCCGGGTGGCGGAAACGTTGCGGCGGGAGGCCCCCCGGGCGGCGGGAATCCGAGCTCCCAGTCCAGCCCGTAGCGCTGGAAGAGCTCGGCCCGCAGCCGGTCCGACGGCATCGGCGCACCCGGCAGCAGCACCGCCACCACGGCGCCCATCAGCAGCGCCCGCAGGAGCGGGTAGTCGGTGTCCACGTCCGGTGAGCCGTACCGGGCGACGGTGTCCCGCAACAGCTCGGCGAGCCGCTGCTGTTCCGGGCACTGCACGAACCCCCCGTCGGTGAGGATGCCCGCCATGTGGGTCCGCATCAGGAGCGGCTCGTCGCGGGCGAGCCCGAGGATCGCGTCCACCGCGCGCGCGAGCCGCTCGCGCCCGTCCTCGCTGCGCGGCTCGCGCTCCAGCGCCGCCTCCAGCGTCAGGTGCATCAACCGGTGCACGGCGGACTGCAGCAGCCGGCGCTTCCCGGGGAAGTAGTACGAGACCAGGCCGCGGGCCGTGCCTGCCCGGTCGGCGATGTCGCCGAGCGTCGTGGCCTCGTAGCCCCGTTCGGCGACGAGTTCGACCGTGGCCTGGAGCAGCCGCTCCCGGGAACGTCTGCGCAATTCTTCATTGACCGATGCGCTGCGCGGGGACATGCTTACTCCTGCGTTGACTGGCTCGGAGCCAATATACTCAGCGCACGGGGTCGCCTGCTCTGGGTGACACGGGGGATCGCCCAGAGCAGGCACACCCGCAGCCTCATCGTTCCGTGGAGCCGGCCCGTCGGCGGGCACCGGACCGGCACGTCGCGAGGGCCACCAGGGCCGCGCCCAGCAGCCAGCCCGCGACCACGTCCGACAGCCAGTGCACCCCGAGGTAGAGCCGGGTGAAGCCGACCCCGAGCACCGACACCGCCGCCGCGGCCCAGGCGGAGCACACGGCCCGGCGCGGGGCCTGCCGCGGCAGCAGCCACAGCAGCAGCCCGCACACCACGGTCGCGGTCATGGCGTGGCCCGACGGATAGGCCGAGAAGAACGCCGTGTCCACCGGATCGGGCCACCAAGGCCGCGCCCGCCCCACCAGTGCCTTCAGCCCCTGCTGAACCGCCAGGGCCACCACGGTGATCAGGGCGACCAGCACCGCACGCTCCCGCCGCCCGCGCCACCACAGTCCGACGCAGGCGACGGCGGCCAGGGCCCTCATGGTCAGGGGGTCCCACACCCAGTCGGTGAGGATCCGCGCGGCGTGGGTGACCCCGGGATGGGACACGGCGTGGCCGTGGAGCTCCCGGGCGACCCGGTCGTCGTACGCGAGGAGCGGCGGCCACTCCGCGACGACCAGTGCTGTCAGGACGGCCGCGAGCAGCGCACAGCAGATGCCCGTCCACAGCACGCGATCGCTCCGCATACGGGGATCCTCGCACCGCCCGGGAGCGGTCGGGCGCGGGACACCCCCGCGGGGGCGTCCCGCGGATCACGGCCGGCCGGGACCCGCGCGCACCCCTACGCCAGGGCGCTCAGCCCCGGTACGAAGGCCACCAGCAGCGGAACCGCCGGCAACAGCGTGGCCAGCGCCGTCAGCCGCAGCCTGCGCGTCGCCGACAGGCGGGGCGCGGCCGACAACAGCCGCCGCACCCGCTGCCGGACGTGTGCCTGCGGGTGCGAGCAGGGCCCGAACACCCCGCGGTCCTCGTTCAGCCCGACCAGGGCCAGCGCGACCGTCAGCCGCCCGTACCGCCGCGAGGCCACGTCGTCGGCGGCCAGTTCGACCAGCCGGTGCATCTCCGCCTCGAAGGCCGCGAAGACCGGCACCTGCGGGAACCCCACCGCCAGGGCCCGCGAGCAGTGCAGCAGCCAGTCGTGCCGGGCCGCCGCGTGCCCCTGCTCGTGTGCCAGTACGGCATCGAGCTGACTGCCCTTCAGCCGGCCCAGGGCCGCCGTCGTGACCACCAGCTGCGGGGCCGCCCCCGGCAGCCACCAGGACTCGGGCCGCGGGCCCTCCAGGACGACGAGCCGCGCGCCGGTGGGGTCTTCGCCGGGCAGCAGCGGGGCCCGTTCGCGCAGTTCGGCGCTCTGTGCGCGGCGGCCCGCCCGTGTCCGCAGCACCTCACGGGCCAGCAGCGCGGCGGTCCACAGCGCACCGCCCGCCAGGGCCAGGGCCGTGCCCGCGGCCCAGGGACCGCCGGAGGCGCCCAGGGCGTAGGCGTCGACCACCCCGCGCGGGGCGGCGGCGAACAGCCGGCCCCGTACGGCCTGCCAGGCCGCCGCCGCGCTCAGCAGCATCGACAGTCCGAGGCACAGCAGCACCGCACCGACCACGCACTGCCACACCCACAGGGCGACGACCGGTTCACGCTCGGGCCATCGGGCCCGGGCCAGCAGACGGGGGGCGAGCACCGCGGTCAGGGCGCCGAGCATCAGAAGAGCGGCGGGGACCATCATGGCCGCCAGCCTATGAGCGCGGGCCTACCTGCGGGTACGGCCCGGGGGGATTGGTGACGCAGGACACGTCGGCCGGCGCCGTCACATGGTGAGCAGCATGGCCAACATCCCGATTCCCATGGCCAGTCGGCAGGCACGGGTCAGCTCGGCCGAGCCGCCCCGCCGGCCCGGCTCGCCCGGCCCCGGCGGCGGGGCGGCGGAACCGCCGGCCGTCACCAGCCGGGCCCCTCCGAGGACCACGTACCCGGCGTAGTAGAGGAGCAGCAGCCCGGTCAGCAGCGGCAGTCCGGCCCCGTGCCCGTGACCGGAGGCCGCCATGACGGACATGTAGACCATCGTCAGCGAGCCCACCAGGTGGTGAGCGTGGTGCACCCCGCCGCGCAGCAGCCACACGGCGTGCACGGCGGCCCCGCAGAAGAGCACCCCCAGCGCGGGGGCCTGCCACCCGCCGGCGCCCCAGAGGGGGACCGCCATCAGTGCCATGCCGAACCCCATCACGGCCTCGCCCGCTGCGCCGCCGCCCGCTCTGGACACCTGCCGCAGGCAGTACGCACCGCTCACCGCGCAGAGCAGGACCAGCAGCCAGGAGGACACGCTGGAGGAGAGGGAGGGGGACATGGCGGAACCGTGCACGGCAGAACCTCCCGGTTCGTCGGCGTCACGGGAAGAGATGCCCTTCTCACGCGGCGCTCACGCGGCCCCGGGTTAGGCTCTCCTTGCCCCACCCGGCATGTCATATGCCACCGCGTAGAACGGAGCCCGCGATGTCCTCGACCGCCAACCCCGCAGCCCTGAGCTTCCGCAGCGCAGTGGAGGCGGACGTAAGCGAGCTGGTGGCGCTCGTCGAGTCGGCGTACCGCGGTGACGCCAGCCGCGCCGGCTGGACCACGGAGGCGGACTACCTCGACGGGCAGCGCACCGACCCGGGCGAGGTCCGGCGGATCATCGACGCCCCTGACAGCGTCCTGCTGGTCGTCGAACGCGCCGGCGAACTCGTCGCCTGCTGCCAGCTCGAACACCGCGGGGACCACGCCTACTTCGGGATGTTCGCCGTCCGTCCCGGGCTCCAGGGCGCAGGCCTCGGCAAGGAGATCCTGGCCGAGGCCGAACGCCGCGCCCGGGAGACCTGGGGCGCCAAGGAGATGCGGATGACGGTGGTGAACGTACGGGAGGAGCTCATCGCCTACTACGTGCGCCGCGGCTACCGGCGTACCGGCGAGCTGAGCCCCTTCCCGTATGGCGACGAGCGCTTCGGCGTCCCGCGCCGCGCCGACCTGGCCTTCGAGCTGCTGGTGAAGGCGCTGTAGGCGGATCCGTCAGGCGGTGAAGCGGCCCGTGCTGCGGATCTCCGGGAAGTCGGTGGCCGCGCCGTCCAGCCCGAGCGCCCGCGCGAGCCGCAGGTGGTCCAGGGTGTTGACCGTCCAGCCGGTGACCCGGAGCCCGGCCGCGTGCGCCGCCTCCACGGTCTCCAGGGCGAGCCGGCGGATGTCCAGGGCGATCGTTGCGGCGCCCGCGGCCAGCGCCCGGTCCACGATGTCGTCCCCGTGCGGGCTCGCGCGCAGCACGGTCCGCACGCCCGGCACCAGCCGGGCCGTCTCGACGAGCGCCGCGTCGTCGAAGGAGGCCACCTCCACCCGGCCGGTCAGGTCGCGGCGCAGGATCAGCCCGGCGAGCACCTCGGCCGCGGCCCGGTCCCGTACCGACACCTGGAGCGGGACGCGGACGGCGTCCAGCGCCTCCTCGAAGACCGGCACGCGCTCACCCTGACCGGCGTCCAGCGCGCGCAGTTCGGCGACGGTCAGATCGGCGACGGCCCCCGACCCGTCGGTCGTGCGGTCCACTTCGGGGTCGTGCAGGGCGACGAGTGCGCCGTCCTTGCTCAGTTGGAGATCCAGAGCGATGACGTCCATGCCGGAACGTTCCGCGCGGACGAACGACCGGAGGGTGTTCTCCGGCTCGACACCCATGACCCCGCGGTGACCGATGGTGAGGAAAGTCAAGGTTCTCTCGCTTCCGTCGACGGCGGCTCCCGCGCGGTCGCGGTGTCCCGACCGGCCGCGCGCGATGAGGACGCATGCTAGTGCGCCGACCGTGCGATGGGACCGCCCGTGCAGCGCCCCGGAAAGCCGCACCGGCCGCTTCCCGCCGGGCTTGTCCGCGCTCTTGACCCGCCTGCCGCGTCACCCGGGGGTGGGCGCGTCCCCGCCGGCTTGACGGCCCGGCCCGCCGGTCTGCGGGGCGGTGTGCCCGCCGCCTTCGCCGAGGCCCTGCAGGTCGGCCAAGAGGGCTTGCGCCAGCTCCAGTTCGGCCAGGTGCTGCCGCTCGCTCCAGCGCAGCGCCAGCGCGGGGAAGGCCCATTCCGGTACGCCGGCCGCGTGCTCCATGGCCTCCCGTACGGCGGCCAGCTCCTCCCGGGTGCGCTCCACGTGTTCCCCGACCATCGCGCGCAGTCGCTCCGGCTCGGCCAGGTGCCCGAGCCAGACCCGCAGGAGCAGCCCGTGCTTGAGCACCGGCGGTCCGGCCTCGGCCGTGTCGGCGGCCCAGCCGGCCAGCGCCTCGCGGCCCGCGTCCGTGATGACGTAGCGGCGCTTGGCGCGGGCCTCCTCGGGGCCCGAGCGGGCGGAGGAGGCGTAACCCAGCTCCTCCAGCCGGCGCAGCTCCGCGTAGATCTGGCTGATGGCCGGTGACCAGTAGAAGAAGCGCAGCGAGGAGTCCGCCCACTTCTTGAGCTCGTAGCCGGTCCGCTCTCCGGGAAAGGAGAGCAGCCCGAGAACCGCCCACGCGGTCGGCGGCAGCTCTTGCTTCTTCGCCTTCTGACTACTAGTCATATTTCGAATCGAAGTGAGACCGGGCACGGGACGCACGGGACGCACACCTGGAGGCACTGTGGAATTCTCCGTGATCTTCGAAGCTCAGCTTGCCGACCCGACGGTGGAACGGGAGCACCAGGTCATCCGCGACTGCGTGGAGCAGGCCGTGCTCGCCGAGCGTATGGGTTTCGACCGGATCTGGGCCGTGGAGCACCACTCCCTGAAGTGGTACGCCCACATGAGCGCTCCCGAGATCTTCCTGACCTGGGTCGCGGCCAGGACGAACACCATACGCATCGGCCACGGCGTCGTGTGCATGCCCTTCAACTTCAACCATCCGGTCCGGGTCGCCGAGCGGGCCGCCATGCTCGACCTGCTCTCCGGGGGGCGGCTCGACCTCGGGGCCGGGCGCGGCGGCACCGCTCAGGAGACCTCGCTGTGCGGGGTGGACAAGGAGCGCACCACGGCGGAGGTCGAGGAGGCCCTGCGGATCATCGGCAGGGCCTGGCAGGAGGAGGAGCTGGAGTACCACGGAGAGCTGCTCGACATCGATCCGCACCCGATCCTCCCGCGGCCGCGGCAGACCCCGCACCCGCCGCTGTTCCTTGCCTGCAGCCGGAGCGAGACCCTGGTGCAGGCCGCCGAGCTGGGGATCGGGGCGCTGGTGATGGGTTTCGCCGGACCCGAGTCGATCGCCGGGATGCGGTCCGTCTACGACGCCGCGATCGCCGGGCGGGACGGCAGCCGGTTCGTGTCCTCCGTGGTCAACGACCACTTCTCGGTGCTCTGCCCCACCATCGTGCTCGACGACCCCGAGGAGGCGCGGCGCACCGGCATCCGCGGGCAGCGGTTCTTCGCCCAGTCCATCGGCCACTGGTACGGCGGTGCGGGCATCCCCGACGAGGCCGTGGTCGCGGGCGCCGACGAGGCGGCGGAGATGCGCAAGGCGGCCGAGCAGGTGGTGGCCCGGCTGCACGAGCTGGACATCCCGGTCCGGCCGACCTCGACGGCCACCTTCAACGCCGACCACGCCTACGGGAGCGCGGACGACGCCATCGCCTACGTGGAGCGGCTCCGGGCGGCCGGGGCGGACGAGGTCATGTGCCTGATGCAGATGGGCACCGTGGGGCAGGAAGCCTGCCTGGAGACGCTGCGGCAATGGGGCGAAAAGGTCATCCCGCACTTCAGGGCACTGTGACGTACCGCGCACGCCCCCGCCCCCGCGGGCCGCGCCCGGCGCCGGTCGCCCTGCCGCCACGGGCCCGGCGGGCCTTGGCGCACCTGGGCGGAGCCACGGATTCCACCCCGGCGAACGGGAAGACTTTCGGTGAAGCGGGGGGTGTCACAGGATAATTTCCCGAGTTCCCTCTTGAGTGGGAGAGCCTCAGCCGTTTACCCTGCCTTGACGTGAGGTTCTCCTGTGGAGGAAGTGACATGACGGAAACTCTTGTGCCGGGTGTCGGCGGTGCCGTGATAACCGCCGGGACGCGGGTGGTCGACGACCCCGCGTGGCCCGAGCTCAAGGCCGCCGTGGAGGAGATCCGCCCCTGGCAGTCCAAGGACGGTTCGATCGACTTCGAGGCGGAGGGCGCACCCGACCGGCACACCGCCGAGGCCGCCGTCGGGCGCGTGATCCGCGCCGTCGAGACGCTGTCCCCGCTGCTCCCGCACGCCACGGCGTACCACGAGGCGCTCGTTGCCGACCTGCGCAAGTGGGCCGCGGGCGGCTTCGGCGTGCCGGACTTCCTCGACTCCCTGCTGGCCTTCCAGCCGGCCGCCGAGCGCGCCGACGGGCTCCAGCACCTCGTCGTCTTCCCGATGTACACGCAGAACGGCAACCCGGACCGCAATCTGGAGGCCGTCGCGCTCAAGATGGTGTGGCCCGAGTGGCTCTCCGAGCTGGAGCGCACCCGGTACGACAACCCGCTCTTCCTCGGCATCACCTTCGAGGACTTCACCGCGGGCTACGACACCCACTCCGCCGTGCTGTTCCCGGAGACCATCGCCGTCCGTGAGGCGCCCGAGCGCTTCACCTGGGGCGGCATCTTCTGTGACCGCGAGGCGGCCCGCTTCCGCAAGGTCACCGAGGCGGCCGTCGACATCCTCGGCCTCGATCTGCCCGCCGACATCGCCGCCATGGTCACCGACCAGGAGCGCTGCGAGAAGGCGTTCGTCCTGTGGGACATGGTCCACGACCGCACCCACAGCCACGGCGACCTGCCCTTCGACCCCTTCATGATCAAGCAGCGCCAGCCGTTCTGGATGTACGGCCTGGAGGAGCTGCGCTGCGACCTCACCGCCTTCAAGGAGGCCGTGAAGCTGGAGTCCGAGGGCAACGAGCACGGCCGCGACGTGCAGTACGCCGTCCTCTTCGACCGGATGTTCCGCTTCCCGGTCTCCGGTGACCGCAACCGCAACTACGACGGGCTCGGCGGCCAGCTGCTCTTCGCGTACCTCCACAAGCACGACGTCGTGCGCTGGACGGACAACAAGCTGAAGATCGACTGGATGCGCGCCCCGCAGGTCACCAACCAGCTGTGCGCCGAGATCGAGGACCTCTACCGGGCCGGCATCGACCGCCCGAAGCTCGTCCACTGGTTCAAGGCCTACGAGCTGGTCTCCACCTACCTGGCCCCGCACCCGGGCTCCAAGTGGGCCAAGGGCCCCGACGCCCTCGACCTGACGCAGCCGCCGCGCAAGCTCGTCGACGACGTGCTTCCGGACGAGTTTCCGCTCAGCATGTTCTATGAGGCGCTCGCCAAGAAGCTCAAGGGAGTGATCGCCTCCACCAAGGGCATCACCGCCCTGAACGCCGAGCGGGTCGCCGCGTGAGCACTCGCCCTCAGGAGGCTGCACAGATGAACGGCTCCGGGAACGGCAACGGAAAGCTGCACGGAGCGGTGGTGGCGGTGGCCGGGGCCGGCGGGCCCGCCGGCCGCGCCACCCTGCTCCGCCTCGCCGAGGCGGGCGCCGTGGTCGTCGCGTCCGACGCCGACGCGGCGCGGCTCGCGGAGGCCGTCGACGCGGCGCGCTACGCCCACGGCGGCGCCACCGTCACCGGTGACACCGTGGACCTGCTCGACCTGGAGGCGACCAAGGCCTGGGCCGAGCGCACCGAGAAGGAGTTCGGCCGCATCGACGGCCTCGTCCACCTCGTCGGCGGCTGGCGCGGCAGCAGCACCTTCACCGACACCGACCTCGCGGACTGGGACTTCCTGGAGAAGCTCCTCATCCGCACGGTCCAGCACACCTCGCTGGCCTTCCACGACGGACTGCTGCGCAGCGACCGGGGACGTTACGTCCTGATCAGCCAGTCCGGCGCGCACAAGCCGGTCGCCAACAACGCCGCCTACAACGCGGGCAAGGCGGCCGCCGAGGCCTGGACCCTGGCCCTGGCGGACTCCTTCCGCAAGGCGGGGGGCGACGACGGCCCGGGCGCGGCGGCTGCGATCCTGGTGATCAAGGCACTGGTGCACGACGCGATGCGCGCCGAGCGTCCCAATGCGAAGTTCGCGGGCTTCACGGACGTCAAGGAGCTGGCCGAGGCCATCGCCGGCGTCTGGGAGCGGCCCGCCATCGATGTGAACGGACAGCGTCTGTGGCTCACTCCGCAACCGTGACAGCCGATGCCGGGAAGACCGACGCCCGGCGCCACCACGACCCGGCGGTACGCGGTTTCGCAAGCGACAACTACGCGGGGGTGCACCCCGAGATCCTCGCCGCCGTCGCGCTGGCCAACGGCGGCCACCAGGTCTCGTACGGCGAGGACGAGTACACCGAACACCTGCAGAAGATCTTCCGCAGCCACTTCGGGCCGTACGCGGAAGCCTTCCCGGTCTTCAACGGCACGGGCGCCAACGTCGTCGCCCTGCAGGCCATGACCGACCGGTGGGGCGCCGTGATCTGCGCCAAGAGCGCCCACATCAACGTGGACGAGGGCGGCGCGCCGGAGCGGATGGCGGGCATCAAGCTGCTCGCCGTCCCCACCCCGGACGGCAAGCTCACCCCCGAGCTGATCGACCGCGAGGCCTGGGGGTTCGAGGACGAGCACCGGGCGATGCCGCAGGTCGTCTCGATCACCCAGAACACCGAACTGGGCACGGTCTACACCCCGGACGAGATTAAGGCCATCTGCGACCACGCCCACGGCCTCGGCATGAAGGTGCACCTCGACGGCGCCCGGATAGCCAACGCCGCGGCCTCGCTCGACATGCCGATGCGCAGCTTCACGAACTCGGTCGGCGTGGACGTGCTGTCGTACGGCGGCACCAAGAACGGCATGATGTTCGGCGAGGCCGTGGTGGTCGTCAATCCGGACGCGGTCCGGCAGATGAAGCACATCCGCAAGATGTCGATGCAGCTCGCTTCCAAGATGCGGTTCGTGTCGGTCCAGTTGGAGGCGCTGCTCGCCAAGGACCTGTGGCTGCGCAACGCCCGCCACGCCAACACGATGGCGCAGCGGCTCGCCGCCGGGGTGCGCGAGACGGACGGCGTGGAGATCCTCTACCCGGTGCAGGCGAACGCGGTCTTCGCGCGGCTGCCGCACGAGGTGTCGCGGCGGCTGCAGAGGCGCTACCGCTTCTACTTCTGGGACGAGGCCGCCGGCGACGTCCGCTGGATGTGCGGCTTCGACACCCAGGAGGAGGACGTGGACGGCTTCCTCCAGGCGCTGAAGGAAGAGCTGTCCCGCTAGTCGAGCGACCTCGTGTGGTGAATATTTATACCCTCGGCCGTAAATCTATTGATCTACGGCCGAGGGTTTGCCTATGCTCCGGGCCATGCAACTGATCCCACAGAACCCAGACATCCATGCCTATTTGGCTTCGGATGAGGCGATCGACCACTGGCATCCCCTCGTGCAGGAAACCGCGGATGCCCTCTGGTCCGCCACCGGAGACGCATACTCATACGCGAAAGCCGCCTTCGAGTTCGTCCGCGACACCATCCCGCACTCCGCCGACTCCGGGGACCTGCGGGTCTCCTGGCGCGCCTCCGACGTGCTGGGTACGCGCAACGGCATCTGCTACGCCAAGTCCCACGCCCTCGTCGCCCTGCTCCGGGCCCAGGGCATCCCGGCAGGCCTGTGCTACCAGCTCCTCGCCGACGACGACGGAAGCAACCCCGTGGTCCACGGCCTGGTCGCCGTCCGGCTGCCCGGCAGTGAGGACTGGGCCCGGATCGACCCGCGCGGCAACAAGCCGGGGGTCGACGCCCGGTTCAGCCTCGATGTGGAGCAACTGGCCTTCCCGGTGCGGCCGGAGCTCGGCGAGGCCGACTACCCCGAGCTGTACGCCGCCCCGCACCCGGCCACCCTCAGGGCCCTCAAGGAGTCCGCCGACCGGCCGGAGCTGTGGCGGAACCTGCCGACGGCCCTGTAGCCGCCACCGCCGGCGGCGGTACGGGCCCCCGAGGCGCCGCCAGCGCGTGCAGCAGGGCCGCCGCGAGCTGCAGACCGGCGATCCCCGTCAGCAGCGTCCAGGCGGGCGCGTCGGCCGCGAACCCCACCAGGGCGGCCCCGGTCGACGCCGCCGTCACCTTCAGGCCCGCGCCCAGGGTGAACACCTGCGTGCGGACCCCGTCCGGTGCGTGCTCCGCGCGGATCCGCAGCGTGGACGTGAGCAGCGGCCCGTCGCACACGCCCGCCACCGCGAACAGCACCGCCGTCGCGGCGACGGACGGCGTGAACGCCGCCGCGACCAGGGTCACTCCGGTTCCGGCCAGGGCCCACCGCACCAGGCGGCCCGGCTCCACCGACGTCATCCGGCCCAGCGTCAGCGAGCCGCCCAGCGCACCCACCGCGAAGGCCGTCATCAGCACGCCCCCTGCACCCGGGCTGCCCAGTGCGGCGGCCAGCAGTACCGCCGTGGTGGTCAGCGAGCCGATGCCGACGAAGGCCAGCGTCGTCGCCGCGGTGACCGCCCGCAGTTCGCGGACCCGCCACAGGGCCGCGAGCCCCGCCCCCAGCCCGGCCCGGGGTGCGCCGGCGGGCGCGCCCGCGCGGGGATCCTCGTACGGGAGGGTGGCCGCCAGGGTCGCGGCCAGCGCGGCCGACACCGCCAGCACGGCCATCGCCGGGCCGCCCGACCACAGTGCCGTGGCGAGGCTGACCGCCGCCGGTGCGGTGACGCCCGCGGCGTTGTAGGTCGAGGCGTCCCACCCGTACGCGCGGTCCCGGCCGGGACCTGCCGGGACCAGGCCGGTGACCAGGCTGGACAGCCCGCCGGTGATCATCGGCCCGCAGCTGCCGCCGAGCACCGCCACCGCGAGCACCAGCGGCGTGGGGGCCCGCCCCAGCAGTACGGCCAGCGTCGCCACGGCGGCCGCGAAGCCGGCCAGGGCGCCGGTGTGGAACAGCCGCGGCCGGCGGGACCGGCCCGCGGCGGCGCCCGCGAGCGGAGCCGCCAGGACGTGCGGAGCGAGCCATGCGGTCAGCACGAAGGCCCCGTACGACGCGCTCCCGGTGCGCTCCAGGGCGAGGAGCACCACGGCCATCGCCATGCCCTCCGAGGCGAACCGCGCGGCCAAGGCCGCCGCCAGGTACCGGCCGAACCCACCCATCTCGAACCCCCCGAACCCGTGCGACTCGATCGTTGGACGTCGGACACGACGTCAAGACGTTACGGCAGTCCTCTCCCCGGCAGTTGATAGGAAACTTTCTTGTCGGACATCGTTGTCAGTTTGGCATGGGCATGAGTATCTTCGGGCCACCGGAACCCCTCCCACCGGAAGGCCCCCCATGCGTTTCGGAATCCCCGCCGCACTCGCCGCGATGGCCCTCGGCTTAGCCGCGACCCTGCTCCCCGCGCCCACCCTCGCAGCGCCGGCTCCGGCTGCGCCCCCGGCCGCCCCCGCGCAGTTCGCCCACCCCGGCGTACTCAACAGCCGCGCCCAGCTGGACTTCGTACGCACCCAGGTGCAGGCCGGCCGGCAGCCCTGGAAGGAGGCGTACGACCAGATGCTCGCGAGCAAGTACGCCTCGCTCTCGCGCACGCCGAAGCCGCGCGAGGTCGTCGAGTGCGGCTCCTACTCCAACCCGGACATCGGCTGTTCCGACGAGCGTGAGGACGCCATCGCCGCCTACAGCCACGCGCTCGCCTGGTACGTCACCCGGGACCCCGCGTACGCGAGGAAGTCCATCGAGCTGATGGACGCCTGGTCCGCGAGGATCAAGGACCACACCAACAGCAACGCCCCGCTGCAGAGCGGCTGGGCCGGCTCCACCTGGCCGCGCGCCGCCGAGATCATCAAGCACACGTACACCGGCGGCTGGCCGAACCAGGGACGCTTCGCGATCATGCTCCGCGACGTCTACCTCCCCGAGGTGATCGGAGGGAAGCCGAACAGCAACGGCAACTGGGAACTGATCATGATGGACGCCGCCGTCGGCATCGCGGTCCACCTCGACGACCGCGCGAGCTACGACAAGGCGATGAACATCTACCTCGGCCGCGTCCCCGCCTACTTCTACCTGGCCTCCGACGGCGCGCAGCCGCTCTACCCGCCGCGTTCGAGCATCGACACGAAGAGCGAGCTGATCGACTACTGGCACGGCCAGAGCACCTTCGTGAACGGCCTCGCCCAGGAGACCTGCCGGGACTTCGGCCACACCGGCATGGGGATCGCGGCGGCCATGCACGTCGCCGAGACCTCACGGATCCAGGGCCGCGACCTGTACCCGCAGTTCAAGGACCGCTTCCGGCACGCGCTGGGCTTCCACGCCACCTACGAGCTGGGCGCGGCGGTGCCGTCCTGGCTGTGCGGCGGGAGCCTGACCAAGGGCATCGGCCCCGCGACCGAGGTCGGCTACAACGCCCTGCACACCCGGCTCGGCGTCACCATGGAGAACACCCGCAGGCTCACCGAGGGGCGGCGCCCCGCGGGCACCGAGAACCACTTCGAGGCCTGGGAGACCCTGACCCACGCCGGCAACCCCCACTGAGCCGGCAGCTGGCGCCGGCCGGCTAGCAGGGTCACGGCAGCCGGTCAAGCCACGGGATCCAGGGGCGTGACGCGATGCGGGCGGCGGGGCGTACTGGGACTACGACCCCATCCGCTCACTCGCACAAGGAGAGCCCATGACCCACCGCTTTCGAAAGCAGTTCGTCCTGTTCGCCGCCTCGACCGCCGTAGTCGCCGGAGGTGTGCTCGTCCCCACGACCGCCTTCGCGGCCACGCCGACGGCACCGCACACGGTCGTGGCCGACGCCGGTGACGCCGGTGACCCCAATGACGGCAGCAAGTCCAACCTTCTCCTGATCGTGCCGGCCGACAGCGAGGGCAGTATCAAGGTGACCCCCCACGAGGACCGGCCCGCCAAGGACCGGCCCGGCAAGGGGGGCAAGAAGCATCCCGGCAAGGGCGGTTCCTCCGACGACAGGATCGTCGTCAAGCCCGGGAAGCACGAGTGGCAGTGCATCACCGCCCCTTGTGGTCCCCCCGAGGAGCTGGACAAGGCCAACCGCAACCAGCCCGCCCTGGTGGAGGAACCGGACAAGGCCAACCGCAACCAGCCGGCCCTGGTGGAGGAGCCGGACAAGGCCAACCAGCCCGCTCTGGTGGAGGAGTCGGAGGTGCAGCGCGGCGACGTAGCCCCGACCTGAGGCGCCCCGGCGCCCGCAGCTGGGGAGTGATCACGGCCCCGTCCCTTTCGGGGGCGGGGCCGCTTCGCGACGTGACTTCAGCCCGCTTCGCGACGTGTTCTCAGCCCGCTTCGCGACGTGACTCAGCCCGCTTCGCGGACCTGGGCCGCCGTCGGCGCGGTGCCGCCCAGGTGGGCCGGCAGCCACCAGGAGTCGGCGGCGTCCTTGGGCTTGTCCGGGTAGGCGCGCTGCGCCGCGTCCAGCAGCTCCTGCACGCGCTCGCGCAGGCGGCGCGTGATGGCCCCCGCGTACTGGTCCGTCGGCGCCTCCAGCGGTTCGCCCACCCGCATCGTCACGGGGATGTGGCTGCGCTTGAGGTTCTTCGGGCGGCCCTTGGTCCACAGCCGCTGGGTGCCCCACAGGGCCACGGGGATCAGCGGAACGCCGGCTTCCTGGGCCATGCGCGCCGCACCCGACTTGAAGCTCTTGAGGGTGAAGGACTGGGAGATCGTGGCCTCGGGGAAGACGCCGATGATCTCGCCCGCCCGCAGCGAGTCCAGGGCGTGCTGGTAGGCCGTCTCACCCTGCGTACGGTCCACCGGAATGTGCTTCATCGCGCGCATCAGCGGGCCCGATACCCGGTGCCGGAACACCGACTCCTTCGCCATGAAGCGCACCAGGCGCTTCTGCGGCCGGGCGGTCAGGCCGGCGAAGATGAAGTCGAGGTATCCGATGTGGTTCGACACCAGGACCGCCCCGCCCTTGCGCGGGATGTTCTCGGTGCCCTGCATGTCGATGCGGATGTCCAGCGCACGGAAGAGCCCGTGCGCGGCGCCGATGACGGGAGGGTAGACGAGCTCAGCCATGGTGGGGAGACACCGCTTTCTGCCTGGGGAGGAGCTCCCGGCCGGAAGTTACGGAAGCGTAGGTACGCGACCATGGGATCGTGCCCCAAACGAGGGCTGCTGGCCAGCCCGGACGCCCCCGCCCGGCGAGATCCTCGTCACGCCGGGAATGCGCCCGGGGCCCCGGGCGCTGCCCCCAGCGTATGTGCCGACGGGAATCATGTACCCGTACGGAGGGTGACGAGGGGAGCAGGCGTGCTCGGACAGGATGACGGGCGGCCCGTGCTGGGCGCCGCGGAACTGGGCCGGGAACCGGGGGAGCGGGCCAGCCTGGTGCAGTTCTCCAGCGCGTTCTGCCAGCCGTGCCGGGCCACCCGGCGGATCCTCGCCGAGGTCGCGGGGATGGTGCAGGGGGTCGCGCACATCGAGATCGACGCCGAGGACCGGCTCGACCTGGTGCGGGCCCTGGGGGTCGAGAAGACCCCGACCGTGCTCGTCCTCGACGCGGCGGGCCGGATCGTCCGGCGGGCCGCGGGGATGCCCCGCAAGGCGGATGTGATCGCCGCCCTGGGAGCCGCCGTATGACTCGGCCGTACGACAGCGCGGCGGCGCGAGCGCCGGTGCGCGCGCCCGCACGCAGCGTGACGCGCCTGACATCTGACGGATCCCGCTTGACTGTGTACACGGGAAATCGCGAGGCTGGCGACATGCGGTATGAACTCCTGCTCTACGGACGGGTCCACGTGGACCTCGTCCGCTACGCGAGCGCGCGCTGTTGGGATCACTGAACGCACCCGACCCCTGATCCCCGACCGTGCCCGCGCCCCGCGCGGCAGAAGGAAGACCCCGATGACCGCTCCTGCGGCCCCGACGGCTCCGTCCCCCCGATTCGGCACCGGACTGCCCGGCTCGCCCGACCTCCTGCGCTCCGTGTTCCGGCAGCATGCCGCCGGAGTCGCCGTGATCACCGCCGAGACCGGCGGACGGCCGGCGGGATTCACCGCGACCTCGCTCAACTCCGTCTCCGCGGACCCGCCCCTGCTCTCCTTCACCATCGGCACCGGGGCCTCCAGCTGGCCCGCGGTGCGCGACAGTGAGTACCTCGGCGTCCACATACTCGGCGAGCACCAGCGGGAACTGGCGGGCCTGTTCGCCCGCAGTGGAGCCGACCGTTTCGGCCCGGCCACCGACTGGAGTGCCGGACCGCACGGGGTGCCCGTCCTGGACGGCGTACTGGCCTGGCTGGTGTGCCGGGTGGTGGCCCGGGTGCCGGCCGGCGAGCATCGTGTGATCATCGCGGAGGCGGTTGCGGGGGATCCGGCCGGGGAAGGTCGTCCCCTGCTCTACCACCAGGGTCGCTTCAACGCGCTGCGCGACTGAATCGTCCCTGCTGGGGCGCATTCGGGCGGCGTTGGACAGATCACAGTTCACCGGCCTTGCACCTGGGCAGGACCCACGGTGTACTGACGAGTAACATTCCCTTCGGAGCGCGGGCCGCCCCGACCGGGATCCGCCCGACAAGGCGCCTATGCTGCCTGCACAAGGCGGTATCAGAAAAGACGATGCGGTAGGAGAGCCGGCGTGAGCCTGAGGATCGTTGTCTGTGTGAAGTACGTGCCCGACGCCACCGGCGACCGGCAGTTCACCGAGGACTTGACCGTCAACCGTGACGACGTCGACGGCCTGCTGTCGGAGCTCGACGAGTACGCCGTCGAGCAGGCGCTGCAGATCGCCGACGAGGCCGACGACGCGGAGATCACCGTCCTGACGGTGGGCCCCGAGGACGCGAAGGACGCCCTGCGCAAGGCGCTGTCCATGGGCGCCGACAAGGCCATCCACGTCGAGGACGACGACCTGCACGGCAGCGACGTCATGGGCACCTCGCTGGTGCTCGCCAAGGCGATCGAGAAGGCCGGCTACGACCTGGTCATCACCGGTATGGCCTCGACCGACGGCACCATGGGTGTCCTCCCGGCGATCCTGGCCGAGCGCCTGGGCGTCCCGCAGGTCACCCTGCTCTCCGAGGTCAAGGTCGAGGACGGCACCGTCACCGGCCGCCGCGACGGCGACACCGCGAGCGAGACGCTGGAGGCCTCCCTCCCCGCGCTGGTCTCCGTGACGGACCAGTCGGGCGAGGCGCGCTACCCCTCCTTCAAGGGCATCATGGCCGCCAAGAAGAAGCCGGTGGAGTCCTGGGACCTGGAGGAGCTGGAGATCGAGGCCGACGAGGTCGGTCTCGAAGGCTCCTGGACCAAGGTCGACTCCGCGGCGCAGCGCCCGGCGCGCACCGCCGGCACGATCGTCAAGGACGAGGGCGAGGGCGGCAAGCAGCTGGCCGAGTTCCTGGCCGGCCAGAAGTTCATCTAAGAGCTTCGGCCAACCCCTCCATAGCCCCCAGACACTTCGCAATCGCAGGAGAGCAGTCCCATGGCTGAAGTTCTCGTCTACGTCGACCACGTGGACGGCGCCGTCCGCAAGCCCACCCTCGAGCTGCTGACGCTGGCCCGCCGCATCGGCGAGCCCGTCGCCGTCGCCCTGGGCGCCGGTGCCGACGCCACCGCCGCGGTGCTCGCCGAGCACGGCGCGGTCAAGGTCCTCACCGCCGACGCCCCCGAGTTCACCGAGTACCTCGTGGTGCCGAAGGTGGACGCGCTCCAGGCCGCCTACGAGGCCGTTTCCCCGGCCGCCGTGCTCGTCCCGTCCTCCGCCGAGGGCAAGGAGATCGCCGCCCGTCTGGCCGTCCGCATCGGCTCCGGCATCATCACCGACGCCATCGACCTGGAGGCCGGTGACGAGGGTCCGGTCGCGACGCAGTCCGCCTTCGCCGCGTCCTTCACCACCAAGTCCCGCGTCTCCAAGGGCACCCCGGTCATCACCGTGAAGCCGAACTCGGCTCCGGTCGAGGCCGCTCCGGCCGCCGGCACCGTCGAGGCGCTCGCCGTCACCTTCGGCGCCCTGGCCACCGGCACCAAGGTCACCGGCCGCACCCCGCGCGAGTCGACCGGCCGCCCCGAGCTGACCGAGGCCGCGATCGTGGTCTCCGGCGGCCGCGGCGTCAACGGCGCCGAGAACTTCCACATCATCGAGGAGCTCGCGGACTCCCTCGGTGCGGCCGTCGGCGCCTCGCGCGCCGCCGTCGACGCCGGCTGGTACCCGCACACCAACCAGGTCGGCCAGACCGGCAAGTCGGTCTCCCCGCAGCTGTACATCGCCTCCGGCATCTCGGGCGCGATCCAGCACCGGGCCGGCATGCAGACCTCGAAGACCATCGTGGCCATCAACAAGGACGCCGAGGCCCCGATCTTCGACCTGGTCGACTACGGCGTGGTCGGCGACCTCTTCACGGTCGTCCCGCAGCTGACCGAGGAGATCAAGGCGCGCAAGGGCTGACCTGCGCTTCTCTTCCCAGCCTGACGTACTCGGGGCCGTGTGGTGTTTCTCACCGCACGGCCCCGAGTCGTTTGTCCAGGAGAGCGGAGGGACCATTGACTGAGCGGAACCCCGTGACTAAATTCTGCAATGCGGATCTAAGCTTCCGTGAAGCGGAAAAGAGGAGAGTGCACGATGGGTCAGCAGGAGAAGGTGGCGACGAGCCTCGCAGGCGCGGTCAGTGAGGGCATCAGTGCCTCCCTCGCGCCGGTGGACGCGGAACTCGCGCGCCACTACCCGGGCGACCCCGGCACCCGCCAGCCCATCCACACCGTCTACGTACCCGGTGACGTGTTCGCCGCGGACACCATCCGCTCCTGGGGCGACCAGGCCCTCGCCGCCCTCGACGAGCACGCCCCGGACGCCGCGACCTTCGCCAAGGTACTCGGCATCTCCGACGAGCTGGCCGTACCGGTCTACGACCGCGTCCGCGCCAAGCTCCAGCGCGAGCCGATCGAGGACCTCCGCGTCGACTTCGAGGACGGCTTCGGCGTCCGCTCCGACGAGGAGGAGGACCAGGCGGCGGCCCGCGCGGCCCGCCTGATCTCCGAGGCGTACTCCAACGGCACCAACGCCCCCTACATGGGCATCCGCATGAAGTGCATGGAGTCCAACGTCCGCGACCGCGGCATCCGCACCACCGACATCTTCCTGTCCGGCCTGCTCGCCCACGGCGGCCTCCCGGACAACCTGGTCCTGACCCTCCCCAAGGTCACCTACGCCGAGCAGGTCACCGCCTTCGTCAAGCTGCTGGAGGCCTTCGAGACCGCCCGCGGCCTGCGCCCGGGCCGGATCGGCTTCGAGATCCAGATCGAGACGAGCCAGTCCATCCTCGCCTCCGACGGCACCGCCACGGTCGCCCGCATGATCGAGGCCTCCAAGGGCCGTGCCACGGGCCTGCACTACGGCACCTTCGACTACAGCGCCTGCATCGGCGTCTCCGCCGCCTACCAGGCCAGCGACCACCCCGCCGCCGACCACGCCAAGGCGATCATGCAGGTCGCGGCCGCCGGCACCGGCGTACGCGTCTCCGACGGCTCCACCAACGTGCTGCCGATCGGCACCACCGAGAAGGTCCACGAGGGCTGGAAGCTGCACTACGGTCTCACCCGCCGCGCCCTGGCCCGTGCGTACTACCAGGGCTGGGACATGCACCCGGCGCACCTCCCGACCCGCTACGCGGCCGTCTTCACCTTCTACCGCGAGGGCCTCGAAACCGCCGCCGCCCGCCTGAAGGCGTACGTCGCCAAGATCGAGGGCGACGTGATGGACGAGCCCGCCACCGCCAAGGCCCTGGCCGGCTACCTGGTCCGCGGCCTCGACTGCGGCGCCGTCGGCGCCGAGGAGGTCACCGCCCTCACCGGCCTGACCCGCGCCGAACTCGACGCCTTCGCGATCCCGCGCCGCTCGGCGACGCTGACGGCGACGTCGTAACGCGCCCGCCCCTGCGCTAGGGGGTGTCCCGCGGCCCGGCCCCGTTCACGGGGCCGGGCCGCGACCCGTGTCCCGGGGGGACCGGGGCGACAGCCAGAGCCGTACGGTCCCGTCCGGGCCGGTGGCCGCCAGCAGACCGCCGTCGGGGGAGAAGGCGACGCCGTGGGCGGGGCAGCCGTGGCCCAGGAGGACGGCCACCGGCTCCCTCGTGAGGGGATTCCAGAGCCGCAGGCCGTCCGAGCCGGCGATCGCGAGGACGGTGCCGTCGGGCGAGAACGCCAGATCGTTGATCTCGCCGGGGTGGCCGTCCGGGCCGGGGTGGTACCTGCCGTCGGTGCCCGACAACAGGACCGTGCCCGCCGCGTCGCCGGAGGCCAGCAGCCGGCTGTCCGGCGAGCAGGCCAGTGCCCGCACCGGGGCCTCGTGGCGCTGCATGACCAGTCCGCGCTGCAGTCCGGTGGCGGGGTCCCACCGCACGACGCCGTCGCCGACGGCAAGGACCAGCAGGCTGCCGTCGGGCACGCAGATGACTCCGGTCACCTCCTCCGTCCCGGCGAAGCCCTCGCCGGTCGGACGGTCACCGGCGCCGTTCCACAACCGCATCCGGCCGTCCGCCTCGACCACGGCCACGAACCGCCCGTCCGGCGCGAAGGCCAACTCCTTGATCAGGGAGAGCCGGTCGCGCAGGGGTGTCCACGGGTCCGCCATCCGGGTCCAGATCGCGGCCTGCCCGCCAACGGGGGAGAACGTCAGTCCCCAGCGGTTGCCGGGCGGGCAGGCCAGGGTGTCGTCGGGCAGGTTCCGGCCGGCCACCGGATCCCAGACGGTGAGGCGTCGGCTGCCCCCGACGGCGAAGATCCGGTTCCCGTCGGGGGAGAAGGCGAGCCTCCCCAGGGACTCCCCGGTGCCGCCGGCCAGTGCCGGCAGGGGAACCGCCGTACCCCCGTAGAGGAGGCCGCCCAGCGCTCTGGCCGCGAGCGGCGGGAGGGGGGCGGGCCGCAGGGGCCGGTCCAGGCTGTGGACCACCACGGTGTCGCCCTCGCCGCTCGCGGCGAGTGAGCGGCCGTCGGGGGAGAACACGACGTTCTGGAGGCGGCCGGCATCGCCGCTCAGGGGCCGGCCGACCGGGGTCCCGGTGCCGGTGTCCCACAGCTGGACCGTACCGCCGTTGTCGGCGGCAGCCAGCAGCCGTCCGTCCGGACTGAAGGCCACGTCCCAGACCAGCCCGGCGGCCCAGGCCAGAGCCGGCCCCACCGGCCGGCCGGTGACGGTGTCCCAGAGCCGGGCGTGCGCGCCCTCGCCGGCGGTGGCCAGCAGCCGGCCGTCGGCACTGAAGGCCGCGGCGACGACCTCGCCGCCGTGGCTGAGGGCCGCCTCGCCGACGGTGGTGCCCGCCACCGGGTCCCACAGCTCGACCAGGCTGTTGCCGCACATCGCGGCCAGCAGCCGGCCGTCCCGGAGGTGGCCCAGGGCGAGGATCCTGCCGCGATGGCCCGTCAGGGGTGGCCCGGTGGGTTCGCCGGTGGACACGTCCCAGCGGAGCATCGTGCCGTCGACGGCAGCGCCGGAGACCAGGGTGCGGCCGTCGGGGGAGAAGACCAGCGCGGAGACGGTCCCCGTGTGCCCGCGCAGGGGCGGCCCCAGCGGATCCAGTGTCGCGGCGTCCCAGAGGTGTACGGAGTGGTCGCCGTGGCCGACGGCCAGGATCCGGCCGTCGGGTGAGAACGCCAGGCAGTGCGCGTGGGCCTTGCCGGTGTGCCGCGCGCCGGCCGGCCGGCCGTTCACCAGGTCCCACAGCCGGACGTTCCCGGGCTGGTCCGTCGCGGCGAGGCTGCGGCCGTCGGGCGAGAACGTCAGCCCCCATACGTGGCCGTTGTCGGCGGTCAGCAGGTGGGCCAGGGCGAAGCCGCTCTCGTGGGCGGACCGTACCGGAGCCGCCGCCGGGGGTGGGGTCGCGGTGGTTACGGGGATCGGCGTGGGCCGGGCCGTGAGCGCGGCCACGGGAGGCGGTACCGCGGCCGGTACCGGGGCGAGGACCGGGAGCGGATCGGAGTCCCCGGCCTTGGCCGGCGCGGCCTTGGACCGGGCGGCCGGGCCGGCCCCGCGGGGCGGCCGCAGCGCCGCCACGGCGCGCCAGCGGTCGCGCCAGGGTTGCAGGGCGGCGGAGTTGTGCGGGGGAACGGGCCGTTCCCGGCCGTACGAGTCGTAGGCGAGCAGGACGCGCACGAGCCCCATCAGCAGGTCGAAACCCAGCAGGCGTTTGCCGCGAAAGGCGTCGCTCTGGGTGGCGGCGGGCAGTCGGATACCGGTCAGGCAATCGGCCGCCCGGGCCTGCACCCTTCGGTAGGTGGGCGCCCCTCGGTCGAGGCGCAGCGCCCTCAAGTCCCCTGCGAGCCGAGCCAGTTCCTCTTCGAATGTGCCCTGCGGGTCCATCCTCGGCCCTTCCGTGCCGTACGGAACACCAGGCTATGGCCCGTTCGCCGAACGGTCCCGGACTTTCCCGAACAGGACGGAACAACGAGGAACCGACGGTCGGTTCGCGGGACTTCGGTACCGGTTCGCTTCCCTACGGGTTCGTTCCATCGGCGTGGGCCGAGGGGCGGCAACCGCTGCAATGGGGTCATGACCACTTCTCAGCAGCCCTCGCAGCCGTCTCACTCCTCCGCGGCGCCCCCGCCCTGCCCGCCGCCCGCGCAGCCGGGCGACGAGCCGTTCCTGTCTCTGCACTCCGCCGTCGTACTCCTCGGCGCCGTACTGATCGGCATCGTGGTGGGCGGCCTCGGCCACCTCGGCGGCGTGCACCCGGCCCTGGCGGTGCTGGCCGGGCTCACCGCCGCCGGTGGGGCTGTGCCGGTGCTGCGCGCCCTCATCCGCTGACCGGGGGGATCTCGCCCGAGCCGCGGGCGATGAGCCGGGTCGGGAGTTCGATGCGGGTCGGGGGGAGGTCGCTTCCGGCCAGGCGTTGGAAGAGGCGGTCCGTGGCCACGCGGCCGAGGGTGGCGGCGTCCTGGGCGACCACCGTGACGCCGGGACGCAGGAGGTCGGCCAGCTCGAAGTCGTCGAAGCCGACCAGGGCCACCGGGCGGTCCCGGTCGGCGAGGACCCGTACCACCGTGACCGTCACCCGGTTGTTGCCGGCGAAGACGGCGGACACCGGCTCCGGGCCCGCGAGCATCGCGCGGGCCGCCGCCGCGACGCGGTCGGGGGCCGTGGAACCGAGGGAGACCCAGGATCCGACCACCGGCAGGCCCGCGTCCGCCATCGCCGCCCGGTAGCCGCGCAGGCGCTCCGTCGCCGTGTGGATGCGCGGGTGGTCGCCGATGAACCCGATCCGGCGGTGGCCGCCCGCGATCAGGTGGGCCACCCCGTCCCGGGCGCCGCCGAAGCTGTCCGAGAGCACGACGTCCGCCTCGATCCGGCCGGCCGGGCGGTCCACGAACACCGTGGCCACGCCGGCCCGGATCTCCGGCTCCAGGTAGCGGTGGTCGTCACCGGCCGGAATCACGATCAGCCCGTCCACCCGGCGTGCGCACAGCGCGAGCGCCAACTCGCGCTCCCGTTCCGGGTCCTCGGCGCTGGAACCGTTGATGAGCAGGGCGCCGTGTGCGCGGGCCACCTCCTCCACGGCACGGTTCAGCGGACCGTAGAAGGGGTCGGCGAGGTCCTCCAGCACCAGGCCCACGGTGGCGGTACGGCCCTTGCGCAGCACGCGCGCGCTGTCGTTGCGGCGGAAGCCGAGGGCGTCGATGGCCTCCTGGACCCGCCGCTCGGTGTCGGGGGTGACCCCCGCTTCACCGTTGACCACCCGCGACACCGTCTTCAGGCCCACGCCCGCCCGGGCCGCCACGTCCTTCATGGTCGGCCGGTTGCCGTAGCGGGGATCGGACGGGCGGCGGCTGTGGGGCACGGTGGGAAACCTCCGGAGGTATCGGGCAGCGCTCTGACCTTGAGGATAAGCAGTAGGCCGAGAGTGAGGTTTCCGTGGCAGGGTGGTGCGGGCAAGCCACTGGGGGCTCCGGACGAGCCATGGGGAGAGGGGTAGACGTGATTGTCTGGATCAACGGCACATTCAGCGCCGGAAAGACCAGCACGGCCCGCGAACTGACCGGAATCCTGCCGGAAAGCACCCTGTTCGACCCGGAGTTCGTGGGGGACGCGCTGCGAGTGCTGCTGCCGCGCAAACGCCTGGCAGAGGTCTCCGACTACCAGGACCTGCCGAGTTGGCGGCGGCTGGTGGTCGACACGGCCGCGGCGATGCTCGCGGAGGTGGGCGGGACGCTCGTCGTACCGATGACCCTGCTCCGGCAGGAGTACCGGGACGAGATCTTCGGCGGGCTGGCGGCCCGTCGGATCCCGGTGCGCCATGTGCTGCTGGCCCCGGCGGAAACGATCCTGCGCGAGCGCATCGCGACCCGGGAGGAGCCCGGGGCACCGCAGGAGGTGGACCTCCGGGTCCGCCAGTGGGCGTACGACCACATCCCGGCCTACCGGCAGGCGCTCGGCTGGCTCACCGCCGACGCGCACGTCGTCGACAACGGCGCCCTGTCCCCGCGGGAGACGGCCGAGCGGATCGCCGAGGCCGTCCGCACGGACACGGCACGGGTCAGCGAGATCGTGCAGAGCCCGGAGCCCACGCGGGAGACCGTGGCCTCCGGCGTGCTGCTCTTCGACGAGCAGGACCGGGTCCTGCTCGTCGATCCGACGTACAAGGCGGGCTGGGAGTTCCCGGGCGGCGTCGTCGAAGCCGGAGAGGCACCGGCCTGTGCGGGCGTACGGGAGGTCTCCGAGGAACTGGGACTCGAACTGGACCGTGCGCCGGGGCTGCTGGTCGTCGACTGGGAGCCCCCGCAGCCCCCCGGCTACGGCGGGCTGCGCCTGCTCTTCGACGGCGGCCGCCTCCCGGACGGCGCGGCCGAGCGCCTACGGCTCCCCGGCCCGGAACTGCGGGCCTGGCGCTTCGTCACGGAGGCCGAGGCCGCCGACCTCCTCCCGCAGCACCGCTACGAGCGCCTGCGCTGGGCCCTGCGCGCCCGCGAACGCGGCCGCCCCCTGTACCTGGAGGCGGGCGTCCCGACCGGCTGAGTCAGGCCTGGGCCGGGGTGTCGGCCGCGGCCTTGGCGAGGGCGGCCGCTGTGTCGGCCGTCAGGGGATCGCCGTGACCGAAGCAGGCCGTGGACGGAGAGAGCGCGGCCAGGCGGTGGAAGGACTCGACGGCCCGCGCGCGGTCCACGTTGAAGACGCCCAGCATCAGCGGGCCGACGGCGGCGATGCAGTCCCCCGCGAACAGCACGCCGTGGTGCGGGAGATGGATGCCGATGCTGCCGTCCGTGTGTCCGGGGGCGTGGACCACGTACGCCCCGTCCCCGAAGCCCAGGGCGTCGCCGTCCTCCAGCTCCTGGTCGACCGGGGTGGGAGGGGCCTCGGGGACGACGTCGAGGGCGTGGGTGTACAGCGGCACCTCCCAGTCCAGCAGCACCGGTTCGGGCACCGGCTGCTCGCCCCGGATCACGGGCGCGTCCAGCCGGTGCGCCATGATGCGGGCGCCGTGGCGCGCGGCGAGCTCGCCGGCACCGCCGAAGTGGTCGCCGTGGCAGTGCGTCAGGACGATCCGCTCCAGCCGTTCGGGCAGCAGCCCGAGGGAGCGTATCGCCTCCTCGACCGCGTCCGCCTGGCCGGCGTAACCCGCGTCGATGAGGGTGAGGGCTTCTCCGTCCTGCCAGAGGTACGCCTGGCCGATCGGGAAGCGGAGCATGTGGAGCCGGTTCGGGATGACTTCTACAAGATCCATGCGCCCGACGCTACGGCCGCCGGCCCGCCCCCTGCACACGAATTCACCGGGAGCGGAGTCCGCCGAGAGCGGACGGGGCCGACTCCGGCCCCGCCTGCGTGTGGGCGTGGGGCCCGGGGCGGAGCCCGGGGCCGCCTGCGCGCCGCCGCCCCGGACCCCGCACCTCAACACGGGCCCCGCCGGGATCATCCGCGCTTGGACTCCGCGTAGTTGACGAGGAAGAGGGCCTCCGCCACCGACAGGCGCTCCAACTCCTGCGGCGACACGCTCTCGTTGACCGCGTGGATCTGCGCCTCCGGCTCGCTCAGGCCGATCAGCAGCATCTCCGCCTGCGGGTACAGCTCCGTCAGCGTGTTGCACAGCGGGATCGAGCCGCCCATGCCGGCGATCTGCATCTGCTGGCCGGGGTACGCCGTCTGCAGCGCCGCCGCCATCGAGGCGTACGCCGGGCTGCTCGTGTCCGCCTGGAAGGGCTGGCCCTGCCCGACGACCTCCAGCTCCAGGCGGGCCTTCCACGGCGTGTGCGCCACCAGGTGCGCCTCCAGCAGCTTGATGGCGGCCGAGGTGTCCACGCCCGGCGGCACGCGCAGGCTGATCAGCGCGCCGGCGCTCGCGTGTACCGACGGGGTCGCGCCGACCACGGGCGGGCAGTCGATGCCCAGCACCGTCACGGCCGGACGGGCCCACAGCCGGTCCGCGATCGTGCCGTCGCCGATCAGCTCGACACCGTCCAGCACCTTCGCGTCGGCGCGGAAGTCCGCCTCCGGGTACTGCAGGCCCTCCCACACCGCGCTCGAGTCCAGCCCGTCGACGGTGGTCGAACCGTCCGCCGCGCGCAGCGAGTCGAGTACGCGGATCAGCGCGGCCAGCGCGTCCGGCGCGGCGCCGCCGAACATGCCGGAGTGCAGGTTGCCGCCCAGCGTGTCGATCTTCACCTTCAGCAGGGTCATCCCGCGCAGGGTGGCCGTCACCGTCGGCAGGCCGAGGCGGAAGTTGCCCGCGTCGCCGATGACGATGGTGTCCGCGGCCAGCAGCTCCGGGTGCGCCTCCGCGTACTGCTGGAGGCCGCCGGTGCCCTGCTCCTCGGAGCCCTCGACGATCACCTTCACGCTGACCGGCACGCCGCCGTTGGCCTTCAGGGCGCGCAGCGCCAGCAGGTGCATGATGAACCCGCCCTTGCAGTCCGCGGCGCCGCGCCCGTACCAGCGGCCGTCGCGCTCGGTCAGCTCGAAGGCGGGGGAGATCCAGGCGGCGTCGTCCAGCGGCGGCTGCACGTCGTAGTGCGCGTAGAGCAGAACGGTCGGCGCACCCTCGGGGCCGGGGAGGAAGCCGTACACCGACTGGGTGCCGTCGGGGGTGTCGAGCAGCGCCACGTCCTGGAAACCCTCGACGCGCAGGGCGTCCGCCACCCAGTTCGCGGCGGCCTCGCTCTCGCTCTTGGGGAACTGCGCCCAGTCCGCCACCGACTGGAACGCCACCAACTCGGTGAGCTCCTGCTTCGCGCGGGGCATCAGCGAGGCGACGGTCTCGGCGATCGGATTCTGGGACATGGGCACGCTCCTCTTGGGTGCGACGTTGTTCTCAGTGATACGCCGCCCGGATCCGCGGGGTCGGCGTATGCCGGGTACGGCGAAGACAGTCGATCCTCGCACAACAGAGCGGGGCGGAGTCTCGCCGTAGGATTTGCCCGGCATCGGAGCAACCGGGTGATCAGGAGCAGCAGCACATCGTGAGCAGCGACGACGACGTACGCGACGCAAGCGCAGGACAGGCCCGCGACGCAAGCGCAGAACAGGCCGCGCAGGCGGCCGGTGACGAGGTGGCCGGGGGGACCGGGGGGACCGGGGGGACCGGCGACGTGTGGGACGTGGTCGTGGTCGGGGCCGGACCGGCCGGCTCCTCCGCCGCGTACGCGGCGGCGAGCGCGGGGCGGCGCGTCCTGCTGCTGGAGAAGGCCGAGCTGCCCCGGTACAAGACCTGCGGCGGCGGCATCATCGGCCCCTCGCGCGACGCCCTGCCCCCGGGGTTCGTGCTGCCCCTGAAGGACCGCATCCACGCCGTCACCTTCTCGATGGACGGGAAGCTGACCCGGACGCGGCGCTCGAAGCAGATGCTGTTCGGGCTCATCAACCGGCCGGAGTTCGACGCCGGGCTGGTCGCCGAGGCCGAGAAGGCGGGCGCCACCGTCCGTACCGGTACGGCCGTGGCCCGCGTCGAACAGCACGGGGCTGCCGTGCCCGACCGGCGCACGGTGGCCGTGGTGCTCGCGGACGGGGAGACGGTCCTGGCCCGGGCGGTGGTCGGCGCGGACGGCAGCGCGAGCCGGATCGGCGGGCACGTCGGCGTCGAGATGGAGCAGGTGGACCTCGGCCTGGAGGCGGAGATCCCCGTCCCGGAGACGGTGGCGGAGGACTGGAAGGGGCGCGTCCTGATCGACTGGGGACCGCTGCCCGGCAGTTACGGCTGGGTCTTCCCCAAGGGCGACACCCTGACGGTGGGGGTCATCTCGGCGAAGGGGGAGGGCGCCGCGACCAAGCGGTACCTGGACGACTTCATCGCCCGGCTCGGACTGGCCGGCTTCGAACCGGCCGTGTCCTCGGGGCACCTGACCCGCTGCCGCAAGCCGGATTCGCCGCTCTCGCGCGGCCGCGTGCTGGTCGCGGGCGATGCGGCCGGGCTGCTGGAGCCGTGGACCCGGGAGGGGATCTCCTTCGCGCTGCGCTCGGGGCGCCTCGCGGGGGAGTGGGCGGTGAAGATCTCCGAGGCGCAGGACGCGGTGGACGCGCGCCGCCAGGCGCTGAACTACGCCTTCGCGGTGAAGGCGGGCCTGGGCGTGGAGATGGGCGTCGGCAGGCGGATGCTGACCGTCTTCGAGGCCCGGCCGGGACTGTTGCACGCGGCGATCACCGGCTTCCGGCCGGCGTGGCGGGCCTTCGCCCGCATCACGCGGGGCTCGACGACCCTGGCGGACATGGTGCGCACGTACCCGCTGGCGCGCAGGGCACTGCACCTCCTGGACGCCAGGCAGGCGTCCCGCGGCGCGGGGGCCGGCGGGGGGCAGGAGTCGGCGTAGGCGGCCTCGGCGGGGCGGGCGGGGTGGGGGCGAGGCGCTGCCGCAAGGGCGAACGGGTGGCCCGGCTGGTACCCGCCCCGTGCCCGCGCCCTTGCCTGTGCCCGTGCCCGTTCCGTGATCGCGCGCTGATCGCATCGGCGGCCGAGCCCGCGGCCGTGCCTGTGCCTTTGCCGCTACCTGTGATCGCGTGCTGATCGCATCGGCGGCCGTGCCCGCGCCAGCGCCCTTGCCGGTGCCCGTGCCCGTTCCGCGGCCCTGATCGCGTCGGCGGCCGTGCCCGTGGCCGCCCCGTGCCGTTGCCCGCGACCTGTGATCGCGCGCTGATGGCATCGGCGGCAGCGCCCGTGCCCGCTTCCGGACGCGCGGCCGTGAGCACTGCTCTCGGAGCGGCCGGCCGGGTGTGCCGCCCGCAGCTCGGACCTGTGGCCGCGGTGGGGGAGGCGGGTCAGTTCGACACCACGATGCGGAAGACCGGGTGGTCGGCTGCGGCCGCCTGGAGTTCCGCGTCGGAGGACTGGGCGCTGACGCCCTGGAAGAAGGCGTTGACCTCCCAGCCCCACTTCTCCAGGTAGGTGCGCAGGATCGCGGCCTGCTGGACCGGGTCGGTGATCTCGGTGGTGGTGAAGGTGCGCACCTTGCGCCCCACGCGCAGTTCGCCGCCGCCCGCGACCCGCATGTTGCGGACCCACTGGGAGTGGCCGCGGGCCGAGACCAGGTACTGGGCGCCCTCGTGCAGGTGAGGATTGACCGGGATCCGCTGCATCCGGCCCGACGTGCGGCCGCGGACCGACAGCTCGGCGGAGCCGGCCAGGCTGATGCCGATCCGCGCCAGCTTGCCGAGGAGGGAATTGAAGCGCCGTGCGAGCGGACCGGCCTGGACGTAGTAGGGGGTGGACGGGGTGGAGGGGCGGCCTGCGTCGGCAGTCATGGGTGTCTCCCGGTGTTTTCGTCGTTGAGAGAGCACTGCTCTCGCTTGAGATCAGTGTGCACGGATCGGTGCGCTGAAACAAGAGCAGTGCTAATGGGCGCCGCTCCGAGTTTTGGGCACCGCTCCGCCCGCATGGCACACTGAGCCGCATGAACACCGTCCGGGGAGCCAGGGAACGGGCCCGCATCGAGGTCACCGCCGCCATCAAGGACGAGGCCCGCCGCCGTCTCGCGGCCGAGGGCGCCGCCAAGCTCTCCCTGCGCGCCGTCGCCCGCGAGCTGGGCATGGTCTCCTCCGCGCTCTACCGCTACTTCCCCAGCCGCGACGAGCTCCTCACCGCGCTCATCATCGACGCCTACGACAGCGTCGGCGCCGCCGCCGAGGAGGCCGACGCCCGCACCCGCGCCGCCGGGGCCACGCCCCACGCGCGCTGGATCGCCGTCTGCGAGGCCGTCCGCGCGTGGGCGCTGGAGCACCCGCACGAGTACGCCCTCATCTACGGTTCCCCGGTCCCGGGCTACAGCGCCCCCCAGGACACCGTCGGTCCCGCATCCCGCGTCGGCAACACCCTGATCGCCGTCCTCCGCTCCGCCTACGAGGGCCGCGGCCTCGCCCTGCCGCCACTGCCGGCCGCCCTGCGCCCCGAGGCCGACCGCATGACCGCCGACTTCGGCGAAGGCCTGCCCCCGGAGGTCACGGCCGCCCTGGTCGCCGCCTGGGCGCAGCTGGTCGGCCTCGTCTCCTTCGAGCTGTTCGGCCAGTTCAACCGGGTCGTCGAGGACCGGGACGCCTTCTTCGCCCACGCTGCGGGCCGGCTCGCCCACGGGGTCGGGCTGTCCGCCGTATGAGCGGGCCGGGCGGGGACTGACGGGGTTTCACGTGCCGTTGGGCGGGCGGTCGTTCGCCTGTTCCCGGCCCGTTTCCCGGGCCAAAACAGGCGGTTGCCCCTTGCACGGAGGGCCGTCCGTCTAGTCTTCCTCGGGTCGCCCCCCCAGCCGCCCGCCGGAGGAATCGTCATGCCCCGCGCCGTGAAGGCCCTGTACGCGCTCGTGGTCACCGCCTTACTCGCCGCGCCGGCCCCGGCGACCGCGCCCGCGGCCACCGAGCCGGCGCGCACCGCGGAACGCGAGAGCGCGGGGTCCCCCGCCACCTCCAGGGCCGCACCCCGGGTACCCGGCGTGCGGGGGGTGGAGATCGCGGTTCCCGCGTACGCCGGGGCGAAGGACCGGATGCTGGCGGAGCTCACCGCCACCGAGCCGGCGGCCTCCGTGGTGGTCCTCAACCCCGGAAACGGCGACGCCCCGTTCGACGCCCCGTGGCGGGCCCGCGCCGACGCGCTGCGCCGGTCCACCACCGCCACCGGCGAGAAGACCAAAGTGCTCGGCTACGTCCACACCGACCACGGCAACCGCGACATCGCCGCCGTCAAGGCCTCCGTCGACAACTACCTGCGGACCCCCGACGGCCGCCTCCACGTCGACGGCATCTTCTTCGACGTCGTCAGCCGCGACTGCGGCCCCGGCAACGCCACCCGCGACCACTACGCGGAGCTGCGTCGCCACGTCCAGGACACCATGCGGGCCGTCGACCCGGCCGCCACCGACTTCGTCGTCGACAACCCCGGCACGGCCATCGCCGACTGCTATCTGGAGCCGGGGCACCGGACCGCCGACGTGTTCGTCACGTACGAGGACACCTACGCCGCCTACACCGGCGGCGGATGGCCGGGAGGCAACGTCTTCGACCCCGTGAACGGCTACCGCCCGGGCACAGAACTCGACCCGAGCGGCACCGCGTTCTGGCACCTGGTCCACGACGTCCCGGACGCCGGGGCGATGCGCGAGACCCTGCGCACCGCCTTCGGCCGCGGCGCCGGCTACGCGTACGCGACCAGCGCGGCCATGCCCAACCCCTGGGACAGCTCGCCGGCCTGGGCGTTCCGCGACCAGACCCGCTACGCGGCCACCCTCGGCTGACGCGATCGTTCGCGGGGCGGCGCCCGCCGGGCTCAGATCCCGGCCGTCTCGCTCCACAGCCGGGCCAGCTCCGCGTCGCCCGTCACCCCCGGTCCCGTCAGCGGGAGCCGGTTCCACAGCGCCGCGTACAGCCAGGCCGCCTCACCGGACAGCTCGCAGTCCACCGGGTCGTCCGTGGCGCCCCGCACCGTGCGGGCCGGTTCCGCCGACAGGTGTACGGTCCACACCGCGCCCGTGTCGGTGGCCCGTACGCGCAGCACCCGCGGCTCCGCGGTGCGCACCCGGCTGCGCGGCCGTGCGTGGAAGCCCGTCAGCAGCTCGTCCACCCCGTCCTCCGCGAACCCGGGTTCCACCGGCGAGAACGGGACCCCGAGGGCCGCCTCCGCGTCCATCCGGTGCACGGCCGTCTCATGGGCCTGTCGGCGCGCCCAGAACGCCAGCGGCGAGGGCGGGGCAGTCGGAAGGAACGTCCAGCACTGCACGGCCGCCGGCGCCTCGATCAGGGTCCGCACCAGGGCCGCGTGCCCCTCGCGGAACCAGCCGAGCAGCTCCGCCCCGGTCAGCTGCGGTGCGTCCGGGAACGGCACGGGCTCCAGCCGCCCCTCCCCGACGAAGCCGGCCGCCCAGCGGTGCACCGAACCGGTGTGCTGCAGCAGATCGGCGATCCGCCACGGCGGACAGGTCGGCACGGGGGCATCCGTCCCGGCCCGTTCGGCCACGTCGGCGAGCAGCTGCCCGTCCCGTTCGAGCGTCTTTACGAATGTGGTGATCTCCATGGCGGGATTCTGCCAGCCGGGTCCCGGCCGCGCGCCGGACAATGGACGGGTGAATGGGGAACTCTTCCCGCGCGAGCGGACCGTGATCGCTCCGGGCGCCGTGCACGTGCCCGACTGGCTCGCCGACGCGGCACAGCGGGAGTTGCTGGCCGACTGCCGCGCCTGGGCCCGCCCGCCCGCCGGGCTGCGCACGGTCCACACCCCCGGCGGCGGCACGATGACCGCGCGGCAGGTGTGCCTCGGGCTGCACTGGTACCCGTACGGCTATGCCCGTACCGCCGTCGACGGCGACGGCGCCCCGGTCAAGCCGATGCCGCGCCGGCTCGCCGAGCTGGGGCGGGAAGCGGTCGCGGCGGCGTACGGAGAGCCCCTGGAACCCGGGGTGGAGTACGACATCGCCCTGATCAACTTCTACGACGGCGCCTCCAGGATGGGCATGCACCGCGACGCGGAGGAGAAGTCCGGGGCCCCGGTCGTCTCCCTCAGCCTCGGCGACAGCTGCGTCTTCCGCTTCGGGAACACCGCCTCGCGCGGTCGCCCGTACCAGGACGTGGAACTGCGCAGCGGGGATCTGTTCGTCTTCGGCGGACCGAGCCGGCTGGCCTACCACGGGGTGCCCAGGGTGCTGCCCGGCACGGGCCCGCCGGGGCTCGGCCTGATCGGCCGGCTGAACATCACCCTCCGGGTCGGCGGTCTCGGCTAGCGGTGTCCGGCGGACCGGGTCGGGCAGCCGGCGGTGCCCGGCGCCCCGGGCCCGGCCATGATCGGCCGGATACCTCCGGGGGCGGCGCCCGGCACGCTCCGATCATGCGAGGATCGGGAGCATGAACGGCAACGGGGCCCCGCAGCGGGTGGAGGATGTGACCACGGTGTCCACTGCGTCTGTTTCGGCGTCGGCGCCCGCCCCTGCCTCCGCCGCCTCTGCCTCCGCCTCCGCCTCCGCCTCCGCTTCGGCTTCGCCTTCGACTTCGACGAGGACCAAGCTGGAACGTGGCCGTGGTGCGCTCGGCCCGGCGCTGGAGCTCGTCCACACCGGCCGCGCACCGACCCGGGCCGTCCTGACGGCCGAGCTCGGCGTCACCCGCGCCACCGCCGGAGCCGTCGCCGCCGAGCTGGAGGCGCTCGGGCTGATCCGGGTCGACTCCCGGCCCGGTGGCGCGGGCGCTGCCCAGGGCCGCGGCGCGGGCGGCGGCCAGGGCCGGCCCTCGCACCGCCTCTCGATCGACGAGAACGGCCCCGTGGCACTCGCCGCACAGGTCCACCCGGACGGTTTCCGGGCCGCTCTCGTCGGCCTCGGCGGCCGGATCGTGGCCACCGCCCCCGGCAAGATCACCGTGTCCGCCGACCCGGCGCAGGTCCTCGGCGCGGTGGTGGACGCCGGGGCTGCGCTGCTCGAGGAGACGGGCCGCCGCTGTGTCGGCGCCGGGCTGGCGGTGCCCTCGGCGGTCGCGGAGCCGGAGGGCACGGCGCTGAACCCGCTGCACCTGGCCTGGCCGCCCGGTTCTCCCGTACGGGCCATCTTCGCGCAGTGCGTGAAGGCGGCCGGGATCGACGGCCCGGCGCTGACCGGCAACGACGTGAACCTCGCGGCGCTGGCCGAGCACCGGCACGGCGCAGGGCGCAGCGCGCAGCACCTGCTGTGCGTGGCCACCGGGCACCGCGGCGTGGGCGGCGCCCTGGTGCTGGACGGGCGCCTACACAGCGGGAGTTCGGGCCTGGCCCTGGAGGTCGGCCACCTCACCGTCAACCCGGAGGGGCGACCCTGCCACTGCGGCGGCCGCGGCTGCCTGGACGTGGAGGCGGACCCGCTGGCCTTCCTCACCGCGGCCGGCCGCACGCCCGGGCCCGAGGTGTCGCTGCTCCAGCAGGCGCGCGATCTGCTGAGCGCGGAGTACGAGGAGCCCGCGGTCCGGGCGGCCGCCGAGGAACTGATCGACCGCCTCGGGCTCGGCCTCGCGGGCCTGGTCAACATCCTGAACCCGGACCGGATCATCCTGGGTGGGCTGCACCGGGAGCTGCTGCACGCGGACCCGGAACGCCTGCGCGCGGTGGTCGCGGACCGCAGCCTGTGGGGGCGCAGCGGGGGCGTCCCGATCCTGCCGTGCACCCTGGACCACAACAGCCTGGTCGGCGCCGCCGAGCTGGCCTGGCAGCCGGTGCTGGACGACCCGCTGGGCACCTTGGCCTGAAGGGTGTTGCAGAAGGCTCCCTGTTGGGCGTTTTAGTACCGCACCAACCTCACGATGTGGCAGCTCGCACCGCTCTTCGGGATCTCTCCGGCCACCGTCTGCCGGGTCGTCCAGCAGCCCCGCCGGCTGCTCGCGCTGGAGCCGGCTCCGCGGCCGGTCACCGCCGTCTAGCGGTTATGGACCGCGGACGGCACCCTGATACCGGTCCGCGACCGGAAGGTGGGCGCCCCCTCGCGCGACTACCGGGTCGTCGCCTGTCCCGCCCGGCACCAGGCCACAAAGCCGACGCCCACGTCTGGTGCGAGTCGGACCTGCCCGCCAAAGCCGCGGGGAGCACGGTGATCGCGGATGGCGCCTACCTCGGCACCGGCCTGATCGTCCCCCACCGCAGAAGGGCCGGACGCCCCCTCCTGCGCGGACAGGAGGAGGACAACGCCGAACACCGAAGGGTCCGGGCCCGCGTCGAGCACACCTTCGCCCGCATGAAGAACTGGAAGACTCTCCGCGACTGCCGCCAAAAGGGCGACGCCAGGCCTTGGGTCGTGTCGTCAAAGTCCCGCCTGGCCGGCGCGGCTCGGGCTCCGGGCTGTCGGCCGTCTGGGGCCGGACCGCCCCCGGCCGGCGGCCTGGGCGGGGTCGGGCCGTGTGGTGCCGGGGGCGCGGGTGGCTCGCCGGGGTGCCGGGTGTGCGGCGGGGGGCGGTTCGGGGGGCCGGCGGCCATGCGTCAGCCGGGCCCGGTGCTGACCGAGGCGGCTACCGACAGGCCCGTCGTGACGGCTCCGGGGTCCACGGCGACGAGTGCCGACCGGGCGGGTTCTCGTACGGGCTTCACGTCGATCCGTACCGGCACCGGCTTCGCGGCCGGCGCCGGCGCCGCCGTGAGCGAGAACCACACCACCTTGCCGGATCCGTCGGCCCGGGGCCGCGCGCCCCATGCCTCGCTGAGCGCCTCCACGAGCGCGAGTCCGCGCCCGCCGGTCTCCATGGACTCCCCATGCGGAGCCCGGAGCACCGGCAGGCGCGGATCGCTGTCGATGACCGAGACCGTGAGCCGCCCGAGGCGGAGTTCGATCTCGACGACGCAGGTCTTGTCCGGCTGCGCGTGGAGGTGGACGTTGCTGAGCAGCTCCGTCACACCGAGCGCGGCCCGGTCGATGAGCGGATCGAGCTGCCAGTGGCGCAATTGCGCAGAAACGATTCTGCGGATCTGACCGATCCGGCACGGCAACGCCTGCAGTTCGACGACACAGTGCCTGCGGGAATGACTGATCACGGCTGCGACTCCCCGACATGAGTGTTACGGGTGCTGCACCCTCAGTAATGCTCCACCAGGGTCACCCACGGTGCGCCGCAGTGCAACCGAACGCGATCGAAAGCGATGTGCATGGAAACCCAAAGTGACTGTTTGCGCAGGTGAGGGAGGTACATTGCGAAAGCAGGGGGCGAATACACGCACGAAGGAGCACGGCGCATGAGCACCACCGGCACCACCGGCACCACCGGCACCACAGCCACCACCGGTACGTCGGCCACGACCCTCGACGTCGACCGCAGCGACGCGGAGTACCGCGCCTGGCTCAAGGAGGCCGTCCGCAAGGTCCAGGCCGATGCCAACCGCTCCGCGGACACGCACCTGCTGCGCTTCCCGCTCCCCGAGGCCTGGGGCATCGACCTCTACCTCAAGGACGAGTCCACGCATCCCACGGGCTCCCTCAAGCACCGTCTCGCGCGCTCGCTCTTCCTCTACGCCCTCTGCAACGGCTGGGTCCGTCCCGGCCGCCCCGTCATCGAGGCCTCCTCGGGCTCCACCGCCGTCTCCGAGGCCTACTTCGCCAAGCTCATCGGCGTCCCCTTCATCGCCGTCATGCCGCGCACGACCAGCCCCGAGAAGTGCCGTCTCATCGAGTTCCACGGCGGTGAATGCCACTTCGTCGACGACTCGATGAAGATGTACGAGGAGTCTGCGCGGCTCGCCGAACGCACCGGCGGCCACTACATGGACCAGTTCACCTACGCGGAGCGGGCCACCGACTGGCGGGGCAACAACAACATCGCGGAATCGATGTACCAGCAGCTGAAGCTGGAACGTTTCCCCGAGCCCGCCTGGATCGTCGCGACCGCCGGCACCGGCGGCACCTCCGCGACCATCGCGCGCTACGTGCACTACATGCAGCACGACACCCGCATCTGCGTCCCGGACCCGGAGAACTCCTGTTTCTTCGACGGCTGGACCCGCAACGACCCGCTCGCGAGCAGCGATTGCGGCTCGCGCATCGAGGGCATCGGGCGGCCGCGCATGGAGCCGAGCTTCGTGCCGGGCGCCATCGACCGGATGATGAAGGTGCCGGACGCGGCGAGCGTCGCCGCCTGCCGCGCCCTGGAACAGGCCATCGGCCGCAAGGCGGGCGGCTCCACGGGCACCGGGCTGTGGAGCGCCCTGAAGATCGTCTCGGAGATGGTGGCCGAGGGCCGTACCGGCAGCGTCGTCACCCTGCTCTGCGACCCGGGCGACCGCTACCTCGACAAGTACTACTCCGACGCCTGGCTGGCGGCGCAGGGCCTCGACATCGCCCCGTACGCCAAGACGCTGGAGACGCTGCTGTCGACGGGAGTCTGGCGCGAGCCCTCGGCCTGACGCCCTTGACGCGCCTGACGCGCCCGGGGCGCGGCGGGCGGTGGACGACGGGCGGTGGGCCACGCGTGACGGGCGCCGCGCGGCGGCGAGGACCGCCGGCCCGTCCCGGCTACTGATCCGCCGCGCGACGGGCGGCGAGGCGGCCGTCCAGTGTGCGGACCGCCGAGCGGAAGGAGTGGCCCAGGCCCGGGCGGAACGCCTTCAGGGCCAGCCGGAAGGGGACCGGGCCGTCCGCGGCGAAGGTCCACCGGACGTTCGTGCCCGAACCCGCCGGCGTCAGCCGCCACTCCTCCAACAGGGCCCGCACACCCGGGGCGTTGGTCTCGTCCACCCGGTACGCGTAACGCCGCTCCGGCTCCGCCGCCATGACGGTCTCCTGCATGCGCACTCCGCCCATCAGCCCGATCTCCCGGCCCGCACCCCCGTGGGTGGGTCGGGCCAGCGTGACCGCCCTGAACCAGCGCGGCCAGCCCTCGACTTCGTCGGCCAGTGCCCGGTACACCGCCTCCGGCGGCGCCGCGGCCACGGCGCTGAAGGCCAGCCGGACCGGCGCGTCCTCGATGAAGTCCAGCCCCACCGGGCGGAGTCGGCGAGCCATGGCGGTACCCCCTGGGATCCGGAACCGGACGTGCGTGCGCGTCACCATAGCCGGGTGCCCGTGAGATGTCCGCTGCGGAGGGGAACGGAAGTCCACCGGGCCCGGCGCGGGGACTGGGCAGGTGCCCCGGGGTGCGGGATGCTGGGGCCGTCGCATCCGGGACGTTCACGGAGGCCGCCGTGACGGACAGCCCGCAAGGCAACCCCGAAGGGAACCCGAAAGGGAAGCCGCACAAGAGCACGCCCCTCGCCCTCGAGCTCCTGGTCCACGGAGTCGCCGGCGCCGCCCCCGCCGAGCTGCTCGGCGACCCGCGGACCGTGCGCGTCACCGGCGACTCCACCGCCGCCGTCTTCCGCCGCACCGAGGACGCCGACGCCGAAAACCACCCCGAGCGGTACGCCGGGCGGCCCGTCCCCGAGGCCTACTGCTGGTCCCGGCTCACCTCCGGCAACGGAGCGCGCGCCCTGTGGCTCCTGCTGCTGCCCTTCATGGTGGCCAACCTCGCCCACTGGGCCCGGCCGGCCGCCCCCGCCGCCGATCCGGCGCCGCGCGCGGTGCGCACGTACGGCGTCCTCGTACGGGTCCTCGCGCTCAGCCTGACCGTGCTGCTGATCGCGGCCGCCTGCGAGGTCGCGCTCGACCTCTTCGCCTGGCAGTGCGCGGGCTCCGCCCCCTGCACCGCCGACCGCTCCTGGGCGGGGTTCCTCGCGGACGGCGGCTGGTGGGCGCAGCCGGGGCGCCGGCTCGCCCTCGGCGCCCTGGTCCCCGCCGCGCTGACCGGGCTGCTCTGGCTGCTGTCCAACCGCACGTGGAGCGCCTACGAGTCCCAGCCGCCGCCCGCGGGCGCCCCCGATCCGGACACCGCCTCGGACACGGCGCCCGCGCTCGGCCGCCCCGGATTCTGGTACGGGCGCAGGCTCGTGGCCCGGCTGCGGGCCGCGCACACCGCCGCCGGACTGCTCACGGTGGCCGCGGCGGTCGCCGCTCCCACCCTCCGCCACGACCGCCGGGCCGGCGCCCCCGTACTCGAAGCCCTCGGCTGGGCCCTGCACCTGCTGCTCGCCGCCGGGGTGCTGACCGTGGCGTGGGTCGTCTGCCGGCGCGGCCGTACCGAGGCCCGGCCCGACCACCGGCTGGACCGGGCCGCCGTCACCCTGCTGCCCGGAGCCGCCCTCGCCCTGCTGCTCGCCGTCCTCCTCCACGCGTGCTGGTCGCGCCCCGGCTGGACCTCCGCCGGGCGGCTCCCGGGAGATTTCGCCTTCGGGGTGCTGATGCTGGGTCAGGGCTGCTGCGTGCTGGCCCTCGCCGCCGTCGCCCGGTACCTGCACCGCCGGGCCCCGGATCCCGCAGCGGCCCTGCGCGGCCTCGGCGGGCCCGCCGTCGCCATGCTCGGCTGTGCGCTCGGCGGGGTGATGTCCGGCGGGGTCGCCCAGCGCGTCGCCGACTGGCTGGACGGGGGAGGGACCCCCGGGATGGCCGGCGCACCGCTGCCCGGGCCGCCCGTGTTGCTGTCGTGGCAGGCCGCCGTACTGCCCCCGCTGCTCCTCGTACTGGCCCTGCTCGCCGTCCGGTTCGCCGTGCGCGGGTCCCGGGCCAGGCGGCGGCTGGCCGCCGGGATCGCCGCCGAGTACCCCGGCGAGGCCCCCGACGGGGCCCGGAGCCGCCGGATCGCAGGGGCGCGGGCCGCCGCGGCGCTCACCGACTCCGCGCCGTGGTTCGTGGCGGCCGTCTGCGGGGTCACGCTGCTGCTCGGTGCGGGCGCACTCGCCGGAGCCTGGCTCAGCGGGCAGGTCCCCGGCGAGGCGGCCCGCGGGAGCGGCCCGCTGCTGGAGGCCGCCGCGCGCGCCGCCCAGGACAGCGGGTCCTGGCTCATCGGCTTCGGGTTCGTCCTCTTCATCACCTGGGGCCGCCGCGCCTACCGGGATCCCGCCGCCCGCCGCACCATCGGCATCCTGTGGGACGTCGGCACCTTCTGGCCGCGCGCCGCCCACCCCTTCGCCCCGCCCTGCTACGCCGAGCGCGCCGTCCCCGACCTGACCTGGCGGATGACCGGCTGGACCGCCCGCACCGGCGGCCGCCTGGTCATCTCCGGCCACTCCCAGGGAAGTGTGCTCGCCGCGGCGGCCGTCTGGCAGCTGCCGCCGCCCGCCCGCCGCAGGGTAGCCCTGCTCACTTACGGTTCCCCGCTCGGCCGCCTCTACGGGCGCTGGTTCCCCGCCTACTTCGGCCGCGGTCCGCTCGCCGTCCTGCACGGGGAGGTCGACTGCTGGCGCAACCTGTGGCGGGCCACCGACCCGATCGGCGGTCCCGTCCTGCCCGGCACCGCCGAGGGCGTGGACCGCGGCCCGCTCCCCGACCCGGTCGCCTACGGGCGCAGCGCGCTGCATCCACTGCCGGCGCCGATCCTCGGCCACTCCGACTACCAGGCCGACCCGGCCTTCGCCGCCGAACGCGACGCCCTGCTCCGGCGGTTGGGCGCCGCCGAACCGCCCTCCGTGCCGCCGCAGCGGCTCAGCACGGAGCCGGCTGCGCCGGCAGATCCGCCGGGAACAGCAGCGTGAGTTCGTCCGTACTGGGCTCCGACAGCTGCGCCACCCGACCCGCGTGCCGCTCGACCATCGACTCGAAGGTCTGCCGCGCGGTGCGGCCGTTGCCGAAGGCGGGCCCCTTCGGCAGTTCCGTGAAGTACGCCAGCAGGGCTTCGGCCGTGCCCTCGCCGAGCCGGTACTCGTGCTCCTCCGCCTGCTGCTCCACGATCCGCAGCAGCTCCTCGGGCCCGTAGTCGCCGAAGGTGATGGTCCGGGAGAACCGCGAGGCCACACCCGGATTGACCGTCAGGAAGCGTTCCATCTCCGCCGTGTAGCCGGCGACGATCACCACCACCGCGTCCCGGTGGTCCTCCATCAGCTTCACCAGCGTGTCGATGGCCTCGCGCCCGAAGTCCCGGCCGGAGTCCTCCGGAGCCAGCGCGTACGCCTCGTCGATGAACAGCACCCCGCCGCGGGCCCGCTCGAAGGCCTCCTGCGTGCGGATCGCCGTGGAGCCGATGTGCTCGCCGACCAGGTCCACGCGGGACACCTCGACCAGGTGCCCGCGCTCCAGCACCCCGAGGGAGGCCAGGATCTCCCCGTACAGCCGGGCGACCGTGGTCTTGCCGGTGCCGGGGGAACCGGTGAAGACGAGGTGCCGGCGCACCGAGGCGGCCTTGAGGCCCGCCTGCTGCCGCCGCCGGCCCACCTCGATCATGTCGGTGAGCGCCCGCACCTCGCGCTTGACGCTGTCCAGGCCGACGAGAGCGTCGAGCTGGCCCAGCACCTCACCGGATCCGCGGGCGCCCGCGGCCGCGCCGCCCGCTTCCGGCAGGTCCGCGGGCCGGGCCACCGGCACCGGGGCGGCCTGCTGCGCCGTGGGGCTCTGGGCTGCCGTGGCCGTACGGGTCCCCGCCCCAGCCCCGGCGAACCCGCCGCCCGCGGCCGTCTGGGCCGCCGTCCGCGAGCCGGACTCGTCGCCGGTGCAGTCCTCGGCGACCGGCCCGTCCTCGGCGAACTCGTACCCCCCGCGCGCGCAGCGCTCGGTGTGGCAGCGGGACAGGGTGGTGCGGCAGCCGTCGATGACGTGGAAGCCGAAGCCGGAACTGCCCGTCACCCGGCATGCCGTGAACGTGCCGCGGCCGCCCGCCGAGACGTAGAACCCGGCTTCGGCGGGGGAGGTGACCGTGCACCGCTCCACGGCCGGGTCGGCGCCCTTGGTGACGATCACGCCGGTCTGCACGGCGTCGATGGTGCAGTTGGCGAGGGTGCCGCCGCTGCCGTGGTCGCGGAACCAGGCCCCCGTCGCCGCCTCCCGGATCCGGCAGTCGTCGAGCTGCGCGGTGGCCCCGTCGCTCACCGAGACCGCCGTGTTCCGCACCTGGGACAGATCGCTGTCCACCACGTCGACGCGCGACCCGCGGTCGAGGACGAACAGCGCGTCCGGCACGTCGTGCACCCGGCAGTTCTCCAGCGAGGCCGTGGCGCCGTCACTGACCCACACCGCCGGATAGTCGCCCGTGCTGTCGTGGATCTCGCAGGACTCGGCCTCGACCCTCGTGCCCGGGTCCCACACCGACAGGCCGTTGCGGCCGAAGCGGCGCACCGTGGTGCGGCTGAGCGTGAGGACCGAACGGGACCGCAGGTCGACCGCGTTCTCCGGGATGTCGTGGATGTCGCAGCCGGCCAGGGTGAGCACCGCGTCGGTGTCGAGGGTGACCCCGTCCGCCGTGGTGCGGTGCACCGCGCAGTCCGTGAGCCGGGCCGTGGCGCGCGCGGCGACCTGCACGCCGGTGCCCTTGATCTCGTACACCTCGCAGCCCAGCGCCTCCAGGCCCGAACCCTCGCCGGTGACCCCGATGCCGGCGCCGGCGGAATGGTGGATCCGGCAGCGCTCCAGCCGCGGGCGGCCGCCGCCGCGGACCGAGATGCCGCTCTGCCCGGCGGCCACGACCTCGCACTCCTCGAACACTCCGCCGCCGCCGTCCAGAACGGCGATCCCGACACCCGTCGGATTCTCCACGGTGCACCGGCGCACCAGCGGCCGGGCCCCGCTGCCGCGGACCTCGATGCCGGCCGCCGACCGGGTGCTCACGCGCAGATCGGTGAGCTCGGGGCAGCCGTCCTCGACGAGCAGCGCGGGAGCGGCCCGGTCCTGGCCCTCCAGGTGCAGGTCCTGGACCACGGCGGAGGCCCGCACCGTCAGCGCCACCCCGTCGAGCGGGGCGATCCGCACCGACCCCAGGCCGCCCTCGGGCCCGCGCAGGGTGACGGCGTGGTGCAGCACCAGGTTCTCCCGGTAGGTGCCGGGGGAGATGGACAGCACGTCCCCGTCGCCCGCGACGGCCAGTGCGGCGGTCAGCGTCGGATACTCACCGGAGCGGCGGCGCCACCGCGAGGCCCCGCCGTGCGTCACCTGGACCGTGCCCTGAGCCATGGTGCTGTCGTGCCCCCACCCTCGAATTCGCGCTGCCGATGCCCCACCGTAGCGCGCGGGACGCCGGCGAGCTGCCAGGTCAACTGCCCGCGCCCGCCCGGCCCCAGTCCGGCCCGGCCGCCGCCCAGGCGCGGTCCAGCCGTATGTACCGCCGATGCATGAGCCTGCGTACGACCAGCCGGCGGACGGTTTCCACCAGCGCGGCCGCGCCGATGGCCGAGGCCAGGCCCGCCACCCCCGCGTGGAACGCGGCCGCGGAGGGGTCGAGCGGCTGACTCACCAGTCGGCCGTGCGCGTCGGTCCATATCCGGAACCGGTCGCCGGGGAGCGGCGGTTCCTCCGCGGCCGGCACCGTGCCCTCGTGGCTGCTGCCGTCGGGCGCGGTCCACGCGGCCACGATCCTGGTCCGGTACGGGGCTCCCTGCTGCGCCGACGGATCGGCGGACGCCCTCGCCGCCGACTCGGTGGCCTGCCGGACCACCACCGCCGGAACCAGATGCCGCTCGTGCCGCTGCTCCACCGCGGCCCGCTGGAGCTGCCCGTCCACCTGCAGTCCTGCCACCCAGCCGATGGCCGGAGCCACCAGCACGACACACACCAGCGCGGCGAACGCCACCCACGCCTCGAAGAGATCGGTCGGCCGGCGCAGCGGATTGCGCCGCCAACGCCACACACCCATTGCTGTCTGCACGGTCCGGCACCCCCTTTGCCTCCGTCTGTCTGCGCGTCCAGCCTCCCGCACGTCCCGGGGACGCGCATTCCGGGACGCCTGGGACCGGTGCCACCGAGCCGGCTCCGGTTGCCGGCAGGGCATTCACGTGTCCTGACTGATCCAACGGCCTGGTCGGGGCGGTTGGTTCCAGCCTGGGCGCGGAGCCCCTCGAAGGTGTCATTCCGGTCGGCCGATCGCGGTCACGCCGCGCGTCCCGCTCATTCCAGGACGCGGACCTCGTCGCCCACGCGCACCGTGCCCAGCCGGACCGGCACCAGCTGCCGCCCGAAGGCCAGCGACTTGCCGATCCGCCGGTGCCTGGCCAGGGTCAGCAGCGGCTCCTTGCCCCGCTCCGCCGTCCGCTGGTCGGTGGTGGTGATGATGCAGCGCCCGCATTCCCGGACCCCGCGGAAGACGGCGTCACCGATCGCGATGCGCCGCCAGCCGTCCTCCGCCCATGCCTCGGCCCCCGAGACCACCACATTCGGGCGGAAGCGGTTCATGGGAAGCGGACCCTCCTGCGGATGGTCCCCCTGCGCGATCAGCGAGTTGAGCGCGTCCAGCGAGGCGAGGGTGGTGATCATCAGCGGATAGGCGTCGGCCAGGCTCACCGTCTCGCCCGGCAGCCCGTAATCCGGATCCACGGGCCGGCGTACGGCCGGATCGTCCAGGTGCACCAGCCGGGCCGGCACACCGAGGTACGCGCTGAACCAGTCGGCCGCGGCGCGCGCCGCGGCCACGGTCTCGACCTTCTTCCCGAACAGGACGACCGGCTCCGGCGCCGAAGGCTCGGGCACCTCCACGATCAGCTCCGCCATGCCCGGCGCCGACACCGCGATTCCTCCGCCGCTCAGCGGACGGGCCGTCGCCAAGGCAAGCCGCGGCTGCTGGCGTTGGGTGATGACCGTGCCCCCGGAGTCCACCAGCGCCCACCGGCGGTCCCCGGACAGACCCCAGGGCTCCACGGCCGCCTCGGCAGGTGCGGTCCCCGACAGTGATTTGACGGGATGGACGTGGAGCTCTTGGACGTACAGATTCGACATGGGGGCATCCTTTCAGCCGCCCCCTGCTCCGCCCCAGCGGGTATCCGCGCTCGGATCAGTAGCCGCGTCCCTGGTACGGACGGCCGCCGTACGGGTCCTCGTACGCGGCGGCCGGCACGGGCGCGGGAGCCTGCATCGGGCGCGGCGCGGCCGGCCGCATGGCCTCGTAGCCGGTGCCGGCGGCGACCGGACGGGGCTGTTGCGGCTGGGGCTGCGGTACGTAGCCCGCACGGGCCGCGAGCGGCTGCTGCTGCGGAATGTAGGGGGCGGGCGCGTGCTGCAGCGGCATCGGCTGCGGAGCGGCCTGCTGCGGGTACGGGTATCCGTACGCCGGGGCGCTCTGCTGCTGGGGAACCGCCGCGGGCAGCGCGGGGAGCGACGAGGCGAGGGCCGGCAGGTACCCACCGCTCGAATAACCGGCGCTCGGGGAGTCGTAGGCGGCCGGAACGCGGATCGGGGCGATCTGCGGAGTGCCGCGTTCGGCGACGAGGGAGTCGTAGATGGGGGTGTCCGGGAAGGAGGGCGCGGAGTAGTAACCGCCGCCATAAGTGGAGCGGGGGGAGGTCATGGGACCTAAGTTAAGCCCACGGCTTCACCGGGTCCATAGCGAGGTGCTCCGAACACCCCCCTGACCTGCATATTCGCAGGTCAGGGCCACAGCTTTCACTTCACGTTCACGTGCACGATTCACCACTTCCGCCCCAGCTTGTCCAACTCGTACCCACCGGTTGTGCCGTGCACCGATTTCGTGTTGACGCAGCGTCACAACGCGGTGACCTCGGATGACGCTGTTTCGGGCGGCAGTTCGCGGTTTCAGGCGTCGCTGGGGCGGGCATAGGTACGGCCCTTCCACGCCGCGCCTCGGCCCCGGTAGTGCTGGACGGCCGAATCGACGGTCATCAGGAGGTACAGCAGCGCCGTGAGCGGAAGCAGGGGGGCCAGCGCCGCGGGCTGCCGGTAGTGGCGCAGCATCGGGAGGTAGGTGGCGGCCATCAGCAGCCAGGCCAGGCCGCCGGGCCACGCGAGGGCGGGGTGCCCGGTCGCGAGCCCCGCCAGGAGGGCGGCCGGGGGCACGAGGTAGACGAGCACCAGACCGGCGACCGTCCCCGCCAGGAGGAGGGGCTGGTGGCGCAGTTGGGCGTAGGCGCTGCGCGAGATCATCCGCCACAGGTCGCCGAGCGCGGGGTACGGGCGCACGCTGTCCACCCGCTCCGCCAGCCCCAGCCAGATCCGGCCGCCGGAGCGCTGGACCGCGCGGGCGAGGGAGACGTCGTCGATGACGGCCTGGCGGATGACGTCGGGGACCCCGGCCCGTACGGCGGCCTCGGTGCGCAGGAGGACGCAGCCGCCGGCGGCGGCCGCGGTGCGGGAGCCGGGGCGGTTGACGCGGCGGAAGGGGTAGAGCTGGGCGAAGAAGTACACGAAGGCGGGCACGACGAGCCGCTCCCAGAAGCCGACCGTGCGCAGGCGCGCCATCTGGGAGACGAGGTCGAGGTCGGCGGAGGTGGCGGCGGCGACCAGTTCGCGCAGGCTGTCGGGTTCGTGCGCGATGTCGGCGTCGGTGAGGAGGAGGTAGTCGGGCTCGGTGGCGTGCGCGGTGCGGGCGAGCGCGATGCCGTGGCGCAGGGCCCAGAGCTTGCCGGTCCAGCCGGGGGCGGGGTCGCCGGGGGAGGAGACGGTGAGCGGCAGCCCGGGCTGCTCGCGGGCCAGGCGCAGGGCGAGGGTGCCGGTGCCGTCGGTGCTGCCGTCGTCGACGAGGATGACCTCCGCTTCGCCGGGATAGTCCTGGGCGATGAGGGACGGCAGGCTGCGGGGCAGCACCTCGGCCTCGTCGCGGGCCGGGACGATGATCGCGACGGACGGCCAGTGGATGGGGGCGGTGCGCGGGGGGAGGCGGACGTCGGTGCGCCAGAACATGCCCTGGGCGAGGGTGAGCCAGAGCCAGGCGGCGAGGGAGGCGTAGGCCGCGACGGCGGCAGTGAGGAGGCCCATGCCCGCAGTGTGCCGGGCCCTGCGGGGCATGTCGCGCACCCCGGCCGCCCGGGCTTCGTCGCCCTTGCCGCTGGGGGGACCCGGGAGACCCGAGGGGGCCGGCGGGGGCTGCCCGTACCGCGGGGTGTGGAGCGGTGCGCCTACCCGGCGGGGGTACCCCCCGGGGTGGACTGTGGAGCGGTACCCCTGCCAGGCGGGGCCAGCCGGTTGCACCCGTGACGGGGCCGGGTCGTGGAGCGGTCCTCCCGTCTGGCGGGGGCGCGGACGCCTCCACCCGGGGCCCGGGCCGTCGTCGAGCGGTGCTCCGCCGTGCAGCCGAGGCCGGGCGCGTCCGTGGCGCGAGGGTCGGTCCGCGGGGCCCCTCCGGGGTGTCTCCTCGGCTCGCGCACGAAGCCTTGGTGTGAAGTTCAGGGTGGTTGCGCGCTCGTCCTGCGGGGACACCCCGGAGGACCCCCGCTCCCCTTCGCGGCCCCATCCCACGAAGGCCCCTCAGCCGGGGTGGTGCCTGGTTGTCGGAGTTCGCCGTGGGGGCGGGCACGTGCAGGGGGCCCGCAGGAGGAGTGAGCCCCGACCCGACGAACGCCCCTCAGCCGGGGTGGTGCCGGGGTGATGGAGTTGGCCTGGGGCGGGGACGTGCAGGGGTTCGCGCAGGACGAGTGAGTCCCGATCCGGTGAAGGTCCCTAGGCCGGCTGGGGCCTGGGTGTCGGGGCTTGCCGTGGGGCGGGGACGTGCAGGAGGGTCCCCGCAGGACGAGCGCGCAACCCCCGTGAACCGTCGAAGCGGTGGCTTCGTGCGCGAGCCGAGGAGACACTCCGGAGCGGCGCCGGCCCACCCGTTCTGCCGGGAATGCGCGGCCCCGCCTGGCGGTGGGGGGAGGTCGGGCGACCCGCCCCGAGCGTGTGGAGGGGAGGGTGTCGCCCCCGTCAGCCCCGTCAGCCCCGGCAGGTGGTGCCGGCGTGCCGGCCCCGGGTGGGGGGGTGTCGATCGGCCCGTCGGAGTGGGGTGGTGCGCGGTCCGACGGAGGGGCGGTGTCCGGCGGGGCTCGTTTCGCGGGGTGCCGCCGGCCGGGCTGCCTCGTTGCGGCGGTCCGTGGCGGCGGGGGATTCCGGAGGGTGGGAGGGGTGGTGGCGCTGGGGGTGGGCGGGGGCGTCGACTAAGGTGGCCGGGTGAAGATCGCGCTCATGGACTCCGGAATCGGCCTGCTTGCGGCGGCCGCCGCGATGCGGCGGCTGCGGCCGGACGCCGATCTCGTCATCTCCTCCGACCCCGACGGGATGCCCTGGGGACCGCGGACCCCCGCCGACCTCACCGAGCGGGCCCTCGCCGTCGCCCGGGCGGCCGCCGCGCACCGCCCCGAGGCGCTGATCGTCGCCTGCAACACCGCTTCCGTGCACTCCCTGCCCGCCCTGCGTGCCGAGCTGGAGCCCGCCATCCCGGTCATCGGGACCGTACCGGCGATCAAGCCCGCCGCGGCCGCCGGCGGCCGCGTGGCCATCTGGGCCACCCCCGCCACCACCGGCAGCCCCTACCAGCGCGGGCTGATCGGCGAATTCGCCGCCGGGGTCCCCGTCACCGAGGTGCCCTGTCCCGGGCTCGCCGACGCCGTCGAGGCGGTCGACGACGCCGCCGTCAAGGCCACCGTCGCGGCCGCCGCCGCGCTGACCCCGGCCGACGTCACCGACGTGGTGCTCGGCTGCACGCACTACGAGCTGGTCGAGACCGCGATCCGGGCCGCCCTCGCCGCGCGCACCGGGGGAGCCGACCTCGTCTTCCACGGCTCCGCCGAGCCCGTGGCCGTGCAGGCGCTGCGCCGGATCGGCGCCCTGCCCGAGCCCGGCCTGCCCCCCACCGGCGGCCTGACCGTCCTGCGCAGCGGTCGCCCGGGCACGCTCCCCGCCGCCGCACTCGAGTACGCCGAGGGGCGGCTCCTCGCCGGCCAGGGCGCGGCCGCCGTCGGCTAGACGGGGGGTCTTGCGGATCAGGCCGCGAGTCCGGCCCGGTCTTCCCCCGCGCTCGGCAACCCGCTTACGCTCGGACCGTTTCGGCGCGAAGCGATGTGCTGCTCTCGGCGCAGTGAGGCGGTTTCCGTGCCCGGATGGATGGACTTGGCATACACCACGGCCGGCGGTGTCGTCGGTGCCGCGGTGACCAACTACCTCTCCAGGAACCAGGAACGCCGACAGCTGCGGGCAGCGGTCATGCAACAGCTCCTGCACGTCGCAGCGGTGCGCGACCGGGTATGCGACGTCGTGCCGAGCCGGAGGGCGAGTCCGTCGCGGCACTTGGTCGGGATACGGCCGTCTGTCACCGCGCGGTTCGGCGTCGCGGTGGTCCTGGAGGACGGCCGGGACGCCGAGGACGCCCAGCGGGAAGCGATCTCGGACCTCGTGGTGGCTGCGCTCTCGGCCGGCATACCCCGCAGGGTCCTGGACTTTGCCGGCGGCGGCGAGGAACTTGCCCTGCAGTGCGAGGTCCTCAGCGTGATCGATCTCCGCCTGGGCGGTGTCCTGGGCGAGTCGCTGGGCGAACTCGTGACGCAGTGTGAGGAATACCGGCAGGCGACAACCCAGCTCCTGCTCCGGGCGCTGTGGCACCCGTGGCAGGCGCGGTCGTGGATGCGCGTGCGCCTTCGCGTGTTGCGTCGGGACGTCGCCGCGCTCCATCGCAGGCAGGAAGCGGCGATGTCCGTGCTGGCGCAGCCGGAGCACCTCGATGCCCTCACCGAGCGTCTCGGCGCTCGCCTTGCGGAGCGACTCCCCGAACCCGTCGACGACAACACGGGTCCCGCCGCGTAGACGGTGTCGCGCGGCATCGGCCGACAGCCTTGACGAGACGTAACGTCTTGCATTGCGCGAGGGAGGCGCCTACGGTTGAGAGCGGTGCGAGACGGTACGATCCGTCTCGTCAACCGAGGGAAGGAATCGCCTTTGCGTGCTCCACTCGGCCCCACCCAGATCGTCCTCTCCGACGTCGCCAAGAGCTACGACACCCGCGTCGTCCTGGACCGCGTCAGCTGTACGGTCCGGCCCGGCGAGCGGGTCGGAGTCGTCGGCGACAACGGCTCCGGCAAGTCCACCCTGCTCCGGCTCCTCGCCGGGCGGGAGCGGCCAGACCGCGGTGAGGTCGCCGTCACCGCGCCCGGCGGGGTCGGCCATCTCGCCCAGACCCTCGACCTCCCGCCCACCGCCCGCGTGGGTGACGCGGTCGACCTCGCCCTCGCCGACCTGCGCGACCTCGAGCGCCGGATCCGCCGGGCCGAAGCGCAGCTGCACCGGGCCGGGCCCGCGGAGCTCGCCGCGTACGGGGACCTCCTCGCCGCCTACGAGGCTCGCGGCGGCCGCGACGCCGACCGGCGGGTCGCGACCGTCCTGCGCAGGCTCGGCGAGCGCGCCGCGCTCGACCCGGACCGTGCGCTCGGGACCCTGTCCGGCGGGCAGCGCTCCCGGCTCGCGCTCGCGGCGGCCCTCGCCTCCGAGCCGGAACTGCTGCTGCTGGACGAACCCACCAACGACCTCGACGACGAAGCCGTCGCCTGGCTCGAGGAGCGCCTGCGCGGCCACCGCGGCACCGTCGTCGCCGTCACCCACGACCGGCTCTTCCTCGACCGTGTCACGACCACGATCCTGGAGGTGGACGACTCCCGCCGCACGGTGCGCCGCTACGGCAACGGCTACGCCGGCTTCCGCACCGCACGCGCCGCCGAACGGGCGCGCTGGGAGCGGGAGTACGAGGAGTGGCGCGAGGACGTCCGCAGCGCCGAGCGGCTCGCCGACATCAACATCGGGCGGTTCGAGGGGATCCCGCGCAAGCTGCCCCGCGGGTTCAGCGGCGCCGGCGCCTTCCGGGCCCGCTCCCGGACCCACGGCGCGGCGAGCCGGATCCGCACCGCCCGCGAGCGGCTGCGGCGGCTGACCGACAACCCGGTACCGCAGCCCCCGCGCCCGCTCGTCTTCACCGGCCGGTTCACGACGGGCGCCGGAGCCGCCGGTGCCGGTGAGGCGGCGGAGGTGCGGGTGGTCGACGCGGCCCTGCCGGGGCGGCTCGCGCCCGTGTCGCTGCGGCTCGAGCCGGGGGAGCGGCTCCTGGTCACCGGGCCCAACGGCGCTGGCAAGTCAACCCTGTTGCGGCTGCTGGCCGGTGAACTGGAGCCCGGGCAAGGCCTCGTACAGACGCCCGCTCGGGCGGGCCTGCTCCGGCAGGACGACCCGTGGTTCCGCGAACCGCGGTCGGCGGTCGAGCTGTTGGGCCCGGAGCAGGCCGAGCGGGCCGCCGCCCACGGCCTGCTCACCCCGGCCGACCTCACCCGGCCCGTCCGCGCCCTCTCGGCCGGTCAGCGCCGCAAGCTGGAACTCGCCACGCTGGTGGAGCGCCCGCTCGACCTGCTGTTGCTGGACGAGCCGACGAACCACCTGGCCCCGGCCGTGGTGGAGGAACTGGAGGCGGCCCTGGCCCACTTCGGCGGCACCCTGGTGCTGGTCACCCACGACCGGCGGCTGCGCGCGGCCTTCCGCGGCCGCCGCCTCGAGCTAGGGCCTGTCGTCAAACTCCCGTCTGCCCCGCGGCGTCTGGCACGCGCTCTCGCCGCACCGGGCGGAATCCCGGGTACGTCCAGTACGAGGGCTTCCCCCCGGCACGCCGAGAGCACGCACCAGACGCCGCGTGGCCGCCCTCCGGGCGACGACGGGAGTTGACGACAGGCCCTAGCCCCGGCGGGTCAGCGGGCGCCCGCCGCCGCGAGCCGCTGAGCCAGGCCCCGAAGGTCCCCGGCGTCCAGGACGCGGTCCCCGAACCCCGGCAGCGGGACGTGCAGCCCTGCCGTCCAGTGGCCGGGGATCGCCTGGGCCCCGTACCGCGCCCCGGCCAGGGCGCCGGTCACCGCGCCGACCGTGTCGGTGTCCCCGCCCAGGTCAACGGCGGCCCGAACGGCCTCCGCGAAGCCGGTGGTGGTCCGCAGCGCCCAGACCGCCGAGCCCAAGCAGGGCCACACCGCCCCGTTGAATTCCGTGGCCAGGCCGGGATGCCAGTCGGGGGCGAGCACGATCCCGTACCGCTCACGGTGTTCCGGGTGGACCGAGGCCAGCGTGGCGGGAAGGGAGGCCACCGGACCGGCCCCGTCCAGGGCCACCCTCACCAGCTCGTGCAGGACGGCCGTGCCCTCCCAGGCGGCCCGGTCCCCGTGCGTCAGGGCCGCGATCCGCCGGGCGGCGTCCATGGTCCGCTCCCGTCCGGCGGACGCGAAGTACACCGCCGAGGTGGCCGCGCGCATCAGTGAACCGTTGCCCGCCGCCCGCAGGTTGACCTGGAAGTGCAGGGCGGCCGCCAGATCCCACGGCTCGCCGCTCGTCAGCACGTCCTCGGTCTGGAGCCCGATGTCCTTGGGCTGCCCGGCCGCCCACCGCCGGAACCGCCCGAAAACATCCGGGAGGTCGAGGCCGCCCCGCTCCAGCAGGGACTCCCCGACCAGGACGGCCATCTGCGTGTCGTCGGTGGCCTCGCCCGGATCCCAGCCGCCGCCTCCCCGCATCTCCTCGCCCCGCGCGGTCAACTGTCCCGCCGGTCCGAACTCGTAGGGTGCGCCCAGCGCGTCGCCCGTCGCCGAGCCGAGGACGGCTCCTTCGGCCCGGTCGGAGCGGGAGGTCATCGGGTCTCCCCGGGGTGTACGGAGCCCAGCAGGTCCTGGGCGAAGCGGTCGAGGTCGTCCAGGCCGGACGCGGCCAGGGTGGCCGGGGCGCCGGCCAGGAGGTGGGGGATCGCGCCGTGCAGGGCGAGGGTGAGGGCGCGAGCCTGGTCCGGGCCGGCCGGCAGGCCCGCCGAGCGCAGCAGGTGTGCGTACGCCGCGAAGTCCGACGCCGCGATGGGGTCCAGCAGTGAGGCCAGCCATTGCCGTCGCGTCGCCTCCGTCTGGAGTTCCAGATAGGCGAGGACCCGCGGCCGTCCGGGGCCGGCCACGTTCCGCAGCAGACCCGCGAGCAGTGCCGCGGCCTGCCGGGCGTCGGCCGGCCCGGGTCCGGATCCCGCCAGGTCCTCGGCCACCGCCCGGTACTGCTCCAGGCAGCGTTCGGCCACCGCCCGCAGGAGTGCGTCGCGGGTCGGGAAGTAGTTCTTGGCCGTGCCCGTCGGCACGTCGGCGGCCGCGTCGACGGCGCGGTGCGTCAGCCCGCGCCCGCCCGCTTCCGCCAGTACGGCGATGGCCGCGTCCCGCAGCCGGTCCCTCCGGTCCTGATTCACGTTGCCAGCTTAACCACATCCGTGGTACCACAGATGTAGTACCACGGATGTGGTGGTGGGTGTGAGGGAGTGGAGGGGTGGCCATGCGAGTCCGGTCAGGGGTAGGGGAGGCCGTCGTCGTGGGGGCGGGGGTCGGCGGGCTGGCCACCGCCATCGGGCTGCGGCGCGCGGGCTGGACGGTGACGGTCCTGGAGCGCCGCACCGCCCTCGAACGGTACGGAACGGCCTTCGGGATCCACCCGACCGCGCAAGCCGCGCTCGACCGGCTCGGCCTCGGTGACGCGCTGCGGGCGCGCGCCGTCCCGTACCGAGACGCCCGGATCCGGCGCCCCGACGGCAAGGTGCTGGCCGCTCTCCCGCTCGAACGGATCGAGCGCACAACCGGCCGCCCCGAACTGCTCATCTCCCGTCCTTACCTGATCGACGCGATGCTCGCCGAACTGGACCGCCTCGGCGGCGTCGAGATCGCGTACGGGCAGCGCCTCTCCGGTCCCGCCGACGTCGGGACGGACCTGCTCGTCGGCGCCGACGGCATCAACAGCACCGTCCGCACCGCCTGCTTCGGCCGGCGCAGCGGCCCGCGCCCCGTCGGCACGGTCGCCTGGATCGGCATCGCCGGGTTCGAGACCGGGGTGTACGGCGAGACCTGGGGCGAGGGCCGCTTCTTCGGGACGACCCCCGTCGAGCCGGGCCGCACCAACTGGTACGCCACCGTCCCCGAGGACACCCCCGCCGGAGCCGCCGGCCCCCACGCACTGCGCAGCGCGTTCGCCGGGTGGCACGACCCCATCCCGCGCCTGCTGGCGGAGACCGATCCCGCCACCTGGATCCGGTACGAGATGCGCCACCTGTACCCCGCGCTGCCCGCCTTCGTCGCCGACGGCCGGGTCGCCCTCGTCGGCGACGCCGCCCACGCCATGACCCCCAACCTCGGTCAGGGCGCCTGCACCGCCCTGCTCGACGCCGAGGCACTGACCCGCGCCGTCGCGGCCCGGGGCCCGGCCGGACTGCCCGCCGCCCTGCGCGCGTACGACGCCGAACGCCGGCGCAGCGCCCAGCGCGTCGCCTTCGGCTCCCGGAACCTGCACCGCTTCATGACGGTGCGACGCCCCGCCCTGCGCAACGCCCTGGTGGGCCTGCTCCCCGGTTGAGGGAGGAGCCAGGCCGGGCGGTGCGCAGGGCGCTGCCCACCGCCGAGCAGCCCGCGAGCTCCCGGCGCCGCTCACCCGCTCGCGTGCCACTGATGAACCGACTGGGCGAGAGACAGTGGCACGCATGCGGAACGTGCGTACGCTGCTACACATGAAGGTTCACCCGCCGGGCCCGCTCTGGACGGGCCGGGCCTCCAACCGGGCGCAGTGGGTGCTCGCAGCGGCCGGTGCGGCCTGTCTCGCCCTCGGCATCGAGCTCGCCGTGGACAGCGCCTGGACCGCAGGCATCGTTCCGCTCCTCATGTCCGTGATCGGCTGCCTCGCCGTGGGCCTGCTCATCCTCTACGGCACCCTCGCCTTCGTGCACGTCGCCGTCACGGTGGACTCCGAGGCCCTGGAAGTGCGCTGCGGCCACATAGGGCTGCCGCGCCGCACGATCCGGCTCGCCGAGGTGACCTCCGCCGAGTTCATCCCCCGGATCACCCCGCACCAGTGGGGCGGCTGGGGCTACCGCTGGCGTCCGGAACGGGGCACGGCGGTCATCGTCCGCCGCGGCGAGGGACTGCAACTACGACTCGGCGACGGAAAGATCTTCACCGTGACCGTCGACGACGCCGAGAACGCCGTCCGGGTCATCCGGACCCACCTCCGAGCCCTGGCGCGCTAGGGGGTTATCCCCAAGGCACCCCCAGGAGACGGCCCGGCTGTTGGCGGCCCCGTGACCTCGGGGACGTACACTCCGCCAGATGAGCAGCAGTGTCACCAGCGCGGCCCGGAACGAGCCCTCGAAGCCCGCCGACGGAGCCCGGTCCGAGACTTTGGCGCCACCCGCCGCCCTGCACGAGCGGAAGGGCGCCGGGCTCGTCCGCGCCCTGGCGGCCGCCCTCGCCGGCGTGGTGCTCTACCTCAGCTTCCCGCCCCGCCCCCTGTGGTGGCTGGCCCCCCTCGCGCTCGCCCTGCTGGCCGGCTGCCTGCATGGCCGCCGTGCCCGGGCCGGCTTCGGCCTCGGGTTCCTCGCCGGGCTCGGGTTCCTGGTGCCGCTGCTCGTCTGGACCGGCGAGGAGGTCGGCCCCGTGCCGTGGCTGGCGCTGGCCGCCGTCGAAGCCCTCTTCATCGGCCTCACCGGCCTCGGCGTCGCCCTCGTCAGCCGCCTTCGCGCCTGGCCGCTGTTCGCGGCCGCCGTCTGGGTCGCGGGCGAGGCCCTGCGCGCCCGGGCCCCCTTCGGCGGCTTCCCCTGGGGCAAGCTCGCCTTCGGCCAGGCCGACGGCGTCTTCACCCCGCTCGCCGCCGTCGGCGGCACGCCCCTGCTCTCTTTCGCCGTGGCCCTCTGCGGATTCGGCCTCTACGAAGCCCTGCGCACCGCCCGCGCCCACCCCCGCCGCGCCACCGCCGCCCTGGCGGCCCTCACCGTCGCCGCCCCGATCGGCGCCGGCCTCGCCGCCCGGCCCCTGGTCTCCGACGCGGCCGAGGACGGCACCGTCGTGGCCGCCGTCATCCAGGGCAACGTGCCGCGCCTGGGCTTCGACTTCAACGCCCAGCGCCGCCGGGTCCTGGACAACCACGTCAACCGCACCATCCAGCTTGCCGACGACGTCAAGGCCGGCCGCGCCCCGAAGCCCGACTTCGTCGTCTGGCCGGAGAACTCCTCCGACCTGGACCCGTACTCCCAGCCCGACGCGTACGCGGCCATCGACCGGGCCGTCAAGGCCATCGGCGTGCCCGTCGCCATCGGCGCCGTCGTGGCCCCGGAGACCGGCCCGCTGCGCAACACGATGATCCTCTGGGACCCGGTGGCCGGCCCGACCTCCACCTACGACAAGCGCAAGATCCAGCCCTTCGGCGAGCGCATCCCGATGCGCTCCTTCGCCCGGCTGTTCAGCTCCGACGTGGACCGCGTGCGCCGCGACTTCGGCCCCGGCAAGGACCCCGGCGTCTTCGACATGGCCGGCAGCGGTGTCGGCATGGTCACCTGCTTCGAGGCCGCCTTCGACGACGCCGTCCTCTCCACCGTCCGCGACGGCGCCAAGGTGATCGCCGTACCCAGCAACAACGCCACCTTCGGCCGGACCCAGATGACCTACCAGCAGCTCGCCATGGACCGGATCCGCGCGGTCGAGCACAGCCGCACCGTCCTCGTCCCCGTCACCAGCGGGGTCAGCGCGGTCATCCGGCCCGACGGGCGGATCGTGCGGCAGACGAAGATGTTCACCGCGGACGCGCTGGTCGCCGAGATCCCGCTGCGCTCCGGCCGCACCCCGGCCACCGTGGCCGGACCCCTGCCGGAGTACGCGCTGCTGCTCCTCGCCGCCGCCGGCCTCGGCGGGCTGCTGACCCGCCGGATCCGCGCCCGCCGGTCCGCCTGACGCGGGAGCCGCCGCCGGCCCCGTGGCGTCGGGGGGCGCCCCGTAGGGTCGGGGGATGACCACACCCGATTACATACGCGAGATCCGCGCCGTCGCCGGGCACCGGCTGCTCCTGCTGCCAGGGGTCACGGCCATCGTCCTCGACGAGCGGGGCCGGGTCCTGCTCGGCCGGCGCTCCGACACCGGGCTCTGGTCGGTGGTCGGCGGGATCGCCGAACCGGGCGAGCAGCCCGCCGAGACCGCCGTGCGCGAGGTGTACGAGGAGACGGCCGTGCGGTGCGTGCCCGAGCGCGTGGTCCTCGTCCAGATGCTCGAGCCGACCGTCTACCCCAATGGCGACGTCTGCCAGTTCCAGGACATCACCTTCCGCTGCCGGGCGACCGGCGGCGAGGCCCGGGCGAACGACAGCGAGTCGCTGGAGGTGGCCTGGTTCGAGGTGGACGCGCTGCCGCCGCTGACGGAGTTCTCCCTGCTCCGCATCCGCCAGGCCCTGCGTGACGAACCGACCTGGTTCGCGGTCCCCGCCGGGATCGCGGAGTAGCCCGTCACACGGCACGACCCGGACCGGGCGGCCGGCCTCCGGCGTCCGGCCTGCCGTGCGGGCTCGCTGTGGGCCGCCTGTGGGTGTGTACAGTGCGCTGATCTGAGGGCGGTAATCGGACAGCAGTACGTTCAAGGAGGCGGTCGAGGGATGGGCGCGCGCAGTGCAGGCGGAGAGTCCTCACGCGGAGAGCCGCAGCCGGGCACCCATCCGCGGGGCGCAGCTCCCGGCGGGCGCCTGGCGGTTCTCGACGGCGTGCGGGTCCTCGCCGCCCTCGCGGTGCTCTTCTACCACTACGTGGTGCTCGCGAGCGCCTGGGGTGAACCGCCCGCGGGTCTCTTCCCGGTCGCCCACCGGTTCGCCGTCTACGGCTGGCTCGGCGTGGAGATCTTCTTCCTCGTCAGCGGTTTCGTCATATGCATGAGCACCTGGGGCCGCAGCCTGGGCGACTTCGCGGTGTCCCGGGTCTCCCGGCTCTTCCCCGCCTACTGGGCGGCCGTGGCCTTCACCTCGCTCGTGCTGTTCCTGTGGCCCGAGGTCAGGGGCATCAAGAAGTACAGCGACGTCTTCGTGAACCTTTCGATGCTCCAGGGCGGACTGGGGGTCCCGCACATCGACGACGCGTACTGGACCCTCTTCGTGGAGCTCAAGTTCTACGTGCTCTTCGCGGTCGTGGTCATGTGCGGCGTGACCTACCGCAACTGCGTCCTCTTCTGCGGGCTCTGGACCCTTGCCGGAGTGGTGGCCCCGACGGCCGACAGCGGCGTGCTGTCCTTCTTCGCGATACCTTCCGCGTCCCCGTACTTCACGGCCGGGATGGCCTTCTACCTGATGCGCCGTTTCCGGCCGAACGCGGTCCTGTGGGGCATCGTCGGCGTCCAGTTCCTTCTCGCGCAGCACTACGTGCACGCCCGGATGCTGTCCAGCCTGGGCAAGAGCGCCACCGAGCAGACGCCCTCCTGGCCCGCCCACGTGATCATCCTGCTCGGCTTCGTCCTCATGGCGGCCCTCGCGCTCGGTGCCCTCGACGGCATCCGCTGGCGCTGGCTCCCGCATGCCGGAGCGCTCACCTACCCGCTCTACCTGATCCACATGATGGTCGGGCTGACGATCATCCACCACTTCCGCGACCAGGTGGCGCCCATCCCCCTGGCCCTCGGCGTCACCGCCTTCATGCTGTTCCTCGCCTGGCTCGTCCACCGGCTCGTCGAACGCCCCCTGGGCCGCCGGCTGAGCGGCAGCCTGCGCCGCGGGATACAGGACATCCGCCGGGAGACTCCCGTCCGGCCTCCGCTCGGCCTCGGACGGCTGCCCGCGCAGCCGTCCGCCCCGGAGGCGGAGCGCATCCCGGCCTGACGTCCCGTCGTCAGTCGGTGACGGATGCCTCGCGGTAGAGCTCCACCGCCTGGTCGCCCATCACCGCGCTGTACGAGACCTCCGGAACGCTCCCGCCGGCCTCGTGCCCGCCGAGCACCCCCGCCAGCGCCCCGCCGACCAGCCACGGGCTGCCGCTGGTCCCGCTGCTGAGGTCCGGGCAGTCGATCCGGCGCTGGGTGTCGGAGAACAGCGCGGTGGTGTTGGCGCAGCGCAGCGGGGCCTCCTGGCCGCGCGGGTAACCGATCACCCTCACGGTGGCGTCGGGCGCCTGCTCCGCGGCCACCGGGAAGCCGCCCACGAGGTCCTCGACGGCCCCGGTCCGCCCGCCGTCCACCGGAGCCACCGTCGCGAAGGCGATGTCGGCATCCGGGTCCCCGCCGTCCCGCCAGCCCGGGGCCACGTACACGCCGGTGAGCTTCCACACGCCGTACGGGGCCTCGCCGTCCCGGTATCCCGGTGCGAAGACGGTGGTGTCCCAGCGGTCCACGCAGTGCGCGGCGGTGGCGATCACATCGTGGCCGTCGCTGCGCACCACCGCGGCGGTGCAGAAGTGCCCGCCGTCCAGCCCGCCCGCGAACAGGGCGCCCACCCGGTCCGCCTCGGCGTCCGGCGGGGCCTGCGCGGTGACGCCGAGCGGCGGCCCGGCCATCGCGTCGGGCAGGTCGACGCCCAGCAGCGCCGCCACGGCGGCCGACGCGAGCAGGATCCGTGACGCCCGGCGGGCGCGGGAGCGGGAGCGGCGGCCCGGTCCGGGGTGGGTGCGGTGGATCATGAGGCGAGCCTGCCCGGCGAACCTGTGTCCGGAGCCCGTAATTCCGTATGAATCCGCTGTGAATCCCGTGGACCCGGTGTGAAACCCGGGCATCCACGGCGGCCACCGGCCCGGGCTACTGCGGGCCGCGCCGCTCGTAGAGCGTCACCCGCCGGCCCCTGACCTGCCGGTCCTCCACCATCGTGAACCGCTCCCGCAGGACCGCCGCCTTCGCCTTGTCCCGCTCCGCCGACGGCGCCTTCGCCACCTTCGCCGCGTCCGTCACCAGCAGCACCCGCCGCTGAGCGAGCAGCGCCTCCCGTATCCGCGCCGGGTCCGCCTCCTCGCCCTTGAGGGTGGCGGAGGCCGCCGGGGTCTCGGCCAGCGCCACGTCCGCCAGCCCCGCGAACGCGCCCGGGGACACCAGCGCGGTGTCCCGCCGCGCGGCCGGGACGAACAGCACCGCGTCGCCGTCCCGCTTCAGCCGGGCCACCTCACCGGCCACCGCCAGGACGTCGTCGACCCGGCTCGCCGGCGCCCTTTTGCCCAGCTCCACCGGGAGCAGCGCCAGTACCGCCGCCCCGAGCACCCCCGGCACGAGCAGTCCCGACGCCCGCGGGAAGCGGGGCTCGAGGGCCCGTACGGCAGCGCCCAGAGCCGCACCGATCAGCAGGGCCAGACCCGCCATGGAGAAGAGCACGTACCGGTCCAGGAACAGCGGCTGCACCAGCGACAGCCCGATCAGCCCCAGCACGGGCACCGCCAGCAGGGGCAGCCCGACGGAGGCCGCGCAGAGCCGGCGCCCCCTCGAGCGGTCCGCCCGCGCGCCGGCGCCGCCGATGGCGAGCAGGATCCCGGGCCCGATCAGCATGTGCCAGGTCAGCGGCGGTATCCACGACACCTGGTCGGACTGCCCCCGGCTGAACAGGACGAGCGGCAGCGCTCCCGCCACCGCGCCCGCACCGTACGCCGCCCAGCGCAGCCACACCGGCCGCCCGGCCCGCACCCACCACAGGGTCGCGGCGTGGGCGGGCAGGATCAGCAGCGACAGCCAGTTCAGCAGGGCGCACACCAGCACGCAGAGCCCGTACGCCGCCCAGCGCGGCCAGGCCCGCCGCCCGGGCCGGCCCTCCCCGAGGAGGGACACCAGAAGGAGCGTCGACAGCCCGGCACCGGCCGTGACCAGCGCGTACGGCCGGCCCTCCTGGAGGTGGAACTGCACGGCCGGCAGCAGCCCGAGGGCCAGCCCGCCGCCGAGCCCGGCCCAGAACCCGGCCAGCCGGCGCCCGATCACCGCCACGCACGCCGCGGCGGCGCAGACCGCCAGCACGGACGGCAGCCGCAGCGTCGTCGTACTCGCGCCGAACACCTCGAAGAGGCCGTGCATCAGCAGGTAGTACAGCCCGTGCACGGCGTCGACGTTCCCGAGCATGCGCCATATCTCGGCCGCCGGTCGCCCCGCCACCTGCCAGGTGGCCGCCTCGTCCCGCCACACGCTGTCCTGCCGGGAGAGCCCCCACAGGCCGAGCGCGAGGGTCCACAGCACCGGGACCGGCCAGACGGGGAAGCGCCGCCGGGCGCCGGGTATGTGGGAAGTCATGAAGCTGCGCGGGTCCTCGGTGCTGGGCGTGGGCGGAAGGTACCAGTCTATGGACGACACGGAGGGTTTCCGGACCGGCTGTTGTGCACGGCGGAGCGTGATCGTCCGGCCCCCTCGCCCCTAGCCTCGCCGCAGGAGCACGAACGAGGGGCGGTACCCGGTGAACTGGCTCATCCACGACTACCGCGAGAGCGATCTCGCCGCTGTGGTCCATCTGATCGACACGACGGCCGAGCTCGGCCAGGAGTCCGTCTTCTCGCTCGCCGAGTGCATCAGCGCCCTGACCGACCGGCAGCCCTGCGTCGTCGCCGTCCACCAGGGCGTCCCGATCGGCGCGGCCCTGGCCTGCGTCACCGGCGAGCGGGCCTGGGTCATGCGCATCGCGATCGCCGCCGGCTGGCGCGGCCGGGGCCTGGCCAGTGCCCTGCTCGTCGAGCTGGAGCGGCGGCTCATCGCCGCCCGCGTCGGGCGGATCGCGTACGTGCTGCCGGAGGAGGACCTCCTCGGCGAGGGCCTGCTCAACGCCGGCTACACGCGCCAGCCCGCCGTCGCCTACTTCGAGAAGACCGAGCCGCTGCACGGACCCGCGGCCGGGCTCCTCGCCGACCTCGGCGGCCGGTTCCTGCCGAACGACCTGTGGACCAAGGTCGCCGGCATGGAGAAGGAGAAGGACCTCATCGAGCGGCGCGTGGTGCTGCCGCTCGCCGAGCCCGAGCGGGCCGCCTCCCACGGCGTGCGGCCCCCGCGCGCCATCACCCTCTTCGGCCCGCCCGGCACGGGCAAGACCACCTTCGCCCGCGCCATCGCCTCGCGCCTCGGCTGGCCCTTCGTGGAACTGCTGCCCTCCCGCCTCGCCGACGAGGGCAACCTGGCGGCGGCCCTGCGCGACGCCTTCGCCCGGATCGCCGAGCTGGAGCGGGTCCTGGTCTTCATCGACGAGGTCGAGGAGATCGCGCCCGTACGCACCGAGCCGGCGCAGCCCGGGGGGATCCACGGGGTGACGAACGAGCTGCTCAAGCTGATACCCGGCTTCCGGGAGGGCGACGAGCGGCTCCTGGTCTGCGCGACGAACTCCATCCGCTCCCTCGATCCGGCCTTCCTGCGGCCCGGGCGCTTCGACTACCTGATCCCGATCGGCACCCCCGACGCGGGCGCGCGCGCCGCCATCTGGTCCCGCTACACGGCCGGGCGCGCGGACGTGGACGTGGCGGCGCTGGTGGCGGCGACCGAGCTGTTCACCCCGGCCGACATCGAGCACGCGGCGCGGATCGCGGCGCAGGTGTCCTTCGAGCGGGACCTGGAGGCGGTGGGCGCACGGGGCGCGGCGGCCGCGCAGCTCGGCGCGACCACGGAGGACTACCTGGCGGCGGCCCGCCAGTGCCGGCCGACGGTGACCCCGGCGATGACGGGCGAGTTCGAGGCCGACATCACGGCCCACGCCCGGTTCTGAACCCGGCCCGCCGTTCAGGACTCCGTCCCCCGGTTGCGGCGGGGGGCGGGTTGGCGAAGGGCCCGCAGCCACTCCCCAAAGCGGCTGCGGGCCTCCCGCGCGGACTTGTGGTCCCGGCGCGGGACGGCCACGTTCCGGTGGGGGTGTGTCGCCGGCTGGAACGTGGCGCGAAAGGGTGCCGGAGGTCGTCCGGAAAGCCCTCTCAACACATGACCGAGTCAACCAGGGGGCGGGGTGGCCGCGCGTCGGCCGCACGGCCATACCCTCCCTGGCCGGAAGGACGGCCGTTCGGGACCCATCATCGGCCCGAAGGGCCGGCCGGACCGCGTCCGGCCACGTGCTCTGTCACCTTCATGCCGCTTCCGGTCCGCCTGGCGAACGGTCCGGTTACCGGGAACAGCGGTACGTGAACTCCACCGCGGCGGTGCGCCGCGCGGGCGACAGCAGCTCGAGCTCGGCCTTCGCGGGGTAGGTCCCCGCGCCCTGGAAGGTCCACAGCAGGTGCAGCCGGGCCTCCCGCTGCCCGCGCGGCACCCGCTCGGTCAGCTCCTCGGAGCGCGTGCCGTCGTTGCGGAGCCAGCGGTACCTGAGGGTCCCCGGGCGCCCGTCGGTCCGTACGACGGCCACCACGTCGGCCGCGGCATCGCAGGCCGGGCCCTGCGGATCGGTGGTCACGGCCACTTCACGGACCTCGACGCCGGGACCGAACCGCTGCCACCCCAGGTACGCGAGGACCGCGAGCAGCACGACCGCTGCGAGGGTGTAGCGCCGCCATCCGCCGGCGCCGCGGCGCTGCGGCGCGGGCGGCGCCGTCACCGGGAACGGTGCGGGCATGGAGGCCGTCACGCCGGGCCCGAACCGCAGGACCGATCCCTCGACCCGGTCGGGCACGGCCTCCTGCGGCTGCGCGGGACCGCTGAACCAGTGGCTGCCCAGGACGGTGGCGCTGTAGTCGTCGTCGCTCATCGGATCTGACACCTCGAAAGCCAAACCTGGTCGGTTGCGGAGCCGTTGCCGGCGGCCGGCCTGGTGGTGACGCGCACGCCCCAGTAGCAGCCCTGCCCGGTGAAGGTGTGCCTCCTGACGAGCGTGCCGCCGCCCGGCTGGTAGGTCACGGTGTCGGCGCGCCCGTCGGCCGCGCCGAGCACGCCGGACTGGTTGCCGCTGAACCACTCCACGGTGACGGCCACCGGAGCGGTTCCCTTCGCGTCGATCGAAATGCTCGCCTCGCCCACCGTGAAGTCCGCCTGCCGCAGGTCCACCCGGACCGCCCCGACCACCACCGTCGGCCGCGTGCTCGGCGGCGGCGTGGTCGGCGGCGCCGTCGTCGGGCCGGTCGGCGTCGGCGTGACCGTGGGGGAGGAGCCGGGGCTCGCCGAAGGCGAGGCGGAGGCGGAAGCGGACGGCGACGCGGACGCGGACGGCGACGCCGACGACGAGGACGAGGACGAGGCCGACGGCGAGGCCGAGGAACCCGGCACGGGAGTCGGGAAGCCGCCACCCGGGGCCGGGCCGGTCGTGGCGACCGCGCTCACCGCGGCGGACCCGCCCGTCTCCCCTGCCGCCTGCGCCGCGAACACGAGCATCGCCCCGAGCACCAGGGCTGCGCCCGCGGCCACCGCGCCCCGCCGGCCCGGCATCCACCTGCCCGGCGGCGCGTGCAACGTGGTCGACGCCAGAGCCGTGGTCCCCGAGGCCGGAGCGCCCGCGGAGGGGAACAGCAGGGGCAGCAGGGCCGCCAGCGCCGCCAGCTTGCGCTGGCCCCGCTCCTCCCAGTCCGGCCCGTACGCGGCCAGCGCCACGCCCTCCAGTTCCGCGACGAACGCCTCGGCGTTCTCGGGCCGCTGCTCGGGGGACTTGGCCATGCCCCGCCGGATCAGCGGGCGCACCGGTTCCGGGGCCTCGGTCTCCGGCACCGGTGCCTCGACGTGCTGGACCGCCAGCTCCGCGAAGTTCTCCCCGTCGAAGGGCTTGCGCCCGGTCAGGCACTCGAAGAACGTCGCCGTCGCCGCGTACACGTCGGCCGCGGGCGAGGCCGCCTGCCCCTGCCACTGCTCGGGGGCCATGTAGGCGGGGGTGCCGGCCACGCCCGGTGTGGTACCGCGGCGGGCCGCGATCCCGAAGTCCACGAGGCGCGAGGAGCCGTCCACCGCGACCAGTACGTTCTCCGGCTTGTAGTCGCGGTGGACGACACCCGCCCGGTGCGCGTCGGCCAGTCCCAGCAGGGAGCCCTTCAGCACGACGAGAGCTGCCTCCGGCTCGGCCTGCCCGGCCTGCTTGAGCAGCGCGCGCAGGGAGATCCCGTCGACCAGCTCCATCACGATGGCGGCGCCGTCCGGCGCTTCCACGTACTCGTACAGCCGCACCACGTACGGCGAGTGGAGGGCGCCGAGGAGCCGGGCCTCCGCCCGGAACTCCCCGACGAACGCGGGGTCCTCGCGCAGCCGGTCGCTGAGGTACTTCACGGCGACGGCCGTGCCCGTCGCCTCATGGACGGCGAGTACCACGCGGCCGCTGGCGCCCGAGCCCAGTTCCCGGACTTCCGTGTAACCGGGCACCGCCCATGTCTTCTTCATCGTCTTCCCCCACCCATGGCGTCACCGTGCCCCAGGTCCACGCGGCCCGGTCGTCCTGTACCGACCGGCCACCCCCCAGGACACGGTTTTCGACGTGGCCGGTTCCCGCTGTCGGAGGGGTGTGTCTCAGGCCGCGGCCTGTTGCGCGCAGATCATCGCATGGAGCCGGTCCGCAGCCGAACGGCCGAACGCCGGATCGTTGATGTGGGTGTCGTAGTCGTGGAGCACGGCGCCGCTCCCGCGCAGTCCTTCGCGCAGCGCCGAGAACAGCGCCCCGTCCGCTCCGGGGTCGTGGTAGGGGCCGCCCGGCGCGCCGAGCGTGGACAGTCCGCGCAGGGGGATGCAGACCGCCGTGGGGCCGGTTGCCGTACGGAGTTTGGCGGCGACCCGCCGGCCCAGCTCCGCGCACTCGGCCTCGGTCGTACGGATCACCGTGATGGACGGGTTGTGGACGCGGACCCTTCGGTAGCGGACCTGCTCGGGCAGTGTCTCCAGCGGGCCGAACTTGACCATGTCCAGCGCTCCCAGGCTCACCACCTGCGGAATCCCGGCCCGCCCGGCCGCGCTGAGCCGGTCGGGGCCCGCTGTGAGGATGCCCCCGCACAGGTCGTCGGCGAGCTCGCTGAGCGTGAGGTCGAGGACCCCCGCGAAGATCCCCTGGCCGGCCAGGGTCTCCAGGGTGCGTCCGCCGGTGCCGCTGACATGGAAGACCAGCACCTCGTAGCCCAGCTCGGTCAGCCGTTCGCGGGCCGCGTCCACACCGGTCGTGGTCACGCCCGCCATGCTCGCGGCGATCAGCGGGCGGCCGCCCGCTCCCAGCCGGGCCGGGCGGCGCAGTTGCACCGGGGCACGGGCGAAGGCCTTGGCCATTCCCGCGATGGCCTCCACCGCGTTGGCCAGGACGGGCTCGGAGATGCTGTTGATCCCCGCGATGTCCACCACGCTGTACATCATCGTGATGTCCGAGGAGCCGACGTACGGCGCCACGTCCCCGGACGCCATCGACGACACCATCAGTTTCGGTACGCCCAGCGGCAGCGCGCGCATCGCCCGCGTGGCGATGGAGGTGCCGCCGCTGCCGCCGATCGCGAGCACCCCGTCCAGCCTGCCCTCGGCGTGCAGGCGTAACAGGGTCGCCTCCGCGCCCTGGGCCATCGTGGTGACGGCCGCGCCCCGGTCGGCGGCCGTCTGCAGTTCCGACAGTTCCGTCCCGGCCGCCCGGGCCACCGCGTCACGCGGCACGTCCGCGGGGACCCGCGGCTCTCCCATCACTCCCGTGTCGACCAGTACCACCTCGACGCCGGCGCGCAGCAGCCTCTCGCGCAGCCAGCCGTACTCCACACCCTTGGTGTCCAGGGTTCCCACCAGCACGACGTTCGTCATATGTGCAATGTCCATGCAGGTGGGGTTTGTTGGCAAGTAAAGGTCGAGTCAACCCTCCAGTAACGCCAACAAACGCTCCAGAAAAGGCACTTGAGAGGCAATCAGCTTCTTTTCGGCCAGTTCCGGAGCGAACCAGGCCACGCGGTCCAGCTCGGGGAACTCCTGCACGGTCCCGGAGTGCGGCGGCCACTCCATGGTGAAGGTCCCCGGCACCATCAGCGCGGGGTCGAGATCCGCCTCCACCGCCCAGATCGTCACCAGCTTCCCGCTGCTCAGGCGCACTTCGCCGAGCGGCAGGTAATCCCCCTCGGGCGGCGGCAGCCCCAGCTCCTCGGTGAACTCCCGGCGGGCCGCGTCCCGCGGTGTCTCGTCCGGCGCGTACTCGCCCTTCGGGATGCCCCAGCCGCCGGCGTCCCGCCCGGCCCACAGGGGGCCGCCCAGGTGCCCGAGCAGGACCTCGACCCCGCCGTCGGACGCCCGGCCGGTCCGGCGGAAGAGGAGCAGCCCGGCACTGCGCTTGTTCGTCATGGGTGCATCTATGCCCCGTACGCGGACGGGTCATCGCGCGGCGGCGGTGTTCGTGCGGGCCGCAGGCCGGTGTCCGCACGGACCGCAGGCCGGTGTCCGAGCGGACCGGAGGCCGGTGTCCGCGCGGGGTCAGTGGGCGTGCGGGCCCTCCCGGTGGACCGGCCCGTGCGCGTCCGCACAGTGCGGGTCGGCGCTCCCGTCGTAGGCGGCCGCCTCGCCCGCGCGGCCGACCGTGAGGAGGGAGTCCTGCTCGTGGTCGACCTGCAGGGTGGTGTGGGTGATCCCGTACTCCTTGGCCAGCAGCCGCTCCAGGTCCCGGCGGACGGCGTGGCAGTCCCCGGCCGGCTCCACCAGTACGTGCGCCGAGAGCGCCGCCTGCCCGGAGGTGATGGTCCAGATGTGCAGGTCGTGCACCTCGGTCACCGGCGGGTGCCCGACGAGCCGGTCGCCCACCGCGTCCGGGTCCACATGGGCCGGGGCCGCCTCCAGGAAGATCCGGCCGGACTCGCGCACCAGCCCGTAGCCCGCCTTGACCATCAGCGCCACCACCACGAGGGTGGCCATCGCGTCGGCCTGCCGGAAGCCGGTGGTGAGCACGATCAGACCGGCGGCGGCGGTCCCGATGAAGGCGAACAGGTCGTTGAGGATGTGCTGGTAGGCCCCCTCGACGGCCAGCGAGGACCGGTTCGCCTTCGAAATGCACCAGGCCGCGGCCACATTGACGACGATGCCCGCGAGGGCCGTCACCAGGACCAGCCCGCCCTCCACCGGCGGCGGGTCGATCAGCCGCCGCACCGCCTCGTACGCCAGCCAGACCGCCAGCAGGAGCAGGGTCAGGCCGTTGGCCTGCGCGGAGAGTATCTCCGCCCGCTTGAGGCCGTACGTGAAACCGCCCCGCGCCGGGCGGGCGGCCAGCCGCATGGCGATCAGCGCGAGGACGATCGACACGGCGTCGGTCAGCATGTGGGCGGCGTCGGAGATCAGGGCCAGCGACCGGGCCACGATGCCGACGGCCACCTCGACCGCCATGAACGCGCCGATCAGGCCGAGGGCGATCGCCAGCCAGCGCCGGTCGGCGTCGGCGGCCACGCCGTGGCCGTGACCTCCGTGGCCGTGGCCGTGGCCGTCGTGCGCGTGGTCGTGCCCACTCATGGCATCCCCCGTTTGTTCGGTTCCGACGCGTGAAGTGAAGCGCACCTCGCCGCGATCGGCAAAGGCTGCAACGGGGACCGTTGTCATTCCCTATAAGACCCTCCTGACCTGCGGTTATGCCGGTCCGGTCGGATCGTGGGAAAATCTGTTCATGGTTCAGCGCCCCGGTGTGCCGACCGCGCCCGAACTCGTCCTGGAGACCGCCCGGGGCTCCACCGAGATGAGCCCGGGCCGGATCTACCACGTCGGCCGGGACCCCCACTGCGAGGTTTGCCTCGACGATCCCCGCGTCTCCTGGCACCACGCCGTCCTGCGCCCCGACGGCGACCACTGGACCGTCGAGGACGAGGGCAGCACCAACGGCACGTGGGCGGACGGCCGCCGCATCAACGCACGGACTGTCGGAGCCGGCAGCGAACTGCGCTTCGGCAACCCCGAGGACGGCCCGCGCGCCGTCCTCGTCGGCCGCGCGCCGCGCCGCGCCGCCACCTCCAGGCCCTCCGGCGTCTGGAAACCGTCACAGACCGGCACCTTCCGGCAGCCCACCAGCATCCGCCCGATGGCCGCCCGTACCGCCGTGCGCATCGGCCGCGCCCCCGAGAACGACCTCGTCATCGACGAGCTCATCGTCTCCCGCCGGCACGCCGAACTGCGCGCCCACGCCGACGGCACCTACGAGATCGCCGACCTCGACAGCCACAACGGCACCTACCTCAACGGCGCCCGCGTCGAGCGGACCGCCCCCGTCGCCGAGGGCGACATCGTCGGCATCGGCCACTCCGCCTTCTGCCTCGTCGGGGACCAGCTCCAGGAGTACGTGGACACGGGCTCGGTCTCGCTCGACGTCCAGGACCTCACCGTCGCCGTCGACGGCGGCCGCAAGGTCCTCATGGACGGCGTCTCCTTCCCCGTCGGCGCCGACTGCCTGCTCGCCGTCGTCGGCCCGAGCGGCGCCGGCAAGTCCACGCTGCTCGGCGCCCTCACCGGCCTGCGCCCCGCCGACAGCGGCACCGTCCTCTACGACGGCCGCGACCTGTACCGCGACTACGCCGAACTGCGCAGCCGCATCGGCCTCGTGCCCCAGGACGACATCCTGCACGCCCAGCTCACCGTCCGCCGCGCCCTCGTCTACGCCGCAGAACTGCGCTTCCCGCAGGACACCGCCAAGGCCGAACGCGAAGCCCGGGTCGACGAGGTGATCCGCGAACTCGGCCTCGTGCAACGGGCCGACCAGCCCATCCACAGCCTCTCCGGCGGCCAGCGCAAACGGGTCTCCGTCGCCCTCGAACTGCTCACCAAGCCGTCCCTGCTCTTCCTCGACGAACCCACCTCCGGCCTCGACCCCGGTATGGACCGCTCCGTCATGCACATGCTGCGCGGCCTCGCCGACGACGGCCGCACCGTCATCGTGGTCACCCACAGCGTGCTCAGCCTCGACGTCTGCGACCGGCTCCTCTTCCTCGCCCCCGGCGGCCGCGTCGCCTACTTCGGGCCGCCCGACGAGGCCCTCGCCTTCTTCGGCTTCGACGAATGGCCGGAGGCCTTCGAGGCGTTCGAGACCCAGCAGGGCCGCGACTGGGCGGGGGACTACCGCGCCTCGCCCGTCCACCGCCGCTACGTCGAGGTCACCGCCCGCCCATCCCAGGTCTCCGGGGAAGCCGGACGGGCCGCGGAAACCGTGCCCCCGCCGCCCAAGGCGCAGAGCTGGGGCTCCCAGCTGTCCACCCTGGTGCGCCGGTACGCCGCCGTGCTCGGCGCCGACCGCACCTTCCTGATCATCATGGTCGCGCTGCCGTTCATGATGGGGGCCATGGCCCGCGCCCTCGCCGGGAGCAGCCTCACCGCCGAGACGGCGCTGAACGCCCTGCTCATCCTGACCATCGGCGGAGTGCTCACCGGCGCCGCCAACGCCGTCCGCGAACTCGTCAAGGAACGCGTGATCTATCAGCGCGAACGTGCCGTCGGGCTGTCCAGATCCGCCTACCTGATGTCGAAGGTGGTGGTGCTCGGCGCGATCACCGTCGGCCAGGCGGTGGCCCTGACCCTCGTCGCCCTCGCCGGCGTGAAACTCAACGCCCCGGGTGGCGAGGGGGTACTCATGCCACCGTTGATCGAGATCACCCTCGTCGTCGCCCTGCTGTCCTTCACCGCCATGATGCTCGGACTGCTGATCTCCGCCCTGGTACGCAAGGAGGAGGTGACCATGCCGTTGCTGGTGCTCCTCGCCATCATCCAGGTCGTCTTCTGCGGCACCCTGCTGAAACTCGCCGGCGTCCCCGTCCTCGAACAGGTGGCGTGGTTCGCGCCGGCCCGGTGGGCGATGGGCGCGATGGGCGGCACCATCGACCTCGGTGCGGTCGTCCCGGGAAAACTCACCCAGGACCCGATCTTCGACCACGAGCCCGGTGTGTGGCTGCTCAACGTGGTCATGCCGTTGGCCCTGTGCCTCCTCTTCGGCGTGGTGGTGGCCCGGCTGCTGCGCCGGTCCGAGCCGGCCGTCATGCGTAAGCAGCCGCGGCGATGAAGTTCCCCGGCGACGAAGTCCCCGACTTCCACCCCACCCACGTCGTCCCGCAGGAGGGCATGGCCGCCTGGGAGGCCCCCGACGTGACCCGGCCGACCGCGCCCCTGGACCCCTTCCTGCCGGTGCAACTGCTGTCCCGCAGCGGGGAATGGGGCGAGATCCTGTGCGCCAACGGCTGGTCCGCCTGGGTGGACGGGCGGCTGCTGGTCGCCGTGCCGCAGCCGCCGCCCACCGCCGGGGGGCCGGCGCCGGCCCGTGCCGAGGACCCGCGGCCGCACCTGGACCGGACCGCCGACGCCCTCGACCTCTACCGGCAGGCCGTCGACGACCTCGCCGGAGGCCGGGTCGACAGCGAGCAGTTCGCCCGCTCCCTGCGGAACCTGCGGGCCGGGATCGTGATCGACGGGGAGTCCGTCTGGGTCTACGACGAAACGGCGGGACGGTGGATGTACGGCGACGGGACCCGACTGGCGACCTACGCGGTCGCCGCGGGACCGGGTGCCCCGCACCCGCCCGGGCCGCCGCCGACGCAGACCGGCGTGCACCGAGTGGCCGACGTACGGGAAAGGCAGACACCACCGGCCGGCCCGGTCGGGGCCACCCCGCCCGCCCCGCCGCGGGGGACGGAACACGACCCGACCCGGATCGTGGACACCCCCGGGGCGGCCCAGGAGTGAGGCGCGGCCCAGGAGTGAGGCTGAGGCCGCGAACGTCAGCCCGCAGCGGGCCCGTCGACGCGGCCGCGGCGGCGGAGCGGGCGGGCCGCGAAGGCGCCCAGGAACCCGGCCACCGCACCCCACAGGAGGGCGAGGCCGACCGTACGCCACAGCACGGGCGTGAGCCGCGCCCTGCCGCCGACGGCGTCCCCGTCGCCGAGGCCGAGCAGGGACAGGCCGAACTGCGCCTCGACCCTGCCGAGCAGACAGACCGTCAGCACCGCCAGGGCCAGGGCCACGCCGAAGTGCAGCGCGTGCTGCCACGGGCGGACGTGCGCCGGGGAGCGTACGGCGGCCAGCACGCCCGCGCCGAGCAGCAGGACGGCGGCCACGACCACCAGCCACCACGCCCGGGCGTCCTGCCGCGCCAGGGAGGCCACGTCGACCGTGGACAGGTCGGGGCCGCGCAGCGCACGGTCCAGCAACTGCGGCATCGGCAGTCCGAACGGGCCGTCCACCCTGCCCTCCCAGGCGCCGCCGAAGCCGACGGTGAGCGCGAGCCAGGCCAGGTTCGGCAGCGCCAGCAGGAGCACCGCCAGGGTGCGGGCGCCGTGGCCCTGGGTGGCGGCCACCACCAGGCCGACGCCGAGGCCGAGGCCGGCGTAGGCGAGGAGCAGCAGGGTCGCGGCGAAGGCCGCCGGGCGCACGGCCGCATGGAAGCGCACCAGTCCGGCGGGCAGCGGTGCGCGGCGGGAGACCAGCAGGGACATGAGCAACATGCCCAGGATCCACAGCAGTCCGAAGAGCAGGGTGCCGGGAAGGTCGGCCCGGAAACCCACCGTCGGCGCGGAGTCCAGGAGTTCGCCGATGCGCCCGACGGGGGAGTCCTTGGTGACGATGCCGAATGTCTGGCGGGCGAGGAGCGCTGCCCCGCTGAGCGTCACGAGCCACAGAAGCACCAACGGGAGTGCACGGGCCAGCAGTTCGAGGGGCCGGGCGACCGCCCGGTTGTGCAGGGGGCGCAGGAAGCAGTACCCGGCGGTGAGGGCTCCGGCCACACTCACCGAGAGCGGGAGCACGGACAGGCTCGCGTCGGCCCCCGCGAGGAGACCGGCGTCGCCCGACAGTTCGACCGAGCCGCCGGCCGCCATCACGACGACGGCCGCCGCCACGTGCGGGAAGGCGCCGCCGGGCAGATCGCCCGCACCGGCGAACGCCAGTCCGGCGGCGGCGACCGCGGTCATGACCGCGAAAGCCGCCACGACCGCCACGAGGGCGTCCCGCCATCCCCGGGGAGTTGGGCTCACGGGTTCACCGTAGGCAGCCTCGGCTTGCGGGCACCACCCGGACGGCGCACACAATGGTCCGCAAGGGGACTTTCCGCGCCTGGAAGAAGAGCCCATGAGCACCCAACCGGACCGCCCACGGCCCCAGCATCAGCCACCGTCATCGGAACGCCCCACGGGGCCGCCCTCAGGCCCGCTTTCGGGCGGGCGGCAGGGGCCGCCTGCACCGCCGCCACCACCCGCGCCGCCAGGCGGCGGGGGCAAGTCCGGCGGCCCGTGGTGGCGATCCGTACCCCGGCTCGTCACCGCGCTCGTCGCGGTGGTGGCGGCCGTTGCCCTGGCCGTGGTGCTGACCCGGCCCAGCGGCAAGGACCAGGCCGGCGGTGAGGTGTTCCTCCAGCCGGTGGCCGCCTCGGGCCCGGACCCGTTCACCGAGTCCACCGTGGCGGAGCAGGCCAAGCCGCTGCCGGAGACCCCGCCGCCGCCCGCCAGCGCCACCAAGGGCACGGCGCCGACCACGGCCCCGGCGACCACCGGCACCCAGACGGCCACCCGGAGCGTCAGCGGGGCCTCGCCGGGCGTCTACACGGGCACGCAGAACGCCCCCAGCTGCGACGTCGAGAAGCAGGTCAGGGCGCTGTCCGCGCAGCCCGCGAAGAACAGCGCCTTCGCCTCGTCCCTCGGCATCCAGCCGGCCGGCGTGCCCGGCTACCTCCGCTCGCTCACCCCCGTGCAGCTGCGGATGGACACCCGCGTCACGAACCACCGCTTCCAGAACGACCGGGGCACCCCCTACCAGGCCGTGCTCCAGGCCGGGACGGCCGTGCTCGTGGACGACCGCGGGGTGCCGCGGGTGCGCTGCGCGTGCGGGAACCCGCTGGGCCCGCCCGTGGCGCTCAAGGCCAACCCGAAGCGGTACGGCCAGACGTGGAACTCGTACCAGCCGTCGCGGGTGGTGGTCGTCGCGCCGTCGGTGACCGTCGTGAACGTGTTCGTGATCTACGACCCCCACAACCGGCACTGGTACGAGCGCCCCCGCGGTGACCACCGCGGCAAGCGCGACAAGCGGGTGCCGCCGCCGGTGTTCCCGACGCCGCCGGTCACGACGACCGTGTTCCCGACCGGCACGCCCAAGACGCCGACCGCGACCGTGTCGCCCACGAACTCGAAGACCGTGTCGGGATCGGCCTCGGTGTCGCCGTCGAAGTCCCCGCCGGTTTCGCCTTCGGAGTCGTCTTCGAAGTCCCCGCCGGTTTCGCCTTCGGAGTCGTCTTCGAAGTCCCCGCCGGTATCGCCTTCGGAGCCGCCGTCGAAGTCCCCGCCGGTATCGCCCTCGGAGTCCCCGTCGGAGTCACCGCCCGAGTCGCCGCCGGCATCGTCCTCGGAGTCCCCGTCGGAGTCACCGCCCGAGTCGCCGCCGGTATCGCCCTCGGAGTCACCGCCTGAATCCCCGCCGGTCTCGCCTTCGAAGGAAGTCAAGGGCGAGTCGCCCTCGGCCTCGCCCCGGTTCCTGGAGCCGTCGCCGTCGGCCCTGATCGTCCCGCCCCCGTCTCCGCAGGTACCGGAGCGCACGGCCAACGAGCCCGAGCCGCAGCCCTCGCCTCCGGGGCAGGAACAACCGGAGCAGGAACAGCCGGAGCAGGAACAGCCGGAGCCCGAGCAGCCGCCGGAGGAGCCCGTTCCTCCCGGCAACGACACCGAGTAGGCGAACCGCGCAAGCACCTCACTCTTCCCGCGCGGCGAGAGTGAGGTGCCCGTGCGTGCCGAGCCCTTCCGGCGGACCGGGACTTCGGCACCTCCTAGACGCGCCGGTGCCGGGAGATCGCGTCGCCCGCCACGCCCACGGCGAGGCCGAGGACGACCATGACGACGTAGCTGTACGTCTCGTAGCCCTCGGGGGCGAGGAAGCGGACGAAACCCATGAAGCGGATCCAGCCGAACCACTCGTGCAGCAGTCCGCTCGCGCCGCCGACGACGAGGACGAAGCAGAGCAGGCCCGACACGGCGGCCACGGGGGACTTTTGGGTGCTTGAGGTCATGGTCCGACCGTAGGCGGGCCGCGCCGGGCGGCGGATCGGCCGTTGGATGTCCGGGTGTCGTACTTAAGTATTCAATCGCCGCGCGGAGCCCGGGCCCGGGCCGGGGCCCGCGTAGATTTCCCCTCCATGCGCCACTTCCACCGCGTCCACCGCACCCGCCGCGACTGGGCCGCCGACCTGGGGCTCCTCCTCTTCGCGGCCTGCTTCGCCGCCATCAGTTCACGGTCCGTTCCGGTGTCGGAGACCCTCGGTCCGGCGTGGCGGGCCGCCGACCAGGTGGCCGGCGGGCTCGGCTGCGCGGTGCTCCTGCTGCGCAGGCGCCTGCCCGTGCAGCTGGCGGTGGCACTGCTGCTCGCGGGAAGCGTGGCGCACTATCTGACCGGCCCCTCGATGGTGGCGGTGTTCACGGTCGCCGCGACCCGGCCGTGGCGGGTCACGGGGTGGGTGGCGGCGCTGGCGTTCGCCCCGCTGCCGGTCTTCCTGTGGCAGCTGCCGGACATGGCCGAGGACCGGGCGGGGCCGGCGGTGACGTATTTCGCCCTGATCGCCGGGTCCATCGGGTGGGGACTGTTCCGGCGCTCCCGGCAGCAGCTCATCGCCTCGCTGCGGGAGCGCGCCGAACTGGCCGAGGCGGACGCCGAGTCACGCGCCGAGCGGGCGCGCATGGAGGCGCGCGAGGAGATCGCCCGCGAGATGCACGACGTGCTCGGGCACCGGCTCTCGCTGCTGAGCGTGCACGCGGGCGCCCTGGAGTACCACCCGGGCGCCCCGCCGGCGGAGATCGCGCGGGCCGCCGGGGTCATCAGGGAGAGCGCCCACCTGGCCCTGCACGATCTGCGCGAGGTGATCGGGGTCCTGCGGACCGGATCGGGGAAGGAGGCGGCGGACGACCGCCCGCAGCCCGAACTGGCCGACCTGGAACGGCTGGTGGCGGAGGCCCGGGCCGCGGGCGGCCGCATCGGGCTGACGGGGCTGAGCGGGCTGACGGGGCCGGCCGGCGCGGCGCCCGCGCCGTCGCCGCTGGCCGGGCGTACGGCGTACCGGATCGTGCAGGAGGCGCTGACCAACGTACGCAGGCACGCCCCCGGGGCGGCGGTCGAGGTGACGGTGGCCGGGCGCCCGGCGGACGGGCTGACGGTGGAAGTCCGCAACGCCCGCCCGCCCCGGCCGCCCCGACCGGATCCCGGGATCGGCGAGGGCGGCGGACAGGGGCTCATCGGCCTGGCCGAGCGGGCCAGGCTGGCGGGCGGCGAGCTCACGGCCGGCCCCTCGGACGGCGGGTTCCGGGTGCACGCCTGGCTACCCTGGCAGGGCTGAGGAAAGGGGGGCCGGTGATCCGGGTACTGCTGGTCGACGACGACGCGATCGTCCGGGCCGGACTGAGCCTGATGCTGGGCGGCGCCCCGGACATCGAGCTCGTCGGGCAGGCCGCCGACGGGGCCGAGGTGCCCGCACTCGTGGCCGAGCTGCGTCCCGACCTGGTCCTGATGGACATCCGCATGCCGGGCGTCGACGGGCTGGCGGCCACCGAGGCGCTCCGGGCCCGGCCCGGCGCGCCGGAGGTGCTGGTCCTCACCACCTTCCACACCGACGCGCACGTCCTGCGGGCGCTGCGCGCGGGCGCGGCCGGGTTCCTCCTCAAGGACACCCCGCCGCCCGAGATCGTGACGGCGATCCGGACGGTGGCCGCCGGGGACCCGGTACTGTCCCCGGCGGTCACCCGCCGCCTGATGGCCCAGGTGGCGGGCGGCTCGGGGCAGGACACCCGGGCGGCCACCGCCCGCGCGCGGCTGGAACTGCTGGCCGGACGCGAGCGGGAGGTGGCCCTGGCGGTCGGGCGCGGCCTGTCCAACGCGGAGATCGCGCGGGAACTGCACCTCGCGCTGCCGACGGTGAAGACGCACGTGTCGCGGATCCTGACCCGGCTGGACCTCAACAACCGTGTCCAGATCGCCCTGTTGGTCCACGACGCGACCGCGGCCGACCGGCCCTGACGGGCCCGCCCCGCCCCCGCCCCACCCCCTCGGGCCGTACGCGCGGCAACCGCAGCCCCGGACGCGGCTGCCGGGGCGTCCCGGGGGCCGCCGGGCGGGCCCGTTTTCCGGGTCCGGCCCCTCCCGCAGGGACACCGGCGGGCGGGAGTGAGACCCTGGCTGCATGGCCCTGAGGGGACGGAACCCCGAGGTCGACTGGCCCGCGCGGCCGGATACGAGCCTTGCGCTCAACCGCATGGGGACCTTCGACTGGGACCTCGAGAGCGGGCGCCTGCACCTGGACCCGACCGCCCTCGAGGTCCTCGACCTGCGCCCGGACGAGTTCACCGGAACGTCCGAGGGGCTGCGGGCGCGCCTCGCGCCCGCCGAGGCGGCCCGGCTCGACGCCCGGGTCGCGCAGGCGCTCAAGGACGGCCGCAGCCACTACGGCGCCTACGTGCGCAGCCGCCGCCGGGACGGGACACCGGCCTGGACCCACATCCAGGGGCACATCGTGCGGGACCGGCGGGGTCGCCCGTACCGCGTCATCGGCATCCTCCGCGACGCCGCCCACGACCCCGGCGAACCCGGGGCGGCGGGGGCCGCCGGGGAACAGGCCGAGGGCAGGCGCCGGATGACCGGAGTCGTCGAGCGGACGACGGCCATCCTCGCCCACGCCCGCACCGTCAACGACGTGACCGACATCCTCAAGGACCCGCAGGCCCTCGGCCACCTCGGCGCCGTCAGCGTGATGCTCGGCATCGTCGACGGGGGCCGCATCCACCTGGTCGCGGAGGGGCAGCTCGGCGCGTACGTGCCCGAGATCGAGTACACCAGGATCGACGCGCAGTTCCCGATGAGCGAGGCCGTGCGCACCATGCAGCCCGTCTACCTCGCCTCGCGGGAGGAGTTCCAGGTCCGCTATCCGCGGCTGTGGCCGTACATCGAGCCGCTGTCCGTCCGCAGCGGGGTCTACCTGCCGCTGATAGCCCAGGGCAGGCCCATCGGCGCGCTCGGGCTGCTCTACGCCCGGGAGGGCGAGTTCACGGACGAGGAGCGGAACCTGCTGATGGCGCTCGGCAGCGGCATCGCGCAGAGCCTGCAGCGGGCCATTCTCTTCGAGCAGGAGCACGACCTCGCGGAAGGGCTCCAGCGGGCCATGCTGCCCCGCCGGATCCCGGAGGTGCCGGGCGTGCGGATCGCCGTACGGTACCGGTCCGCCCGGATGGGACGGGACGTCGGCGGCGACTGGTACGACGTGATCCCGCTCGGCGAGGGCCGGGTCGGGGTGATGATCGGCGACGTGGAGGGGCACGACACGGACGCGGCCGCCGTCATGGGGCAGCTGCGCATCGCGCTGCGGGCGTACGTGGCCGAGGGGCACACTCCCGGCACGGCGATGGCGCGGGCGTCGGCCTTCCTTCGCGACCTGGAGACGGAACGGTTCGCCACCTGTACGTACGCCGAGGTGGACCTCACCACCGGGATGCTCCGCCTGGTCCGCGCCGGCCACCTGGACCCCCTCCTGCGGCGCGGCGACGGCAGCGTCCACCGGATCCAGGTGGCGGGCGGTCTCCCGCTCGGGCTGCCCCACCGAGACCCCTCCGGTGCGGGTACGGCCGCGGACACGGGCACCGGCTACCCGGTCACCAGCCTCGAACTCCACCCGGGCGACACCCTGCTGCTGTGCACCGACGGGCTGATCGAACGGCCCGGTGAGGACCCCGACACCGGCCTGCGGGAGCTGATCACCGCGGTCCACGGCGGCCCGGTCGACGTGCAGGAACTCGCCGACGTGCTGTGCGACCTCGTCGGCGACTCGGGCGGCGGGGACGACATGGCCCTGCTGGTCCTGCGCCGCCGCGGTACCCCCGCCGCGCGCGGCGGCGGCCCGCTGCGCCAGCGGCTGGAACCGGGCGACCCGGAGGCCCCGGCGATGGCGCGCCACCTGATCCGGGCGGCCGTCGCGGCCTGGGGAGCGCGGGACAGGGCCGACGAGATCGAACTGGCCGCGGACGAGCTGATGACCAACGCCCTGGTCCACACGGAGGGCGGCGGCCAGGTCAGCATGCGGCTGACGGCGGAGGGGCGGATCCGCATCGAGGTCGAGGACTCCAGCAGCGCCCTGCCCCGGCCGCGCGAAGCCGGGGACTGGGCGGTGTCGGGCCGCGGCCTGATGCTGGTGGACAACCTCTCGGACGCATGGGGCGTGGAACCCCGGGGCGGCGGCAAATGCGTGTGGTGCGAATTCGCCGCGGCCGCCCCGGCGCCGGCGCCCGCCTGACCGAGGAGCACGTCAGCCCCGCGCCCGCCGCCCCGCGTTCCGGCCGGCCCGGGTCAGGAAGCGGCCGCGGCGAGGAGGATCTCCGCCAGGTCCTCCGGCCGCGAGAACATCGGCCAGTGACCGGTGTCCATCTCGACCAGCCGCCAGTTCCCGCCGGCCAGCAGCCGGGCCACGTCCCCCGTCGGCTCGGGGCCGTCGAGCAGACACTTGACGTACGTCGCCGGGAGTCCGCCGAGGGAGCGGGCCAGGACGGCCGGCTCGGACAGCGAGGCACCCGGGTGCGGGGTGGCACCGGCGAGCATCCGCGCGATCTCCTCGGCGCCCAGGTCCTGGCCCTCGCAGTCGGACGCGGTCAGCGGAGCCCAGAAACCGCCGTTGCCGGATATCTCGGCCGCCAGCTTCTCCGGTCCCTCCCACCACGTCGAGACGAACGACTCTCCGTCGGCCGGGATGCTCGCGTCCACGAAGACCACCCGGGCCAGCCGGTCGCCGATGCGCTCGGCGGCCTGGCCGACCGGTATGCCCGCGTAGCTGTGCCCGACCAGCACGACCTCGCGCAGATCGAGCCGCTCGATCTCGCCCACGATGTCCTGGACGTGGGTCTGCTGCCCGGCCGGCACGGACCGCCGCTCGGCCACGCCGGAGAGGGTCAGGGGATGTGCGCCGTGGCCGGCGGCGCGCAGCCGCGGCGCCACCGCGTCCCACGCCCACGATCCGAGCCAAGCACCTGCCACCAGTACGAAGTCAGCCATGACCGCACCGTAGTCGAGGGGTCTGACAACGCCCCCCGCACTGGGTTCAGAGGCGGACGAGGGTGACCTCGGTGGCCTTCACGCTGGCCCACACCTCGGCGCCGTCGACGAGGCCCAGCTCGGCCGCCGCCTCCGGGGTGATCTCCGCGACCAGGTCGGGGGCCCCGGCCGGGGCGATCAGCACGCGCAGCCGGCTGCCGACCGCGGTGATCTCCCGTACGGTGCCCCGCCAGACGTTGCGGGGGCTGCCGTCCGGCTGCCTCCGGTGCACCGAGACCGCCTCCGGGGCGATGATCGCCAGCGCCTGAGCGCCCTCGGGCAGCGCCTCGGCGACCACCAGCCGCCCCCCGGCGGCGAGGGCCAGCCCGTCGGCCGACGCGGTGCCCGGCCAGGCGTTGCGCCCGAGCATCCGGGCCACCCACGGGGAGCGCGGATGCCGGGTCACCTCGGCGGGCGGCGCGTCCTGGAGGGTCTGCCCGTCGGCCAGTACGAGGACCCGGTCGGCCAGCGACACCGCCTCGACGGGGTCGTGCGTGACGATGAGGCAGACCCCGCCGAAGCCGGCCAGATGCGTGCGCAGCGTGTGCCGGACGTGGGCCCGCGTCGTCTGGTCGAGGGCGGCCAGCGGCTCGTCGAGCAGCAGCAGCCGGGGGCGCGCGGCCAGGGCCCGGGCCAGGGCCACGCGCTGGGCCTGCCCGCCGGACAGCTGGGCCGGCCGGCGCTGGGCGAGGTGCCCGACCCCGAGCCGGTCCAGCCAGGCCTGCGCCTCGCGGCGGGCCTCGGCGCGCGGCACCCGGCGGGCACGCAGCCCGTACGCCGTGTTGGCCAGGGCGCTCAGGTGCGGGAACAGCGCACCGTCCTGCGGGACCCAGGCCACCTGCCGCTTGTGCGGGGGCAGCGCGGTGACGTCGGTGTCGCCGAGCCTGAGCTCGGCGCGGGCCCTCGGGGTCAGGCCGAGCAGGGCGCGCAGCAGGGTGGTCTTGCCGGCGCCGTTCTCGCCGACGACGGCGATGGTGGTGCCGGGCTCGGCGTCGAGGGTGAGCCGGTTGAAGCCGGTGACGGTGGCGTGCAGGGGCCAGTGGCCGGAGTCGTGCGGCGCGGCCGCCGGCGCGGCGACCACGTCCTGGGCGCCGTTCTCCTCGGCCACCGCCGCCGGCTCGGCGGCCCTGCGGGCGACCGGGGCGCCCGTCCAGCGGCCGCGCAGGGCGATGAGTACGGCCATGGCGATGGCGAGGAGCAGCAGCGAGACGGAGGTGGCGGCCTCGGGCCGGTCCTGGAGCAGCAGGTACACCTGGAGCGGCAGGGTCTGGGTGGTGCCGGGCAGATTGCCGGCGAAGGTGATGGTCGCGCCGAACTCGCCGAGCGCGCGGGCCCAGGTCAGGGCGGCTCCGGCGACCAGGCCCGGGGCCACCATGGGCAGGGTCACGGTGAAGAACACGCGGACCGGCGAGGCGCCGAGGGAGGCGGCGGTCTCCTCGTAGCTCTGCCGGAGGCCGCCGAGGGCGCCCTCCAGGCTGATGACGAGGAACGGCATGGCCACGAAGGTGGCCGCGACGACCGCGCCCGAGGTGTGGAAGGGCAGGGTGACCCCGAACGTGTCCTCCAGCCAGGGCCCGAGCAGCCCGCGCCGGCCGAAGCCGAGCAGCAGGGCCACACCGCCCACGGTCGGCGGCAGCACCATGGGGAGCAGCACGAGCGAGCGGACCAGGGCCTTGCCCGGGAACTCCACGCGGGCCAGCAGCCAGGCGAGGGGCACGCCGAGCAGGAGCGAGAGGCCGAGGGCCCACAGGGACACCACGAGCGAGAGGCGCAGGGCCTGGACCACGCCGGGGCTGGTGAGGTGCGTGCCGAGCTCGCCCCACTGGGTGCGGGCGAGGATGCCGATCAGCGGCAGCAGCAGGAACGCGACGGCGAGCAGCGCGGGGAGCGCCAGGGTCACGGGGGGCCGGGTGCTGGTGCGGAATCTGCTCATCGGGGTTCCTGGCTGGGGCGGGCGGGGCGGGGGAGCGGGCGGCTGCGGGGGAAGCGTACGCGGGTGCCGCCCGGGGCTGCCGACGTACGGGCTGCCGGTGGCCGGTGGGGCCGGGCCACGGCGTGGGGCTCGTGTCCGGCGTCCACCGCGCGCCCCCGGGCCGGCCCTCTCCGTACGGTCGGGCCCGCGTGAACGCCGTGAGGGGCTGCCTGTCCCCCCGGACCGGGCAGTCCCTCACGGCGTGCCGGACGCAGGGCGAGGACTACGGCTGCTGGAAGCCCGCTTCCTGGAAGATCTTCTGCGCCTCGGGCGTGCTCAGCCAGGCCAGGAACGCGGCCGCGGCTGCGGCGTTCTTGGACTGCTTGAGCGTGGCGGCCGGGTAGGAGGCCACCACGTTCTGGTCGTCCGGGATGTCCACGGCGGCGACCTTGTCACCGGACTTGGCGGAGTCGGTCTTGTAGACGAGACCGGCATCGGCCTCACCCAGCTCGACCTTGCTCAGGACGGCCCGGACGTTCGGCTCCTGGGACACGGGCTTCACCGTGACGCCCTGCTTGTCCAGGATTTCCCTGCTGTACCGGCCGACCGGGACCTCCGGCGCGGCGAGCACGACCTTGATCTTGCCGTCGGCCAGGTCCTTGAGGTCGTCGACCTTGAAGGGGTTGCCCTTGCCGGTGGCGATGACCAGGCGGTTCTTGGCGATGACCTTGGCCTCGCCGGTCTCGGCCCGCAGACCGTCCATGGTCTTCGTGTCGGCCGTGGCCAGGGCGTCGGCGGGCGCGCCCTGCTTGACCTGCGCCGCGAGCTCCTGCGAACCGGCGTAGGAGAAGGTGATCTTCGTACCCGGGTGGGACTTCTCGTACGCCGCACCCGCCGCGTTGAACACGTCGGTGAGGGAGGAGGCGGCGAGGACCGTGAGGTTCACGGCCTTGGGCTCGGCGGACGCGGAGGAGGAAGCGCCGGCCCCGCCCTTCTTCTCGCCGTCGCCGCTGTTGCCGCAGGCGGTCAGCGGGACCAGGAGAGCGGCGGTCAGCGCGGCGGCGGCGCGGCGGCGGGACGCGTTCAGGGACATGGGCGGAGCTCCTCGGTCGGGTCTGCGGACGGCGGGTGCCGGTTCCGCCCGGGCGGGCGACCCGCGCCGGTGACGGGCGGAGCGGGACTGCATGTGCGACAAGGTAGGGCCAAGCTTGGCGCATTTGCAATTCTCTTGGGTTGGTATACGTGGCAAGTGCTGCCCCTCTTGTTCAATCCCCCAAAAGTCGTTCCGCTTTCCCACGCCCCGCTCGCTAGAGTCGGGGACATGGCAGAAGACGTAACGGGAACGGAAACGGGCACCGTGCGGGTGGACGCGTGGATCTGGTCCGTGCGCCTGACGAAGACCCGCTCGGTCGCGGCCACCGCCTGCCGGGCGGGCCACGTGAAGGTCAACGGGGAGCGGGCCAAGCCGGCGCAGCCGGTGCGCGCGGGCGACGAGGTACGGCTCTTCCACGCGGGGCGAGAGCGGATCGTCGTCGTCCGCCGGCCCGTGTCGAAGAGGGTGGGGGCTCCGGTCGCCGCCGAATGCCTCATCGACAAGAGTCCTCCGCCGCCCACGCCCATCGAGGCCGCCGTGGTGGGCATCCGCGACCGCGGAGCGGGCCGCCCGACGAAGCGCGAACGCCGCGAGATCGAATCCCTCCGCGGGCGCTGACCCTGGCCGGCGCCTGCGCTACGGGCCCGCTCAGGCCTTGCGGTACGCGTACGCCTCGCCGGCGGTCGATTCGACCGCCGGCAGCGCGGCTCCCGCGGAGGCGGCGACCACCGCCGCCACCGCGCCCTCCACGAACGGCGCGTCCACCAGCCGGGAGCCGGGCGGCAGTTCGTCCTCCAGCAGCAGTGACTTCACCGTGAGCACCGAGCTTCCCAGGTCCGCCAGCAGGGCGATCCCGGCGCCGCGGTCCACCTCCCGCGCGGCCGCGACGATCAGCTCCGCGCTCGTGCCGATGCCGCCGTCGGCCGTGCCGCCCGCCGCGGCCACCGGGGCCATCGGGCCACCCCCCGCCAAGCCCTTGGCCAGCTCCGCCACAGAAGCGGCGACCGACGCGCTGTGCGACACCAGCACGATGCCGACCAGGCCGTCGCCCTCCTGCGCGCCCGTCACAGCACGCCGTCCGCGACGTCCGCCAGCGCCCCCAGCAGCAGCGCCGACGAAGTGGCGCCCGGGTCCTGGTGACCGACGCTCCGCTCGCCCAGGTAGCTCGCCCGGCCCTTGCGCGCCACCATCGGAACCGTCGCCATCGCCCCGTTCTCCGCCGCGTCCCCGGCCGCCCGGTACGAGGTGCTCAGCGCGGCGACCCCCGGCACCAGGGCGTCCAGCATCGTCTTGTCACCCGGCGCCGCCCCGCCCAGCTGCGCCACCGCGCCGACCCCGGCGTACAGGGCCTTGCGCAGGTCGTCGTCCGAGACCTCGGCGGCCTCCCCGAGTTCCCGGCCGGTGCGCCGCAGCAAGGTCCCGTACAGCGGTCCCGAGGCGCCGCCGACCGTCGAGATCAGCGTCCGCCCGGCGAGCTGGAGCACCGCCCCGGGTGCCGCCGGGGCCTGTGCGTCCAGAGCCGCGCGCACGGCGGTGAAGCCCCGCAGCAGATTGCTCCCGTGGTCGGCGTCCCCGATGGGGGAGTCGAGCTCGGTCAGCCGGTCCGCCTCGCGCTCCACCGCGGCCGCGGCGGCCGCCATCCACCGCCGGAAGAAGTCTGCGTCCCGCACCGGATCTCCTCGCCTCGCACCTACGGCCAGTCCCACCGCAACCTTACGGACACCCCCTACCCCCAGCGCAGCGCCGCCGTCCGGACGGGCGCGTCCCACAGCCGCAACAGCTCCTCGTCGGCGCGGCACAGCGTCACCGAACACCCCGCCATGTCCAGCGAGGTGACGTAGTTTCCGACGAGCGCCCGCGCCACCGGCACGCCGCGGGCACCCAGCACGCGCGCCACCTCCGCGTGGAACCCGTACAGCTCCAGCAGCGGCGTGGCCCCCATCCCGTTGACCAGCGCCAGCACCGGCCCGTCGGCCGGCCCCACCTCCGCCAGCTCCTCCAGTACGGCGCCCACCGCGACCTCCGCGATCTCCCGCGCCGGCATCACCGCGCGCCGCTCCCGGCCCGGCTCGCCGTGGATCCCGACCCCCAGCTCCAGCTCCCCGGCCGGCAGATCGAAGGTCGGACCGCCCTTCGCGGGCGTGGAGCAGGCGCTCAGGGCCACCCCGAAGCTGCGCGAGCACGCGTTGACCCGCCGGGCGACCGCCGCGACCCGCTCCAGCGGCGCGCCCTCCTCGGCGGCCGCCCCGGCGATCTTCTCGACGAACAGGGTGGCTCCGGTGCCGCGCCGCCCGGCGGTGTACACGCTGTCGGTGACCGCCACATCGTCGTTGACCAGCACCCGCTCGATCCGCAGGCCGTCCTCCTCGGCGAGCTCGGCGGCCATCTCGAAGTTCAGCACGTCCCCGGTGTAGTTCTTGACGACGAACAGCACCCCCTGCCCGGCGTCCACGGCCGCGGCGGCCCACAGCATCTGGTCGGGCACGGGAGAGGTGAACACCTCCCCGGGACACGCGGCCGACAGCATCCCGTACCCCACGAACCCGGCGTGCAGCGGCTCGTGTCCGGAACCGCCCCCGGACACCAGGCCGACGCGCCCGCCCTCCCGCGCGTCCCGCCGTACGACCACCCGGCGTTCCACGTCGACGTCCAGCTCGGGATGGGCGGCCGCCATCCCCCGCAGGGCGTCGGCGACCACGGTCTGCGGGCTGTTGATCAGCATGCTCATGCGTATCTCCCGGTGGGCCTGACAGATGGGCCACCATGCTGGCCCATGTGCGGCTCTCCTGACGACTCGCCAGGCGCCGGGCGTTCACCCACACGGTGCGGCGTGCCTGGCGCGCGACGTGCGACCACCGCCATCAGTCTGGAGCCGGGGGGTCACCGGAACCGATCGCGCACCACGAAAGGAAGACCTCGTGCCTTCTCGCCTCAACCCGTACATCAGCTTCGACGGAGACGCCCGGCAGGCCATGGAGTTCTACCAGGGGATCTTCGGCGGCGACCTGAAGACGCACACCTACGGCGAGTTCGGGGCCAAGGAGGCCGCAGACGCCGCCGACAGGATCATGCACAGCATGCTCGAGACGGACAGCGGCTTCACGCTCATGGGCGCCGACAACCCGCCCGGGCAGCCGTTCAAGCCCGGCAACAACATCTCCGTCAGCGTGAGCGGGGAGGACGCCGACGAGCTGCGCGGCTACTGGGAGAAGCTCTCCGCCGGCGGCACGGTCGCGGTCCCGCTGGAGAAGCAGATGTGGGGCGACGTGTTCGGCATGTGCACGGACCGGTTCGGCATCACCTGGCTGGTCAACATCAACCAGCGGCAGGGATAGGCGGCAGGGCGGGCCGGGGCGGGCCGTCCGGGTCGGTGCAGGCCGGGTGGGTCCCGGCCGGCCGGCTCCGCTGTCAGCGAAGGCGGCTGTCCGCCCGGGGCGCGCGGTGCTTGGGTGTCGGGATGGACATACTGGTTCTGGGCGGAACGGCATGGGTGGGCCGCGAGCTGTCGCGCCAGGCCCTGGAGCGCGGGCACCGGGTGACGTGCCTGGCACGTGGCGAGAGCGGTCACGTGGCCCCCGGTGCACGGCTGGTGGCCGCCGACCGGCGCGACCCCGCGGCGTACGAACCCCTCGCCGACCGGGAGTGGGGCGCGGTCTTCGAGGTGTCGTGGCAGCCCGGCTTCGTCCGGGCGGCGCTCGCCGCACTCGGTGGCGCGGCCGCCCACTGGACGTACGTGTCCTCCGTCAGCGCCTACGCCTCCCACGACGCCCCGGGCGCGGACGAGTCCGCGGCCCTCCTTCCCCCGACCGACCGGAGCGAGACCGACCGCTCCCTGTACGGCGAGTCCAAGGTCGCCTGCGAGCAGGCGTCGGCGGCCGCCGTGGGCGAGCGCCTCCTCATCGCCCGCGCCGGACTCATCGGCGGCCCGGGCGACCACAGCGGCCGCTCGGGCTACTGGGCCGCCCGCGCCGCACGCGATCCCCGGGGCCCCATGCTGGTTCCCGACGAACCGGCGCTGCCCACGCAGACGGTCGACGTGCGGGACCTCGCGGGCTGGCTCCTCGATGCCGCGGAGGCGGGGACCACCGGCACCTACGACGCCGTCGGGCCCGTCGTTCCGTTCGCCGAATGGATCGACCTGTGCCGCGCCGCGGGCGGGCACACCGGCCCGGTGGTCACGGCCGACTCGGCCTGGCTGCTCGCGCAGGGGGTGGCCGAGTACATGGGGGAGGAGTCCCTGCCCATGTGGCTGGTAGACCCGGGCTGGACCGGCTGGTCCGCCCGCCACGGGGCCGCGGCGCGCGCCGCGGGACTCCGGCACCGGCCCCGGGCGGAGCTGGTGGCCGACACCCTGCGCTGGGAACGCGAGCAGGGCCTGGACCGGAGCCGCCGCTCGGGCCTCAGCTCCTCGCGCGAGCGCGAGCTGCTCGACGCCCTCGGCTGATCCCGCCGTCCTGCCGTTCCGGCAGGGCATCCTGTGCGGGTGCAGCCGAACCTCTCCCAGAACCAACTCCCCGACGCCGACGGCCGGATGGTCGTGTGCGGCGACGACGGCCTGTCCCGTCGGCTCGCGGCCGAACTCCGCGACGTGTACGAGGAGCGCGTGACGCTCGTGGTGCCCGCCGCCCGGAACCCCCGGCCGGCACTCGGGCACCGGGGAACCGGCCGAGGCCTCGCACTGTTCGGCCGCGTACCGGCGGCCCGGTCCCGTACGACGGCCGCCGGGCGACCGCCCGAGAGCGAGCTGCGGGTACTGGAGGCGGCCGAGCCGGACGAGGAGGTGCTGGCCGCGGCCGGGGTGGCCGGAGCCGCCGCGCTCGCGCTCGTCTACGAGGACGACGACACCAACATCCGGGCCGCCCTGGTGGCCCGGCGCCTCAACCCGAGGCTGCGGCTGGTGATCCGGCTCTACAACCGCAAGCTCGGCCAGCACCTGGAAGAGCTGCTGGACCAGGCGGCGATCGTCGCCGAGCCGGAACTCGACCGGCGGGAGCTCGACTCCTCGACCACGGTGCTCTCGGACGCCGATACGGCGGCCCCCGCCCTGGCCGCCAGCGCGATCGCCGGAACGAGCAAGGTGGTGCAGGCGGACGGGCTGCTGCTGCGCGCGGTGGAGCGCACGCCTCCGGGCCCGGGTGAGGTGGCCGACCCGGGCCTGTGCACGCTCGCCCTGCTGTCGGCGACGGCCACCGACCCGGCGGGCAGCGAGAGTTCCGTGCTCGGCGGCGAACGCGGCCTGCAACTCCTCCCGGACGCCCCCGCGGTGGCCGCCGCGACCGGGCGGGGCATCGTGGCCCTGGAGGCAATCACCCATGTCGGGCCGGGGCAGGCCCCGGCGCGGCGAGCGGCACGTTTCAACGCCGCTTCCCTGCCGGTTGGTTACCTCTTCTCGCGGCGGTTGCGCTGGTCACTGGCCGGCATCGTGCTGGCCGTGACCGCTCTCGCCGTGGCGTCGTGGGTGACCACGGGCGACCATCCGCTGCACGCCGCCTACATCACGCTGCTGGACATCTTCGCGATCAACGATCCGGCCCTGGGTCAGCCCCCCGAGCGCAAGACGCTGCAGATCCTGGCCGGATTCGTCGGCCTGCTCCTCCTGCCGGTCCTCGTGGCCGCCGCACTGGAGGCGTTCGGCGCCTTCCGGACGGCCAGCGTCCTGCGCCGCCCGTCCCGCGGCCAGTCGGGTCACGTCGTCCTGCTCGGACTGGGCAAGATCGGAACGCGGGTCCTGGCGCGGCTGCGGGAGCTGGACATCCCGGTGGTGTGCGTGGAGTCGCACCCGCAGGCCCGCGGTCTGGCCCTCGCCCGGAGCCTGCGCGTTCCTGTGGTCCTCGGCGACGTCACCGAGGAAGGCGTGCTGGAGGCGGCCCGGGTCCACCGGGCGCACTCGCTCCTCGCCCTCACCAGCTCCGACACCACCAACCTGGAAGCCGCCCTGTACGCCCGAACGGTCAAACCCGGCCTGCGGGTGGTGATGCGCCTGTTCGAGGACGACTTCGCGACGGCCGTCTACCGCACCCTGCGCGCGGCCCACCCCGCCGCCCTCACCCGCAGCAGGAGCGTGACGCACCTCGCCGCCCCGGCGTTCGCGGGGGCGATGATGGGCCGGCAGATCCTCGGAGCCATACCCGTGGAGCGCCGCGTCCTGCTCTTCGCCGCGATCGAGGTGGCCGGCCATCCGCAGCTGGAGGGGCTGACCATCGCCGACTCCTTCCGGCCGGGGGCCTGGCGGGTGATCGCCCTCGACACGGACGCACCCGAGGACCGCCGTCCCGACCTGTCCACCGCCCACGCCGAGGATCCGGCCCGGCAGCCCGGGCTGGTGTGGCAGCTGCACCCCGGCTACGTGCTGAAGGCCGAGGACCGCGTCGTGCTGGCGGCGACCCGCCGTGGCCTCGCCGAGATCCTCGGCCGCAGGGCGGCCCGCACTCCGGGGCCGTGAACGAGCGGGCCCCGCTATTCGCGCAGATGTTCGGTTCGTGGGGTTAGAGTGGTGGCATGCACGCAGTCCGAGGAGCCCAGGGAAACCGGGCACTGCCGGGCCTGCAGGGATCCCTCTTCGACCAGGGCGACGAGATCCTGCTCGGCCCGCTCGCCGGCCTCCGGCGCACCGCGCTCGGCGCGGGCGCCTGGGTGGACCACCTGCCCGGCTGGCTGAGCGGCGCCGACGCGCTCTTCGAGCGGCTCGCCGCCGAGGTGCCCTGGCAGGCCGAGCGGCGCCAGATGTACGAGCGCGAGGTCGAGGTGCCGCGGCTCCTCGCCTTCTACGGAGAAGGGGAGGAGCTCCCGCACCCCGTCCTCACCGAGGCCCGTGAAACCCTCACCCGCCACTACGCCCCCGAACTCGGTGAGCCCTTCGTCACCGCCGGGCTCTGCCTCTACCGCGACGGCCGTGACAGCGTGGCCTGGCACGGCGACCGGACCGGCCGCTCCTCCACCCAGGACACCATGGTCGCGATCGTGTCGGTCGGCGACCCCCGCGATCTCGCCCTCCGCCCCCGGGACGGAGGCCCCACCCTGCTGCGGCTGCCGCTGGGCCACGGGGACCTCGTCGTCATGGGCGGCTCCTGCCAGCGGACCATGGAGCACGCGGTCCCGAAGACGGCGCGGGCCGTCGGCCCCCGCATCAGCATCCAGTTCCGTACCCGGGGAGTCCGCTGACCGTCCGGCCCGCACTGCTCACGGCGTGGCCGGGTCCTTGCCGGGCAGGTGGGCCGCCGCCGCGTGGAGGGAGCGCAGGGCCAGCAGCAGGACGCCGATGTCGTCCAGGTACACCGGATCCGGAATCAGATCCACCGGTGAGATCGTGTAGAGGACGGCGACCCAGAACAGGGCCTTGTCGCGCAGCGGGATCCCCGCGTCGAGCAGCAGCCGCCGCGCCTTGAAGACCCGCACGAGCAGCACGGCCGCGCAGAGCGCGAGTCCGGCCGCGATGACCGCCGCCAGAATGAGCCAGACCTTTCCGTCCATTGCGCTCGTATACCCGGATCGGGTGCCCGCGTACCGGGGCTGCTCAGGCGCCCTGCGCGCGCAGCCGCCGGCCGACCTCGCCCAGTCCGTCGGCGAGCGCGTCGAGCTGCTCGGGGGTGAGCACGTCGACGAGGATCTCGCGGACCGTGGCCACGTGACCCGGCGCCGCCTCGTCCAGCCGGGCGCGGCCGGCCTCGGTGAGGACGGCGAAGACGCCCCGCACGTCGGAGGGGCAGCTGCGGCGGCGGACCAGCCCGGCCTTCTCCATCTGAGTGATCTGGTAGGTCAGCCCGCTCTTGGAGTTGATCAGGCCATTGGCGAGTTCGGTCATGCGCAGTTCGTGCCCGGGTGCCGCGGCGAGGCGCACGAGGATCTCGTACTGCGGGTGGGAGAGTCCTGAGTCGTCCTTCAGCTGCTGGTCGAGACGGCGGTTCACCAGGGCCGACGCGGCGAGGAACCCGCTCCAGGCCCGCATTTCGCGTTCGTCCAGCCATCTCGTTTCAGCCATGGGATCAGGGTACACGGGTTGTTCGAATTTGAATCACTGGTTAGGGTCACTGACCGGCGGTTCGAATTTGAACAACACCCGATTGCCCGTCCCCGCACCCTCGGCCGCCCGACCGGAAGGAACCCCCACGATGACCACCCCCTCCGTCACCTCGGCGAACACCCCCGCGCAGACCCGGACGACGCTGACGGCGCATGACCTCACCCCGTCCACCCCCGGCCACGACACCGGCCTGCTGCTCCTGCGCCTCGTCCTCGGCCTGACCATGGCCGCGCACGGCTCCCAGAAGCTCTTCGGCTGGTTCGGGGGCGGCGGCGTCAGCGGCACCGGCCGGTTCTTCACCGCCAGTGGCTACCCCGCCGGCGACGCCATGGCCGTCCTCGCCGGTCTGACCGAGACCCTCGGCGGCCTCGGCCTCGCCGTCGGCCTGCTCACCCCGCTCGCCGGCGCCGCCGTCGTCGGCACCCTCATCAACGCGATCGCCGTGCACGGCGCGGGTTCCTTCTTCGCCCCCGAGGGCATCGAGTACGAGCTGCTGCTGACCGCGGGCGCCGCGGCCCTCGCCCTCACCGGCCCCGGCCGCTACGCCGTCGACCGGTTCCTGCCCGTGCTCCGCAGCCACCGCCTGGCCCACGGCGCCCTCGCCGTATCCCTCGGCGTCGTCCTCGCCGGCGTGCTGCTCCTCGTACGGAGCTGACGCACCCGCGGGTGCCCGGGGCCGGCCTGATTGGCCCCGGACATTCGCGGGAAGAGCGATCAAATGACACAACCCATCGAAGACTACGCACTCATCGGCGACCTCATGACCAGCGCGCTGGTCGGCCGTGACGGGTCCATCGACTGGCTGTGCCTGCCGCGCTTCGACTCGGCGGCCTGCTTCGCCAGACTCCTCGGCGAGGAGGAGAACGGCCATTGGCGCATCGCACCCCTCGGCGCCGCCGAAGGGGAGCAGTGCACCCGCAGGGCCTACGTGGACGGCTCCCTGATCCTGGAGACCTACTGGGAGACCGACACCGGCACCGTCAAGGTCATCGACTTCATGCCGCAGCGCGACGTCGCCCCCGACGTGGTCCGCATCGTCGAGGGCGTCTCCGGCAGGGTCAGGATGGGCAGCACCCTGCGCCTGCGCTTCGACTACGGCCACGTCGTCCCCTGGGTCCGCCGCATCAACGGCGACCGCGTCGCCATCGCCGGGCCCGACTCCGCCTGGTTTCGCAGCGAACCCCCGGTCCGCACCTGGGGCGAGGACAACAGCACCCGCTCCCAGTTCCCGATCACCGCCGGCCGGCGCGTCGCCTTCGTCCTCACCTGGCACCCCTCGCACGAGCCGCGCCCCGAGCCCATCGATCCGTTCCAGGCCCTGGAGCAGAGCCTCGCCGACTGGCGGGAATGGGCGGCCCAATGCCGCTACGAAGGCCCCTACCGGGAGGCCGTGACCCGCTCCCTGATCACCCTCAAGGCCCTCACCTACGCCCCCACCGGCGGCATCGCCGCCGCGGCCACCACCTCCCTCCCCGAAGAGCTCGGCGGCGTCCGCAACTGGGACTACCGCTACTGCTGGCTGCGCGACGCCACCCTCACCCTCGGCTCCCTCCTCGCCACCGGCTTCCTCGACGAAGCCCTCGCCTGGCGCGCCTGGCTGCTGCGCGCCGTCGCCGGCGACCCGGCCGACCTCCAGATCATGTACGGGATCGCGGGCGAGCGGCGGATCCCCGAGGTCGAACTGCCCTGGCTGCGCGGCTACGCCTCCTCCGCCCCCGTGCGCGTCGGCAACGCAGCGGTCAACCAGCTCCAGCTCGACGTGTACGGAGAGGTCCTCGACTCCCTGCACCTGGCCCGCGCCGCGGGAATCCCCTCCGAGCACCACGCCTGGCGGATCCAGCTCGCCCTGCTCGACTTCCTGGAGCAGAACTGGCGGCGGCCCGACGAAGGGCTGTGGGAAGTACGCGGCCCGCGCCGCCACTTCGTGCACTCCAAGGTGATGGCCTGGGTCGCCGCCGACCGGGCCGTGCGCACCCTGGAACACGACCCTTCGATGCCCGGGGACGTCGAGCGGTGGCGCACCATGCGGGACGAGGTGCACCGCGACGTCTGCGAGAAGGGCTACGACCCCGAACGGGGCACCTTCACCCAGTACTACGGCTCCCGCGAACTCGACGCGGCCACCCTCCTCATCCCCAGGGTCGGCTTCCTGCCCCCCGACGACCCCCGCGTCATCGGCACCGTCGACGCGGTCCGGGAGGAGCTGGGCCAAAGCGGCCTGGTCCGCCGCTACAGCACCGAAGGCCCCTCCGTCGACGGACTGCCCGGCGACGAAGGAGCCTTCCTGGCCTGCTCGTTCTGGCTGGCCGACGCCCTCTACCTGACGGGCCGGCCCAAGGAGGCCCGTGCCCTCTTCGAGCGGCTGCTCGCCGTGCGCAACGACGTGGGACTGCTCGCCGAGGAGTACGACCCCGTCGCCCGCCGCCAACTCGGCAACTTCCCCCAGGCGTTCAGCCACGTGGGCCTGGTCAACACCGCACTCACCCTGGCCCGGGAGGAGGAGGGGGACTGAGCGGAAGTCTCCCCCTTGCATCCCGTCGGCTTCCGCTGCACGGGAGTGCAGGAAGAGCTGCCGGTAGCGGCAATGTCAGGGCTGTGCGCCGGCCTTGCGGGTCTCCTCGCGGCGGCGCAGGAGGTCGGCGGTGGCCGCGTCGGCCGGGAGGAAGGCCTCCAGGTGCAGTTCGGCCAGCGTGACGTCCACGGCCGTGGCGAAGGAGGTCAGGGTGGTCAGCAGCCGCAGCTCGCCGCCCGCGCTGCGCAGTCGCAGCGGCACAGCGAAGCCGAGGTGGTCCGGCCCCGCCGGCGCCTCCGCCGGCAGATGGCCCCACAACTCCGCCAGCAGTGCGTCCAGTTCCGGATCCGGATGGGCCTGCGCGCGGCCCCGCAGGTTCTCCACGATGTGCCGCCCCCACGCCGCCAGGTTCAGCACGCGCGGCGCCATGCCCTCGGGGTGCAGCGCCAGCCGCAGCACGTTCACCGGCGGCTCCAGCAGGTGCGCCGCCGCGCCCTCGGTGAGCACCCCGAAGGCCTCGTTCGCCAGGACCAGTTCCCCGCGCGCCCCGGCGACCACCGCCGGGTAGGGCAGGTGGCCGGTCAGGATGGTCCGCAGGGCCGTCATGGCCGGCTCCAGGGCGGCCCCGTCCTGCGGGGACTCGGCGTAGGCAGGTGCGTAACCGGCCGCCAGGAGGAGGGAGTTGCGCTCCCGCAGGGTGAGCCCCAGGGATTCGGCGAGCCGCACCACCATCGCCCGCCCCGGCCGCGACCGGCCGCTCTCGATGAAGCTGAGGTGGCGCTGCGTGGTGCCGGCGAGCGTGGCCAGTTCGAGCTGGCTCATCCGGCGCAGCACCCGACGCCGGCGCACTTCGAGGGAGAAGGGGGAGGGCTCAACAGGTGCGGTGGGGGCGGTGGTGGCCATGGCCCCTTTCTAGCCGCCGCCCGGCGGACCCGGCGATTCCCCGCAGGGAATTGCCGCGCGTGTTCCCGCCGCGCAGCATCGGGGCCCGGAAGGACAACGGACCGACGGAACCGCCCTGGAGGCCGGGATGCGTGCGTACCACCTGGAAGCGTTCGGTGACATCGACGGGATCGTGCTGCGCGACAGCGGCCCTTCCGTTCCGGAACCGGCCGGGCCGACCGACATCGTCGTCGCGGTGAAGGCCGCCTCGCTCAACCGGCGTGACCTGCTGATCCTCCACGGGCACTACCCGCTGCCCGCTGTTCCGGGGGTCATCGCGCTCAGCGACGGCGCGGGCGAGGTCATGGCGGTGGGGGAGGCCGTGACCCGGTTCGCGGTCGGCGACCGCGTCGCCGGCACCTACTTCCCGCGCTGGCGTTCCGGCCGGATCACCCCGGGCGCCGTCGACCAGCCCGGCTGCACCCTCGACGGCATGCTGGCGCAGTACGCCGTCCTGGACGAGCAGAGTGCCGTACCCGTCCCCGCCCACCTGACCTGGGAGGAAGCCGCCACCCTGCCCTGCGCGGCGGTGACCGCGTGGAGCGCCCTGACCGGCGGGGACCCCCTGCTGCCGGGACAGACGGTACTGACCCTCGGCACCGGCCCGGTCGCCCTGTTCGCCGTGCAGTTCGCGAAGCTCCTGGGCTGCCGGGTCGTCTCGACGACCTCGGACGGGCAGAAGGCGGACCGGCTCAAGGCGCTGGGCGCGGACGCGGTCGTCGATTACGTGCGCGAGCCGGAATGGGGGGCCAGAGTAAAAGAGTTGACGGACTATCAGGGAGCGGACCTGGTCGTGGAGACCGGCGGGCCGGAGACCCTCGATCAGTCGGTGCGCGCCGCTTCCCTCTACGGCCAGATCGCCCTGCTCGTCACCGGCAGCGCGGGCAGGCCGGGGATCGAGATCTCGCACGCGGCGTACGCGTCGAGCCTGGCGACGATCCGAAGGGTCTTCGTCGGCAGCCGGGCCCGGTTCGAGGACATGAACCGGGCCGTCGCGGCCCACGGACTGCGCCCGGTCATCGGCCGCGTGCACTCCTTCGAGGAAGCGCACGCCGCCTACCGCGGCTATGCCACCGACGCACCCTTCGGAAAGGTCGTCATCCGGGTGGCCGAATAGGGGGCGCCCGGCCGACGGCCGGACACCCCCTGCGGCTTACGCGGTGATCTCCTTACGCGGCGATCCCCTCGCCGTCCTCCGGAATGCTGACCAGCCAGCGCGTCTCGCGCCGCGGCCGCAGGTACAGCGCCCAGTACAGGGTGGCCGCGGCGGTGATCCCGCCGGTCCACAGCAGGTACTGGGTCTCCTGCTGGGTCAGGATGTACCCGAGTACGAGGATCAGCAGGACCGGGACGGCCGGCCACAGCGGCATCCGCCAGGCGGCCGCCTCGCGGTGCGCCCCGCGCCGGCTGAACAGTGCGGCAACCGCCACCAGCAGGTACATGCCGGTCACCGAGACGCCGGTGACCCCGTACAGCGTGTCGAGGTTGACGAAGCACATCGCCGCACCCGGGACACCGACGAGCAGGGTGGCCACCCACGGCGAGCCGAAGCGGCCCAGCTTGGACAGCGCCTGGTTGACGGGCTCGGGCCAGGCCTTGTCGCGGGCGGAGGCGAAGAGCACCCGCGAGTTCTGGATGACCATGACGATGCCCGCGTTGATGATGGCCAGGGCGACGCACAGGCTCACGAAGGTGCCGACGGCCGAGTTGGACCAGGCGGTCACCATCCCGCCGAGGTCACCGGCGGCCAGCGCGTCCAGGTCCGGGGAGCCCATGGTGATGGCGATGACCGGGACCAGGATGACGGCGGTGGAGATGGCGAGCGTGAGCAGCACGGTGCGGGCGACGTTGCGCCGCGGGTTCTCCAGTTCCTCCGACAGGTAGACGGCGGTCGAGAACCCCTGGGTGATGAACAGGGCGATGGCGAGTCCGGAGACGACCATCATCGCGGTGACGGTGGACGTGCCACCGCCCTCGGCGGCGACGGTGCCGTGCACCAGCGCGTCGGCGCCGCGCTCGCTGTGCGCGAAGCCCAGGACGGCGACCAGGGCGGCCGCGATGACCTCCAGGACCAGGAAGATGCCGGTGATCCAGGCGTTGGCCCGCAGGTCGAGGAGACCGGCGAGGGTGGCGAGCAGCATGACGCCGCCGCCCGCGACCGGTGCCGGTATGTCGACCACCGGGGCGAGGTAGTCGGCGGTGCCCATGGCGATCACGGGCGGCACGATCATGACGACCAGCAGGGACAGGACGAAGACCAGCCACCCGGCGAGCCGGCCGGCCATCGTGGACACCATGGCGTACTCGCCGCCCGCGCTGGGGATGAGCGTGCCCAGTTCGGAGTAGCAGAACGCCACGCCGATACAGAGCAGCGAGCCGATGGCGATGGTGAGGGCGGTCCAGGTGCCGAGACTGGCGAAGAGGTCGGGTACGACGACGAAGAGCGTCGAGGCGGGCGTCACGCACGAGAGCGTGAGCAGGGTCCCTCCGACGACGCCGATGGAACGCTTGAGCTTCTGGGGGACGGGCCCGGTGGCGGGGGAGAGGGCCTGTGGTGCGCTGATGGTGTCAGTCATCGGTGCGGGGTTCCGATCGGCAGGTGCGGTGAATGAGCGCGGGAGCGGTATCGCCTCCGAGGCGGTGGTGAGCAGGTGGTTCCGTGGCTCCCGGGCCGACATGCAATCTCCGCGAGATCCGCAGGTCAAGGGTTGTTCACCTGCGGATTCCATCGTTGGGGAGCCCCGCCGGGGCTGATCACGACGTAAAGACGGTGTAAGCGCTGCCCGAGAGGCGTGTGCGGGAACCGCAGCCCGGCCGCCGAAGAATTTCCCTCCGCTTTGCCCGATCCAGCCCGCCGGTGATCCACTCCTCCCCCCGGCGTGCCTCCTAGGTACGGGAGGCCAGCAGCAGGGCGATGTCGTCCGGCCGGTCCGGGGCGCTGCCCGCTTCCGCGATCAGCCGGTCCGCCGCCTCGGTCAGCGGGGTCGGGCTGGTGGCCGCCAGGGCCATCCGCAGCCGTTCCACCCCGAGGTCGATGTCGGAGCCGGCCACCTCCACCAGCCCGTCCGTGTACAGGGCCAGCAGCGAGCCCGGCTCCAGCCGCAGCTCCGTGACCGGGTACGAGGCCTGCGCGTCGATGCCGAGCACCACCCCGCCCGCCAGGTCCAGTACCTCCGTCCGGCCGTCCGGGTGGCGCAGCAGCGGCTGGGGGTGCCCGGCCCGGACGGCCGAGGCGGCTCCCGTCGCCGGGTCGAGGACCACGTAGCAGCAGCTCGCGAACTGGCCCGGGTCGAGGTCGATGAGCAGCTGGTTGGTGCCGCTCATCACCTGCTCCGGCGTACTCCCGGTGAGCGCGAAGGCCCGTACGGCGCTGCGAAGTTGCCCCATGGTGGCGGCCGCCGGCACGCCGTGGCCCTGGACGTCCCCGATGACGAGGGCCAGCGGACCCGCGGCGGTCTCGATGACGTCGTACCAGTCGCCGCCGACGTCCATTCCGGCGGTGCCGGGGACGTAGCGGCCCACCGTGGCCACGTGCTCGCGCACCGGCAGTCGGTGCGGCAGCAGCGCCGCCTGGAGCCCCCGGGCGAGCGCCGCCTCGGTGTCGTAGCGCCGCGCCCGCTCCAGCGCCTGCGCGATCAGCCCGGCGAGCGCGGTCAGGACCGTACGGTCCTCCGGGCTGAAGCCCCGCGGCTGGTCGAAGCCGAGGATGCACGAGCCGACGGGCCGGCCGGAGGCGATCAGCGGCAGGAAGGCGCGGGCGCCGACCGAGGCGTCCAGCGGCAGCCCCGGGTAGGCGGAGGCCAGGTGGTCCATCGACTCGAAGAACAGCGGGCGGCCGGAGGTGAGCGTCTCCACCCCCGGCAGCCGCACGTCGAGCGCGACCCCGTCGAACGGGTCGAGGAACCCCTTGGGGAAACCGGTCTCCCAGGCGAGGTGCAGGTGCCGCTCGTCGAGGAGGTAGATCGCCAGCTGGCGGCCGCCGAAGGCGGGCAGCAGCTCCTCGGTCACCACCGCCGACACCTGGCGGGCCGTGACCGCCTCGGTCAGCGCGATGGCCAGGGCCACCGGCCGGTACAGCGCGGACGCCCGGTCCGCCGGTGAGCCGAGGCCCGCCCCCGGGTGGACCGTGGACGGCGGCGCGTAGCCGGGATCCGGGGTCGCGCTGATGGTCACGGTCACCCCGTCGGGCGCCGGGTACAGGTCCACCGACAGCCACTCGACCGTCGGCTCCCGGCCGCGGCGGGCCGCGAAGTGCACCGGCTCGGTGGACAGGAACACCGCGCGGAAGTGGTCCTCGTACGCCGGGTGCCCGAGCCAGGGCAGCGCCTCCCACAGCACCTGCCCGCGCAGCCGCGCCCGGCTGCTGCCGAACAGCTCCTCGGCGGCGGCGTTGACGAAGCCGATCCGGCCCTGCCGGTCCATGGACAGCACGGCCTGCGCCAGCCGGTCCACGGCCGCCCGGGCCTCGCCGGAACCGGTGCCACCGGTGGATCCGCCCGGCGTCGCATCGGGCGCCGGCGACGGCATGTACACGGCCACCGGGGCGCCCTCCCAGACCACCGGCAGCCCGGCCGCGGTCAGCGCCGCCAGCTCCCGGGCCAGCCGGTCCGCGGTGTCGCGCATCCGCTCCCGGTCGGGGGCGCCCACCGGCAGCCCCGGCGTCACCTGGCGCAGTACGAACAGGACCCCGAACCGCTCGCGGCCCGCGGTGACCGGCTCGTACAGCGAGGCGAAGGGGAAGGGCAGCCCGGCCATCAGCTGGGGGAACCGGCGCATGGCCGACTCCACGTCGGGCAGGTGCACCGCCTGTCCGGAGCGGAAGGCCTCGGCCACCGGGTACGGGCGGTTCACCTGCATCCGCTGCCAGGGCCGGAACAGCGGCACCGGGAGCCCCGTGACCGCGGCCAGCAGGAGCAGGTCCGGGGTACCGGAGCGCAGGTAGACCCCGCCCGCGTACCCGCCGACGGCCGCCACCACGTCGACAGTGGCCCGGGCGACCGCCTGGGCCGTGGCGTCAGGGGCGGGGCCGCTGCTGTCCGGTCTCCCCGTCACACCGCCAGCATGCGCCCTCGGCGGTGTGCCCTGCATCCCGGCCCGGATGCGCGCTACCCCTTCGGCGCGCCGCTCCGGTACCCGGCCACCACGGCGGCCGAAGCGAGCAGCAGCACCACGGCCACCGTGCGCAGCGCCGCCCCCATCGCGCCGGTGAAGGCCGCGATCTGCGCCGGGTCACGGGGGTCCCCGTGGAAGCGGGAAGCCAGCACGGTGCCGACCACCGCCACGCCCAGCGCGGCGCCGATCTCCCGGGCCGCGGTGTTGAGCCCGGAGCCGAGCCCGGCCTGGTGCGCGGGCAGCTCGGCGACCACCGTCAGGGTCAGCGCGGGCGCGCACAGCCCGGTGCCGACGGACAGCACGAGCAGGTACAGCGCGTACACGGCGTACGGGGTGCCCGCGTCGGCGGTGGAGACCAGCAGCAGCCCCGCCCCGATCAGACCGAGCCCCGCCCCGACCGGCAGCCGGGGCCCGGTCCGCTCCTGCAGCCGGGCGCCGAAGCGCGGCACCAGGGCCATCCCGATGGTCAGCGGGACGATCGCCAGGCCCGTCAGGGCCGGGGAGAAGCCCTTCGCGTACTGGAGGTACTGGGCGTTGACGAAGAACAGCGCGAACAGCCCGAAGAAGGCGGTGCCGATGCCGAGCGCCCCGGCGCGCAACCTGCGCGAGGCGAACACCCGCGGGTCCAGCAGGGGGCGGGCGGCGCGCAGTCCGTGCACCGCGAAGGCCGCCAGCAGCAGGGCACCGGCCGCGAAACCCGTCAGCACGCGCACCGAACCCCAGCCGTACGAGGGCCCCTCGATGATCCCGTACACCACGCCGAGCAGGGCACCCGCCAGCAGCAGGGCCCCCAGGGGATCGACGGCCGCGTCGGGCCGCGACGCGGTGCGGGGAACCGTACGGGCGACCGCGAGCGCGAGCAGCGCACCGAGCGGGACGACGGCCCAGAACAGCGCCCGCCACGTCAGGAACTCACCGGCCAGGCCCCCCGCGACATTGCCGGCCAGACCCCCGAGGCCCGCCGACAGCGTCCAGGTGGCCAGGGCCTGGCCGCGCCGTTCGGGCGGGCTCAGGTGGATCAGGACGGACATGGTGGCCGGCATGATCAGGGCCGCGCCCGCCCCGCACACGCCGCGCCCGGCGATCAGGACCGCGGGGGCCGTGGCGAGGGCGCTGAGCGCCGCGCCCGCGGCGAACAGCGCGAGCCCGCCGAGCAGGGCGCCCTTGCGGCCGTAGCGGTCGCCGAGCGCACCGGCCGGGATCAGCAGCGCGGCGAAGACGATCACGTACGCGTCGACCGCCCACAGCAGCTGACCGGGGCTCGGCCGCAGGCTCGACGCGGCGAGCTGGGGGATCAGCAGGTTGACGGCCGCGACCATGCCCTGGGCGACCAGCACGCAGGCGCACAGGACGAGCAGGGCGGGCCGGGAAAGGCCCGGGGCCGGTTCGGCCCGGGTCGGATTCTGGGCATGGCGGAGCACGGCTCCTCCTCGGAGTCGGTGGCGGGTGGCGGTGGGATGCGGCACACGGAGGTGCCACGGGCATCTCCCTTGAGCCACCGTAGAGTTGGGGAGACCTGCTTTCCAGTGCAAGTTCTGCAAGGGATGAATGCACGTGACGCAATCCGGATCCGGGCCCTGGGACCTGAACCTGCTCGTCGCCCTCGACGTCCTCCTCGAGGAGTCGAGCGTGTCCCGGGCCGCGGCCCGCCTGCACCTCTCCGAGCCCGCCATGAGCCGCACCCTCGGCCGGATCCGCAAGGCACTGGGCGACCCCGTCCTGGTCCGGGCCGGCCGGACGATGGTCCCGACCCCGCACGCCCTGGCCGTACGGGGCGAGGTGCGGGCCGTCGTCGAACGGGCCCGGGCGCTGTTCCTGACCGGCGGTCAGGTCGACCTGGCCACCCTCACCCGCACCTTCACGGTGCTGGCCAACGACGCCTTCACCGCCGTCCACGCGGCGACGCTCCTCACGCGCGTGAAGGCGGAGGCGCCGGGCGTGCGGCTGCGCTTCCTGGGGGAGAGCCACGTGGACGTCCCGGCCCTGCGCGAAGGCGTCGCCGACCTGGAACTCGGCGTCGTCGACACCCGTTCCCCGGAGGTGCGGGTCGAGCACCTGTCCGACGAGCGGATGCTGGCCGTCGTCCGGCCCGGCCACCCCCTGCTCCGCGGGCGCGTCACGGCCCGCCGCTTCGCCGCCGCCGAGCACCTGGTCGCCTCCCGGCGCGGCCGCCTGCAAGGCCCGGTGGACGCCGCCCTCGCCGAACAGGGCCTCACTCGGCGCGTGGTGGGCAGTGTCGGCACCTTCCCCGCCTCCCTGTTCGTGCTGCGCGAGAGCGACCTCGTCGGCCTGCTCACCACCCGGACCGTGCCGCTCGCCGACGCGCTGGGTCTGGAGACCTTCGAGGTCCCGCTCGACCTGCCGACGCTGCCGTTCGGGATGGCATGGCACCCGCGGCACGACGCCGACCCGGCGCACGCCTGGCTGCGGACCTGCGCCCGCGAGCTGGCTCCCTCCTGAGCGGGAGGGGACCCCGGTGGACGCCGCCGACGCGGCCGTGAGCGGCGGCGATAGGCCGACCGCATCCCTCGTCCGGGGGACGCACGGGTGTACGGGCCGTCCTGCGACGCGCCGCGGGGCACGATACGCACGCGTCACCCTCCCCCGGCGGGCCACCGGAAGGCAGAGCATGCGGTACCAGTACGACACCATCGGCGAGCGCTTCGCGGAGTCCAAGAGCACGGCCGCCTTCTCGGCGGCGGACACCCACACCCTCCTCGGCGCCCTCGACGCGCTCGGCGGGGTACGCGGGCTCGACACCCTCGACCTGGCGTGCGGATACGGCTACAACACCCGGCTGCTGGCCCGCGGCGGCGCCCGCCGCACCGTCGGCGTGGACATCTCCGAGGAGATGATCAGACTTGCCCGCGAGCACGAGGAGGCCGAGGAGCGGCAGGGCAGCATCGAGTACCTCGTCGCCGACGCCGCCGGCCTCCCCGACCTCGGGCCCTTCGACCTCGCCACCGCCGTCTACCTCTTCAACTACGCGCCCGACCGCAGCTCCCTGCACGCGATGTTCCGCTCCGCCCGCACCAATCTGCGCGCCGGCGGGAAACTCCTCGCCATCGTCCCCAACGCGGGGGCCTACCCGCGCGTGGACTGGTCGCCGTACGGGGTCCGCATCCTCGACCGGGTCCACGAGGGCGACGCACCGCTGCTCAAGGCCCACTTTCTCACGGAGCCGCCGGTCCCCTTCGAGTTCCGCGAATGGTCCCACGCCGACCTCGCCGAAGCGGCCGTCGACGCGGGCTTCGCCACGGTCGGCTGGCAGCCGAACCGCACTCCGCCCCCCGACCCCGTCCGCGACGAGGCGTACTGGACGGCCTACCGCGCCTGGCCGGTCAGCTCGCTCATGACCTGCACGGCGTAGCGCGATGTCCGGGGATCACAGGTCGGCCGCCGCCCGCACCAGCTCGACGATCCGCTCGCGCGCGGCCCGCCCCTCCGGCACCGGCAGCAGGGGATAGCCGTGCGGCAGCCCGGCCTCCTCGTGGAACTCCACCTCCGTGCCCGCCGCCCGCGCCCGGCGCAGCAGCTCCCTGCTGTCCGTGCTCAGCACGTCCCGGGTCCCGGTGAACACCGTCAGCGGCGCCAGCCCCCCGAAGGACCCCCGCAGCGGACTCACCAGCGGATCCTCGACGGCCAGCGTGCCGGCGTACAGCCGCCCCGCCTCCCGCAGCCCCGGGCGGCTCAGCAGCGGATCGGCCGCCTCGAGGCCCGCCTGGTCCGGGTGGCTCATGGTCACGTCCAGCCAGGGCGACATCAGCACGATCCTGGAGGGCTGCGCCCCCGTGCGGTCGCGCAGCCGCTGCGCGGCGGCCAGCGCCAGCCCCGCCCCGGCCGAATCACCGATCAGCACCGTCCCGCCCGCGCCGCCGCCCTCGATCAGACCGCTGAGGAGGTCGGCGGCGACCGGGACCGTCCGGTCGGCCGTCCCGCGCGGGGCGAGGACGTACGCCGGTACGACCACCCGCGCCCCCGCCCGCGTCACCAGGGTCCGGATCAACGCCCAGTGCGGACGCACCAGTTCGCCGATGTAGCCGCCGCCGTGCACGTACAGCACCTGGGACGCCGGCTCGCTCCCGAGCGGAGACACGTCGTACACCGGCCAGGCCCCCACGAAGGTCCGCGAGATCTCCGCGACCCGGCCCAGCGAGCGCGGCGGCAGGTGCGAAGCAGGCCGGCGGGCGGACTGCGCCACCCGCGCCCGCACGGCCTCGGCGCTCCCGAGCCGTCTTCGCCGTCCCACCGCGATCAGCGCCGCCGACAGCGCCCTGCTGCGCAGACTCGGCACGCCCCTCACCTCCCCATTCCCCCCGGACCTCCCCGGTCCGGTTCCCGGCCCCGTCACGGGAGGAGCATAGGCGTGAAGCTGCGCTGTCGACCCGCTTAAGAAAGTCTCGATGGACTGATCACCGCGCCGGTCGGCAGATTGGTGCCGTCACCGACGCCGCCCGGGCCCGCACGCCCGCGGCGCCCCCTTCCGCATGCCTGGAGCCACCCCCATGAAGGCACTCGTCAAGCACAAGGCCGAGCCCGGGCTGTGGCTCATGGACGTCCCCGAGCCCGAGTACGGCCCCGGCGACGTGCTCATCAAGGTGCTGCGCACCGGCATCTGCGGAACCGACCTGCACATCCGTGCCTGGGACGGCTGGGCGCAGGGCGCGGTCAAGACCCCCCTCGTCCTCGGCCACGAGTTCGTCGGCGAGGTCGCGGCGCTCGGCGCGGACGTACGGGACATCGAGATCGGCGCCCTCGTCAGCGGCGAGGGCCACCTGGTGTGCGGCAAGTGCCGCAACTGCCTGGCCGGCCGCCGCCACCTGTGCCGCAGCACGATCGGGCTCGGCGTCGGCCGCGACGGCGCCTTCGCCGAGTACGTGGTCCTGCCCGCCCAGAACGTGTGGGTGCACCGGACCGCCGTCGACCTGGACGTGGCGGCCATCTTCGACCCGTTCGGCAACGCCGTGCACACGGCGCTGTCCTTCCCGCTCGTCGGCGAGGACGTGCTGATCACCGGCGCCGGCCCGATCGGGATCATGGCGGCGGCCGTGGCCCGGCACGCCGGCGCGCGCAACGTGGTCATCACCGACGTCAGCCCCGAACGCCTCGAGATCGCCCGCAAGGCGGGAGCCACGCTCGCGGTGAACGTCGCCGAGACCTCCATCACCGACGCCCAGGCGCAGCTCGGCCTGCGCGAGGGCTTCGACATCGGCCTGGAGATGTCCGGCCGCGCCGAGGCGATGCGCGACATGATCGACAACATGACGCACGGCGGCCGGATCGCCATGCTGGGCCTGCCCGCGCAGGAGTTCCCCGTGGACTGGGCCAAGGTCGTCACCTCGATGATCACCATCAAGGGCATCTACGGACGAGAGATGTTCGAGACCTGGTACGCGATGACCGTGCTGCTGGAGGGCGGCCTCGACCTGTCCCCCGTCATCACCGGCCGCTACTCGCACCGCGACTTCCAGGCCGCCTTCGACGAGGCGTCGACCGCCCGCAGCGGCAAGATCATCCTCGACTGGACCGCGTGATCACTTAGCCGCGCCGGGGACACCCGGAGGGACACGGCCCGGCGCTGATCCACCGCCTGGCGCGCGGCGGTCGGCGGCCGGTGTGGCCGGTCCGCTGCTCGCCTTCCGTGCTCCGTCCTGGCTCCGAGCCGTTTTCGTTCCGACTCCACAGACCATCTCCCTACGGCCGGGTCCCGCACACCCTCCCCCCTCCGCGGGACCCGGCCCCTCCCGCCGCCCTCCACTCCACCGGACGGCACACCGCACAAGGAGAAGCCCACCATGTTCGAGTCCGTACGCGAGGACCTGCGCACCACCCTCGACGAGATCCGCGCCGCCGGCCTGCACAAGCCCGAGCGCGTCATCGGCACCCCGCAGAACGCGGCCGTCGCCGTCACCGCGGGCGGCGCCGCCGGCGAGGTCCTCAACTTCTGCGCCAACAACTACCTGGGGCTGGCCGACCACCCCGAGGTCGTCGCCGCCGCGAAGGACGCGCTCGACCGCTGGGGCTACGGCATGGCCTCCGTCCGCTTCATCTGCGGTACGCAGGAGGTGCACAAGGAGCTGGAGGCGCGGCTGTCCGCTTTCCTCGGCCAGGAGGACACGATCCTCTACTCCTCCTGCTTCGACGCCAACGGCGGTGTCTTCGAGACCCTGCTCGGCGCCGAGGACGCCGTCATCTCCGACGCCCTCAACCACGCCTCGATCATCGACGGCATCCGGCTGTCGAAGGCCCGCCGCTACCGGTACGCCAACCGCGACCTCGCCGAGCTGGAGATGCGCCTCAAGGAGTCGCAGGACGCCCGCCGCCGCCTGATCGTGACCGACGGCGTGTTCTCCATGGACGGCTACGTCGCCCCCCTCGCGGAGATCTGCGACCTCGCGGAGCGCTACGACGCCATGGTCATGGTCGACGACTCCCACGCGGTCGGCTTCGTCGGCCCCGGCGGCCGCGGCACCCCCGAGCTGCACGGGGTCATGGACCGCGTCGACATCATCACCGGCACCCTCGGCAAGGCCCTCGGCGGCGCCTCCGGCGGCTACGTCGCCGCGCGCGCCGAGATCGTCGAGCTGCTGCGCCAGCGCTCGCGCCCGTACCTCTTCTCCAACTCCCTCGCCCCGGTCATCGCGGCGGCCTCCCTCAAGGTCCTCGACCTGCTGGAGTCGGCCGGCGACCTGCGCGAGCAGCTCGCCGCCAACACCGCCCTCTTCCGTTCGAAGATGACCGAGGCCGGCTTCGAGATCCTCCCCGGCGACCACGCCATCGCCCCCGTGATGATCGGCGACGCGGCCGAGGCGGCCCGGATGGCCGAGCTGCTCCTGGAGCGCGGGGTCTACGTGATCGGCTTCTCCTACCCGGTCGTCCCGATGGGCGCGGCGCGCATCCGCGTACAGCTCTCGGCCGCCCACTCCACGGCCGACGTGGAGCGCGCGGTGGCCGCCTTCGTCGATGCCCGGGCGGCGCTGGGCACGTCGGCCGGCTGAGACAATGGAGGGGTGATCGACCCCCGCCGGCTGCGCATCCTGCGGGCCGTGGCGGACCACCGTACGGTGACCGCCGCGGCCGCAGCCCTGTACCTCACCCCCTCCGCCGTCTCCCAGCAGCTCGCCGCGCTGGAACAGGAGACGGGCCACGCCCTTCTCACCCGCAGCGGGCGGGGCGTACGGCTCACAGCGGCCGGTGAGATCCTGCTCGGCCACGCCCACGAGGTGCTGGCGCAGCTGGAACGGGCGGAAGCGGAACTCGCGGCCTACGCGGGGGGCTCGGCCGGCGAGGTCACGGTGGCCGCCTTCGCGACCGGGATCGCGGAGGTGCTGGCGCCGGCGATCGCCCGGCTCGCGCTCGACCACCCGGGGATCCGGCTGCGGGTGCGGGACGCCGAGGGTGACGAGAGCCTGCCGCTGCTGCTCGATGGCGAGGCGGACGTGGCCCTGGCGGTCGAGTACCGGGGCGGCCCGGGGGCCGACGACGCCCGCCTGTCGGTCCTCCCGCTGTACGCGGAACCCTTCGACGCGGTGCTGCCCTCGGGACACCCCCTCGCGGACTCGCCCGCGGTGTCGCTGGCGGACCTGTCCGATTCGGACTGGGTGGGCCAGTACCCAGGCAACCCGTGCCACGACGTGACGCTGCTCGCCTGCGAACTGGCCGGCTTCCAGCCCCGGTTCGTGCACTCCTCCGACGACTTCCGCGCGGTGACGGCGCTGGTCGGCGCGGGCGCCGGGGTGGCCCTCGTACCGCGCTCGGCGCTCCGGGGCATGGACCTCAAGGAGGTCCAGGTCCGCCCGGTAACGGGCCCGGCCGCCACCCGCCGCGTCTTCGCCGCCACCCGCCGGGGCGGCGAGACCCACCCCCTGATCGCACCGGTGCTGGCGGCGCTGGTACGGGAGTCGGAGCGGTTGCCCGCGCACTGACGGGCCGTCCGCAGGGGCCGCCCGATCGCCTACAGGCCCTGACGCGTGGCCAGCCGTTCCATCAAGGCCGTGCTGCGGGCGAGCAACTCCCGCTCCTCTTCGGTGAGTTCGGCCTCGATGGCCAGCGCCAGCCATCCGGCCCGGCGGCCGCGCTCCGCTTCCAGCGCGGCCCGGCCGGCGTCCGACAGCTCGAGCAGGGACTTGCGGCCGTCCGTGGGGTGGGCCCTGCGGGTGAGCAGGCCCTGTTCGAGGAGGAGGCCGACCGCGCGGGCCATCGACTGCGGGCGTACGCCCTGGTCGGTCGCGAGATCGCTGGTGGTCATGGCGCCGTCGCGGGCCAGTACGCCGAGCACGGCGGCGTGACCGTGCGGGATCCGGTCCTCGTGCTTCACGTGCCGAACGCCGAGCGCGGCGGCGTGTCCGAGCGGGTTCCGGTCCTCGTGCTTCGCGCGCCGGGTGAGCTTGCCCATCGCGGTACGCAGTTCGGCGGCGAGGGTGGCGGCTTCCGGGGTGGTCATAGGGCACTTTAACCCGGCAACGGCAATGTGCAGCCGAACTGAACAGCAGAACTGAACAGCATTGCTGTAGAGTTTCGCTGCGCCGGGCCGAGCGTCAGCGTCGTCGCACCGGGGTCCGGCAGGCGACAACGACAAGGAACCCCCATGCCCGCACACACAGTCGAGCCGACCGTCGTCCGCGGCGTCACCGCCCGCGCCGTCCTCGACAGCCGCGGCAACCCCACCGTCGAGGTGGACGTCGTCCTCGCCGACGGTTCCCTGGGCCGCGCCGCCGTCCCCTCCGGGGCCTCCACCGGCGCCCGCGAAGCGGTGGAGCTGCGCGACGGCGACCCGCGGCGCTGGCACGGCAAGGGCGTCGACCGGGCCGTGGCCCACGTGAAGGGCGAGATCGCGCATGCCGTCACCGGCCGCGACGCCGACGACCAGGCCGGCCTCGACGCCGCGCTCGTCGCGCTCGACGGCACGCCCACCAAAGCGCGGCTCGGCGCCAATGCCCTGCTCGGGGTCTCCCTCGCCGCCGCGAAGGCCGCCGCCGTCTCGCACCGGCAGCCGCTGTACCGCTACCTGGGCGGGGCCGACGCCCGCGTGCTTCCGGTGCCGATGATGAACATCGTCAACGGCGGCGCCCACGCCGACAATCCGCTGGACTTCCAGGAGTTCATGATCGCGCCGGTGGGGGCGGGGTCTTTCGCGGAAGCCGTCCGCATGGGCTCCGAGGTCTTCCATACGCTCCGCCGCGACCTGCTGGCCGCGGGCCACTCCACGGGCGTCGGCGACGAGGGCGGCTTCGCGCCCGCGCTGCGCACGGCCGAGGAGGCGCTCGACTTCGTCATGGCCGCGATCGAGCGGACCGGCTACCGGCCCGGCGCGGACATCGGCCTCGTCATGGACCCGGCGTCGTCGGAGTTCTACGGGGGCGGCGTGTACACGTACGCGGGAGAGGGCGTCCGGCGTACCTCCGCCGAACAGGTCGACTACCTCGCCCGGTTGATCGACGCGTACCCGATCGTCTCGGTGGAGGACCCGATGGCCGAGGACGACCTCGACGGGTGGCGCGAGCTGACGGCGCGGGTCGGGAGCAGGTGCCAGTTGACCGGGGACGACGTGTTCTGCACCAACGAGGCCCTGGTACGGGAAGGCATCCGTACGGGGGTGGGGAACGCGGTCCTGATCAAGGTCAACCAGATCGGGACGCTGACCGAGGCGCTCGGGACGGTGGGCGCCGCGCGGCGGGCCGGATGGGCGGCGGTCATGTCGCACCGGTCCGGTGAGACGGAGGACACGACCATCGCGGATCTGGCCGTCGCCACGGGCTGCGGGCAGATCAAGACCGGCTCCCTGTCCCGATCGGACCGCACGGCCAAGTACAACCAACTCATCCGGATCGAGGAGGAACTGGGGGAGTCCGCCATGTACGGATTCGCCGCCGCGCCCACCGCGTGAGGCCCGCCGAAGGGCGCGGCTCCGCCCCGGGCCGCGCACCTCTCCTCATCCGGCCTGATCCGTACGACACCCTCTAGACCCGCAGCACCTCGACGCCCGCCGCCTCGAACTCGCGCGCGACCTCCACCGCCAGGCCCGTGTCCGTCACCAGGACGTCCACCGAGGCCGTCGGGCAGATGCGGGCGAAGGCGCGCACGCCCAGCTTGCTGGAGTCCGCCGCGATCACCACCCGGCGGGCCCGCTCGCACAGCAGGCGGTTGACCGAGGCCTCGTCCTCGTGGCGGGTCGCCGCGCCGTCCGCCGGGTCGAAGCCGTCCACGCCGACCACCGCCGTGTCCACCGCGAGCTGGCCGAGCACCTGCTCGGCCAGCGGGCCCGTGAGCTCGTACGACTGGGGGCGAGCCACCCCGCCCGTCAGCACGATCTTGAACTGCGGCCGGATCACCAGCTCTCCCGCGATGTTGAGGGCGTTGGTGACCACCGTCAGCGCCGGAGTGCCCGAGGCCAGGTCCGGGCGGCCGGCCAGGGCGCGGGCCACCTCGGTGGTGGTGGTACCGCCCGTCAGGCCGATCACCTCGCCCGGCGTGATCAGGCCCGCCACCGCCTCGCTGATGCGGCCCTTCTCGGCGGCGCGGCGGGAGGTGCGGTAGCGCAACGGGAGCTCGTACGACACACCGTGGAGCACCGCCCCGCCGCGCGTGCGGACCAGCAGCTGCTGTTCGGCGAGCTGGTCGAGGTCGCGCCGGATGGTCGCGGCGGACACGCCGAGGGCCTCGGCGGCCGGCTCCACCTCCAGCTCGCCCCGCTCCACCAGCAGATCCAGCAGTGTCTGCCACCGCTCTTTGCGGGTCATGGGCCGCCCCCTCTCGCTCACCTTCGGCCTATCCGCAGACATTAACCCAGGGCATCAGCTCATGGCTGCTTGAAGTTGCGCGAAACAAGGGGCTATCTTGCAAGAAAACGCATGACGAATGCAGAACGCCGGACCCGCCTGTCACCAGAGGGAGCCTGTATGAGCCACGTCGCGTACGAGTTGGGCACACAGCCCGCATGCTGGGAGCGGGCCGCCGAACTGGCCCCCGCCAGGCGGTCGGTGCTGCCGCAGCCGGGGGAGCGTACCGCGATCGTCGGGTGCGGGACCTCGTACTACATGGCCCAGGCGGCCGCCGTGTTGCGCGAGGAGGCGGGCCAGGGCGAGACCGACGCCTTCCCCGCCTCGGAGTTCCCGCGCCACCGCCGCTACGACCGGGTCGTCGCGCTCACCCGGTCCGGGACCACCACCGAGGTGCTGGAGCTGCTCGGCGCGCTTCGCGACGCCGGCGTGCCGACGACCGCCGTCATCGGCGATCCGGCGACCCCGGTGATGACCCTCGCCGACGAGGTCGTCGTGCTCGACTTCGCCGACGAGCAGTCCGTCGTCCAGACCCGCTTCGCGACCACCGCCCTCACCCTCCTGCGCGCCCACACGGGCCTGCACACCGAGGACGCCGTCGCCGACGCCCGTACCGCGCTCGCCGAGCCGCTCCCCGCCGAGCTGCCCTCCCGGGGCCAGTTCACCTTCCTCGGCCGCGGCTGGAGCGTCGGCCTCGCGCACGAGGCCGCGCTGAAGATGCGCGAGGCCTCCCTCTCCTGGGCCGAGTCCTATCCGGCGATGGAGTACCGGCACGGGCCCATCAGCGTCTCCGGGCCCGGCACCGCCACCTGGTCGCTCGACGCGGCGCCCGACGGGCTCGCCCAGCAGGTGCGGGCCACCGGCGCCCAGTGGGTGGCCGGGCGGCTCGACCCGCTCGCGGAACTGGTCCGGGTGCACCGTCTCGCCCTCGCCGTCGCCGAGCACCAGGGTCTGGATCCGGACGCGCCCCGCCACCTCACCCGCTCGGTGATCCTCACCACCGGCGAGGAGGCCGTCCGATGAGCCTGGTCCCCGCCGGCGCACTCGTCCGGGAGGCGGCCGGGGCGGGCCGCGCCATCGCCGCCTTCAACATCATCACCCTGGAGCACGCCGAAGCGGTCGTCGCCGGAGCCGAGGCGGCGGGGCTCCCGGTGATCCTCCAGCTGAGCGAGAACGCGGTGAAGTTCCGCGGCGGCCAACTGCTGCCCATCTCCCGGGCGGCCGCCGCCTGCGCCGAGGCCGCCGCGGTCCCCGTCGGCCTGCACCTCGACCACGTCAAGAGCTCCGAGCTGCTCCGCCAGGCCGCCGACGCCGGATACGGCTCCGTCATGTACGACGCCGCGCACCTCCCGTACGCCGAGAACCTGGAGGCGACCCGCTCCGCCGCCGACTGGGCGCACGCCAACGGGCTGTGGATCGAGGCCGAGCTGGGCGAGGTCGGCGGCAAGAACGGCGCCGCCCCGCTGGACCCGCACGCGCCCGGCGCGCGTACCGACCCCGACGAGGCGCGCCGGTTCGTGGCCGACTCCGGGGTCGACGCGCTGGCCGTGGCCATCGGCAGCAGCCACGCCATGACCAGCCGGACGGCCGCCCTGGACCACGCGCTGCTGGCCCGCCTCGCCAAGACGGTGGACGTACCCCTCGTCCTGCACGGCTCCTCGGGGCTCCCCGACGCCGAACTCGCGGCCGCCGTCGCGGGCGGCATCCGCAAGGTCAACATCGGCACCGCGCTCAACGTGGCCATGACGGGAGCCATCCGCACCCACCTGACCCCGGCCGACCCCCGCCCCTACCTGACGGCGGCCCGCACCGCGATGGCGGCAACGGCCCAGGCCATGCTCATGGCACTGAACTGAACTGAACTGAACTGAACCGGAGCGGGCCTGCCGGAGGTAGATCCTCCGTTCCCGACCGCGGGATCCCGCCTCCGATCCCGCCTCCGATCCCACTCAGCGGGAGCGCGGCCGCGGCGCCATTGAAGGTGCGGCGCGCGCGGTGTTCCGTCGTACGGCAGACCTGCCGAGCCGTGCGACGGAAGGACGGACCGCTGATGCCGCAGCCTTGTCTCCCCACCTCACACGGGGTGTTCCTCGCCCCCTACCACCGGCCCGACCGCGATCCCGCGCTCCAGCTGCGCCGGGACCTCGACCTCGTCGAGGCGCTCGACCGGCTCGGGTACGAGGAGGTGTGGGTGGGGGAGCACCATTCCGCCGGGTACGAGATCATCGCCTCGCCCGAGCTGTTCCTCGCGGCGGCCGCCGAGCGGACCGGCCGGATCAGGCTCGGGACCGGGGTCAACTCCCTCCCGTACCACCAGCCGCTCATCCTCGCCGACCGGATCTGCCAGCTCGACCAGCAGTCGCGCGGCCGCGCCATGCTAGGAGTCGGCCCCGGCCAACTCCCCTCCGATGCCTTCATGATGGGCGTCGACCCGCTGCGTTCCCGCGCGATGATGGCCGACACGCTGGACGTGATCACGCGGCTGCTCCGCGGGGAGACGGTCACGGCCGCCACCGACTGGTTCGCGCTGGAGGAGGCCAGACTCCAGCTCGGTCCCTACCGGGGGCGGGAACTGGACGTGGCCGTGGCCTCGGCGGTATCGCCCACCGGCGCGGTCCTGGCCGGGCGGCACGGCGCCGGCATGCTCTCGCTGGCCGCCGCCGATCCGGCGGGCTACGCCGCCCTCGACACCAACTGGGCCGCGTACGAACGCGCCTGCGCCGAGACAGGCCGCGCCGCCGACCGGTCCTCCTGGCGGCTGGTCACCCCCGTACACCTCGCCGAGACCCGCGAACAGGCCCTGCGGGAAGCCCGGTTCGGCACGCCGGACCTCGTGTCCTACATCGAGACGCTGGGCGGAACACGGCCCGAAGGCTGCGGCACGCCCGCCTCTGCCGTGGAGCGCTGGGTCACGGAGGGGCTGCCCACGTTCGGCCGGGCCGTCATCGGCACCGCGGACGACGCGGTCGAGCGGATCGGCCAACTCGCGTCTAAAACCGGGGGTTTCGGCACCTTCCTGATCCTCCAGCTCGACATCGCCGAGCCCGCGGCCGCCCTGCGCAGCCTGGAGCTCTTCGCCGAACGCGTCGTACCGCGCCTGACCGGGACCACCGACGCCCGCCGTGCAAGCCTCGCCTGGGCCGGCCGCAACAGCGAGCGGTTCACCGGGGCCGTGCGCCGCTCCACCCTCGAGGCCATCGCCCGTAAGGGAGAGGTCCGTTGAGGGCGGCGGTACTGGAGGACGGCCGCTTCCTCGTACGGGAGTACCCGGACCCCGTGCCCGGACCCGGACAGGCCCTCGTCGAGACGGCGGCCTGCGGCATCTGCGGCTCCGACCTCAGCGCGGTCGCCCACACCGACGAGTTCCTCCGGGCCTCCCGGGACAGCGGCACCGCCGGCTTCCTCTTCGACCCGGACCGGCCCCTGGTCATGGGCCACGAGTTCTCCGGCCGGGTGCTCGCCTACGGACCCGGCGCGAGCGGACCGGAGCCGGGGACCGGGGTGGTCGGCCTGCCCTGGGCGGTCGATGCCGGGGGAGTGGTCCGAACCGTCGGGTACAGCAACGCCTTCCCCGGCGGGTTCGGCGAGCGGATCGTCGTACAGGCTCAGGCGCTGCTGCCCGTACCGGCCTCCCTGGACCTGGCCCTGGCCTCCCTCACCGAGCCGCTGGCCGTCGGCTTCGGGAACGTCGCGCGCAGCTGCGCCGGCGCGGGCACCCCGGCCGTGGTCATCGGCTGCGGTCCCGTGGGGCTGGGTGCCGTCGCGGTCCTCCTGGAGCGCGGCGCCGGTCCGGTGGTCGCCTCCGACCCCTCGGCGCTGCGCCGCGCGGCCGCGTCCCGGCTGGGCGCGCACGCGGTGGTGGATCCGGCGGTCGGCGCGGACCCGGTGGCCCGCTGCGCGGAGCTGGCCGGGAGCTCCGCGCGTCCGACCGTGGTGGTCAACTGCGTGGGCGTGCCCGGCATGCTGAACCGGCTCCTGCACACCGTCCCGCGCGGCACCGAGATCCTGCAGATCGGCGGGGTGATGACCGAGGACGTGATCCGCCCGGTCGTCGGCATCTACAAGGACGTCACCCTCCGCATGTGCCTGACCTACCCGCCGCGGGAATTCGGCGCCACCCTGGCCCGCCTCGCCGCCGGCCGGATCGATCCGGCCGCGCTGGTCACGGGCGAGGCCGGTTTCGGCGGCATGGACGCGGCCTTCGCCGCGCTGCGCCGTCCGGAGGAGCACATCAAGGTCCTCATCAGACCGGAGCGGGCGGGGGCCGGCATCACAAAGGTGAAGAGCTGAGCTACTACTGACCGCGCGGCGGAGGCCCGCGGCGGCCCTTCCGGATTCTTGCAACAGGTTCTACTCTGACCGCCGCCACACAGCGACCGGCTGGACCGCGAGACTCCCGGAGGGGCCGTGCACCTCGAATACACGCCTGAGCAGCAGCAGTTGCGCACCGAGCTGCGCGCCTACTTCGCGGAGCTGATCCCCGAGGACGTCTACGCACGCTACGAGGACCCGGCCGCCCAGAAGCGCTTCTACCGGGAGACGATCCGCCGCCTCGGCGCCGACGGCTGGCTCGGGGTCGGCTGGCCCAAGGAGTACGGCGGGCGCGGCATGTCGCCCATGGACCAGTTCATCTTCTTCGACGAGGCCGCCCAGGCCGTCGTGCCGCTGCCCCTGATGGCCCTCAACACGGTCGGCCCGACCATCATGCAGTTCGGCACCGACGAGCAGAAGGCGTACTTCCTCCCGCGCATCCTCTCCGGCGAGATCGACTTCGCCATCGGCTACAGCGAGCCCGACGCCGGCACCGACCTCGCCGCCCTCAAGTGCAAGGCCGTCCGCGAGGGCGACGAGGAGACCGGCACCTACGTCGTCAACGGCCAGAAGATCTGGACCACCAACGGCGACACCGCCGACTGGGTCTGGCTCGCCGTCCGCACCGACCCCGACGCCCCGGCACACAAGGGCATCACCATGCTCCTCGTGCCGACCTCCGACCCCGGGTACTCCTGCACGCTCATCAACACCCTCGCCTCGCACGACACCACCGCCAGCTACTACGAGAACATCCGCGTCCCCGCGAGCCGCCGCGTCGGCCAGGAGAACAAGGGCTGGCGCCTGATCACCAACCAGCTCAACCACGAGCGCGTCACCCTCGCCGCCCACGGCACCATGGCGATCCGCGCCCTGCACGACGTCCAGCGCTGGGCCGCCGAGACCAAGCTCGCCGACGGCCGCCGCGTCATCGACCTCTCCTGGGTCCGCGGCCGCCTCGCCCGCACCCACGCCCGGCTCGACGCGATGAAGCTCCTCAACTGGCAGATGGTGGGCGCCGTCCAGGACGGCACCCTCACCCCGCAGGACGCGTCCGCCGTCAAGGTCTACGGCTCCGAAGCCCGCAGGGACGCGTACGCCTGGCTCATGGAGATCGTCGCCGCGGCCGGCCCCCTCAAGGACGGCTCCGCCGGCGCGGTCCTGCACGGCGAACTCGAACGCGGCTACCGCAGCGCCGTCATCTTCACCTTCGGCGGCGGCAACAACGAGATCCAGCGCGAGATCATCTCCTGGATCGGCCTCGGCATGCCCCGCGTCCGCCGCTGAGGGCCTCATGGGGGCACCGGACGGCTCCGGCGGCCGTTGTCAGTGGTGATCGGCACGATGGATGCGTACCGCTGATCCGGGCTCATCACGAGGGGTTACCCATGTCCATTGCCGTATCCGACGCCGCGTCCGTCCGCTTCCCCACCGGCTGGTGCGCCACCGACCTGGGCCGGTTCCGACCCTGCGACTCCACCTACGAGGTCTACCCCTTGGACAGCCTGCCGCCGCTGGACGCCGTGGGACTCGACGGCGGGTTCGGGTGGATGGGCGGCGGGAGCACCGGGCCGTCGGAGCACGTGGCGCATCTGGAGGCGCTGGAACGGGAGCTGGCGGCGGTCGGGCTCACGCTGCCTTCGGACTTCGCCGCGTTCTACAGCAGCGAGCGACTCTGCCGCGCCTTCGACGAGGTGTCGGTGACGGCCTGTTGGACCGATCTGTCCGCGGCGCTGCGCAGCCCGGCCGAGGAGGGCGCCCGTCTCGTGCGGTTCCTGCGGGACCAGCAGGACTGCGTCATCTGGTACCTGTACCTGCGGACCTCGGGGGAAGCGTTCGTGGTGTGCTCGCACATCGAGCTGGAGTCCGCCGAGGACTGGTTGGCCGGGGAGCGGGCCGATGAGTTCCGGGAGGCCGCCGCCGGCTCGCTGATACGGTGCGCCGATTCCTTCGAGGAGTTCGCGTACCGCTTCGTCGTGGAGAACGAGCTGTGGGTGCAGCTCGACTCCGCCGACGCGGAAGGGCAACTCGCTCCCCGCCTTCAGGCATACGCCGATCACTACGCGGCCGCCGCCGCCTGACGTCTCCCACGGGGGCGCCCTCCCTTCCGCACCACACGGAGGTGGAGGCGCCCGTCGCCCCGGGTCCTCGGGTGTGCATCGCAGCCCGCCCCCCAGGGGGCGTCACCGGATGTCCAGGACCTCCGTCACCGGGCGGCGCGGTGTGGCGGCTCCCTGGGGGCCGTAGCCGAGGCGCAAGACCATGTGGACGTGGCCCGTGGGCGCGACCGGGTCGCGTACGGTCCACCGCAGCTCCGGCCACTCCAGGGCTTGGGAGGTCATCGAGGTGGCCAGGCCGTCGACCGTGGCCTGGAGGAGGACGCGCTCCAGTGCCTGGCCCGCGCGCAGCCAGTCGGTCCGGGTGTCCCCCGGCGTGCCCAGCAGGGCCAGCCGGGGCCGCTTCTCGAACACGGCCCACCCGCGGTCCGGTACCGGGCCGGCCCGGCCGAAATCGCGCACGGGGGCCGGCCCGCCGGAGCTCCGCGGGCCGAACGCCGCCGCGGGAATGCCGTCCGGGCGCGTCGCGGACGCGCCCGGCGCCCCGGTCGTCCATGCGGCCGTCTCCTCCCGGACGAGCGGATCCGTCTCCTCCCGGTGCTCCGCGTCGCGCAGGAGCCCCAGCAGGGTGTCGGTGTGCCAGTCGTCCGGGACGGTCAGCCGGCAGCCCTCCAAGCGGGCCGCGGCGCACAGGCCGTCCAGCAGCGCGTCCGGCACGGGTTCGTCGCTGAACGGGTGACGGCTGGTGTGCCGGCGCCGCAGCGCATCGTGCAGCGGAGCCAGATCCTGGTCCTCGCCCTCGGACGCGTCGAAGCACACCCTGCTCAGCAGCCACGGCTCGGAGTCGTCGGGCAGCAGCTCCACGCGGGCCGGCAGCCCCGCCCGGGCCGCGGAGACGCGCAGATTGAGCAGCGCCGCGGCGCAGCCGAGGTGGAGCGCACGGTGATCGGGGTCGGTGCGGGTCATGGCCCGTTCCGGGTCGCCGTGCAGCTCGATGACGTCGGCGCCGGGGCGGAAGACGAACTTCCAGGGCTGGGCGTTGTGCATGGAGGGCGCGGTGACGGCGTCACCGACCAGCAGGGCGACGGTTTCGGTGTCGAGGCGTGGTGCGGTCACGGCACTGGTCCTGTCTGTGCGGCCCGGAGGCGGGGACCACCGGTTCGACATGATGTTCCTCCCGATATGCGATGTTCGCCGCTTCCAGGATCCGCCGCCGCCCGGGCTCCGGGGTAGGGCCGAGCGGCCCTCCCTGAGCGGAAACGGCCGTGTCGGCCCCGGCAACGGTGTGCCCCGGCGGGCGCCGGGTCGTGACGCCGAAGAAGCCCCGTGCGCATCGCCGGCGGCTCGTGCGGGTAGAGGTGCGGGGTGGAGAACACCGCGCGACCCGCATCCGGCGGCGACACCGGCACCGGCGCGGCGGCCGGTGCGGACCCCGGGCTGTACGGGCCGGACTCCGTCACCTGGCAGTGCCACGGCGACCCGGTGATGTGGATCGCCGGCGTCCGCGCGCTCTACCTGCAGGCCCTGCACCCGCGCGCCGTCCGAGGCGTCATGGAGAACTCAGACTTCCGCAAGGACGCCTGGGGACGGCTGCTGCGCACCGCCGATTTCGTCGGGGCGATCACCTACGCCACGACCGAGACCGCCGAACGCGCCGGCGCCAGGGTGCGGGCCATCCACCGCACGCTGTCCGCCACCGACCCGGACACCGGCGAGCGCTTCCCCGTGGATGACCCCGGGCTCCTGCTCTGGGTGCACTGCGCCCAGATCGACAGCTTCCTGCACGTCCTGCTCCGCTCCGGCGTCCCGCTCACCCCCGCCCAGGCCGACCGCTACGTCGACGAGAACCGGGTCAACGCCCGCCTCGTCGGCCTCGACCCGGCCGGAGTACCGGCCGACACGGCGGCGCTCGCCGCCTACTTCGAGACGGTCCGCCCCGAGCTCGCCGCCGGCCCCGACGCCCACGACGTGTACGACTTCCTGTACGCGCCACCCGTCCACCCGCTCCTCGTCCCTGGCCGAAACCTGCTGTGGCGCCCCCTCTCCCGCCTCGCCTACGACACCCTCCCCGGCTGGGCGCACCAGCTGTACGGGCACCCCGCACCGGCCCCGCACCTCACCACCCGCCGCCTGCGCCTCACCGGACGCGTGCTGCGCAGCATTCCCGCAGGTCTGCGCTGGAAGCTGCCGCCAGGTCACATCTTGAGAGCGATGCGCCGCATGGGCCCCGGGAGTCGCCCCTCGCCGTACACACTGCGCACATCAGCGGCCATACTGGACCGGCCGGGGAGGGCATCGCACGACGACGGGGGCGGCTTCAAGACATGGCGGAGTCCAGACTGATCCAGGGCCGGTACAGGTCGCTCGATCTGATCGGCCGCGGCGGCATGGGCGAGGTGTGGCGCGCCCGAGACGAGTCGCTGGGCCGACAGGTCGCCGTGAAGTGCCTCAAACCGCTCGGACCAGAGCAGGACGCCCACTTCACCCAGGTGCTGCGCGAGCGGTTCCGCCGCGAGGCCCGCGTCGCCGCGTCCCTCCAGCACCGGGGCGTCACCGTCGTCCACGACTTCGGCGACGACAGCGCCGCGGGCGGCCCCCTCTACCTCGTCATGGAGCTCCTCGACGGCCGCAACCTCAGCCAGCTCCTCGCCGACAACGAGAGCCGCCCGCTCCCCGTGGACGTGGTCGTCGACATCGCCGAGCAGATGGCCGCCGCCCTCGGCTACACCCACGACCAGGGCGTGGTCCACCGCGACCTGAAGCCGGCCAACATCATGCGGCTCGCCGACGGCACCGTGAAGATCTGCGACTTCGGCATCGCCCGCCTCGCACACGACATCGGCTTCACCGCCAAGCTCACCGGCGGCGGCATGGCCATGGGCACCCCGCACTACATGTCGCCCGAGCAGATCGCGGGCGGCGAGGTCGACCACCGCAGCGACCTCTACTCCCTCGGCTGCGTCCTCTACGAGATCGCCACCGGCGCCCCGCCCTTCGACCTCGGCGATTCCTGGTCGGTCCTGGTCGGCCACCGCGACACCCCGCCCGTGCCGCCCCGAGAGCACCGTCCCGAACTGCCCGCATACTTCGAGCGGGCCGTCCTCGACCTGCTCGCCAAGCGCCCCGAGGACCGTCCCGGCGACGCCCGCCACCTGCACCGGCGCCTCGTCGAGGCCCGCCTTGGCCCCGGCGGCCCGGCCGGCGCGCAGGCCCCGCTGCCGGCCTGGGCCCGCGGGATGACGGCCGGCCGCAAGGCCGGCATCGACGCCCGCCCCGCGAGCGGCGAATGGGCCGTCCTCACCGGCTCCTGGGCGGCCGCGCGCCCCAGCGGCGAGCAGCGGACCACCCCCGAACAGCCGGCCACGCCCGCCCACCCGGCCACGCCCGCCCATCCGGCCACGCCCGCCGTTCCCCGCCCGAGCGGCGAGCACGCCGCCCCGCACCCGAGCGGCCCCCAGCGGATCGTCCGGCCCGCCCCCGACGAAGACCCGCGGCTCACCGCCGCCTACGGGATCCCGCGCGTCCCCGGCCCGCGGGAAACCGGACCCGAGGCCCTCGCCGCCGGCCACACCAGGGCCTTCGCCCTCAGCCGCGCGGGCCGGCCCGAGGAAGCCCTGGCCGTGTACGAAGCCGTGGCCGAGGGACGCACCCGGACCCTCGGCCCGGACCACGCCGACACCCTCGCCGCGCGCCAGGAGGCGGCGTACGAACTGGGCAGGCTCGGACGCCACCGGGAGGCCTACGACATCTACGTCGCGGTGCTCGCCGCCCGCCGGCGCACCATGGGGCCGCTCCACCCCGACACCCTGCGCTGCCGCCACAACCTGGCCTGCGCCCTGGGCGCCCTCGGCCGGTTCTCGGAGGCCCACAACGCCGCCGCCGAGGTCGCCGCCGACCGGGAGGCCGTGCTCGGAGCAGAGCACGCGGACACGCTCCTGACCCGCTACGAGGTGGCGTACGCGCTCGGCCGGCTGGACCGCTGGGAGGAGGCCCTGGCCGGTTTCCGCGAGGTCGCCGCCGTACGCGAGCGCGTCCTCGGCCGCGACCACCCCGACACCCTCGCCGCACGCTACGAGGTCGGCATCGCGCTCGGCCGTACCGGCAACAGCGCCCAGGCCCTCGACCTCTTCCGGGCCCTGGTCCGCGACCGTACCCGCGCCTACGGGGCCAACGACCCCGAGACGCTGCGCGCCCGGCACGTCCTCGGCGTCAACCTGGGCCGCCTGGACCGCTGGGAGGAGGCCGTCGCCGAGGCCAGGCAGGTGGGCGCCGCCCGGGCCAGGGCCCTCGGGCCCGAGCACCCCGACACCCTGGTCAGCCGCCGCGAACTGGCCGCCGGACTGGGCCGGCTGGGCCGCTGGGACGAGGCGCTGCCCATCTACCGGGACCTCGCGGGCATCCGCGAACGGTCCCTCGGCGACGAGCATCCCGACACCGCCCTGGCCCACGCCGACGAGGCGCACTGCCTGGAGCGGCTCGGCCAGGTGTGCTACCAAGAGCCATGACAGCCATGCGGGGCTCCGGTGCCTTCGGGCGCGACGTATACGACGACGTGATCGTGGGCGGCGGGCACAACGGCCTGGTCGCCGCGGCCTACCTGGCCCGGGCGGGCCGCTCGGTCCTGGTCCTGGAACGCCTCGGGAACACCGGCGGGGCAGCGATCTCCAGCCGCCCCTTCGCCGGCCTCGACGCCCGGCTGTCGCGCTACTCCTACCTCGTCTCCCTGCTCCCGGCGAAGATCGTGCGCGATCTGGGGCTGCGCTTCTCGGTGCGCCGGCGCACGGTGTCCTCCTACACGCCCGTCGAGCGCGGCGGCCGGCCCGGCGGCCTGCTGGTCGGCGGCGGTGAGGCCCGTACCCGGGAGTCCTTCGCACGGCTGACCGGCTCGGAGCGGGAGTACGAGAGCTGGCGCGCCTTCTACGGGACCACGGGCCGGGTCGCCGAGAAGGTGTTCCCGACCCTCACCGAGCCGCTGCCCACCCGCGAGGAGCTGCGGGCCCGGATCGACGACGACGCCGCCTGGCGGATGCTGTTCGAAGAACCCCTCGGGCGGGCGGTCGAGGCCCACTTCACCGACGACCTGGTCCGGGGCGTGGTCCTGACGGACGGGCTCATCGGCACCTTCGCCGACGCCCACGACCCCTCGCTCGCACAGAACCGCTGCTTCCTCTACCACGTCATCGGCGGCGGCACGGGCGACTGGGACGTCCCGGTCGGGGGCATGGGCGCCCTGACGGACGCCCTGGCGGCGGCCGCCCGGGAGGCCGGGGCGGAGATCGCCACCGGGCACGAGGTGCTGCGGATCGACGCGGACGGGATCGCCCCGGCCGAGGTGGTGTTCCGTACCGCGGCGGGGGAGGGGCGGGTCGTCGGCCGCACGGTGCTGGTGAACGCCTCGCCGCAGGCGCTGGCCGAACTCCTCGGCGAAGCCCCGGCGGCGGAGCCGGCCCCCGAGGGCGCCCAGCTCAAGGTCAACATGCTGCTGCGGCGCCTGCCGCGGCTGCGGGACACCGCCGTCGACCCGCGCGAGGCCTTCGGCGGCACCTTCCACATCGCCGAGGGGTACGCCGAGCTCGCGCGGGCTCACGCGGAGGCGGCGTCCGGCGAACTGCCGTCCGTACCGCCCTCGGAGATCTACTGCCACTCGCTGACCGATCCGACGATCCTCGGGCCGGATCTGGTGGAGCAGGGCTACCAGACGCTGACCCTCTTCGGCCTGCACACCCCGGCCCGGCTCTTCCGGCACGACAACCAGCAGGCGCGCGAGGTGCTGCTGACCGCCACCCTGGCGCAGCTCGACGCGCACCTGGCCGAACCGCTTACCGACTGCCTCGCCTTCGACGCGGACGGCCGCCCCTGCATCGAGGCGAAGACCCCGCTGGACCTGGAGCGCGACCTGCGGCTGCCCGGGGGCCACATCTTCCACCGGGACCTGTCGTGGCCGTACGCCGGCGCGGGCGGCCGGTGGGGCGTGGAGACCGCCCACCGCAACGTACTGCTGTGCGGCGCGGGGGCGGTCAGGGGCGGCGGCGTGAGCGGGGTCCCCGGGCACAACGCGGCGATGGCGGTGCTCGGGCACTGAGCCGCCGGCCGCGCTAGCGAACCGGTTCGATGACGACGATCGGGATCTCGCGGTCGGTCTTGGCCTGGTACGCGTCGTACGAGGGCCAGTGCCGGACCATGACCGGCCAGTACGCGGTGCGCTCCTCCGGGGTCGCGGTGCGGGCGGCCCCCTCCAGGGTCTCGGAGCCGACCTGGATGCGGACCTCGGGGTGCTCGGTGAGGTTCCGGTACCAGAGCGGGTGGGCCGGGTCGCCGCCCTTGGAGGCGACGAGGAGGTAACGGCCGTCGTCTTCCCCGTAGATGAGGGGGGTCCGCACGGGGTTCCCGGAGATCCGGCCCACGGTGGTGAGCAGGAGGGTCTGGGTGCCGTTCCAGTAGTGGCCCTCGGCTCCGTTCGAGCCCACGTACTGCTCGACGTGGTCCAACTGCCGGCTTCCCGGCCTGGGGTCGGTTGGGTTGTCCCAGTCGATGCCGATGGTCATGCGGTCTGCCTGCCTTCGTGTTGAACGGTCAACGAACCTCGACAACGAGCACCAACACCCGCGGGCACGTGCTTCGTCCCGGGACGGCGGAGCGCGCGCCCGGCCGCAGCGCTAGCATCCAGCCATGATCGCTGAGCTGCAGTGCGTGGTCCTCGACTGTCCCGATCCGGGGCGGCTCGCCGCGTTCTACCGGTCCCTGCTGGGCGGCACCGTCAACCGCCGGGACCGCCGGTGGCAGACCGACGAGGACTGGGCGACGCTGCACACCCCGGCCGGCCTGGTCCTCGCCTTCCAGCGGTCTCCGGACCACAGGCCGCCGCAGTGGGGCGACCCCGCCCGCCCGCAGCAGTTCCACCTGGACTTCGGCGTCCCCGACCTGCGGGCGGCGCGGGAGGAGGCCCTGGCGGCCGGCGCGACCCTGCTCGAGGAGGGATCCGCCGACCGCGGCTGGGACGTCTACGCGGACCCGGCGGGGCATCCGTTCTGCCTGGTCCGGCACTGAGCCTTCGCTCGGTCCGCACGCGAACCGCCTGCCGGGGCCCTCAGTCCGCCGAACGCGTCCAGCCCGTCGCCTCGATGCGGGCGGCGTCCGCGGGGCGGTCCTCCGCGAAGAGCAGGCGGGCCGGTTCCGACACGCGGATGAGGTCCACGTAGACCCCGCGGCCGACGTAGCGGCCGGTCGCGGTGTGTCGGAAGCGGAGCCGTACCTCGCGGCCCGCCCAGGCGGCCGTGAGGGGGGCCTCCAGGCGGTGCCAGATGCGGCCGGACCAGCCGCCCGCGGAGCCCCGGGGCCACGGCTCGGCGGCGCCGCCCGTGGCCCGGACGGTGCTGAACGGCAGCGGCTCCCACCGCTGCCCGTCGGGCGAGGCCTCCAGGTGGAAGGCCCCCTCGCCGGGCACGGTGTCCCACCACACGGCGCAGCGCAGCCGGGCGGAGCCCGTGGCCGGGGAGAGCGGGGGCAGGGTGAGGGTGCCCGAGCCGCCCGTCTCCATGCCGGAGTACCAGGCGGGACCTCCGTGCCTCGTACGGACGGGGACGGCGCGCGCGAAGCGGTTGCCGACGGCGACGCGGGGCGCGCTGCCGGCCCGCCAGGTGCGCACGGGGTGCACGGAGTTGCCGAGCAGGATCAGGAAGGAGTCGGTGGAGGGGTCGAGGACGAGGGAGGTGCCGGTGAAGCCGGTGTGGCCCGCGGAGTGCGGGGTGGCCATGGCGCCCATGTACCAGTGCTGGTAGAGCTCGAAACCCAGACCGTGGTCGTCGCCGGGGAAGGCCGTGTTGTAGTCGGTGAACAGCAGCTCGACGGAGGCGGGGCGCAGGATGCGCTTGCCCGCGTAGACCCCGCCGTCGAGGAGGGTGCGGGCGAGGACGGCCAGGTCCCAGGCGGTGCCGAAGACCCCGGCGTGGCCGGCGACACCGCCGAGCGCGTAGGCGTTCTCGTCGTGGACCTCGCCCCACACCAGTCCGCGGTCCAGTCCGGACCAGGGCGGACGCTGCACCTCGGTGGCGGCGGTGACGCGGCGCCAGGAGCGCGGCGGGTTGTAGCGAGTGCGGTGCATCCCGAGCGGAGCGGTGATCTCGTCGTGGAGCAGGGCATCCAGACTGCGACCGGTGATCCGTTCCAGGAGCAGCTGGAGGGTGATCAGGTTCAGGTCGGAGTACCGGTAGACGGTCCCCGGAGCGTCCTGCGGTTGCACCGACCACAGGAGCCGCAGCCGGCCCTCCCGCGTGGACTCCCGGTAGAACGGCGCCCACGAGCGCAGCCCCGAGGTGTGCGTGAGCAGCTGGCGGACCGTGATCAGCTCCTTCCCGCCGCCGGTGAACTCGGTCAGGTACCGGGCCACCGGAGCCTCCAGCTCCAGCCGGCCCCGCTCCATCTGCTGCACGGCCAGGACGGAGGTGAACAGCTTCGTCAGCGAGGCCAGGTCGAAGACGGTGTCCTCGGCCATCGCGATCCGCTCGGCCGCCGGGAACTCCCGCACCCGGTCGGTCCGCCCGTCGTAGTCCGCGTACCGTACGGCGTCGCCCATGGCCCGGTGCAGGGCGACGGTGCGGCCCCGGCCGGCGAGGACCACCGCCCCCGCGTAGTAGGGGCGTTCGGGCGAGGGGCCCAGGAACCTCCGCGCCTCGTCCGCCACCGCCTCCAGGTGCCGTTCCAACAGCCCGGCCTGGCGCGCCGACCCGTAGCGCAGCCGCAGCCCCTGGAGCGCACGCCGCTCCGCCGGATTTCCGGCCGCCCCGGCGCTGCCGGGCAGCGCGGCGTGCAGCACGAGCACCCCACCGAGCGCCAGCAGCCGGGCCCCCAACCGCCGGCGGGTCAACCCCCGCCCGGGCCCGCCCGCATTCCCGGCGCCCGCATTCCCGGGCCCGCTCGCGCGCCCGGGCCCGCCGGCCTTCCCGGGCCCCGCGCCGCTCAGGTCCCCGCGCCGGTGCCCGCCGTCGTTCTCCCGCCCGGGTCCGCCCGCATCCCCGGGCCCGGCCGCGATCAGGTCCCCGCGTCGGCGCCCGTCGTCGTTCTCCCGCCCGGGCCCGCCCGCATCCCCGGGCCCGCCCGCATCCCCGGGCCCGGCGGCATTCCCGGGGCCGCCCGCATCCCCGGGGCCGGTCCCGCTCGCGCTCCCGCGCCGCTGCCGCAGTCCGTCGGCCCCCGTCGCTCCTGCCATCTCCGGCCCTCCTGTCACTGACGTGCCGCCAGCCGTCTGCCGTTCGCCGCCTGTTGCCCGCTGCCGTTCACCACGCCCCGCACCGCCGCTCCGGGGAGCGGGCTGCGGGCCCGGGGTGCCTGCCCGGTGCCCTGAGCGCCGCAGGCGACCGGCTCCGGGCGCGGGCCCGCGTCACGCCGGGCCCGCCGCAGGCTAATGGGTATCTGCCCCTCCGTCGGCCCACGCCCGCACCGACCGCCCCGTAAAGAATCTGACACTGCATCAGAAAACCTCTTCCCTCGCATGGCGGGCTGCGGCATCCTGCCGCCCATGGAGACGGAGCTGAGCAAGAAACTGGGAGTCGAACACGCCATCTTCGGCTTCACGCCCTTCCCGGCGGTCGCCGCCGCCATCACCCGGGCGGGTGGATTCGGCGTTCTCGGCGCGGTCCGCTACACCGCGCCCGACGACCTCAAACGCGACCTCGAGTGGATGCAGGCGCACACCGACGGCAAGCCCTACGGCCTCGATGTCGTCATGCCCGCCAAGAAGGCCGTCGACGGCATCAGCGAAGCCGACATCGAGGCGATGATCCCGGCCGGGCACCGCGCCTTCGTCCGCGACACCCTCGCCAAACACCACGTGCCCGAGCTCGCCGAGGGCGAGGCCTCCGGCTGGCGGATCACCGGCTGGATGGAGCAGGTCGCCCGCAACCAGCTCGACGTCGCCTTCGACTACCCCATCAAACTCCTGGCGAACGCGCTCGGTTCCCCGCCTGCCGACGTCATCGCGCGCGCCCACGACCACGGCATCCTCGTCGCCGCCCTCGCCGGCAGCGCCAAACACGCCCGCCGCCACGCGGAAGCCGGCATCGACATCGTCGTCGCCCAGGGCTACGAGGCCGGCGGCCACACCGGCGACATCGCCACCATGGTCCTGGTCCCCGAAATCGCCGAGGCCGTCGCCCCGCTCCCGGTGCTCGCCGCCGGCGGCATCGGCAGCGGTGAGCAGATCGCCGCCGGCCTCGCCCTCGGCGCCCAGGGCGCCTGGCTCGGCTCCCTCTGGCTGACCACCACCGAAGCCGACCTCCACTCCCGCGCCCTCACCGAGAAGCTGCTCGCAGCCGGCTCGGGCGACACCGTCCGCTCCCGCGCCCTCACCGGCAAGCCGGCCCGCCAGCTGCGCACCGAGTGGACCGACGCCTGGGACGACCCGGAGGGTCCGGGCGCGCTCCCCATGCCCCTCCAGGGCCTGCTCGTCGCCGAGGCCGTCTCCCGGATCCAGAAGTACGAGGTCCAGCCGCTGCTCGGCACCCCCGTCGGGCAGATCGTCGGCCGGATGAACACCGAACGCAGCGTCCAGGCCGTCTTCGACGACCTGACGAGCGGCTTCGAGCGCGCCATCGACCGCATCACCCGCATCGCCGGCCGGGCCTGAGAGGAACGCGACCGCCATGACCGACCCCGACAAGCAGCCCCCGAACGGGTTCTGGGCGCAGGCCACCGCAGACCCGGAACGCACCGTCCTCATCACCCCCGAGGGCGAGGAATGGAGCGCCGGCCGGCTGCACGCCGACGTCAACCGCCTCGTCCACGGCCTGCGCGCGGCCGGCCTGGAGCAGGGCGACGTCTTCGCCGTCGTCCTCCCCAACGGCGTCGAGTTCTTCACCGCCTACCTCGCCGCCGCCCAGGCCGGTTTCTACCTCGTCCCCGTCAACCACCACCTCGTCGGCCCCGAGATCGCCTGGATCGTCTCCGACTCGGGCGCCAAGGTCCTCATCGCCCACGAGCGCTTCGCCGACGCCGCCCTCGCCGCGGCCGACGAGGCCGGCCTGCCCGCGAGCCACCGCTACGCCGTCGGAGCGGCCCCGGGCTTCCGGCCGTACGGGGAACTCCTCGACGGACAGCCCGGTACCCCGCCCGAGGGGCGCACCCTCGGCTGGGTCATGAACTACACCTCCGGCACCACCGGCCGCCCGCGCGGCATCCGGCGCCCGCTGCCCGGCAAGCCGCCCGAAGAGACCTACCTCGGCGGCTTCCTCGCCATCTTCGGCATCCGCCCCTTCGACGACAACGTGCACCTGGTCTGCTCGCCGCTCTACCACACCGCGGTCCTGCAATTCGCGGGCGCTGCCCTGCACATCGGGCACCCGCTCGTCGTGATGGACAAGTGGACCCCGCAGGAGATGCTGCGGCTGATCGACCGGCATGCGTGCACGCACACCCACATGGTCCCCACCCAGTTCCACCGGCTCCTCGCCCTCCCGCAGGAGACGAAGGACGCGTACGACGTCTCCTCGATGCGACACGCCATCCACGGCGCCGCGCCCTGCCCCGACCACGTCAAGCGCGCCATGATCGACTGGTGGGGCCGGTGCGTCGAGGAGTACTACGCGGCGAGCGAGGGCGGCGGGGCCTTCGCCACCGCCGAGGACTGGCTGAAGAAGCCGGGAACGGTCGGCAAGGCCTGGCCGATCAGCGAACTCGCCATCTTCGACGACGACGGCAACCGGCTGCCCCCCGGGGAACTGGGCACCGTCTACCTGAAGATGAACACCGGCGGCTTCAGCTACCACAAAGACGAGGGCAAGACGAAGAAGAACCGCATCGGTGACTTCTTCACCGTGGGTGACCTGGGCCTGATGGACGAGGAGGGGTACCTCTTCCTCCGCGACCGCAAGATCGACATGATCATCTCGGGCGGGGTGAACATCTACCCCGCCGAGATCGAGTCCGCCCTCCTCACCCACCCGGCGGTCGCCGACGCCGCGGCCTTCGGCATCCCGCACGCCGACTGGGGCGAGGAGGTCAAGGCCGTCATCGAACCGGCCGAGGGCTTCGAGGCGGGCGACGCGCTGGCCACGGAGATCCTGCACCACTGCGAGCGGCAGCTCGCCGGCTACAAACGCCCCAAGACGGTCGACTTCATCGGGACGATGCCCCGCGACCCCAACGGCAAGCTCTACAAGCGGCGGCTGCGCGACCCGTACTGGGAGGGCCACGACCGCGCCATGTGACGGCGCCGGCCGCGGGTCGGACCCGACCTAGTGCTCTGACCGGGAAGGATCACCAGGGTCAGTACGCTGAGAAAGGCTGCGGTGGGTGAGGAGGTCGGGCATGACGCGGAGACTGTCGATGGATGAGGCCGTCGGATTGCTTGAGGGCGAACTGGGTTCAGGGTCAGGGCAGCGAGCGCTTGACGATCTGGTGACGGAAGATTTCTGGCTTGCCTTCCTCCGATTTGGCCGACGGCCGTTCGACGTCCCGGACATACCCGACGCTGACGGTCTTCTGTTCCAGTACGGGATCCACGCGTTCGACGGCCCTCGAGCGTTCACGCTGGACCTCACCCGGCAGTTCGAGATCTCCGCCAGCGACGGTGATCACGACCATTACGTGCAGGTCCACTGCGAGCTCAAATACGGCCTCGCACCCGCCTTGGAGGCCCTCGGAAGCTACGACTCGTGGTTCTTCCACGATGCCGGAGACGATCTCGAGGAGTGGGCGCAAGGACTGACCGAGCGAGCGGCCTGGGCAACGATCCGCGGACTCAGGCCGATCGGGATCAGGGTGTATCGAGAGCAGGTGTAGTCGTTCAGGCGGCCATCGTGGTGCGACGCCCTCCCCAGCGAACACCCTTCTCACTGCGGATGCGGGCTCGTTCGCGTCGTTGGGCTGCGGGAACGTCGGGGTCGCGGGCGTTCTGGTTCCGCCAGCGCAGGTAGGCGTGCAGGGCCCGGGTCTGGACCGTGTGGTTGTGGTGGTGCGAGTTGGCCAGGGTGCACTGCCGCAAGGGTCCGAAGTGGGCTTCGATGGGATTGTTCCCAGGACGCGTAAGTCGGGGTGAAGCGCAGCTCGACCTTGTTCCGGTTCGCCACCCAAGTGTGGTCGATGCCCTTGCGGCGCCGATTAATTCCCTACATCTGGTCGTCGCCGACGGAGTAGCAGCCATGGAATTAGGTGATCCCGTGGGTGCGGCGGTAGGCCGCGGGCAGCCGGTCTGGCCTGCCTTGTTCTGCCCAGCAGGGGCCGGCGGTGGGGCGGATGCCCAGCGGGCCGAATGCGTCAAAGGCGAACGTGCGGTCCGGCCGCTCGTTGACCGCGTACTCGATACGGGCCAGCTTGGCGTCGAAGCCCGCATCAGGGGACTCCTTCCAGGTCTTCGTGCGCTGGAAGGAGATCCCGCGGCGGGCCAGTAAGCACCGTAGAGCCTCCCGGCCGGTCCGGACGATCCTGGCTGTGTTCCTGCGCAGGTGATCGGCGAGCTTGCGGGTGGACCAGCGGGTGAAGTGCCGCCGGCCGAGGCCAGCAGCATCATCGCCCGCCGGAACCGCACCGAACTGGTACTGCCTAGCCGGACGAGGTCCTGGGGTTTCGGCCCCTCCTGCTCGGTCCAGCACGAGCAACCCGGCGAATCTTCCCGGTCACAGCACTAGACGCCGACGGCCCCGTCGATCCGTTCCCTGAGCAGGTCGGCGTGGCCGTTGTGCCGGGCGTACTCCTCGACCATGTGGAGGAGCACCCAGCGCAGCGAGACCTTCCCCCGCCACGCGTCCGTGCCCTCGACGTCCAAGTCGGGCGCCCCGGCGGTGAAGCGCTCGGCGAACGCCACCTCGGCGCGCCACGCCACCCACGCCTCCTCGACGGCCCCGGGAGCGGACAGCGCGCCGTCGAAGGCCCCGTCCGGGTCGGCCGGCGAGGAGAACAGCGAGGCCACGTCCTGCCCGGCCAGCACCTGCCGGAACCAGCGGCGCTCCACCTCGGCCAGATGCCGCACCAGGCCCAGGAGCGAGAGCGTCGACGGTTCCACGGAGCGCCGCGACAACTCGTCCTCCAGCCCCCCGCACTTCAGCTTCAGCGTCGCCCGCTGGGCGGCCAGGACGGAGACGAGCATCGGCCGTTCGTCCCCGGTCGCCGGGCCGCTGAAGCGGCCGTCGTCCCCGTCGCCGGCAAAGAATTCCGCTCTTTTCCTCGGGTTCACCATGTCCGGATCATGCAACAGGCGCGCGGCGGCGTGGAAGCCCCGGGCGCCGGCGCACACCGTTGCCCGGTGTCCGCCACGCCCGGCTGCTTCCTGAGAAGTCCCACGTCAGGGCCCCGCAGGCGGGCGTCGCGCCGCACTGGGCGCACAGTTCTGGCAACTTGGCCGACATGAGTACGGCAACGCGCAGGTCCCCCCTGACCGACTGGACCCTCCTGGTCCCCGTGGTGGCGCTCGTGGCGCTCGTCTTCAGCTGGGGGCGCGATCTGCCCGGATTCGCGGTGGCGCTGGTCGCCCTCTGCCTGGCGGGCGCCGTGCTGGCGGCCGTCCACCACGCCGAAGTCGTCGCCCACCGCGTCGGCGAACCCTTCGGCTCCCTCGTCCTGGCCGTCGCCGTCACCGTCATCGAAGTGGCGCTCATCGTCACCCTGATGGCCGACGGCAACGACAAGACCGCCTCCCTCGCCCGGGACACCGTCTTCGCCGCCGTCATGATCACCTGCAACGGCATCGTGGGACTGTCCCTCCTCGTCGGCGCCCTGCGCAACCGCGTCGCCGTCTTCAACGCCGAAGGATCCGGAGCGGCCCTCGCCACCGTCGCGACCCTCGCCGTCCTCAGCCTCGTCCTGCCGGCCTTCACCACCTCCAAGCCCGGCCCGGAGTTCTCCACCGCCCAGCTGACCTTCGCGGCCGTCGCCTCGCTCGCGCTCTACGGCCTGTTCATCGCCGTCCAGACCGTCCGTCACCGGGACTACTTCCTTCCCGTGGACACCGGGCGGAGTCCCGGCCCGGACGCCGACGGCGCCGACCACGCCGCGCCGCCCACCGCCCGCGCCGCCCTGGCCAGCGTCGGCCTGCTGCTGGTTTCGCTCGTCGCCGTGGTCGGCAACGCCAAGGCCGTCTCCCCGACCATCGAGAAGGGCGTCGCCGACGCCGGCCTGCCCAACGCCGTCGTCGGTGTGATCATCGCCCTGCTCGTCCTGGCTCCCGAGACCCTGGCCGCCGTCCGTGCGGCCCGCCGCGACCGCGTCCAGACCAGCCTCAACCTGGGCTACGGCTCCGCCATCGCCAGCATCGGCCTGACCATCCCGGCGATCGCGCTGGCCTCCGTCTGGCTGTCGGGCCCGCTGACGCTGGGCCTCGGCCCGACCCACCTGGTGCTGCTCGCCCTGACCGTCGTGGTCAGCGCCCTGACCATCGCCCCCGGCCGCGCCACGCTGCTCCAGGGCGGGGTGCACCTCGTCCTGCTGGCCGCGTACCTCTTCCTGGCCGTCAGCCCGTGAGGGCCGCGGCCAGGAAGCAGGCCGGGCGGGTCACCGACGTTCGCGCGGCCACACCACCTTCAGCTGCGGCGATGTGAGGATGTCCCGCTCGCAGAACCTCGAGGTCACCCAGCGCTCCTGCGAGAACAGCCGGGTCTGGTCCGCGGAGGAGGGCGAGTGCGGGTTCGCGGACTGGCCGTACGTCAGCAGGGTGCGCGCCACCGGGCAGTGGCCGCCGTCCCAGCCCACCGCCTGAATGTGGCTGGATCCGTGCACGACCTCGGGGTAGCCCCCGGCCGCCGCGTTCCACGGCGCCTCGATCTTGTTCCAGACGCCGAGAGCCTCCGTACCGCCGCCGACCGGCAGCTTCTGTCCGCCGCGGACCACGAACTGGTGCTCGCCCAGCGGGGCGTCCAGCGCAATCCCGGCCGCCCTCAGCTCGGCGACCGCGTCGGCGAGGGAGCGCCCGATGCCGGGTGCGGCCTGGTTGAGCGTACGGGGCGTGCGTACCGGATCGGCCGCCGAGAACGGCACCAGCCACAGGTCCTTGGCGGGGGTCGTGGCGGTCAGCCTGCGCCAGAACCGGTCGAAGAGCAGCGCGCCGCGACTGGAGCTGTCGGCGGTACGGTCCCAGCCCGCCAGCACCCCGCACGCCGCCGAGACGTCCACCGCGGTGCCGTCGCTCGCCGTGGCCGTGCCCCCGGGCAGGGCCGCGCAGGCCCGCGCCGCGTCGGCCGCCGCCAGGCCGCCGGCCGGCACCCGGTTCGCGAACTGCTGCTCCTGCAGGTCGGTCACCGTCAGCCGGCCCTTCGCGGCCATCGCCGCCACGTCCTCCACCGCACCGCGCGTACGCATCGAGCGCGGGGTGGAGACATTGCCCCATACGCGTTCGTAGCCGGTCAGCGGGCGGTCCGCATTGGCCAGCCAGGCGCTGTCGTTGGAGTTCTCCGCGTACGGGGCGTCGCGCAGGGTCGGCGCCTTCCCCGGGCCGAACACGCCCGGCTGTACGGCGTCGGGGTCCGAGCCGGGCGCGCAGTCACCGCGCGAACCGTCCAGCACCGCCAGCCCCGACGCCGGATACGTGGCCCGGCCCAGCGGGGTGGAGCAGCGGGCGGCGAGCTCGTCGGTGATGCGGGGGAGCACCTGGGACTGGGTGAAGAGGGTGCCGCCCGCCGAGTCCGCGGCCACCGTGTTGACCCAGGGCAGGCCCTGCGTGCGCCTCAGGGCCTCCTGGATGCCCGCGACCGAGCGGGCCCTGCCCATGGCCAGTGCGGTGTCGGAGCCGCGCAGGTTCGCCGCGTTGGGATCGTTCAGCGCGTACGCCGTCCCCGTCGTCCAGGGCAGGGGCAGGCTCGGGCCGAGGCCCGTGATCACGGGACCGTAGCGGGTCCACCACTGGGTGCGGGTGACCGGATCGCCCGTGGCGACCGGGACGGTGACGGTCCGCCGGGTCATCTTCTCCGGCTTGCCGTCGACCAGGTAGGCGGTCGGATCGGACGGGTCGAGGGTGAGCTGGTGCAGGTTGACGGGGGTGCCGGTGGCCACCGTATGGCTCCAGGCCACCTTCTCGTTGAAGCCGATGTTGACCGCGGTGGTGCCGAGCAGGGAGCCGCCGGAGACGTTCAGCTCGCCCGGGATGGTCTGCTGGGACTGCCAGAAGCGGCGGCTGCCCTGCCACGGGTAGTGCGGGTTGCCGAGCAGCAGACCGCCGCCGCTCGCGGTGGTGGAGCCGGCGAAGGCCACCGCGTTGGAGCCCATGTCGTAGCGGGTGGTGTCGAAGAGCTCCCGGGCGGCCTCCGCTGCGGCGGCCGGATCGATCTCCTGCGGGGCCGCTGCGAGGGCACCCGCGCCCGGCGCCGGTGCGCCAGGCGCCGGTGTGCCCGGTGGCTGCGCGCCGGTGATGCCGTCGACGCCGCGTCCCTGACCGCCGAGGACCGAGACCGCGAAGCCGCGGGCGGCCACGTCGGTGGCGGTGACCGGGCGGACCCAGGCCGCGCCCTTGCAGGCTGGGTCGGTGATCTCGTTCTGGGCGAGCCAGGCGTTGTAGCCGGCGGCCCAGCCGCGCATCAGCTCCTTCACGTCCTTGCCGGGACCGGCCGGAGCGGGCGTCGACAGCAGCCGCTCGACCGTGCCGGACTCCCGTACGCCCTTGAAGTACAGGTCGCTCGAGAGGTTCCCGGCGGCGGACGAGAGCGACCCGTCGGGGGCGGCGCCGGGGCCGAACCAGCGCGAGCGCTCACCGGCGAGGGTCACGAACCCGTCGGCCAGGACGCACACCTGGTCGGCGGCCTGCGCCCAGCCGGTGCCGAAGCCGAGGTGCGCGTAGTCCCGGGCGACTATGTGGGGTATGCCGTACTCGGTGTAGCGGATGACCGCCGAAAGCCCGCCGTGCGTAACCGTGTTGTCGTCGGTGGCCGCCGCGGCCTGCGGGATCGCGGCGGCGGTGGCGAGCAGGGCGGCGCCGAACAGGGCGACGCGGCGGACGGGTCGGGTGGGGCGGCGTGCGGGGAAAGCGCGCAACATGTCTCCCAAGTAGCCTGCGATCGAGCGTGGTTGCTCGTGAAACCGGTGGTGCTCGGGTTGCCCCACACTCATGCAGGTGATCGGATGATCTGTCAACATCCCGTTTGGTATCCGACGGGGGAGACGAGGTTCGCGTCATGAAGGCAGTGCGGCACAACACGGTCGACGGACTGGTGCGCGACAGCGCGCGGCGGACTCCTGACCGGACGGCGGTCCGCTACCGGGAACGGAGCTGGAGCTACGCCCGGCTCGACGCGGCCGTCTCCACTGCCGCGGCCCTCCTCAGGGGGCCGCACGGGCTGGCCCCCGGTGACCGGGTCGCCACCTACGCCCACAACTCCGACGCCTACCTGATCGCGTTCCTCGCCTGCGCCCGGGCCGGACTCGTCCACGTCCCGGTGAACCAGAACCTGACGGGCGAGGACCTCGCCCACATCCTTCGGAACTCGGGGAGCGCCCTGGTGCTCGCCGATCCCGAACTGGCCGACCGGGTGCCGGCCGGGTACGAGGTGCGGCCGCTGCGGGACCTTGCGGATCCGGCGGCGGAACAGACACCGTTCGAGGCGGCCGGCGACCCCGACGCCCTGGTCCAGCTGCTCTACACCTCCGGGACGACGGCCCTGCCCAAGGGCGCGATGATGACGCACAGGGCCCTCGTCCACGAGTACGAGAGCGCGATCGAGGCGCTGGACCTGGCCGAGGGGGACCGGCCCGTGCACTCGCTGCCGCTCTACCACTCGGCGCAGATGCACGTCTTCCTGCTCCCCTACCTGGCGGTGGGGGCGGAGAACACGATCCTGGACGCACCGGTCGCGGAGCAGATCTTCGACCTGGTCGAGGCGGGGCGGGCCGACAGCCTCTTCGCCCCGCCGACGGTGTGGATCGCCCTGGCCAACCATCCGGACTTCGGCCGGCGGGACCTGGGCGCGCTGCGCAAGGCGTACTACGGGGCCTCGATCATGCCGGTGCCGGTCCTGGAGCGGCTGCGGGGGCGGCTGCCGGGGCTCGGCTTCTACAACTGCTTCGGGCAGAGCGAGATCGGGCCGCTGGCCACGGTGCTGGGGCCGACGGAACACGAGGGGCGGATGGACTCGTGCGGGCGTCCTGTGCGCCATGTCGAGGCGAAGGTCGTCGACGAGGAGGGCAAGGACGTCCCGGACGGTACGGCGGGCGAGGTGGTCTACCGGTCCCCGCAGCTGTGCCTGGGCTACTGGGACGACCCGGAGGCGACGGACAGGGCCTTCCGGGACGGGTGGTTCCGCTCGGGGGACCTGGCGGTGCGGGACGCGGAGGGCTATTACACGGTGGTGGACCGGGTCAAGGACGTCATCAACTCCGGCGGGGTGCTGGTCGCCTCACGGCAGGTGGAGGACGTGCTGTACACCCATCCGGGCGTGGCCGAGGCGGCGGTGGTCGGGCTGCCCGACGAGCGGTGGATCGAGGCGGTGACGGCGGTGGTGGTACCGCGTGGAGAGGTGACGGAGGCGGAGCTGATGACATACGCGCGGGAGAAGCTGGCCCACTTCAAGGCCCCGAAGCGCGTCCTGTTCGTGACGGCCCTCCCGCGCAACGCCAGCGGCAAGATCCTCAAGCGCGAGCTGCGCGACCGCTTCGCGCACACCCCGCCCGAGGCCCCCTGACCCCCCTGCCCCCCCTGGCCACCGGCGCTGGCCGAGCCGGGCCGCAGGGGTTACGGGCCGACGGCGAGGCTCCCCTGCGGGCCCGCTCGGCGGGGCTTCGCCCCCAGCCCCTCCGCGCCGCAGCACCGCCGGCGGGGCCGGATCGGCTCCGCGTCGAGGCTTGCCCGCGGACGCGGCCGGGGATCCGAGGGGCACGGGCCGGGGGGCGGGCCGGTCCCTGCCCGGGAGGGGCTGACGGGATCTCTTCTGCGGCACGGGGCTGCCAGGCCGGTTCCCGGACGGGTTCGACATCGATGCCCTGGCTGATCGGCTCCCAGGTGTGGGCCTCCTCGCGGGCGCCTTCCGCGGGGGCCGTGAGGATCGCGGCGGCCGCTCAACCGGTCAATGGGGTCGCCGGGTCGGCGGACGTGGCTGACCGCCAGGCCTTGGCGGAACGGCCCGATCGTGGCCTCGTCGGCGGGCCAGTGGCCTCCGTTCGGCGCAGTGTGGTCCCGCCCGCGCGGCCCGTCCGGAAGGACCCCGGACTGTACGACCGGGGCCTGGATTCCAGCACCGGCGCCTTCGGCGGCGAGCGCCTCGGTCCCTCCGGGGCCGAATCCCGTGCGCAGTACGCCCCCGGCGCCGGCGAAGGCGAGCCGCCCGCCGATACCGCTCTATCCGCACCACCACACGCGCCTTCCGCGCCCGCATGTGCGGCAGCGCGGCCGGTGAGCGCCGCCGGGTCGAAGGAGTGCGGGTCCATCAGGTGGCGGACTCGGCGTCGGAGGTCTCCTTCACGGCGCTGACCAGGCCCCGCGCCGCGGTGTGGGCGACGACGTGGAGGCGTCCGTAGGGGTCCGGCGACCTTCGTGACGACCTCGGTGGGCTGGCGGCCGCGCATCCCGATCGGCTCGTACCCGGCGCGCTGGGCGTGACGGACACGGCACGCGCCGGGGCTCGGGGCGGCGGCCCGCCGCGGGCCGACGGTGTTCCGGGCGGTGAGCGCGGCCTCCGTGAGGTCCGGCCGTACCGGACGAGGCTCCCCTGGTGCTGTGCGCTCGTCAATCCCCTGGTCTTCAGCCCTACTTGATCGGCGGTGGCGGTTCGTCCCGGCATCGCCGGAGCCGCACGGTCAGCCGGATCTCCCCTCATGAGAAGACGAGTCGTCGGGGGGAAAGATTCCGCTGTGGCGCAGCCGCCGGAGGGTGAGGTGCTCGTGGAGAAGTCGCCCGACGAGGGCTCCTCCGTAGACCACGAAGCCGACGCCGACCAGCCAGGACTGGACGACCAGCAGGGTGCCGAAGGGGCCGTAGGTCACGGCGTTGGAGGCGATCAGCGGGGAGAACACCAGCTGCGAGAAGATCCGCAGCCCCAGGAGCCCGAGGCTGGTGGCCACCGCCCCCGGGATCAGGGCGCGCCAGCGGACCCGGCCGCCCAGCAGCAGCCGCTGTGAGCCCCAGAAGAACAGGCAGGTGCCGAGGAGGTCGCCGACGGTGCCCAGGACCGTGCCGAGGGCGTCGTTCGACGGAGCGGGGATCCCGACGAGCAGGGCGAGGTAGCAGACGAGGAGCGCCAGCCAGATGACGTGCCGCCACATGGTGTGCCAGCGGGCGGTCGGCAGGTCCCAGACCTTCTCGTAGCCGGTCTGTACGGCTGAGCCGAAGGTCAGGCCGAAGACCGCCAGTGCCGCGAGCCCGAAGGCGGTGGTCCGCTCCAGTGCCAGGTCCGCCGCGCTGAACAGCATCTCGACCCGCGCCCGCGAGTACTCCGCCACGCCGAGGGCCTGGCCGAGCCACCGGCCGAACCCCGAGCCGCTGCCCGGCGCGGCGGCCGCCACGACCACCAGCAGCGGCACCAGGGTGAGGAACCCCAGGGCTGCGAAGCCCATGGCCCGGTGCATCAGCTCCATCTCCCGGCCACGGCTCCAGGCCAGCCCGGCAGGGGAACCCTGGACACGGTCGTGCAGCTGCCGGATGAGGGAGATCACGCCTCATGCACTACCCGGCAGGGCCCGCCGACTCCCGGGAGCCGCCCCGAAATAGGCCCGAAAGGGTGGTTTCAGCTGCCCGCAGGCGCGCCCCCTCCCTCTTCGGCCCCGCGGAGGTCCACCAGCCGCTTGATCTTCCCCACGGAGCGCTCCAGCGTCTCCGGATCGACCACCTCCACCCGGACGGAAACCCCGATGCCCTCCTTGACGGCCCGGACCACGGCGGCGCCCGCGGCCTCCCGCCGCGGGGCGTCGGCGTCCCGGCGCGCCTCCACCCGTACCGTCAGAGCGTCCATGCGGCCCTCCTTGGCCAGCCGCAGCTGGAAGTGGGGAGCGAGACCGGGCGTCCGCAGGAGGATCTCCTCGATCTGGGTCGGATATATGTTCACCCCCCGCACGATGATCATGTCGTCACTGCGGCCCGTCACCTTCTCCATCCGGCGGAAGGCGGGGCGGGCCGTCCCGGGCAGCAGCCGCGTCAGATCCCGGGTGCGGTACCGGATGACCGGCATGGCCTCCTTGGTGAGGGAGGTGAACACCAGCTCTCCGGGCTCGCCCTCCGGCAGCACGGCACCGGTCAGCGGGTCCACCACCTCGGGGTAGAAGTGGTCCTCCCAGATGTGGAGCCCGTCCTTGGTGGAGGCGAACTCCTGTGCCACGCCCGGACCCATGACCTCGGACAGCCCGTAGATGTCCACGGCGTCGATGCCGAGCCGCTCCTCGATCTCCCGGCGCATCTCCTCGGTCCACGGCTCCGCCCCGAAGATGCCCGTTCTGAGCGAGGTCGCGCGCGGGTCCAGCCCCTGGCGCTCCATCTCGTCCAGCAGGGTGAGCATGTACGAGGGGGTCACCATGATGACCTCCGGCCGGAAGTCCTGGATGAGCCGGACCTGCCGGTCCGTCATGCCGCCCGAGGCGGGCACGACCGTACAGCCGAGGCGCTCGGCCCCGTAGTGCGCGCCGAGGCCGCCGGTGAACAGCCCGTAGCCGTAGGCGATGTGGACGATCTGGCCGGGCCGGCCGCCGGCGGCACGTATGGACCGGGCGACCACATCCGCCCAGGTCGAGAGGTCCCCGTCGGTGTACCCGACGACGGTGGGCCGCCCGGTGGTGCCGCTGGAGGCGTGGATGCGGCGCACGTCCGCGCGGGATACGGCGAACATTCCGAAGGGGTACTGGTCGCGCAGATCGGTCTTCGTGGTGAAGGGGAACAGGGCGAGGTCGGAAAGGGACCGGCAGTCGTCGGGGTGTACGCCGGCCTTGTCGAAGGCCTGTCTGTAGAACGGCACCCGGTCGTAGGCGCGGTGCAGGGTCGCGCGCAGTCGCGTCAGCTGGAGGGCGGCCAGCGCGTCGGGGCTCAGGCGCTCGCCTTCGTCGTGGAGTTGTGCGTCGTGAGCCGCCATGCCGTCACCTCGTCGTGTCGTTGTGTTGTGTCGTGTCGTCTTGTCGTCGTGTTGCGTTCCCGTGGAACCGACCGATCATTCGGTAGATTGCCAGGTGGGGGTCGGGTAAATCAATGACTCGAACGAGTGATCGTCTGTTGTGATGGGCCGCATGCCTTCCTTCAGCACGTACGACGGAACCGAACTCGCTTACCACCTCCGGGGGGAGGGCGACCCGCTCGTCTGCCTTCCGGGCGGCGCCATGCGCGCCTCGGAGTATCTGGGGGAACTCGGCGGCCTCACCGCGAACCGCCGTCTCGTCCTGCTCGACCTGCGCGGCACGGGCGACTCGGCGATACCGGCGGACGAGTCCACCTACCGCGTCGACCACCAGGTTGCCGACGTCGAGGCGCTCCGGGTGCACCTGGGTCTGGAGCGCATGGACCTCCTCGCGCACTCCGCGGGCGGCAACCTCGCCCAGCTCTACGCGGCCGCGCATCCCCAGCGAGTGGGCCGGATCGTTCTGGTCACCCCCACCGCGTGGGCGGTGGACCTGCCCGTGACCAATGAGCACCGGCTGGAAGCGGCTCGGCTGCGGGCCGGGAGCGAGCCCTACGACACCGCCATCGCGGCCTACGAGCGGATCCTGGCGGGCGACGGCCCCGGGGGGCGGGGCGAGGAGGAGTGGGACCTGGCCGCGCCGCTGTTCCACGGCCGCTGGGACGAGGAGGTCCGGGCGCACTGGGCGGCGGGCGAGCGGCAGCAGAACGCGAAGGCGGCCGAGGCGTATGCGGGGGCCGGCGCCTTCGATCCGCCCGCGACGCGGGCGGGGCTGCGGCGGGTTGCGGGGGAGGTCCTGGTGCTGGCCGGGGAACTGGACGGCAATCCGCGGCCGGTGTTGGCGGGTGCGCTTGCCGCGCTGTTTCCGCGGGGGGTCGTTGATGTGCAGGCCGGGGCGGGTCACTTTCCTTGGCTGGATGACCCGGGGTGGTTCGCGGGGCGGGTGGAGCGGTTCTTGGCCTCGGGGGTCTGAGCGGGGGCTCGGCGCCGGTCGCTGCGCGGGCCTTCCCCCACCCCGCCCCTTCCCGAAACTGTGGGCTCCGCCCCCAGCCCCCCGCGCCTCAAGCGCCGGCGGGGCTGGGTGTGGCTGGTGGGGCGGGGTGGGTGCGGCTCAAAGATCCGGGGCTCTGCCCCGTGCCCCGCTCCTCAAACGCCGGAGGGGCTGGATGGGGCTGGTGTGGCTGGGTGGGTGCGGGTTGGGGATTCGGGGCTCCGGCCCTTTGGATTCGTGGTTCCGTCCTGTGTCCTGCTCTTCGGGCGCCGGAGGGGCTGGATGGGGCTGGTGTGGCTGGGTGGGTGCGGGTTGGGGATTCGGGGCTTCGGCCCTTTGGATTCGTGGTTCTGTCCCGTGCCCTGTTCTTCAGGCGCCGGAGGGGCTGGATGGGGCTGGTGTGGCTGGGTGGGTGCGGGTTGGGGATTCGGGGCTCCGGCCCTTTGGATTCGTGGTTCCGTCCCGTGCCCTGCTCTTCAGGCGCCGGAGGGGCTGGGTGGGTGCGGGTCCGGGATTCGGGGCCCCGCCCGCCTGGTCTTCAAGCGCCGGCGGGGCTGGAGTGGGCCCGCATCGGGCCTTCTCCGAGGTGTTGTCAGGGGCCGGCCGGACCCGCACGGGATGTGCCGAGCCCCCGCAGGGGCTACGCGTTGGACTCCGTTGCCACCTGTTTCGCCCAGCGGTAGTCCGCCTTGCCGCTCGGGGAGCGCTGGATGGTGGGGGTGATGACCAGTTGGCGGGGGATCTTGTAGCCCGCCAGCCTGGTGCGGCAGTGGGTCTGGATGTCGGCCAGGGTCGGTTCCTGGGCGCCCGCGCGGAGTTGGACCACCGCGGCCACGTGACTGCCCCACTTCGGGTCCGGGACCCCCGCGACCAGCGCGTCGTACACGTCCGGGTGGGACTTCAGCGCCTGCTCCACCTCCTCCGGATACACCTTCTCGCCACCCGTGTTGATGCACTGCGAGCCGCGCCCGAGGACGGTGACGATGCCCGCCTCGTCCACCGTGGCCATGTCTCCGAGCAGCACCCAGCGTTCCTTGCCCTTCTGGAAGAAGGTCTCGGCGGTCTTCACGGGGTCGTTGTAGTAGCCCAGCGGGACGTACCCGCGCTGCGCGAGGCGCCCCGGTACGCCCACCGGCACCGGCTCGTGGGTCACCGGGTCCACCACCTGCGTACGGTCGTTGACCTCCAGGCGGAAGCCCTTCTCGGGGCCTGAGTCGCTCGCCGCCCGCCCGTTGGAGCCGGATTCCGACGACCCGAAGTTGTTCAGGAGCAGCACGTTCGGTGCCAGCCGCTGGAACTCGGCCCGTACCGTCTCCGACATGATCGCGCCGGACGAGGAGACACTGAAGAGGGAGGACAGGTCCGTGCCCTTCAGGGGGCCGTTCAGCGCGTCGATGAGCGGCCGCAGCATGGCGTCGCCCACCAGCGACACGCTGGAGACCTTCTCCTTCTCGATCGTACGGAGCACCTCTTCGGGCGCGTACTTGCGGTGGATGACCACCCGCTGGCCGTAGTTGAAGGCGATGAACGAGGTGAGGGTGGACGTGCCGTGCATCAGCGGAGGCGCCGGGAAGAAGGTGAGACCGGCGCCCTTCGACGCGACTCGCTCCGCCAGCTCCTCCGGCCGCTTCACCGGCTCGCCCGAGGGCTCCCCGCCGAAGAGCCCGGCGAAGAAGAGGTCCTCGGCCCGCCACATCACGCCCTTGGGCATACCGGTCGTGCCGCCCGTGTAGATGATGAACAGGTCGTCGGGCGACCGGGGTGCGAAGCCGCGCTCCGGCGAGCCGGCCGCCTCGGCGTCCGCGTACGCGACCGGTGCGATCGAGGGCTCCGGTGCGCCTTCGGGGGTCTCCCCGACGCGGATCAGGTGGCGGAGCTTCGTCGTCTGCGGGAGGGCGGCGGCCACCCGTTCGGTGAACTCGCCCTCGAAGACGAGCGCGGCGAGGTCGGCGTCGTTGTAGAGGTAGACCAGCTCCTCCTCCACGTACCGGTAGTTGACGTTCACCGGGACGAGGCGTGCCTTCAGGCAGGCCAGGACGGTCTGCAGGTACTCGACCCCGTTGTACAGGTGCAGGCCCACGTGTTCGCCGGGCTTCAGTCCGCTGTCCAGCAGGTGGTGCGCGACGCGGTTCGCCGCTGTGTCCAGCTCCGCGTACGTGAGGCGGCGCTCGGCGCCGGTCCCGGGGTGGTCCACGTACACGAGGGCCTCGCGGTCCGGAACCACGTCCACGACCGATTCGAACAGGTCGGCAAGGTTGTACTCCACCGTTCCTCCTGACCCCGAAAAATGCCCATGGCTGGTCTGCTCCGGCGGTCATTAGAGCGCCGCCGACCCCAAGTGGGAAGGGAGCCGCCCAAGAAAACTGACTGTGTGTCAGAAAACTATTGAACTGCACCCCCGCCTACTGCAACCTGTTCTAGGTCTTGAGACGGGAGGACGGCAATGGGTGGGACAGAACACCTGACCGTGCAACGCCACGGCGCCACGCTGGTGCTCACCATGAACAGGCCCGAGGCGAAGAACGCGCTCTCGCTGCCGCTGCTGGTGGGGCTGTACGACGGCTGGCTGGAGGCGGACGCCGACGACGGGATCCGCTCCGTGGTGCTGACGGGCGCGGGCGGGGACTTCTGCGCCGGAATGGACCTCAAGGCACTGGCCGGGAAGGGCATGGCGGGCGACCAGTACCGGGACCGGCTCAAGGCCGACCCCGACCTGCACTGGAAGGCGATGCTGCGCCACCACCGGCCGCGCAAGCCGGTGATCGCGGCGGTCGAGGGGTACTGCGTGGCGGGCGGGACCGAGATCCTGCAGGGCACGGACATCCGGGTGGCGGGGGAGGGGGCCACCTTCGGGCTGTTCGAGGTCAAACGGGGGCTCTTCCCGATCGGGGGCTCCACGGTGCGGCTGCCACGGCAGATCCCGCGGACTCACGCGCTGGAGATGCTGCTGACGGGGCGGCCGTACTCCGCGCAGGAGGCGGCGCGGATCGGTCTGATCGGGCGGGTGGTGGCGCAGGGGACGGCGCTGGAGGCGGCCCTGGAGATCGCCGAACGCATCAACGAGTGCGGGCCGTTGGCGGTGGAGGCGGTGAAGGCGTCGGTGTACGAGACCGCCGAGCTGACCGAACGGGAGGGGCTGGCGTCCGAGCTCTTGCGGGGGTGGCCGATCTTCGACACCGCGGATGCGAAGGAGGGGGCGCGGGCCTTCGCCGAGAAGCGGCCCGCGGTGTACCGGCGCGAGTAGCCCCGGGGGCTCTGCCCCGGACCCCGCGCCTCCATCGCCGGCGGGGCTGTACGTGCCGGGCCGGGCAGGCCGGGGGCGGGTCAAGGATTCGGGGCTCTGCCCCGTACCCCGCTCCTCAAGCGCCGGAGGGGCTCGGGTTGGGCCTCGAGAGTGCGCAGGTGCGGGTCAAGGATTCGAGGATCCGCCCCGTACCCCGCTCGTAGTCCCGGCGTAGCCGAAGAGTTGGAACCGATCGTCCCCTCGAAGTGAGAATCGGAGAGTCGCCCATGACAGCCGCCGCGTCACCGCCAGAGGTGCTCCGTGCGCCTCTCGTCGTCGAGTTCCCCTTCACCCGGTCCCTGGGACCCGTCCAGTCGGCGTTCCTCACCGGGTTGCGCGAAGGCGTCGTGCTCGGGGTCAGGACCTCTGACGGCGCGGTGATGGTCCCGCCGGTCGAGTACGACCCCGTCACCGCCGAGGAGATCCGCGAGCTCGTCGAGGTCGGCGTCACCGGCACCGTCACCACCTGGGCCTGGAACGCCTCCCCGCGCCCCCAGCAGCCGCTCGACACCCCCTTCGCCTGGGTGCTGGTGCGCCTCGACGGCGCGGACACCGCCCTGCTGCACGCCCTCGACGCCCCCGGCCCCGACGCCGTGCACACCGGCATGCGGGTACGGATCCGCTGGGCGGCGGACCGCAGCGGCGCCATCACCGACATCGCCTGCTTCGAGCCGTACGAGGGCCCGGACGCCGGCGAAGCCGCCCCGCACGACGGCTCCTTCGCCGACCCCGTCACCGGCATCGTCGCCGAGGCCCGCCTGGACTACACGTACAGCCCCGGCCGCGCGCAGACCGCCTACATCAACGCCCTCTCCGAGCGGAAGACCGTCGGCGAGCGCTGCCCCTCCTGCCACAAGGTGTACGTCCCGCCGCGCGGCGCCTGCCCCACCTGCGGGGTCGCCACCACCGACCAGGTCGAGGTCGGCCCGGCCGGCACCGTCACCACCTTCTGCATCGTCAACATCAAGGCCAAGAACCTGGACATCGAAGTCCCGTACGTCTACGCCCACATCGCCCTCGACGGCGCCGGCCTCGCCCTCCACGGCCGGATCGGCGGCATCCCGTACGACCAGGTCCGCATGGGCCTGCGCGTCGAGCCCGTGTGGACCGAAGGCGGCCGTTACCCCGATCACTACCGCCCCACCGGCGAGCCGGACGCGGACTACGACGCGTACAAGGAGCTCATCTGATGCCCAGGACGAGCAGGCACGCACGCGATGTGGCCGTCGTGGCCTTCGCGCAGAGCGACCACCTGCGCCGCACCGACGAACTCAGCGAAGTCGAGATGGTGATGCCGGTCCTGCACCAGGTGCTGGCGCAGACCGGCCTGAAGGCCGGTGAGATCGGCTTCACCTGCTCCGGTTCCAGCGACTACCTGGCCGGCCGCGCCTTCTCCTTCACCATGACCCTCGACGGGGTCGGCGCCTGGCCGCCCATCTCCGAGTCGCACGTGGAGATGGACGGCGCCTGGGCCCTCTACGAGGCCTGGGTCAAGATCCAGACCGGCGAGGCCGACACCGCGCTCGTCTACGCGTACGGGAAGTCCTCGCCGGGATCGGTACGCGACGTCCTGACCCGGCAGCTCGACCCCTACTACCTCGCCCCCCTGTGGCCGGACTCCGTGGCCCTGGCCGCCCTCCAGGCCCAGGCCCTGATCGACGCGGGCGAGACCGACGAGCCCGCGCTGGCGGCCATCGGGGCCCGCAGCCGCGCCTCCGCCGAGGCCAACCCGCACGCCCAGCTGCGCGGCACCGTCCCCCAGGGCGACTACCAGGTCCAGCCGCTCCGGACCGGCGACTGCCCGCCCATCGGCGACGGCGCGGCCGCGGTGATCCTGGCGGCGGGAGACACCGCGCGGCGCCTGTGCGGGCGCCCCGCCTGGATCACCGGCATCGACCACCGCATCGAGGCCCACGGCCTGGGCCTGCGCGACCTCACCGACTCCCCGTCCACGCGGACCGCCGGCGAGCACGCGGGGGTCTTCGAAGCCCCCGTGGACACGGCGGAACTGCACGCCCCCTTCTCCTCCCAGGAGGTCGTGCTCCGCAAGGCCCTCGGGCTCGGCGACGGGGTCACGGTCAATCCCTCCGGCGGAGCACTCGCCGCCCACCCGATGATGGCCGCCGGCCTGATCCGGATCGGCGAGGCGGCCGCCCGCATCCACCGCGGCGAGTCCGACCGGGCCGTCGCCCACGCCACCTCCGGTCCCTGCCTCCAGCAGAACCTGGTCGCCGTCCTGGAAGGGGACCGAGCATGAGCACCTCGGGCAAGGAGCCGGTCGCCGTCGTCGGGATCGGCCAGACCAAACACGTCGCCGCCCGCCACGACGTCTCCATCGCCGGCCTGGTCCGGGAAGCGGCGGCCCGCGCCCTCGCCGACGCCGAGCTGACCTGGGCGGACATCGACGCGGTCGTCATCGGCAAGGCCCCCGACTTCTTCGAGGGCGTGATGATGCCGGAGCTGTACCTGGCGGACGCGCTCGGCGCGGTCGGCAAGCCGATGCTACGCGTGCACACGGCCGGTTCGGTCGGCGGCTCCACGGCGCTGGTCGCCTCCAACCTCGTCGCGGCGCGCGTCCACCGGACCGTCCTCACCCTCGCCTTCGAGAAGCAGTCCGAGTCGAACGCCATGTGGGGGCTCTCGCTCCCGGTGCCGTTCCAGCAGCCGTTGCTGGCGGGCGCGGGCGGGTTCTTCGCCCCGCACGTACGCGCGTACATGCGGCGCACCGGCGCGCCCGACACGGTGGGCTCGCTGGTGGCGTACAAGGACCGGCGCAACGCGCTGAAGAACCCGTACGCGCACCTGCACGAGCACGACATCACCCTGGAGAAGGTCCAGGCCTCGCCGATGCTGTGGGACCCGATCCGGTACTCCGAGACCTGTCCCTCCTCGGACGGCGCCTGCGCGATGATCCTCACCGACCGGGAGGGCGCGGCCCGTTCGCCGAAGCCGCCGGCCTGGGTGCACGGCGGGGCCATGCGCAGCGAGCCGACGCTCTTCGCGGGCAAGGACTTCGTATCGCCGCAGGCGGGCAAGGACTGCGCGGCCGACGTCTACCGGCAGGCGGGCATCACCGACCCGCGGCGGGAGATCGACGCGGTGGAGATGTACGTGCCGTTCTCCTGGTACGAGCCGATGTGGCTGGAGAACCTGGGCTTCGCGGAGGAGGGCGAGGGCTGGAAGCTCACGGAGGCCGGTGTGACCGAACTCGACGGGGACCTCCCCGTCAACCCGTCCGGCGGGGTGCTGTCCACCAACCCCATCGGCGCCTCCGGCATGATCCGCTTCGCGGAGGCGGCCCTCCAAGTCCGCGGCCAGGCCGGGGAACACCAGGTTCCGGGCGCCCGCAGGGCCATGGGACACGCGTACGGCGGCGGCGCGCAGTTCTTCGCGATGTGGCTGGTGGGGGCCGAAGAGCCCGCCTCCTGAACAGGATCGAGCCTCCGGCCGGGGGTGCCGGACCGGTCACGGGTGACTCACCGTGGCCTGTGCGGCACCCGCTGCGGTGGTTAACCTTGCCCCCGGACGACGTACCGGGAGGAGCACGCACGTGGCAGAGAGCATGACTTCACAACCCCGCGCCGGATGGGGCAAGCCGGACCTCGATCTCACCGGGGCGCAGTGGCAGTCGAGCAGCCGGGGAGCGGGGGACGTCCAGATCGCCTTCGTCGAGGGCTTCATCGCGATGCGCAACGGCGACCGGCCGGAGAGCCCTTCGCTGATCTTCGCGCCGGACGAGTGGCGCAAGTTCGTGCTGAACGCGCGGGGCGGCGAGTTCGACCTCACGTAGTTCCGGCACGGGTACGCGGCGCACCACCGGGCGCGGGGCCGCCGCCCCGGTGGCCGCCGGATCCCCCTTGCCGCTCGGCCCCGGGCCCGGGCAGGATGGGCCCATGACGATCATCCGCCGAAAGGGCGATGCCGCGTAGACGGCCCGGCGCGCTGCGCGCCGAACGAGGAACGTACGGGGACCGGCGGCCACCGGCGTGGACGCGGGCACTGCCGCCCGTGGACCGGCTGCCGTCCGATGCCGCTGCCGCCGCCCACTGGGCCAGGCCCGGCCGGGCCGACGAGATCGCGGATTTGCTGAGCCGCTACCGCACCTTCCTGCGGCGGCCCGGCAGCCCGCTGCTCCTGGCGCCCTCCCCGTGCCCGGCCTGCCCGGGCTGCGCCCGCGACGACATCGCCGTCGTCCGCGACGAACTGGCCGACCTCCACCGCGCCCTGCCCCCGGTCGCCCGGACCGCCCTGGGCCGCGTACTGCGGGGGCTGGACGCCCAGTTCCGCAGGCGGACCCTGCCCGAGTGGGACCCGCCGGCCGACCGGTGGGCCGACTGGAGCGGTCGTCCGCTCGGCTGGTGGCACCGGCGGGTCTACGAGGACACCTGACCCGCAGGCGGCGTCCGCCGCGCGGGCGGCCGGCCCCGCCCGCGCGCAGCTCCGTACACCCGTGCGCACACCCCGTAAAAGAAGATCGGAATCTTTCCCGACAGCGGCCGCGCCACCCCCGTGCGCGGGCGTACGCTGATCTCCCGAACAGGCCTGGGGGGTACCAGCCATGACGGACCGCCGGACCCGTACGCGGCGCACCGTGGTCGAACGCGAGACCGAACTCGCCGTCGTCGACGAGACCCTGGACCGGCTCACCGGTCCCGAGCCCGGCGAGGGCGGCGGACTGCTCGCCTTCTCCGGCCCCGCAGGGCTCGGCAAGACCACCCTCCTCGCCGAAGTGCGCCGCCGCGCCCACGCCCGCTCCTGCACCGTCCTCGCCGCCCGCGGCGGCGAACAGGAGCAGAGCCAGCCCTTCCACGTCGCCCGCCAGCTCGTCCAGCCCCAGCTGGCCGGCGCCTCGGAGCGGGAACTGCGAGCCGTCCTCGGCAGCTGGTACTCCATCGTCGGCCCGGCCCTCGGACTCTGCGCCCCGGAGCAGGGCGCCCCGCCCGACCCCCAGGGCCTGCGCGACGGACTCGACTGGGTCCTCACCCACCTCGTCGTCCAGCGCGCCCCCGTCACCCTGGTCCTCGACGACGCGCACTGGGCCGACCCCGAATCCCTCGGCTGGCTCGCCGCCTTCGCCCCGCGCGCCGAGCACCTCCCGCTGCTCCTCGTCGTCGCCTACCGCCCCGACGAACTGCCCGCGCACGCCGACGCCTTCCGTACGCTGCCCGGCCGCGCCGGCCACCGGCCGCTGACCCTCGCACCGCTGACCCCGCCCGCCGTCGCCGCCCTCGTCCGCGAGTCGGTCGGCGACCACGCCGACGACGCCTTCTGCCGCGAGGCGTGGACGGTCACCGCCGGCAACCCCTTCGAAGCCGTGGAACTCACGGCGAAGGTGCGGGAGAAGGGCCTTTCCCCGGTCGCGGAGAGCGCCCCACTGCTGCGCGACCTGGCCGCCGCCCAGCGCGGCAGCGGACTCGTCGCCCGCCTCGAACGCCTCGGCCCCTCCACCGTCCGCTTCGCGTGGGCCTGCGCGATCCTCGGCACCGCCATCCCGCAGGACCTCGCCGCCCGCGTCGCCGCCCTCGGCACCGAGGAGGCCGTCGACGCCACCTGGCGGCTGCGGGAGGCGCGCATCCTGTCCGCCGCCACGGAAGAGCCCGGGGCGGGGCTGGAGTTCGTCCACCCGCTCATCGCCACCGCCATATACCGTGCCATCCCCGACGCGCTCCGTGTCGCCCTGCACGGCAAGGCCGCCGCGGCCGTCGTCGACGCCGGACTCGGCCCGTCCGCCGCAGCCCGCCACCTCCTCGAGACCCATCCCGAGAACGACCCCTGGGTGGTACGCACCCTGCGAGAGGCCGCCGGCGAGAACCTGCGGGCCGGCGCCCCCGAGGCCGCCCGCCGCCAGCTCGCCCGCGCCCTGCGCGAACCCCCCGACTTCGACGAACGCGCCGCCGTCCTGTACGAACTCGGCTGTGCCTCCCTGCTCACCGAACCGGCCACCACCGTCAACCACCTGCGGGCCGCCCTCGCCGAGCCCGTCGACGACCCGGCCCTGCGCCAGGGCATCGTCATCCGGCTCGCACAGGTACTCGCCCACAGCGACCACCTCGCGGAGGCCTCCGCGGCGCTGGCACGGGAGATCCCGAACACCCGGGACGTACGCGCCCGGCTGCGCCTGCAGTCCGAGCAGTTCATGTGGGACGCCTTCAACGCCGCCGAGCACGACTCCCCGGCCCGCTCCCGCCGACTGGCGAGACTCGCCGACCGGCTGGCCGGCCGCGACCTCACCGAGCGGTACATCATCGGGCTGCGGACCTGGGACGCCTGCCTGCGCGGAGAACCCGTCGACGTGGTCCTGCACCATGCGGGGCGGGCCCTGGACCCCTCCTTCAGCTGGGCGTACGAGGACCGCGGCTTCGAGGTCCCGGTCCTCGCCGCGATGGTCCACATGTACGCCGACCGGCCGTGGCGCGCCGAGGAACTGTTCGACGAGGGCACCGCCGAATTCGAGCGGCAGGGCTGGCGCGGCGCACACCTCTCCTTCGCCTACAGCCTGCGCGCCTACATCCGCTACCGGCGGGGACGGCTCGTGGAGGCCGAGGAACTCGCCCGCGCCGGACTGGGCCTCGCCGAGCGCGTGGGCCGCCGCACGCCCGTCCACTGGTACGCCATCGCCATCCTCGTCACCACCCTCCTCGCCAGGGGGCGGACCGAGGAGGCGTGGGAGCTCGCCCGCGAACACGAGTACGGGCAGCCCTTCCCGGCGGCCGTGGTCTTCCCCGACTCCCAGACCGTGTACGCCGAACTGCTCCTCGCCCGGGGCGACACCGGGGCGGCCGCCGCGGAACTGGAGGCGGTGGACCGGCGGCTGACCCCGCGCGGCATCCAGAACCCGGCGTGGTGCCCGTGGCAGCTCCACCTGGCCCGCGCGGTCTGCGGCGGGGATCCCGAGCGGGCGAGGGCGCTGGCCGCCGACGCCGTACGGCGGGCCCGCGCCTTCGGGGCCCCCTCGGGCATCGGCCAGGCGCTACGGGTGGCGGCTGAGGTCGCGGCGCCCGCGGAGCGGGCGGGACTGCTGCGGGAGGCCGTGGCACTGCTGTCGGTCTCGCCGGCGGGATACGAGCTGGCCCGCGCGCTGGCCGCACTCGGCGCGGAGCTCGGGGACACCGGCCTGCTGGCGCGGGCCGTGGTGACGGCCCGCGAATGCGGCGCCGACGGCCTGGCGGCACGGGCGGCCGAGACCCTGCAGGCCTTGGGCGGCGGCCTGCCGCACGGGTCGCCCTGGCAGGAAGCCCTCTCGGAGGAGGAACTCCAGGCAGCGCAGCGCGCGGCCGCGGAGCCGCACGACTACGGCCCCGGCGCGGACGGACCGGGCGGGGACGGCCCCGGCGCGGACGGACCGGGCCTGGGCGGATGGGGCCTGGACGGCTCGGGCATGGCCGGCTCGGGCTTGGTCGCCCCCCGCGCCGACGGCTCGGGCAAGGACGGCCCCGGCCCCGACTGGGTGCTGTCCTCGGCCTGCCGCAAGCTCGGCACCGACCTCCCGGGCCTCGCGGCCGCCCTGAAGGCCTACGCGCCCTAGGGCCTGTCGTCAAACTCCCGTCTGCCCCGCGACGCCTGGCACGCGCTCTCGCCGCACCGGGCGGAATCCCGAGTACGTCCAGTACGA
>NZ_JBIVKT010000006.1:0-369953 GCF_044750905.1 Streptomyces sp. NPDC088762
GCGTACTCACCCGTGGAGATCGCGATCCGCCGGGGCCTGGGGCAGGCCACCCCCGGTCCCGACGGGGAGGACGCCGGACCCGGCGACCAGAGGGCTCGGCTCCGCCAAATCGAGCGCTAGGGGTTGCAACGCCGGGCCGCAGCCCACAGCCGCTCCGCCGCAACCCTCGCAGCTCGCCTGCCCGCCCACTACGTGGTCTTCGCCATCCTGCAGCAGGACGGCACAGAGCTCCTGTCACTGCCTTACAGGGAGCGCCGCAGACGGTTGGAGGCGTTGTTCGCCGCCCGCTCTCTGACCGCGCCGTGGACGCTCTGTCCCATGGCCACGGATGTCGTGGCCCGTGAGTGGTTGGAGAACTGGACCGATATGTCAGGCGTCGAGGGTCTCGTGGTCAAGGCCATGGGACAGCGGTACGTCACCGGGGCCAGAGCGTGGCGTGTCATCGACGTCGGCGAGTCCGGGTGAACTGTCCCGGGGCGATCCGCATGCCATCGGGCAGAGGTGGGAATAGCCCGGGTACTCATGAGTGAGCAATCCTGGGGGGAATCATGACGGGTGACCGTCACGACGGGGCCGGCCCGGCTCGTCGCATCCGGCACGAGAAGATGACGGCTTGGTGGGGCCGCAATGCGCTGTGGGTCGCCATAGGCGGCTTTTTGCTGATGGTGGCGGTGTGCTTCCTGATTGCGCTCACCAACGACCCCGGCGGTGGCATGCCGTGCCCGCCCGCCAAGGTCTGTGGTTTCGTCCGTTGAGCTTGCCGAACCGGCCAGGCGAACCCGACCAGCTTGCTCGGCCCCTCCGTCACCTCGTGTCCCGGCCCAACGAGCACGCACCTCCCCGTACTGGGCGGGACACCGCTCCGACTGGCTCAAGTACGGCGTGAAGCAGGTTCGAGCGGCTACTGACTTGGCTTGCCAGGGTGACGTTGGGGTGTCGAGGGTCAGGCCGGTGCCGGCTATGAAGCCGTCGAGGGTATCGGGTCGGTACTGCAGGCATTTGAGCCGGTTGGGTACGAGGGCCTCGAGTCGGTCGAGGGCCATGACCGCGAGGTTGGCCAGGCTGCGTTTGACGTGTGCCCAGACCCACTCCACGGGGTTGAGGTTGGGCGAGTAGGCGGGAAGTAGGAACGCCTTCAGCCAGGCGCGCTCGGCGACCAACTCGCGCATGGCGTGGGAGACGTGGGTGTTCAGACGATCCCAGACCTGCACGATCGGCGCCTTTACGAGCTGGTGGACGCCGTCGGTGGAGGCGGCGCGCAGGCCTGCGCCGCCGCCTCCGGAGTGGCTGATCGAGTACGGGATCGGCGCAGGTCGGCCGACTGCGCGGGGCTCGTCGGCAGCAGCTGGGGACACCCGCAGCCGCTGCAAGCCCGCCACCACCGACCTCGCACGACGCCCCGTCGCCGACGGCGTACAGGCCTGCCCGGCCTGCCGCCCCGACACCGCCCTGGGGGTGCTGGAATGACCGGCCGCACCCACCGTGGAGGAATGAGCCCTGGCCTGCGCGTGATCGTCTACCCGCCCGACGAGCAGGGCGGGCGGCGCGTGCGCTGCGACTCGGCTCGGGTCAGTCGGCGTCGATGCGGACCTCGTCGCCGCGAGAGGACTTGCCGAGGAATGCGCAGTCGTATGTCAGTACCAGGTGGCCGAGGTCGTTCGTCCTCACCCGCGCCTGTGCGTAGCCGTCGCGGTCCCGGTACTCGATCTTGAGTTCGTCATCGTCGGCTTTGCCCTTCGCCGTGCCCAGGGCCACCGTCTTTTGCTCGGGTTCGCCGTACGTGGCTGTCAGCTCGTACTCGGTGTACCCGCTCTTCCTGTCCCATCCCCCTGTGAGCCACAGGATGTCGTCGGAGAACCTCAGGGGGTCGTTGAGGTCGTGCTTTTGCCCGTCTTCGTTCTCGTACACATGGCCCATCGGTCTCTGCACCTTCCCGTCTATGCCAGCGCTTCCGTATTCTCATCATTACTATCAGTGACAGTCTTGTCTGGCCGGTCTTCGCTCCGCTCTTCCGGAGGCCAGAGCCCCGGAGCCAGCGCGAGCCTGCCGCCTGGGCAGGGCGCCATGATCACCCTTCCCTGAGCGAGGCCGTACATGCGCGTGACCGCGGCTTCGGCGCAGCGGGCTCCGCTGCCGGGGGGAGGGCCCTGGCCTCGCGTTGTGGGTGCGTCGCGCGGAGCGCGTCCCTTCTTCTGCCCCGTACGGTCTGCGGCCGGGGTGCGGGTGGTGGTCCTGTTTTCCCGAAGTTGCCGCGAAGTGACAAGTTACTCAGCGTGTCGTTAGAGCCTTGGCCTCTGTGCGAGGTTCAGGAACCTCGCCGCCGGTGAGGGCGGGGAAGTCGGCGCGGGCCTGTTCGACGGCTTCCGGGTACGCGGCCCGTTTCTCGTGCGTCCGCGAGCGCCCGGTAGATGTTGGCGAGGGAGGGGTTCTGTCCCTTCCGTTTGCCGGTGGGGATGAACAGGTCGGGCTGGATCTGCTCGACGGACTCGCCGAGCGCCCGGCGCCGCAGCACGGTGTGCAGCATGTCGTCGGTGATGACCGGCGGCCGGCCGCCGTGCTTGCCCTTGCGGACCGCGGTGTCGAGCCCCTCCAGCGTCGACTCTCGGATCTTCTCCCGCTCGGTATCCGCCATCGCGGCGAGGAACGCGAACAGCAGCTTGCCCGGCCCGGTGGGGTCGTAGATCCCGGGCAGGGGGCCGGCGAGCATCTCCAGCATCAGGCCGTGGGCCGCGAGGTGGTCGGCCAGTGCGGTGAGTTCGGCGGCGTCGCGGCCGAGGCGCTTCATCTCGTACACGGTGAAGATGACACCGGGCCGGGGGACCGTGCCGTCCACCAGCACGCCGACCGCGCTCCAGGGCGATTCTCAGGCGGGCCGTGGTACTGCAAGTGTCTGCGCAGCCTCTGCGGTCTGGCGCAGGTTCTCGATGGGGTGAGCAAGGCCGTCGAGCAGGGTCTTCCCCGACCGAAGTGCCGCCCGGGCCACCTCGTGGAGACCGAGCGGCACGGCGGCCTGTGTGATGAGGAAGTATTCCTCGGTGACCCTGACTCCCAGGCCGAGCTCCCGCCAAGTCAAGGTCTGACAAGACGGTTTTGACAGATCAGGATCGAGCGCCGGCTGGTTGGCAGGCGGCAGTGGTGGCGGGCCGTCGAGTAGCGTGACTGCCCGTTGAAGGGACTGCCAGGCTGCCTCTACCTCGCCGTGGCGGCGTTGCAAAGAGGCGAGGTCGACGAGGGCCGCGCCGCGTTTGCCGGCGTCGTCCTGCAGGGACGCGTGCAGGCGGCGTGCCCGGATCGCCTGCCCAAGGTCCCCGAGGATCTCGAGCTCGTTCGCGATAGACCCGAGCAGGGCTACATCATGCGGGCCTGTGTCGTCGAGGAGGCGTATGAGCGCGGCACGGGCCAGTTCGGTCTGCCCTTGGCGGCGGGCCAGCGCCGTCCAGGTGAGGTCGTATTCGTCGTGAGGATCCTGGCCGTAGTTCGACTCGTCGAGGTCCGCCGCCCACTGCGTGAGGGCTGGTGCGAAATCGGGGAAACCACCGAGTAGGAAGTGGAGATCGGGGTCGGAGTCCCGCAGGGACCACAGCAGAGCGTGGTCCTGCGTCTCACCGTGCAGGGCGACCAGAACCGCAGCGAGGCGGAGTTCTTCAGTGGGGCCGCGGCGGACTTCCTGCCGCAGAAGTGTGCGCAGAAGCTGCAGGTCGCCCGGCTGGCGGTCGTACTGGGCAGCGCGCAAAACGGTGGCCCGCCGTGCCGGATCGCGCACAATCGCGTCCCAGCAGTCGCCGTCCGCCCGCATCCGGGCCAGATCGGTCCGGCCGGGAGCGAGAACCGCCTGCCAGAGCGGCGGACGCCGAAGACGGTCCAGCAACTCGTACGCGCAGCCTTCATCCGCGTTCAGCAGCAGGTACTCCGGCTCGGTCCGCAGAAGGGACTCCTGCAGCCTGTGCAGTAGGTCCCTCCTGGGGAGCTCGCGCAGACCCAACCCGCTGAGCAGCGTGCTGCGATCGGCGTCCAGCTCGGGGCCGAAAGAGCCCCGAATCTCGTCTTCGGTCCGGTTGAACACCGCCTCCAGCGCTTCGTCATCGGCCGCGAGGTCGAGTTCGGTGTAGTCGTGCCAGCCTGGCAGACCGAAGAGGATCTCCAGAGCCTCGTCCATGCTGGCGCCGATGAGGCCGGCTTCGCCCTCGGAGCTCGCGTACAGCACAGCACCGTCGGCACAAGTGAAATAGGTTCCACCGGTGTCGTCGCCCGCCACGGCCGTCAGCGGCGCTCCGCTCGCCAGACGGACCTCTTCCACGTGCTCAGCCCGGTCAAGATCAAAATCGAAGGATCCCGCAGCCAGCCTCACCAGATCAGGATTCCGGCGCAGGACAGCAAGTACGTGGTCGGGGCGTGTCATGGCCGGACCGTAACAGCCGCCGCTGACACCAGATCGTGCACGGTCTCAATACTGGAGGGTTTGCTCAGCATGACTGGCCGGACACCGGACACCACAAAACCCTGTCCATAACTTCTGCTCAAAGGCCACCCCCGACCGCAGCACAGCCGGCCCCGGCAGCCGCTCCGCGGCCTGCGCCAGCATCGGCTCCACCGGCGGCCTGAGCACCATCCCGCGGCCTCCCTCGCGATCGCCCCACTTCCAGGAGTCGGCCAGAACAGCCACGAGCGGGCCGGACCGAGGACGGCCGCCGCATCACCCGTCCAAACGGCGCAACGGAGCCGTCAGGGCCACTGGTCCGGTGGCGGCCGCCTCGGGCCACAGGCCGAAGGCGCCGCCCTCGATGAGGATGAGCAGGCCGATGGTGATCAGGACCAGGGGCAGCAGGATGTGGCCTCAGCGGGCGAGGCCCTTGGCGATGACGGGCCGGGTTGCGAAGAACTTGCCTGCGTAGCACCACACCGCCACGAGCACGAGGAACACCGCGGCGTACACCGTCATCCCGCCGACGCCAGCGGTGGCGAAGACCGGCACGTAGACGCCGATGTTGTCGCCGCCGTTGGCGAAGGTGACGGCCGCAACCTCCAGAGGGCCTGGCCCGCCCTGCTTGGCCTGTTGCTCCGCCTCGTCCTCGCTGCCGTCCCGGTGGTCCTTCCAGGCCTTCCAGGCGGCCTTGAAGCCCAGGGCCAGCGGCAGCAGACCGAGGTAGGGAATAGCCGACTCGGGCAGGAAGGTGGCACCGAACGCGGCGGCCACCGCCACGGCGAGGATCGCGGCGAAGCCCAGGTACTGCCCCAGCACGATCCGGCGGGTGGAGCCCGGGTGGCCGGCACCCTGAGCGAAGAACAGCGCCAGAATCAGGATGTCGTCAATGTTGGTGACGACGAACAGGCCAGCCGCCGACCCAATGATGCCCAGTGCCACGAGTAGCCGGTCTCCTTCAATTCGGTGCCCCGGTGACGCTACCGGGAGCCCGAACCGCGGCGACCGACGGGTCACAGGCTGGTGCTGTCCATCCTCGCTTTCTCGTGATCAAAGCCATCCACGCTTGTGGGAAGGGGGCGTGTTCGGCTCCGGAGCCCGTGCGGGGCGCCCGGCATGAGGCAACTGCTGCCCCGTCCGGGCGTGCGCCGTGGACATGCTCCTGAGAGCTTGATGGTGCGCTCCGCCGGTGGAGTGAAGGCGGTTCCTTTGCGGGGAAGGCGCATGGCCCAATTGGATCAAGGAATTCCGTCAACGCGGATGAATCCGCCGCAAGGGAGCAACCTTGACCAAGTCAATGGTTTTCGGCGAGCTTGAGCTTGCCTTCACCGACCAGTACAGCTGGTGCTGGGACGACGAGAGCACGGGCGGCAAGTACTGGGTGAGCTTCTGGCACCCCAAGCCCCCGCAGGGCTTCCACGCGCTCGGGTCGGTCGCGCTGCCGGCGTGGGGATCGGAGAATCTGAACCCCAAGACCCCCACCACCAAGGTCAAGGAACACATCGTCTCGCTGTGCGTGAAGGACGGCCCGGCCAAGGCGAGTGAGGGCAAGAAGCCGCCCCTGGCGCATCCCGAGGACTACACCGTCGTCTGGAAGGACGTGGGCAGCGGCGGCAAGCACTACGGTGCGTGCTGGCGTCCGGTCCCGCCCGGGGGCTACGTGGCAATGGGCTGTGTCATGTCGGAGAACACCTACGACAAGCCCGCGCTGACGGCAGTGATGTGTGTGCGGGAGGACCTCACGCACATGGCGGACCTGAAGTGGGTCTACGAGGACAAGGGCACCGGGGCGAAGGACTACTTCAGCGTGTGGGCGAATCAGGTGCCCCCCGCCTACCAGGACGGACGAGACGGCGGCCACCGGGCGCTGGTCGCACCGAACACCTTCACCGCGGCATCGAGCTGGGACGAGCCCTCCAAGGGAGCGCCGGAGCGTCGGGTCCTGTGCGTCGAGATGCCGGTGGAGGAGAAGCCGCATCCGGACGGGTTCCCAAAGCTGACGGGCAGGACCCGGCCGGCTGACCGTACGCCGGAGACGACGGTCAACGCGGTGTGGGTGCCGTTCATGGCCGTGAAGGACGACGACAAGCCGGCGTCGTGGAAGCTCACCAACTCCCCCTTCTACCGGATCGAACGCCTGGCCTCGTGGTACATGCACCGGTTCGTCAACAACACCACCAGCTCCCCGCAGTCCGTCTCGGAAACGGTGACGGTCGGCGTGGAGAAGGACAGGAGCGACACCTTCAGCGCTGAAGTGGGCATCTCCGTCAGCGCACAGGTAGGGGTCAGCTCCGGCGTCGCAAGCGCCTCGGTCACCACCACCTACAGCCTGGCACTGGGCTACTCCCGCAGCACCGCCACCAAGAACCTCGAACACAAGTCGGTGACCCACACTCTGACGACGCCTCCGAACAAGGCGGCCGCCATGTGGGTCGGCGACCACACCATCCAGGTCACCCGCCAGGACGGCACCCACGTCGGCACCCCCCTGACCTTCCACGGAGACAGCACCCACTTCGACGAGTTCCCCGACTAACCACCCCCACCCAGCCAGGCCCCCGCCACAACGCGGGGGCCTCCCTCCGCATCGCCGACGTTCTCGCCGGCCAGACCCTGGCCCTGTCCGACCGGTTCTCCGGACTGCTGAACTTCCACAAGGGCGTCCAGGCCCTCACGCAATACATCGAGCGGGAAGGCGGCGGCCTGCCCGGGCGGGCCCATGTCATTCTGGGTCGGCCTCCGCCGCTGCTGTCCGGCGTAGGTGGCGGATGCCGGGCAGGTGAAAGGGCCGCCACGCCGGAGGTGTCGGCCCCAGGAAGACATGCGTGGCTGGGCCCGCACAGAGCCCGCAGGCCCGCTATTCGATAGCGATGTCCTCGTAGACGATCGTGACCTTCTCAATGGCCGGCTCGCTCTCCAACGCGCCGAGGCTGCTGGAACCGGTGGCGTAGGCGTTGGTCAGGGTGAGGCGGTGGGCCGGCTGGCCCTGTTCGTCGTGCTGGGCGATGGTCAAGTTCGGGCTGGCCTCGTCGGGCTTCTGCTCGGCCAACGTCTTGTTCACCCAAGCGGTGAACGCATCGCTCTTGTCCAGGCCGCGGACGATTGTGACCTCCCCGTTCGCGGGGCCGGCCTGCTTTCTGGTGATCAGCTGGCCGTTCTTACTGATCTGCTTGACCTCGACGGCATCGAACCCGAAGGGTAGACCGGAGACGGATTGTGGCTGGACGAGGACGGCCGCGACGGGTGCATCGGCTTCACCCAGCTGGTCGACGCCACGGGCCGGGCCGGTGTACTGGGGGCCCGGCAGCTGGGGGTGCGGCGGGTCCACGACGTCTTCCGAAACGTCGCCGTGTGGGGCTACTGGCGCGGCGCTACTGCGCTGCCGCAGGCCCCGGCAGGCTCGATCGGCGTGTTCTCACTGCCCGACCATGGCTGGCTCTGGGCCATCCCGCTCCACGATGGGACCCTCAGCGTCGGCCTGGTCACCGACAAACGCTCCTTCCAGCAGGCCCGCGACACCCTTGGTTCCATAGACGCTGTCTACGAGGAAGCACTCGGCCGGTGCCCCCTGCTGGGGCGGATCCTCCAAGGGGCGCGTCAGGACTCCGTGCTGAAGACCGAAAGCGACTACTCCTACACCGCCGAAGCGTTCTGCGGACCGGGCTGGTATCTCGCCGGCGACGCCGCCTGCTTTCTGGACCCGCTGCTGTCCACCGGCGTGCACCTGGCCATGTACAGCGGGCTGCTCTCCGCTGCCGCGATCACCGCCGTCCTGCGCGGCGAAGTCGAAGCCGAGGCCGCGCGGGCCTTCTACCAGACCGCCTACCGCAATGCCTACGAACGCCTGCTGATCCTCGTCGGCGCTTTCTACCGCATCCATGACGGCCGTGACGCCTACTTCCGGCAAGCCCAGCAACTCAGCCACCGCGACCAACGCCCCTTGCGGCTGCACGAATCGTTCCTCAACATCATCACCGGCACCGAAGACCTCCACGACGCCCGATCCCTCTCCCCCGACCACCTCTACGCAAAGCTCCGCAACCCCCTGTCCGGCCGGGCCGGCCAAGGGCTCGGCGGCCACGGAACCAGCCACATGCTCCCCTTGCCCATCACCCCTGACCACGCAACCGCAGGCCATTACCTCACCCTCACCCCCTACCCCACCCTCCGCCCTGCCTGACACACAGCCGGCCTGCGAAGCACGCGCGCTGCGCGACCCGCGACTGCCGACCCCGCTGCACACGCGACTGTGCGTACGGTTGCCGGAGCGGGACGGTCAGGCCTGCCGGAAGGACGCCACGCGATTACGAGGGCGGACGCGAGGGCCGGAATCACTCCTTGGGGGACACCACGCGGAGGTCCGGCACGCAGCCGCGCCGGCCCCGAGGGTTCCGTTCGTCAGCGCGAGACAGGCGTCAGCCAGCGGACGCGGCCGGGCCCTGGCCGACGAGCGGGACGTCACCGGCGGTCACGTCCAGACGCAGCCGCTGGAACCTGAGCAGGTGCCGGTAAACGCCCCGGTCAACGGCGCTGAACTCCGCCACCCCGGTCCGCGGCCTTCCCCTCGTCCTAGACCTCACGCGGTTGGCCGAGATCAAGCACTGGATGGCTTCGGGGACGGCGTGCAGGAGAGCCCAAACGCCTCGGCGGTGAGGGTAGGGGGTCATGGGGTGGGTGGGTATTCCGTCCCCGCGTTGACCATGGCGTGGGCGATACCGTGCGCGAAGTTCCAGCTGGTCGGGTGGCGGTGTGCGGGATCGCGAGACAGAGCAGTCGCCAGGACGGCAGGAAGAAGGGGCCAGCGTTCGGCGGCTTCGCCGGTCAGGTTCCGTGCGGGGACGGATGGAGGCGGGTTGCGGGGGCCGACTCCAGGCGGGTTGTCCCGTGGCAGGGAACCGGTCAGAAGCCGGTGGAAAAGCGCGGCCAATGTGTACTGGTCCCCGGCCGGTGTCGCCCGCGGGCGGCACCCGTCAGGCACGCGGTGAAACCGCTCGGGAGCGGCCAGCGCCCAGGCCACATACGTCATCAGGTTCACGGGCGCCGGATCGCCGAGAACGACTCCCGACTCGAAGTCGATGAAGCCGACGGTGCCGTGGTCATCAACGAGAATATCGCGAGAGTTCAGATCACCGTGGGCGACGCCCGCTGCGTGGAGTTCGGCGAGCGCGAACGCAGCGGCCGGCAGGAGATGCTGCGGGTCCGGGCCGTACCCGCGACGACAGAGCGCCCCCAGGTCACTCCAGGCAGCCACCGACTCACCAGGAACCGCAACCCCTCCTCCTGGCCGGAGGCGATGAAGGCGGGTGCCGGGCCTGCGCCCGCCAGCCATGTCAGACATGCCCGTTCGTTGTCCAGCAAGCCATGGAAACCCGACTTCGCGTCCTGGGGCAGCACACGAACCGCGACAGGCTGACCATCTCCGTCCTCGCCCCGATACACGGCCCGCCCATTACGCCCGCTGACCAGGGCAAACACACGGTATCCCGCGAACGGCCGTCCCACCCCGCCCGCCTTACCGGCCGCCGTTTGGGAACCCGTCCGGATGCGGCTTCTCCTCCACCGGCATCTCGACGCGGCCGGCTGCGGCACGGTGACAGCCATGCGCCGCTGGTCCCTGCCTCTGCTCCTCGCCGCGTTCCTCGCGGCCTCCGGATGCGTCACCGTCCATCCCGTCCCCGCCCGGCCCGGCCCGCCGGAGCCTCCTCTGCCACGGTGCCAGCGGACCACAAGCCCCCCGGCGCTCCCCGCCCCGTTCAGCCCGGCACCGGGACGGCCCTGCCCCTCTCCCGCCTGCCCGGGCCCCCACCCGGACCCCCGGCCGACGCCGGTACCGAGGCGGGCCGCGAGCCCGGCTCCGACCGCCCCGCACCCGCAGCGCGGGAAGCATCCGGCGAGGGTCACCAGGCCCGGACGGCGCCCCCGCAGAACGGCCGCTCCGGCGCCAGCTCGGCCGCGCAGGGCAAACCCGCCGAGGCCCTGTGCGCCCCGCGGCCAAGCCCAAGCCGAAGGGCAAGGCGAAGGCACGCCCGAACAGCCGCACGCCCGCACCGCACCGGCCTGTACGACCGGCACCCGGCCCTGGCAGGGGGGCGGCGGACATGGCGGAGCTGTGCCGCGCGGCGCACGGCGTGACCAGCCCCGCCGTCACCGCGCTGTGCCACCAGACCTACGGCTGGGCCCCGTTACCGCAAGCGCTTCCCTCGGGCGGAGCAGCCCAGCAAACATCCGGCCCGCCGGGAGCGGTTACTGGGGAAGTACGCCTTCCCCGCGCCTCTACCCATGGAGGCACGATGCCGCGAAAGAAGCCGGACTGCCCGAGAAGCCGGACCTGTCCACCCAGGAGGCCAGCGACACCGAGGCGGCCCGCCCCAAGGTCTTCTCAGACGAACACGACGGCAACGACGCTTCCGGCAGCTGGGACGAAGACGACTACGAAGACGGCGCAGGTAAGGCGGTCCAGCGCGAGTAGGCCAACACGGCCGGTCGTGTGACTTAGCGCTGTACTTGGCCCGTCTGGCCAACTGCACGCTCAGCCCATGCCGCGGCGAGTGTGGCCCCGTAGAGACCGACTCGGGCTGTTGCCGTGTCCGTACCCGAGCGGGGACGGGGACGCAACGCAGGGCTGCCACCGTCACTCGCGGCGCCCGATCGGCATTCCGAGCAGCTCAGGCCCAGGGCCCGTACTCAGAGGGCATCTCTCGCCACTGGGCACTGGAGCGGTGCTCTGGGCGGAGGCACGGTGTGGTTACTGTTCTATCCCGTAGCCGCTGCGGCTGGTGTAGACAGCGTTGGACACCGGACGTTCCACGGTGCTGTTCTCGTTGCCGGGGAGGGTCTGACGGGTCTTTCCGGTGTAGAGGGTGGTGGAGCCGCCGCCGTCGAGGTTGAGGGCGTCCGTGACCGAGAACATGTCGCGCAGGTAGCCGGCCATTTCCTCGGGGAAGGCGCCGTCCATGGCCTTGCTGCCGGTGATCGTGGCGAGGACGGTGCGGCCGGCGGTGTCGATGCCGATGACCGTGCGCGCGTCTCGGCAGAAGTCGTCGTTCTTTGCAGCCCCGGGCGTTTTATCCGCCTTGACCTCCCCTGCGGCGTCGAAGAGGCGGCCGCACTGCCCGCGGGTGAGGAGATTGGTGAGGGACGGCACTACGTACTTGCCGCTGTGGAGCAGCTCGTGGACGCCGTTGACGATGTCCACTGATGAGTCGAGGGGGATCAGGTTCTCGGTGCGCATGTCGGTGACGGTCTGCTCGAGAAACAGCTGCGTGCCCCTCGTTCCCGCGTTCTTCGTCAGCCAGTCGGCTCCGCTGCCGATGCCCTGGAGGATGGTCTCGCCGGCTCCAGGGATCGTTCCACCTCGACCTGTACGGAAGCTCTTGACCGTGTGGTTTGGGTTCAGCACGACCTCAACGCCATCAGGGTCGTCCGTGATGATCGTGGGGTCGACGCGGGGCTTCGGGGTGTAGGCGTTGTAGCTGTCATTGAACAGGACAATCTCGTCGGCGTCCGTGTAGACCTTCTGGGGCGCGCCGGCGGCCTCCGTTACCGTCGTCTCCCTGTCGTCGGCGTCGCGTGCGCAACCGGGGGCGCGGCCGGGGTTGCGGTTGATGTCGTCGATCCGAGCTGTCAGTTCGGATGCGGGGTCGGCTGGTTTGGCGCTGCCGACACTGACCGACAGGTTGGTCTTGATCCGGGTGATGTAGGGCACGCCGTGCTGCAGCACCACGGCCATGTTGCCCTCGCCGCCGTTGTGGCAGGTCGCTCCGAGCAGTTTGCCGTTCTCGACGGCACTGCCGTTGAACGCGATGGTGTCGAGACCGATCTCCGGGTGCGCGGGCTCCGGGGAGAAGTAGCCGCCGTTGGTGCCGGCGATGGGCTGTTCGGGGGTGACCTTGCCGAGTTGGTAGGACGTGGTCTCGGCCAGGATGGCCGCTGCGCCGACAGTGCTGTGCAGCGTCATGCCACCCATCGACGGGTTGATCTGGACGACGTTCAGGATGCGGGGATCCTTACGGCCGGGCTGCGGTTCTTCCTCGGTGTACCGGGTGTAGACCACGCCGTCGGACAGCTTTTCAGTTGCGCTCAGCTTCCAGGCCTTAGCTGGGATGAATTGCCCTGCGTCCTCGCCGGCGGCGTTGGCGGGCGCGGCTATCAGCAGAGCACTCAGGGCGGTTACAGAGGCGCCCAGGCGGCGCAGACGACGGGTACGGGAGATTTTCACGGGCGCTTGCAGTCCTTGCCGGAAGTGTCGATCTGGTGGGAGCTGAAGGAATTCTGGAAGGCCGGCGGCATGGTGGCGGACTCGCCGGGGAGCACGATGAACGCCTCATACGCCTTGTTGTCCGAGTCCGTCCAGGTGCCCTGGAGATACCTGTCGTTGTAGAAACAGACCGGCGACGCGCCACGGTTCATGACGGACTGGATGTTGTTTTCCCACGGCGCCACATACACATTGATCGTCGTTGTAGTGGTTGCGAACATCTGGCCGCGCCCGCGGACATCGGTGAAAAGACAGACGTGGCCGTCCAACTGCTTGGGCATGCAGCGCTCGAAGCCTGTGAAGCAGTGGCCCCGGGATGGCACGAGCTTGTGGGAACTGGGCTTTATCGGGCCCGTACCCACCGCGAGGTCGTCCACGGAGCTGCCGGGAGCTACGGCGCGGAAACTGCCTCCGTACTCGGTCTCCTCGTACAGACAAGCCCAGGAGGAGGTGTTGTTCTGTACCGACCGAGCCTTGTCATCCCAGGTGCCGTAGACCCGCTCGACCGACTGTGTATCCGACTTCTGGTTACCGCCGCCGGTCGGCCCGTCATAAAGGCATAGGCCCCCTGTGGGGCATTGGTCGAACGCGGCCTCGGCCGGTGCGGCCACGAGCGTTGAGCAGAACAGCGCAAGCACTCCCGCGAGGAGGGAGCCGCGCAAAATATTGATCTTCACGGAGGGGCAGTCTGCCACGTCGATCGCGAGGGGATACGGTCGCCAGGTGGCATCTGCGAGCGGCTGGCCCAAGTCCATGGCCAGCTGCCGGTGCTACAGCAGATGCACGGCGTACGCACGGGCGGCCGCCGGCACCGACGTCGCCGCGACGAGATCCCCGAACAACCGAGGGCGTTCCCCAACCAGGTCGAGGACCTGGCCTTGGAGGTCGAGGGGATCGGCCATCGGGCGACGCCGCACGGACAGCGCGTCGAGCCCCGCCCCCACCTGACGGCGTCACCCCGCCGCAGCCGTGGCCACCGCCGACGCGGCGAACCTCACCGCATCTCGGTCCTTGATCAGGTGCCCCGGGCGGACATCGATGAGAATCGCTGTACCCGGCAGGACCGCCAGGAAGCCTGGCGTGTGCTCCATCCAGCCGCCATCGACGGAGAATCTCAACCTGAACGGCGGATCTCGTCGCTCGACTGCGGAGTCCATGCAGCCAGCGCACCAGACCCGGGGCGGCCCGCACAGGGTTCCCCCGAAGCCATCGCAGGTAGGGGCGGGCGTTGTCGCCCCGCGGGCCACTTAGAACGCGCACTGGGGCCAACTGCAACGCTAAAGGGCCAAGTAGAGCGCTAAGTCTCAGGTCGGCCCCGGGTGGCCGACGGGCCGCTCGCGAGGAAAATCGAACACGTGTTTCACTTGGGGTGTGAGAGCACCATTCCGCTTCCCCGATGACCTGCTGGCCCTCGAAAGGGCGTGGCAGCAGACCTACGCGGATCTCGCGCAGGCACCTGCCGGAGCCGGCACGACCGTGCTGCGGCGCCGGCTGATCACCCTCTCCGGGCGGCTGTGCACCCATCCCTCCTGGGCGGTCCCCGCCGGCTGGCGGGCCGGCGGCGTCGAGCTCCGCCGCGCCGCCCGCACCCACGCTTCGGCCCCAACGGAACGGCAAGCATCATGAGCGAGCAGACCACCGCCAAGCCCCGCCCGCAGGTCGTACCGGTCACCTGGGCCCCCAGTCAGACCGGACCCTGCGCACGGTGCCACCTTCTCTGCACTAGTGAAGGCGAGCCGACTCGAACGGCATCCGTCGTAACAGACGGGGTGGCAGTGGATGGGCGGCGATCACCAGTCGCGGGTGGAGTTCGCGCCTTCGATCAGCGTCGCGCGAGCGGCGGACAGGTCGCGCCCGGTGGCTGTCTGTGCTTCGTCCACCAGGAAGTCCAGAGCGTCGAACAGCTCCTCGCGTTCCACGGTCTCGATGCAGGGCGAGTGGCTGTCCAGCGCGTTGAGGGCAGAGGCGAAGGCGCGCCCGATGTCCTCGATGTTGCCATGCTGCTCGCCGCTGGGGACCTCGGCGAGGAAGGCGTCCCTGGTGGCCTTGTACTGGGCAACGGCCTTGCGATAGACGGTGCGGGGGATGTGCTCGCGGCCGTCCCAGTCGCGGAGCGGGTTGGTGGCGTTGGCAGCGACCCATTCCGGCTTGCGGGCACCGCGGACGTCGAGCTGCACTCCGTGTCGCACGTGGGGGCGCCAGGTTTTGCGCATCGCGGCCGCGTAGTCCGCCGGAATGCCGTACAGCGATACCTCCTCCATGTCCGGGACATGGTGCGGCAGCAGACAGTCGGATGCGTCCATCCCGAACAGTTCTGTGATTGTGAGCCCTTGCAGCCGCGGCAGCTGGTTCAGGGCTGCCGCCGACGTGAGCGTGCCCAGGTTCCCCCATAGCGACAAGCGGGTTAGATCCGGAAAGGCAGCGACGAGGAGGGTGCAGTCGAGCCGGGTGATCCCGCGGACCGTGAGGTGTTCGACGCCCGCCCGTACGCTGCCGCTGGTGTGTTCGGCAGCCAGCTCGTCAGCTGTGCACGTCAGCGCATATGGGGCAGTCCAGTCCTCGCGGTCGCCACTGTCCCAGTGCCGCTGCCGGGCCAGTTGTTCGCCCCGCCCCCATGCCGGGCCATAGGCATACGAGGGTCTGGTCACCAGCGGGGGCAGGGAGCCGATCACCGTGAAGCTCTTCGGAAGGAGCCACCCATGGTTGCAGTGGGAGAGCTTGCCGCCCCAGCTGTGGTGCGTGAGCCGGAGCGGCTGTACGTCGCCCAGGTCGGCCACGGTCGAAGGCTCGCTCCCGGACCAGTCCAGTTCGAGGACCGCAGCGGATTTTGCTGCGGCGTCGATGCCGGTGACCTGTGAGGCGGTCCAGGCACCGAGCGCTTCGGAATACACAGCGACGACGTCGCCGGCGGCGACCGGCCTCGGCGGTTGGTCTCGTCTCATGCCCGGATGTTAGCTGGCTGCATCCGAGTCCCCGCGTCCGAGGGACGGTCCGACGAGCTTCAGGCTCCTTCGGGTCGGCGGGTGGTTGGGATGCCGAGGGCGACGGGTGCGCGTTGGGCGGTGCGGGCGGCGTCGGCCTGTTTGGTGCGGACGAAGGTCAAGGTCATGTCGATGCCTTCGATCTCGCCGAGCCACTGTTCTTCCTCGGCGCGTTTGCGGCGCAGGACCAGGTCTCTTTCGATCTCCGCGAGCCTGGGCAGCATCTTCGCGAACTCCGCCCCACTCCTCTGGCGCGACATCGAAGTATTCGCCCTCCGGGCGCTGGCTTCGGCGGTGGTTCAGGAACTCCTGGTAGCTGGACGATGTCCTCGGCGAAAACCGCGACGTAACCCTGGGTGGTCTGCAGGTTCAGGTGACCCAATAGGGCGGCGCCGACGTGGATGGGCAGGCCACCGTTGACGATGTCGGTGGCGAAGAGCCTGCGGAAGTCGTGTGGGGAGAACTTCGTGTCGGCGAACACGGGATTCGTCTGGGCGATCTCGTAGCAGCTCCGCCTCAGCATCCCCGCGATGGTGCGGGATGCAAGAACGTCGTGGGCTGTTCCCCGCTGGCGCTGGAACAGGAAGGGCATGGGGTCCGACCAGAGTCGTTCCTGCGGGTCGTAGCGGCTGACGAGCGGGATGGCCCGCCGGTTCCGGGTCTGGCGGCGGACGACCCTGAGCGATGGCGTGGAAGAGATCGGGAGACATCGGGATGACACGGCTGGCGCGGCCTCCCCGGCCTCCTGAACCCCGTAGAGCTCTGCCGGGCGGCCTTCACTTGGCGGACCGCAGGTGCCAGGCCTGGTTGTGGAAGCCGTGGCAGGTCCACAGCTGCAGCACGGCTTCCTGTTGGGGAGCTCGGAGGGACGGGCTGTGGGCGTCAAGGCACTTACTGCTCTGAAGGGAGCGAATCTCCCATTCGTTGTCGGCGCGCCGCCAGAGGTACCACTTCTGGTTGATCGTGCCGGTACACCGGTATTGGATGACCTTTGTGCCGTTCGCCGTTCCGAACCCCGCTGCGTCCAGGCACTTCCCGCTGTGCCTCGCGATGATCTCGAAGTTGTTCTGGAAGACGCTGTCATCCCGGGTGCGAGCCGCCCTGAACCAGAACCTCTGGTTGTCCCCCAACTCCTTCCGCCACACGAACAAGCTGGCCCCGTCGCTGGTGCTCGCTCCCTGCACATCCGCCACGAGCGGCTTCTTGGGGTCCGTGTACGCGCTGGTGATCGTGTAGACGGCTTTGTCCGTGTTGAAGGGGTGCAGGACAATGACGGTCTCTGGGTCCCGGCTGGCAGTGCCTACCCATCCGAAGGCCACCGCCTTGTTCTGTTCCCGCACGATGTCCCGTGATACCTGTTCGACGCAAATGTCGTCGCCAGGAACGGCGTCGCGGACCACGTATCCCGCCCTGCACGAACCTGTGTCCGGATTTTTGCGCTCGTTGGCGAGTATGTCGTCGAAGACAATCGCGCCCTTCTGCTCGCTTGGAATACACACGTGGTCCCAGCGTTTGGTCAGACGCCACTCGTACCCCTCGCGGCATTGGTCGGCGCCCCGTCTCGCATCTGTTGGCGCCTCGGCGGCGACTGCCCCGCCTCCCATCACTGCACCTGCCAGGACGGCCACTACGGACGCACTCGCCTCGAATAGCGTGCGGCGTGCAGCGTGTGTACGTGTCCGTTTCCGCGCCTTCCCGGCGCCTATCAACGGGTGGAACATAGGCCACCTCACCTGCTTGCGTGACCGGGGGGCTCCGTGTCGGCGATCCGCTGGAGGGGCACTTGCCGCAGGCCGGCGCTCCTCCCGTCTCTTCTGCCAGCCACCCCAAGACCATCTCATCTGCGACAGCAGTTACGGGACAACAACCCTTAGGGGCCGCTTCATCGCGGGCGATATATTCCACTTTCGCATTATCCGCGGTCTGGTGCTCGCCCGAGGCCGCTGAGACCAAGTGGTCGGGGCGGGATGTCCCCCGCCGGGATGCCACTCCGTCACCGGGCCCCGGCACTCGTACCGGCGACCGCACACCCTCCCCAGACCGGGCGAGCGCGACGCCGAGTCGGACCACCCCGTCCGCCATCCCCCTCCACGCTGCCCGCAGCCGACCGACCAGGACAACGTCAAGCGCAGGCCACCGACCGCGAACGGAACCGCTCGATCATCCGCACCTCCCCCAGCGCCGCCAACGGCGCCGTCAGCCGGCCCACCAGCGCCCCGAACTCCCCCGCCGCAGGGCCGCCAGCCCGCCGGCGCCCGCATCAGTGGACCAGCCGGACAACCGGTCCTCCCCCTCGGTGTCGTCGGCCAGGACCAGGTGGCGGGCCCGGAACGTACGGCGCCGGGCGCCGGCGAAAAGCAGCGAGGCTGAGGCATCCCGATGGGCGCCACCCCAGTCTTGCCGTGGGCGAGCAGCCAACCCGCAGAGAATGCGGTGAGATTGGGTGCGGCTGCGATCAACAGGAGGGCGAGCGTGCCGAGCACGGAGCCGGCGGTCATCACGGCACGCGGTCCTCGGCGGTCGAGGATCCGGCCGATGGGGATGCCCGCGACGGCTGAGACGAGCAGGGCGCCGGAGAAGGCCGCGGTGGTGGCGGCCAGGGACCAACCGGTGTCGGTGCTGATGCGGGCGCTCAGGACGGGGAAGGCGTAGTAGACGATTCCCCAGCTGGTGATCTGCGTGGAGCACAGGGCGGGCAGGGCGGCGCGTGGCCGCGACCGGACCCCCGTTCCGGTCGCGGCCACGCTGGCCTGGGTGTTGGGCACGGTGTTCAGCAGCCGCCGGAGGAGGCGGGGGTTCCGATGGTGAGGGTGGCCGGGGCGGCGCAGCAGCCGCCGCCGGTCTCTTCGGCGACCTCGGGCTGGTCGAAGAGGCCCGCGCCGCCGCACACTCCGGTCTCCGGGAGGGTCAGCTCCACGCGCTCGGCGGCCTCGCGGTCACCGGCGAGGGCCGCGGCAATGGAGCGGACCTGCTCGTAGCCGGTCATCGCGAGGAAGGTCGGGGCGCGGCCGTAGGACTTCATGCCGGCGAGGTAGACGTCCTTCTCCGGGTGGGAGAGCTCGTTCGCGCCGTGGGGGTAGACCGTGCCGCAGGAGTGCTGGTTGGGGTCGATGAGCGGCGCCAGCTCGACCGGGGCTTGGAGGCGCTCGTCGAGGCCGAGGCGGAGCTCGTCGAGGAAGGTGAGGTCGGGGCGGAAGCCGGTGAGGACGATGACCTCGTCGACCGGGTCCAGGCGGCGGCCGTCCTCGCCGACCAGGACCAGGCGGCCGTCCCCGTCGCGTTCGATCGCATCGGTGCGGAAACCAGTGACCGCATCGGCGTATCCGCCGTCGACCGCGGCCTTGGCGGCGAGGCCGAGAGCGCCACGGGCGGGCAGCTGGTCGGCAGTACCGCCGCCGAAGGTGGAGCCGCTGATCCCACGGCGGAGGATCCAGGTGGCGTGCGTTCCGGTGCCGTGCTCTTCGTTCTTGGCGAGGTCGGCGAGGTAGGCCAGAGCGGTAAAGGCGGAGGCGCCCGAGCCGATGACGGCGGTGCGCTTGCCGGCGTAGCGGGTGCGGACGGCGGGGTCCTTGAGGTCGGGGACGCGGTACGTGATGCGGTCGGCCGCGCTCTTCTCGCCGAGGGCGGGCAGGCCGCTGCCGCCGGCCGGGCTGGGGGTGGACCAGGTACCGGACGCGTCGATGACGGCGCGGGCGAAGATCCGCTCCTCACGTCCGTCGGGGCCGGTGAGGTGAACGACGAAGGGCTGGCTCTCGCGGTCGGCGTCGACGATGCGGTCGCGTCCGGCCCGGGAGACTCCGGTGACGGTGTAGCGGACGCGCTCACCGAGGACGTCGGCCAGCGGCTGGAGGTAGAGCTCGGCCCAGTCGCCGCCAGACGGGTAGGCGGCGCCGTCCGGCTTGACCCAGCCGGTGGGGGCGAGGAGCTTCTCGGCTGCCGGGTCGGTGACCTCGGACCAGGTGGAGAAGAGCCGTACGTGTGACCAGTCGCGCACCGCGGAGGCGGCGGCCGCTCCGGCCTCCAGGACCAGGGGCTCGATGTCCCGCTCGATGAGGCGGGCAGCCGCGGCAAGTCCGATCGGGCCGGCGCCGATCACGAGAACGGGCAGGGCTTCGGCTTCGATGGATGCGTTCAAGGCTAGCTCCCCAATTGTTTCGACGTCTGTCGATGTCCTGACGCACTCCAGAGTGGGCCCTGGATCGACATTCGTCAACATAGACATCTGTCGAATTTCAGCGGATGATGGAGCCATGACTACAAAGGTGTTGCCGCTGCTGGAGCCGGAGGCTGTGGCTGCGTGCTGCCCGCCCCTGTCGGAGCGCCCGCTGACGGCCGAGGAGGCCGAACGGACCGCCGTCATGTTCAAGGCCCTGGGCGATCCGGTCCGCCTGCGCCTGTTCTCGCTGGTCGCCTCGCATGAGGGCGGCGAGGCATGCGTCTGCGACATCTCGGACGTGGGCGTGTCCCAGCCGACGGTCTCCCACCACCTGAAGAAGCTGCGGGAGGCCGGGCTGCTGTCCTCCGAGCGGCGCGGCACCTGGGTGTACTACCGGGTGGAGCCCGCGGTGCTCGCCACCATGGGACAGCTCCTGACCCGCGCGGCCTCCGCATGAGCATCACCATCGCGCCGCTGGGCGAAGCGCACGCGGATGAGGTCCTGGCGATCTACCAGGCGGGGATCGACGAGGGCAACGCCACCTTCGAGACCACTGCCCCCACCTGGCAGGTGTTCGAGGCGGGCAAGCTGCCCGAGCACCGCTTCACCGCCATCGGCGAGGACGGCAAGGTCCTGGGCTGGGTCGCGGCGAGCGCGGTCTCGGACCGGTGCGCGTACGCGGGCGTGGTCGAGCACTCCGTTTACGTCCACCCCGCCGCCCGTGGGCGTGGCGTCGCCATGCAGCTCCTCACCGCCCTGATCGGCTCGACGGAGGCCGCGGGGATCTGGACGATCCAGTCCGGCATCTTCCCCGAGAACCGCGCGAGCCTCGCCCTCCATCAGAGGGCGGGCTTCCGGGTCATCGGCACGCGCGAGCGCATCGGCCGCCGTCACGGCGTGTGGCGGGACGTGGTCCTGCTGGAGCGCCGTAGCCCGCGGATCAGCTGACCACAGCCTCCCCTTGGGGGCCGCCGCCGCTATTCAGGGTGAGCTGCCGGTGATGGAAGTCGAAGTGCTGCGTCGGGTAGTGGTAGATGTCCGCGAGCGTCATGAAGTCCTTGAAGAAGGGGTCCCACCGGACGGGGTAGTGCATACCCCGGGCCAGGTCGGCGTCGGACTCGGCAGCAAGGCGCCGCTCCAACGCGCCGGTGACCTGGTCGAACACGGCGGCCATCCGCTGCGGGCTGACGACCCTGGCGGCCCCACAGGGTCCCAGGTAGTTGACGAGGTCGAACGGCTTGGTACCCGAGTCGAGCAGCCTGGCGAAACCTCGGCTCAGACATCGGGGCAGCCGGCCGAAGGCACCCGCCACAACCAGCAGAACGCGGGCGATGATGTAGCCGAAGAGCATGTGCCACAGCAGCTGGCGGTTGGTCCACCGGGTGCCGTCACTCGGGCGGTCAAGGCGGCCGGGCGAGGCAGTGTCCACGAGGGCGTGGAAGGTCTGCCGCGCCCGCGCATAGTCGTCGCGTACGGCCTGCCGGTCCATCGCCGCGTGCTCGCCCATGGTGCTCCGCTCCACCCGTACTCGTGCTCGGGGATGGATGATTCCCGCCCGGGCCGGGGGCGGAACCGCGACCCCGGCTGCCGTCAGTCTTCGTCCAGGAGCGTGCCGAAGGTCTGCTCGGCGATGCGCAGGGCTTCGGCCTGGCTGGTGATCCGGCCGTGGACCTCCGGATGCTGGCGGGCCCACGCCTGAGCCGTAAAGGGGTCGGCGAAGAAGTTCAGCGCGTCGCAGCACACCGCAGCCGCCGGGCCCGCCTTCGCCCGCTGTCCCACGAAGACGACCGCTTCGGCGGGCTCCCAGTGCGCGGTGCCGTCGGTGAACCTGACCGTGACCGGACGTCCGTCGACCGGGTCACAGGAAGCGATGCTGGCGTCCACAACGCCGGGCGCTCACAGATGGCCGCCGCCCTCCTCGCCCACCGGACCGGAGAGCGCGTCACCGTCTCGTCGGCCGGCACCCACCCGGCCGACGAGGTGGAGCCGCACATCACCCAGGCGCTGACCGAGGCGGGCGTGGACCTCGCCGACACCTACCCCAAGCCGCTGACCGAGGAAGTCGTCCATGCCGCCGACATCGTGATCACGATGGGCTGCGGGGATGCCTGCCCCGTCGTCCCCGGCCGCCGCTACCTCGGCTGGCCGGTCGCCGACCCCGACGGAGCGCCGATCGCCGTCGTCCGCGACATCCGCGACGCCATCGACGCCCACATCGCCGAGCTGCTCACCGAGCTCGGCGCCTGAAACCGCCAAACCCCGCAGTTGCCTGATCCCCAAGGAAGAACGATGTCCTCCACCCCTGCCGCGTCCGTCCTCTTCGTCTGCATCCACAACGCCGGCCGCTCCCAGATGGCGGCCGGGTTCCTGCGTCACCTCGCCGGGGACCGCGTCGAGGTCCGCTCCGCCGGCTCCATGCCCGGTGACCAGATCAACCCCTCCGCGGTGGCCGCGATGGCCGAGCTGGGCATCGACATCTCCGACCAGAAGCCGAAGGTGCTGACCCCCGAGGCTGCCCAGGCGTCCGACTACATCATCACCATGGGCTGTGGGGACGCCTGCCCGTACTTCCCCGGCAAGACCTACCTGGACTGGCAGCTCGAGGACCCGGCGGGCCAGGGCGTCGAGGCCGTGCGCCCCATCCGCGACGAGATCAAGGGCCTCATCGAGGGCCTCATCGCCGAGATCGACGCGAAGAAGCAGGGCTGATCCTGTGACCGACCCGACCGCTACCGGCGACGACTTACGCAACGTCATCATCATCAGCTCCGGCCGGTCGCGCGTCCGTCCTCGTTCCACCGCGGCTCGGCGAACGCCTCCGCGTAGACGTGGCGTTTAGCGTCCTGCCGGGCGAGCAGTTCGGCACCGGACACCCGGCGCACCGTCACCGCGGTCACGCCACTGTCGCGGCCGTACGGGCGACGGGGTGCAGGGCGGCGTACTCCAGGGGCGCGGACGGGTCGATGGACAGGTCGAGCTGGGCGGGGTCGGAGCCGGCGCGGACCAGAAGGTCACCGACGGCGGCGATCATCGCGCCGTTGTCGGTGCACAGGGTCAGCGGAGGGACCCGCAATTCGACCCCCGCGGCCGCGCACCGCTCCTCGGCCAGGGCGCGCACGCGCGAGTTCGCGGCCACACCGCCCACCACGACGAGCGTGCGAACGTCGTACTCCTTGCAGACGGCCAGTGCCTTGCGGGTGAGGACGTCCGCGACCGCCTCCTGCAGGGACGCGGCACCGTCGGCCACCGGAATCTCCTCCCCGCTCTGCCGGTGCCGCTCGGCCCACCGCGCGGCTGCGGTTTTCAGGCCAGAGAAGGAGAAGGCGTACGGGGCGTCGCGCGGCCCGGTCAGCGGGCGCGGGAAGGCGACGGCGCACGGGTTGCCCGCGCGAGCGGCGCGGTCGATGGCGGGCCCGCCCGGGTAGGGCAGCCCGAACACCCGGGCGACCTTGTCGAAGCACTCGCCGGCCGCGTCGTCGACCGTGTCACCCAGGTGCAGGATCGGATCGCGGACCAGGTCCCGTACCAGGAGCAGGGAGGTGTGCCCGCCGGACACGATGAGCACCATGCAGGGGTTGGGCAGCGGCCCGTGCTCCAGGGTGTCGGCGGCGACGTGCCCGGCGAGGTGGTGCACGCCGTACAGCGGCACACCCGCCGCGTACGCGAGCGTCTTCGCCCCGGCCAGACCGACCTGGAGGGCACCGGACAGGCCCGGGCCGGTGGTGACGGCGACGGCGTCGATGTCCCGCAGTCGCAGCCCGGCCTGGTCGAGCGCCTCCTGCACGACCGGGTTGAAGGCCTGCAGATGCGCACGGGCCGCGATCTCCGGCACCACACCGCCGAAGCGCGCGTGCTCATCCATGCTCGACGCGACGACGTGGGCCAGCAGTCTCCCGCCGGAGACGATGCCTGCGCCCGTCTCGTCGCACGACGACTCGATCCCGAGCACCACCGGAGCTGCCACGTCGACCTCTTTCGCATCACTGACGCAGTTGCAAGCAATGTGCAATAAGGTACTCCGCCCGCCTGTCGAGCTGCGGTGCGCCGGCAGTCCCATGGCGGGGTGGCAGCGTCCGGGCTCAGGCCTTGGTCGCCCCGCCACCACGGTCGAAGCGCGCCGGGGCTTGGAAGCGTGCCTTGCGGGCGGCGCGGCGGAAGACCGTGAGGACGGCCGGGCCGGCGAGCAGGATGCAGATCAGGTTGGTGACGGCCCGGCCGGTGTCCCAGCCGAGCGAGGTGGCCAGGTCGAAGGCGAGGTAGCGCTGGAACTGCTCGGTGAAGGGCAGGCCGGGCAGGCAGGCGATGGAGCTGTTCGGGTCGAGGGAGAAGGGCCAGAAGGAGAGGTTGAGTAGGAAGCCGAAGAGGTAGCCGGAGAGGGAGCCGTAGACGGCGAGCAGCAGGACCTCGCGGCGGCCCGTGGCCCTCGGCAGGAAGCCGGCGAGCATGCCCACGAAGGCGCAGCCGAACATCTGGTACGGCATCCAGGGCCCGACCCCGCCGGTGATGAGGGCGGAGGCGAAGAGCGAGGTGCAGCCGAGGGTGAAGCCGAAGCCGGGTCCGAAGACTCGGCCCGCGAGGACGAGGATGAAGAAGACCGTCTCGATGCCCGCGGTGCCCGCGCCGAGGGGGCGGATGGCCGCGTTGACTGCGGAGAGGACGCCCAGCATGGCCAGGGCCTTGGAGTTGATCCCGCCTTCGGCGATCTCGGATATGACCACGGACAGGACGATCACCAGGAGCACGCCGAAGATCAGGGGCGGTGCGTAGTTCGAGCCGAACTTCCCCGGAGCGACGAGGAAGGGCCAGAAGAACGCGACGACCCCGAGGAAGGCGGCCATGCCGATGACCAGCCCAGCACGCGGGCCGATGCGGATGGCGGGGCTGAGCGCGGTCACGCCTCACCGCCCGTTCCGGGCGTGTTGCGCAGGGCGTCGGCTGCCTGGGAGACGGTGAGGTACGGGAGTGGGGCGAGGATCTTCGCGGTCTGCGGGGCGAAGACGGGGGACGCGACGATGACCTCGGTGGTGGGGCCGTCGGCGACGACGTCGCCTTCGGCCATGACGACGACGCGGTCGGCGGCGCGGGCGACGAACTCGACGTCGTGGGTGGAGATCACGACGGCTCGCCCTTCGGCCGCGAGGTCGTCGACGATGCGGATGAGTTGTTCCTTGGCGCGATAGTCGAGGCCTCGGGTGGGTTCGTCGAGGAGGAGGACGCGCGGGGCCGCGGCGAGTTGGATGGCGAGGACCAGGGCGAGTTTCTGTCCCTCGGAGAGGTCTCGGGGGTGGGTGGTGTCCGGGATTCCGGGTGCCAGGCGGTCGAGGATCGTGCGGGCCGTGGTGCCGGACGTGCTCACGTCCGATTCGGTGTCGGCCTGCGCGAGTTCCTGCTTGACGGTTTCGAGGTAGAGCAGGTCGGTGGGGGTCTGCGGGACGAGGCCGACGAGCCTTCGCGCTTCGGCGGCCGGGAGCTTCTTCGGGTCGGCGGGTCCGGCCGGAGCCGGCTGCGGGATGCGTACGGTGCCGGCCGCCCGTGGGCCGGAGCCCTGGAGTGCCCACAGCAGCGAGGACTTGCCCGAGCCATTGCGGCCCATCAGGGCCGTGATCTCTCCTCCACGCAGGGCCAGGTCGACTTCCCGGACTGCCGGCACGCCCTGGTAGGTGACGGTGATCCCGCGCGCGGTGAGGAGTTCGGGGCGGTCCGCCGGGAGGGGCGGCCTGGCGGGGCTGGGTGTAGCGCCGGCCAGCCGGGTGCGCACCGGGGCGGCGGCTCGGCGGGCGTCGCGAATGGACAGGGGCAGCGGGTTCCAGCCGGCGGCGCGGCCGAGTTCCACGATGGGCGGCGCGATGGAGGTGGTGCGGAAGACCTCTGCGGGCGGGCCCGAGAGGACCCGACCGTTGCCGGGGAGGTGGATGACGCGGTCGGCGTACTGGACGACGCGCTCCAGGCGGTGCTCCGCCAGGAGCACGGTGACACCGAGGTCGTGGACGAGGCGGGTAACCGCGGCCAGGACCTCTTCGGCAGCTGTCGGGTCGAGGGCGGACGTCGGCTCGTCCAGGACCAGAATTCGGGGGTGGGCGGTCAGGACCGAGCCGATGGCGACGCGCTGCTGCTGTCCGCCGGAGAGTTCGTGCAGGGCGCGGTGGCGCAGGTCGGCAAGGCCGAGGAGGTCGAGGGTCTCCTCGACGCGCTTGCGCATGGTGGCGGGCGGGACCGCCAGCTGCTCCATGGTGTAGGCGAGTTCCTCCTCGACGGTGTCGGTGACGAATCCGTCGAGGGGGTCTTGGCCGACCACGCCGACGACATCGGCGAGCTCGCGCGGAGGATGCGAGGCGGTGTCGCGTCCGTCTACGAGCACGCGGCCATAGAGGGTGCCGCCGGTGAAGTGCGGGACGAGGCCGTTGACGGCGCCGAGGAGGGTGGACTTGCCGACACCGGTATGGCCGACGACCAGGCAGAGCTCGCCTTCCTCGACGGTCAGGTCGATGTCCTTGAGGACGGGTTCGGCGGTGTCCTCGTACTGGACGGTGACCTGGTCGAGGGTGATCACTTGGCTGCCTCGGTGCGCGGTGCGGGGACGGGGGTCACGGGGCGGGGAGCCGGGGGCGGTGCGATGAAACCGGCGGCGCCTGCGAGGAGGATCGCGGCGGCGGGGACGAGCGGGAGGGTGGGCCAGCTGAGCGGGTAGATCGACGGGTTAAGCTCGGCGGCGTTGAAGCCCGCATTGCTGAAGAGCAGGACCGCCGAGAGGATTCCGCAGCCGGCCACTGCCCACTCGGGGAGCAGCCAGGGATCCGCCCGGTAGGTGGTGCGAGTGACCCGTCGGCCACCGAGCCGCAGTCCGGCGACGCAGAGCAGAGCCCCCGCGGCCATGGCAGGCAGCCCCAGCAGCTTCGGCGCGGTGGCGTCCAGGAGGCCGTAGGCGCCGGCGCACATGCCGCACATGCCCAGCAGCATGAGGATGCCGGTGATCCGGCGGGAGCGGCGGGTGGCGGTGCCGGCCCGGCCGTATCCGCGGGAGTCCATCGCGGCGGCGAGGCGCAGCGAGCGTTCGAGAGCGTCCTCGAGTACGGGGACGACGATCCCGCGCAGGGCACGCAGGCCCTTGGTCCGGCCCGCCCGCAGCCGCCGGGCGCGGTGCACTCGTTGGACGCTCTGGACCAGCTGAGGGGCGACGCTGATCGACACGGTGACCGCGACGCCGAGTTCGTAGAGGGCTCCGGGCAGCACCCGCAGGGCCCGCTTGGGGTTGGCGAGGGTGTTGGCGGCGCCGATGCAGCAGAGCATGCAGGCGAGCCGCAAGCCATCGGTGGCCGCGGAGAGCAGGGCTTCCAGGGAGACGGGACCGCCCAGCTGGATGCCGGCGTACCAGTCGGGGGTGGGGATGTGCGGGAGGGAGAAGAGGAAGTGGTCGTGCGGGGTGATGCCGGTGGCGAAGACCGCCCGGAAGGCCACCCTGATCGTGACGACGGTCAGGGCCAGGTAGAGGTAGTACTTGAAGCCGCGGGCCCACGGAGCCTCGGTGCGGCGCATGGTGATGACGTAGCCGAGGACGGCCAGGACGAGGAAGAGCAGCAGCGGGTTGTTGGTGCGGCTGACAGCGGTGGCCAGGGCGAGGGCCCAGATCCACCAGGCGACCGGGTGCAGGGTGCGGGGCAGGCGGCGGCCGCCCGTGTCCGGCGCGGGTCGGGGCACGGGCGGCGTGGCTGCCGCCGCGGGGAGGGTGCGTGCCACGCGGCTACTCCGTGCGGCGGCGGCGCTTGGCCGCGTACGCGGCCGCTCCACCGATCAGCAGGACCAGAGCGCCGGTCGCCACCGCGGGCAAGTACGAGCCGGCATCGTGCCCGGCGTCCGCAGCGGGGGCCGCGTCGACGACCTTGGGGCCGGTGCTGGGCGCTGCCGCCGCGGCGGCGCTGGGGGGAGGCGAGGCTGCGGACGCGCTGGGCGGTGGAGGGACCGAGGCACTGGGGCCGGGTACCGACATCGTCGGCGACGGGGACTGGGACTGCTGTGGGGGCGCGGACGTTGGTTGTTCCGGCTTCGGTCCGGTGTTGGTGCCGGGCGGGACCGGCGCTGCGGTGCGGGTGTCCTTGGGCTCGGGCTGGCTGCCGCCGGTCGGCTTGGTGTTGTGGGCGCGCAGTTGGTCGGGGGTGACGGTGGGCTTGCCTTCCGTGCCCTCTATGTTCGTGCCGCCGAAGATCCACAGGTCGACGCTCCCCGGCTTCGGCTTGTAGAGCATCGCGCCGAGCTGGCTGTAGGTCCAGCTGTTCTGACCCGGGTCGGCGTGCCAGTACGACCAGTACGCGGAGGCGGGCGGGGTCAGGACGCAGTCGTCCTGCTCCGGCGTCGGGTACTGCTTGCCGCCCTGGTGCCCGCTGTAGCCGATGCGGCAGATAAAGGCCGGGCCGTCGTGACCGGTGCCGGTGGTGGCCCAGCCGCCTTGGTTGAGGAGTTCGTACCCGGTGGTGGGGGTCGTACCGCAGGAGCGGTAGACCGGCCCGCCCCAGTGACTGAAGTCCACGGCCAGGACGACCCCCGAAGAGGTGGTGCACTGGCCCATCGGCTGCGGGGCCGCACTGGCAGGTGACGTGGTGGCGGTCAGTGCGGCCAGGCCGAGCCCGGTTGCCGTGGCAAGGCGGCCCATGGTGCGTGCGAACCGGTTGCTCACTGGTGCGCCCCCTTGGTCGTGCGGCGGGTACGGGCGGCGCGCACGCATCCGTAGCCGAGAGCGGTGAGGAGTACGGCCGCCCCGCCGATGCCGATCACCTGCGTACCGGTGTGGGCGAGCCCGCCGCCCCCTCCCCCGTTGCCGCCGGATCCGCCGCCGTTCTCGCCGGGAGTGACGATCCTGGGAGTGGTCGGCGTGCCCGAGGGTCGGGCCGTCCCGGTGGGGGTGGGCTGCGGGGTGGTGCCGTCGAGGCTGCGGGTGAGGGTGCCGAAGGAGGTGCCAGTGGCGCCGCCGACGGCCTGGGTGGAGGCACGCAGGTCGGATCCGGGCTGGGCGTCCTTGGCGATGTTGAAGCCGCCGTCGGCGTTCTGCTGGGAGGTGAGGAAGGCGAGGGCCTTGGTGATCTGCGCCTTGTACTTGGTGCTGTCGAGGGACAGGCCCTGGACGGCCAGTGCGGCGGAGTTGACCGAGTTGCCGGAGGCCCCGGGGAAGCCGCCGTCGGGCTTCTGCTGGGTCGCGAGCCAGGCCAGGGCCTTGTCGACGGCCGCCTGGGACTGCTGGTCGGGCAGGAGGTCGAGGGCCATGGCAGCGATCGCCGTGGAGTCCACTTCCTCCGTGCTCGGCTCGCCGATCAGGCTGACCCAGCCGCCGGACGGCTGCTGGAGGCTCTTGAGGTAGGCGATCGGCTCGGCCGCTGCGGCGTTGTCGCCCGCCCGGACCTGGGCGATGACGCCCAAGGACTGGGAGAAGACGGAGGTGGCGTTGGTGTAGGCGCCCTTGTCGGCGCAGGAGCGATCCGGGGCCGGGGTCTTGGCCGGGCACACGGCCTTGGCGAGCGCGGTGATCAGGTCCTGGCCGCCGAAGTTGCGGGGGTCACGGCCGACAGCTTCGGCGAGCACCGCCGCCTTGCCGAGGGAGCCACCCCCCGCATACTTGGTCCCGATGTTGGTCCACTTGTCGAGGGTGCGGCCGGTGCCGTCCTTGCCGCCGTGGTCGAGGAAGTCGACGATCCCGCGCAGGGCCGCGTTGTCAGCACCGGTGGCGGCCAAGGCGTACGCGCCGTCGATGGTCAGGCCGAAGTCCGCGAAGCCGGTGCCGGCGGTGCTCTCGTAGTAGTGGCCCTGCATGAGCCGCTTGGGGTCGGTGAGGTAGGCCGATCCCTTCGTGAGGTCCGGGCCGCCGTCGGGTCGGGGCGTCGGGCCCGTTGTGGGGGTCGGGCCGGTGGTGGGACCGGTCGACGAGGGTGAGGGCTCCGGCTTCTTGGTGGTCAGCATGACCAGGTCGCTCTTGGCACCCGCAACGACGGCGGGCACGGTGGCGAACAGCAGCGGGTCGGTGCCGCCAGCCTCGAAGGCGAAGGCACCGCCCGGCAGCTGCTGCTTGGACAACCAGGAAACTGCCGCGTCCGCCCGGTCGGCGTCGCCGAGGTATCGCAGGGCCTGGGCGCCGAAACCCGTGGCGTACGCGCTGCCCACCGTGCCGTACGAGGCGGCGGGCAGGCCACCGTCCGCGAGCTGGACCTTCTTCAGGTACGCGCGTGCCTTGCCCACCGCCTCGTCGTGCCCGCCGGCCCGCTTCAGGGCGAGGGCGGCAAGGCCGGTGGCTCCGGGCTCGCTGTCGCACCAGTCGCCACGGCGGATGAGCATGCTGGTGAAGCCGCCGTCCTCGCACTGCATGTCGGTTAGCCGTGCCACCGCGTCGGCCGGGGGCCGCACGTCGGCGCCGAGCAGGGCGATGACGGCCAGGGCCTGGCCCTCGGCCTGGCCCGTGGTGGTGGGGAAGTCGCCCTTCACGGTGCAGCCGGGGGCGGGTGCGGGGGCATCAGAGCCGCTGGCGCAGAAGTACTTGACGAGGTCACCCAGGAGGTCGTGGCCTGCGAACGCGCGCGGGTCGCCGCCGGTCGCCTCTGCCACAAGGGCGAGCCTGGCCGCGGCAGCAGTCTCCGGTGACTGGTCCTTGCCGGTCGGGTAGGCGTAGGCATCGGTGTGCTCCGGCCGGGCGAGGAAGGAGGCCGCCTTGGCGGCCACGGGGCTCTTCGCATCGGCCGCGGCGAGGGCGAGGGCGGACTCGGCGGTCAGGAGGTAGTTGGGCGTGGTGGAGCCCTCGTCGACGATCCGTTCGCCGTCCTTCAACTGGCCGGTGATCCAGCGGGTGGCCGCCGCCACGTCGACGGCGCCGGGCGGGACGACGGGGCCGGTGGGTTCGGTCGGCTTGGGCGAGGCCCCGCCGCCGGCGCGGACGTCGTTCGGGGTGAAGGTCGGCTTGCCGGTGCTGCCGCCGACGTCCGTTCCGCCGAAGACCCAGGCGTCCACGTCGCCCGGCTTGGGGGTGCGGGCCATCGCGCCGAGCGGGCTGTAGGTCCAGTTCTTCTGCCCCGGAGAGGCGATCCAGTAGGACCAGTAGGCGGATGCCTGCGGGGTCAGCTCGCAGGGTTCCTTGTCCGGGGTTGGGTACTGCGTACCGGAGTTGAATGCTCCGAAGCCGATCCGGCAGACAAAGCCCGGGCCGTCGTGGACCGTGCCCGTTGTGCTGAACCCTGCTTCATGGAGCAGTTCGTAGCCGGTGGTCGGCGTCGCGTCACAGCCGCGCTCCACCTTGCCACCGAACGGGCCGAAGTCGACGGCCACGATCGCGCCGACCGTCGCCGTGCAGTCCTTCACCGGATCGGCGCTCGCCGTGGTAGCCGGCGTGAGGAAGGCGATGATGCCGCCGGATACGAGGAGGACGACCGCCATCAGGGACAGCAGCCTCTGTCTGGTGCTCGTGTGCCGGATCGGCCGGTGTTCGGTCTCCACCCGCTGCCCCCTCGTCCGTGCCGGGCGGGCGTACGGCGGGGTACGTGGCGAAACGCCCCGTGCGCGAGCGCGCAGGGGCGGTGACGACCACGCCGCAGTCCACGACGGCGTTCTTCGTTCGGTGTCCCGGGCCACAGGCAATCCGGCTCGCCCGGGACGGGTGCCGGGCCTACGGTTGCGGGTCAGCGCCGGAATTCGACCGGCTTCCCCTGGGGCTGAGTACGTATCAGCCGTCATGGAACACGGCTGCGACAACGCCGTCAAGGTGGGCTGCGTCTCATCAACTGGGGGCTGTTGGCCCAGGGTTGCCGCACGCTGGCGGACCCTTGATCACTCGGGTAGCGTCCTGGGCGCCACATGGGGGAATCCGGTGAGAATCCGGGGCTGACGCGCAGCGGTGTGGCACGGCAGACGCCGTGCCGAGCCCGAATGCCCGTGCGGTGACGAAGCATCAGGAAGCCGTACCACGCGTTCCGGACGGCGGCCCCTCCCCCGGTCGCGCCGTCGTACGGCCTGCCATCAGGGACGAGGTCGGTCGGCGTCCGCCGATTCCAGGAGCAGGCCATGAACCGTTCCCGTACCTCCCGCCGTCTCGCGCTCGCGGCGCCCGCCGCACTCGGGGCCCTCGCGCTCACCGTCCTGCCCGCCTTCGCGACGTCGACTCCGGCGCAGATCGCCACGTCCAAGACCAACGGTGTGGCGTACCTCAAGTCCCTTCAAGCAGCGGACGGTTCGTACGCCGGGTCCGGACTGTCCAACGAGTGGGCGTTCAGCGCGTTCGCCGCCGCGGGCACGGCGGTCGTCGACGTCGCCCCGGGCGGGGACACGACAAAGAACGCGCGGACCGTCTACCGCAACCTGCTCTCCACGGCGAGCTGGCCCTCGGCCTCCCCGGTCGTCACCGACTACGAGCGCGGCACGCTGAACGCCTACGCGGCCGGCATCGACCCGGCCCGGATCTCCGCCTCGCGCAACCTCATCGCGAACATCTACTCCTACTGGCAGACCGCCGAGCCGGGCTACTTCGGTCCCTCCTCCAACTTCAACGGCACCGTCTTCGCCGCCCTCGCCCTCGGCGCCAAGACCCAGGCCGGCGGCGCCCGAGTGCCCCAGTCGCTCACCGACTCCCTCGTCGCCCGCATCCGCGCCAACCAGCACAATGACGGCGGCTGGCAGTACAGCAAGGCCGAGGGCAACCCGACTGCCCTCGCCACCGCCGGTGACATCGACATGACCGGCGCCGCCATGGCCGCTCTGTGCGCCTCCGGCGTCCCCAACACCGACACCGACGTGGTCCAGGCGAAGAACTTCCTCAAGAGCAAGCTCGTCACCACCTCGGGCGCCTTCAACTCGATGTACGGCGTCAACACCAGCTCCAACGGCTGGGCGGTAGCCGGCCTCAACGCCTGCGGTATCAACCCCCAGACCGGCGACTTCCTCACCACCGCCGGGAAGACCCCGATCGACTTCCTCATCGCCAACCAGTACAACCCCGGCGGTGGCTTCAAGTACAAGCCCAGCGACACGGCCCCGTCCGCCTACGCCTCCATCGACTCGCTCCGGGCGGTCGCCGGCGGTGGCTTCACCTCCGCCCCGCCCGTCCCGGTGACCCCCGGGGCGCCGCAGTGGGTCGCGCAGTCGGCGTTCACCGCAGGTACGGCCACCAAGCTGGCACTTACCGTCGACGACGGTGCGGGCAACCTGAAGGTCTGCTCGGTCTCCTTCACGCCGACCGGCACGACCAGCACCCTCGGCGACGTCCTGAACTCCGCGATCGGCTCCGCCACCCCGTCGGGCTGCGTCACGAGCGTCACCCCGTCCTCCGGTACCGGCACCATCACGGCCGTCAACGGCAAGGCCAACAGCGGCTCCAACACCTGGAAGGTGAGCGTGGACGGTTCCGCGTTCGCCGGCGCCACCCGCGACAAGGTGATCAACGTAGGTGACACCATCGCGCTGCGCTGGGGCGCCTGATCCATATGCCGGGCGGGGTCCGCGGCTGCGCACCCCGCCCGCCAGTGCGACGCGTTCGGATCAGAAGGACGTCCAGACGAACGACACCTGGTCGCCGGCGTTCAGCTTGAACTGGCAGCCGCCGACCGGGGTGGGCGTGCCATTGACGGATATGTTCCAGTAGGCGGAGCCGCCGCCGCTGACGTTCTTGATGGTGTCGACGGAGAAGTCGTCGAACGAGGCGTACCAGGTGCCGTCCCAAGCGAAGTAGTTGAGACGGGCGGCGTCGTCCAGGGCCGCGGTCGGGGTGGGAACCTTGCTCGGGTTCGCCCCGCCGTTGGTCCCGTCGCACTTGTGCGTGCCGCCGGTGGCGGTGGTCACGTCATGACCCTTGGTCGTGATCTTGCCCTGGAACAGCAGGCCGTCGGGGCCCTGCACCGTGAGATTGACCTTGACAGGGACGTTGGTGTTCACCGGCTTGGCGTGGGCGACGGCCGGGACGGCGGTGAGGCCGGTGAGGGCGAGGCCCAGGGCGGCCGTCGTAACGGCGGCGCGACGGGTGAGGCTCAGGCGCATGGGGTGGCCTTTCTGACCGGTCGGGTCCGCTGACGGGAACCCGCAACCGGCGCGGCCCACCCCGGCAGTCGCACGAGCGCACTACGTGGTGTTCCGGCGGAACCGGGCTTCGCGCTGCAGACCATGACAGTGGAAGCGGATGCTGCCGCGCGGCGGGCATCCCGACTCGCGGCGCAGGTCATCGCGCCGCACACGGTTGCAGGTCAGCGCCGGATTCCCACCGGCTTCCCCCGATCGCACAGCCATTTGGTTGTGGTCCGGCCGCAGCCGGGCAGTGGCATCGTACGGGCAGCACCGGCCGCGGCCAAGTGCCCCTGGAATCAGAGGTAGTGGGTCTTACCGCAGGCTCGAAGCGCGAGGTGCTACCCGCGCGGTCCGATCATCCCGCGTGCTCGCTGCAGACGTCGGCCGAGTTCGGCGGCGACCTCCGCTGCGTCCTGCGGAGGTGTACCTTGCGCAGCGCCCTGAGCCCGGGTGGCTTGCACCAAGGGCCCCTCCAGCAGTTCCACGTATTCGACGAGGCTGCCGAGCGTCTGCTTCAGGGGACCGGACGCGTGCGTTCTGCGCGCCGAGCTGCCTACGGGCGGCGAGGAGGTTGTCGTAGTCGCGGGCCGGTATGGTCACCGTCGGCTCGTCCTGCGTGATGGGTATGCCGCCCTGCCGCTTCATCGGTGCCCCCTGGGTTTTCGCTGCGGTCGCCTGCCCCAACTTCAACATATAGGAGGGGGTTTGGGTTCCTGCGGTCATGACCAGACCAGAACCTGCAGGCACCGCAGTCGGCGTGGACAACGCAGCGGGGTGCGGCGGACACCACTCCGCCGCACCCCCTTCCACCACGCTGCCGGGCCCCTCAGCCCGGCGGCAGCACCGGGTCCCTCATCAGCCCCGGTCGTAGGTGTGGAACCCCCGGCCGGTCTTCCGGCCCAGCAGCCCAGCCTGCACCATCCGCATCAGGAGCGGGGGCGGGGCGTAGAGGGGTTCCTTGAACTCGGCGTGCAGCGACTCCGCGATGGCGGCGACGGTGTCGAGGCCGATGAGGTCGGCGAGCTTCAGCGGGCCCATCGGGTGGGCGCAGCCGAGCTCCATGCCGGCGTCGACGTCGGCCGGGGTGGCGAAGCCGGACTCGGCCATCCGGATGGCGGACAGCAGGTAGGGGACGAGGAGGGCGTTGACGACGAAGCCGGCCCGGTCCTGCGACCGGATCGCCGTCTTGCCCAGAGTCTCCCGGGCGAAGGCCTCCACCGTCTCCACGGTCTCCCGGGAGGTATGCAGCGAAGAGACGACCTCCACCAGTGGCAGGACGGGCACGGGGTTGAAGAAGTGCAGGCCCACGACCCGGTCGGCGCGCCCGGTCGTCATGCCCAGACGCATGACGGGCAAGGAGGAGGTGTTCGTCGCGAGGATCGCCTCGCTGTCGACGACGATCTTGTCCAAAGCCGCGAAGGTCTCGATCTTGACGTCCGCGTTCTCGGTGACCGCTTCGATGACGAGCTGCCGGTCGGCGAGGTCGTCGAGACTGCCGGTGAAGACGAGGCGGGCGAGGGCGTCCTCGGCGGAGATCCGGTCGAGCTTGCCCCGCTGGACGGCTCGTTCGAGGGAGACGGCCACCCGTTCACGGGCGGCACGGGCGGCGGTCGCGTCGGCTTCGCAGACGACGGTGTCGAGTCCGGCGCGGGCGCAGACCTCGGCGATGCCGGCGCCCATCTGCCCGCCTCCGACGACTCCGACGCGGCGGATACCGGCGCTCATGACCGCACCTCCGTGCGGTGGACGAGGTGGCGGCTGTAGGTGTCGGGGGTGAAGAAGGCCGGCAGGTCGCGCTCCAGCGCGGCCCGCTCGAGCACGGCCCTGGCCTCGGCTACGAGCGCATAGGGCCGTTCCGCGGTGAGCGCGTCGCATTCCTCGTCGAGCACGGCGAGCAGCTGGTCCCGGTCGATCCTCCGGTGGCGCAGCCACTGCCAAAGCTGGACACGGGCGATCTCGGCGGTCGCCGCGTCCTCCATCAGGCCGTAGAGGGCGACCGCTCCGTGGCCGCGCAGCCAGGCCTCGAAGTAGCGCAGCGAGATGGCCACGTTGGCGCGAACCCCTTCCACCGTGGGCGGCGCGCTGATGCGGCGGACGGAGAGCAGGTCCGCCGCCGTCACGGCGACGTCGTCGCGGGTGCGGTCGAGCTGGTGGGGCCGTTCACCGAGAACACCGTCGAAGACTTCGCGGCAGACGGGGACCAGGGCGGGGTGGGCGACCCAGGAGCCGTCGAAGCCGTCCTCGGCCTCGCGTTCCTTGTCCAGGCGGACCTTGGCCAGGGCGGCGATGTTGGCCTCCGGGTCCTTGGAGGGCACGTGGGCGGCCATGCCGCCGATGGCGTGCGCGCCGCGCCGGTGGCAGGTGCGTACGAGGAGTTCGGTGTAGGCGCGCATGAACGGCGCGGTCATGGTGACCTGGGCGCGGTCGGGGAGCTGGAAGTCGGTGCGGTGGCCGAAGGTCTTGATGATGCTGAACAGGTAGTCCCACCGGCCCGCGTTGAGGCCGGCGCTGTGTTCCCGGAGCGCGTGGAGGATCTCCTCCATCTCGAAGGCCGCGGTGATGGTCTCGATCAGGACCGTGGCACGGACGGTGCCGCGCGGGATGCCGAGGAGTTCCTGTGCGAGGACGAAGATGTCGTTCCAGAGGCGGGCCTCGCCCGCGTTCTCCAGCTTGGGGAGGTAGAAGTACGGGCCGTACCCGGCGTCGATCTGCCGCTGCGCGCAGTGGAAGAAGTACAGCCCGAAGTCCACCAGCGACGCCGGGACGGGCCGACCGTCGATCTCCAGGTGCTCTTCGAGGAGGTGCCAGCCTCGGGGACGGACGACGATGGTCGCCAGGTTCCCGCCGAGGCGGTACTCCTTGCCCTCGGGCGTGGTGAAGTCGATGCGGCGCTCGATGGCGTCGAGCAGGTTGAGCTGGCCGTCGATGACGTTGTTCCAGGTGGGGGATGTGGCGTCCTCGAAGTCCGCCATCCACACCCTGGCGCCGGAGTTGAGGGCGTTGACCGTCATCCTGCGGTCCGGCGGGCCGGTGATCTCCACTCGGCGGTCCTCCAGGCCCGGGGCCGGCGGAGCCACGCGCCAGTCGGGGTCGTCACGGACGGCAGCGGTGGCGATGGAGAAGTCCAGCGGGGATCCCGAGACGAGGCGGTCCTTGCGCCGGCGCCGTTCCTTGAGGATCTCGTCGCGGCGGTGGGCGAATGCTGCGTCGAGGCGGCCGATGAAGTCGAGCGCCTCCGGCGTGAGGATCTCGTCGTGGCGGTCGCCCGGCGCCGCGAGGACCCGGACCCGGTGCGTGGTGGCGGTGGTGGTCATGCGGTCTCCTGACGAGGGGTGGGGCGGGAGCCGGACGGAGACGGTCGTCCGGCTCCCGCTGAACGCGGACCTTCGGCCATGGGCGGGCCGGCGGGGAGGGGCGGAGCGTCTTAGTGGAACTGCTCTTCCTCTGTGGAGCCGGTGAGTGCGGTGGTGGAGGAGGCGGGGTTGACGGCGGTGGAGACGAGGTCGAAGTAGCCGGTGCCGACCTCGCGCTGGTGCTTGACGGCGGTGAAGCCGTGTTCCTGGGCGGCGAACTCCCGCTCTTGGAGGTCTACGTAGGCGGTCATGCCGTGCTCGGCGTAGCCACGCGCGAGGTCGAACATGCCGTGGTTGAGGGAGTGGAAGCCGGCCAGGGTGATGAACTGGAACTTGTAGCCCATCGCGCCGAGTTCGCGCTGGAACTTGGCGATCTGGTCGTCGTCCAGAGCCGCCTTCCAGTTGAACGAGGGCGAGCAGTTGTACGCGAGCATCTGGTCCGGGTACTGCGCGTGGATCGCCTCGGCGAACTCGCGGGCCTGGGCGAGGTCCGGGGTGCCGGTCTCGACCCAGATGAGGTCGGCGTACGGTGCGTAGGCGAGGCCGCGGGCGATGACCGGGGCCATGCCGTTCTGCACCCGGTAGAAGCCCTCCGCGGTGCGCTCGCCGGTCGTGAACTGCGCGTCCCGCTCGTCGACATCGCTGGTCAGCAGGTTCGCCGCGAGTGCGTCCGTGCGGGCGATGATCAGGGTCGGGGTGTCCGCGATGTCGGCGGCGAGGCGGGCCGCGTTCAGGGTGCGGATGTGCTGGGAGGTCGGGACGAGGACCTTGCCGCCGAGGTGGCCACACTTCTTCTCCGAGGCGAGTTGGTCCTCGTAGTGGATGCCCGCGGCACCAGCCGCGATCATCGCCTTCGTGAGCTCGAAGGCGTTCAGCGGGCCGCCGAAGCCGGCCTCCGCGTCGGCGACGATCGGCGCCAGCCAGTCCGTGGCGTCCGCGCCGCCCTCCGCGGTCGCGATCTGGTCGGCACGCAGCAGCGCGTTGTTGATCCGACGGACCACCTGGGGAACGGAGTTGACCGGGTAGAGGGACTGGTCCGGGTACGTGTGCCCGGCCTGGTTGGCATCGGCGGCCACCTGCCAGCCGGAGAGGTAGATGGCCTGGAGGCCGGCCCGGACCTGTTGCACCGCCTGGCCGCCGGTCAGCGCGCCCAGGGCGTGCACGTAGTCGAGTTCGTGGAGCTGGCGCCACAGGCGTTCGGCGCCGCGCCGGGCGAGGGTGTGCTCCTCGCGGACGCTGCCGGACAGCCGGACCACGTTCTCGGCCGAGTAGGTGCGCTCGATGCCCGCCCACCGGGGGTCGTCGGCCCACCGCTGCTTGAGCTGCTCGGCCGCCGCCGTCGTGTTCGTGTCTGCCATGACTGTCACCGTCTCCGTGAATCGCTTGGTCTGCCAACGTCTGTCCGTCGCGGACGAGACGTTGGCACTGTGTGCCTTGATAGTGGGTTGCGGCCGCCGGCCCCACCTGGGGAGGAGCTGAGCAATGATGCAGGTCAGCCAGGTCAGATTGCCGGGATCTCCGATGTCAGGGCGCGAATCGGTGCCCGGACTGTCCGCCTGGGCCGCTGGGGTCCGGCGGGCCGCAGGACAGACTCTGGCAGCGGCACGCGGTGCCATCAATGAGGTACATCTGCCAAGTTCTGCGAATCTTCTGCGGCGTATTTGCCAAGCTTGCGAAGGTTGGCAGCAGCAGAATCGTGCGTACTCTGAAGCCCTGGCGGACTAAGCCGAGGGAGCCCAGGTGAGCAAGACGTACGCGGGTGCGCGGCTGCGGCGGCTGCGCGAGGAGCGCCGGATGAGCCAGGCCGAGCTGGCCCGGGTCCTCGGCATCTCCCCCAGCTACCTGAACCAGATGGAGCACGACTCCCGCCCGCTCACCGTCCCGGTGCTGCTGCGGCTGACCGAGGCGTTCGGCGTCGACCCGGGGTTCTTCTCCGAGCGTGACACCAGCCGCCTCGTCGCCGACCTCCGCGAGGCCCTGGCAAACGAGGTCGCCGAAGCCCGCGTCTCCACCTCCGACCTGGCCGAACTCGCCAGCCGGATGCCCGCTGTCGCCTCCGTCCTCTTGGACCTGGGGCGGCGCAGTCAGCTCCTGGCGGAGCGGCTGGCGGACACCGCCGACGGACGGGACGGTGGCCGGGCGGCACCACGCTCACCGCACGAGGAAATCCGTGAGTTCTTCTACCGGCGCCAGAACTATCTCCACGAGACCGACCTCGCCGCCGAGGGCCTCGCCCAGGAGATCGGCATCCGCCCTGGGGAGGTCGTCCGGGTGCTTTCGAACCGTCTGACCGAACACCACGGGATCCGCCTCGCGTCCGACTCCGACCGCCTCCATCACTTCGACGGACGGACACGCGTCCTGCACCTGTCAGGCAGGCTCCGCCCGGGCCAGCAGGCGTTCCGGATGGCCACCCAACTGGCCCTCCTGGAACACGGGGACGAGCTGGACCAGTTGGCCGCCGAGGACTTCCCCTCCGGCTCCCCAGCCCACGGGCTGGCCCGCATCGGCATCGCCAACTACTTCGCCGCCGCGCTGATCCTCCCGTACCGGACCTTCCACACCGCCGCCGAGGAGTACCGCTACGACATCGAACGCCTCACCGACCACTTCGGCATCGGCTACGAGACCGTCTGCCACCGCCTGAGCACCCTCCAGCGGCCCAGGCTGCGCGGCGTTCCGTTCTCCTTCGTCCGCGTCGATCGGGCAGGGAACATGTCCAAGCGGCAGTCCGCCACGGGATTCCACTTCTCCCGGGCCGGCGGCACCTGCCCGCTGTGGAACGTGTACGAGGCCTTCGCCGCGCCCGGCCGCATCCACGTCCAGGTCGCTGCCATGCCCGACGGGCAGCGGTACTTGTGGACCGCCCGGGCCGTCACCCGCCACCGCGGCGGCTGGGGCGAGCCCGGCAAAACCTTCGCCATCGGCCTCGGCTGCGAGATCCGCCACGCGTCCCGGCTCGTCTACTCCGACGGCCTCGACCTCGACAACGCCTCCGCCGCCACCCCCATCGGCATGGGCTGCCGCCTCTGCGAACGCCTCGACTGCCCGCAACGCGCCGTCCCGCCGCTCGGCCGCCCGCTCGCGGTCGACGAGAACAGCAGCACCTTCATCCCCTACCCGGTCGCCCACCCCCAGGGGTGAGACTCACCCCAGCCGGCGCGCCTCCGCCTCGGTCACCGGGTCACCCGCCGGCACTCCGTGAAGCACGTGCGCGAGCACCTCGGCGCCGCGGACCACGCGGGGGCCCGGCCGGTTGAAGTACGCGGGTCCGTCCAGGACCCATACCTCCCCAGCCCGTACGGCAGGCAGCTCGTCCCAGCCGGGCAGTGAGGTGAGCAGGTCGAGTTCCGTCAGGGTCCGCTCGGGCGGGAAGCCGCACGGCAGCACGAGGACCACATCCGGGCGCGCCTCACGTACCGACTCCCACGTCATCGGTTTCGTGTGCTCACCCGCCTCGGCCAGCAGCGGCTCGCCACCCGCCACGGCGATCTGCTCGGGTACCCAGTGGCCGGCGGGCCACAACGGGTCGAGCCACTCGATGGCCACCACCCGGGGCTTCGGCCGGCCCTCCGTACGGCGCCGCACCTCGGAGAGCCGGCCGCGCAGCTCCGTTCGGCGCTGCTCGGCCCGCTCCCGTACCCCCAGCAGGTCGCCCACGGTGACCAGGCAGTCCAGCACGTCGTCGAGGGTCTTCGGTTCCATGCTCAGGACGCGGGGTCCGGCGTCCATGACGCGTACGGCCCGGGTGACGCTCTCGTAGGAGACCGCGCAGACCTGGCAGAGGTCCTGGGTGAGCAGTACCTCCGGTGCGAGCGCGGCGAGGGCTTCGGTGTCCAGGGTGTAGAGCGAGGAGCCGGAGTGCGCGGCACCGCCGACGGCCTCGGAGATCTCCCGGCTGCTGAGTGCGTCCGCGTCGAATTCGGCGCGGGTGACGACGGGTACGGAGGCGACCGCTGCGGGCGGCCAGTCGCATTCATGGGTGCGTCCGACCAGGTCGGCGGCGAGTCCGAGGTCCGCCACGATGTCGGTGGCCGCAGGGAGCAGGGAGACGATGCGCATGCTCCGACTGTAGGCGCGCGGCCGGAGGCTCTGGACTTACTAGGACGTCCAACTATATGTTCGTGGCACAAGGTCCGCGGTGCAGGGAAGCCGGTGTGAGTCCGGCACGGTCCCGCCACTGTGACCGGGGAGTGTGCTGCCATCCACACGCCACTGACGAGCTCTGTCGGGAAGGCGGGCGGCGCGCGGGGATCCGGGAGTCAGGATACCGGCCGCGGATGTTCCGTGTTGTCCACGAGGATGGAGCAGACACGCATGGCACCGGTTTGTACCCACGACCCTGGTGATCCGGCGGAGCGTACGCACACCACTTTCGTGCGCTCGTAGTTCTCACGGCTTTCCGCAGCGGCGCACCCCCATCCGGGTGCCGTCCGCCGGTCTGCCGTGCCATCCCCGGATCCAACCTGACGAGAGCAGGCACCCATGGTCCGTGAACTCACCCATTTCATCGGCGGAAAGCACACCACCGGCACGTCCGGGCTGTTCGCCGACGTGTACGACCCGAACACCGGCACCGTTCAGGCGCGCGTGCCCCTGGCCGGGCGCGCCGACACCGAGGCGGCCATCGCCAACGCCGAGGAGGCGCAGGCCGATTGGGGCCAGTGGAACCCGCAGCGCCGGGCGCGCGTCCTGCTGCGCTTCCTCCAGCTCGTCGAGGGCGAGCGTGACGATCTAGCCCGGATGCTGTCGGCCGAGCACGGCAAGACGATCGCCGACGCCCACGGCGACCTGCAACGCGGCTTGGAGGTAGTCGAGTTCGCCGCCGGGATCCCGCACCTCCTCAAGGGCGAGTTCACCGACAACGCGGGCACCGGCATCGACGTCCACTCACTGCGCAGCCCGCTCGGCGTCGTCGCCGGCATCACCCCGTTCAACTTCCCCGCGATGATCCCGCTCTGGCAGGCGGCACCCGCTCTCGCCTGCGGAAACGCGTTCATCCTCAAGCCGTCCGAGCGCGATCCGTCCGTACCGCTGCGGCTCGCGGAGCTGTTCTTGGAGGCCGGCCTGCCGCCCGGCGTCCTGAACGTCGTCAACGGCGGCAAGGAAGCCGTCGACACCCTCCTCGAAGACCCCCGCGTCCAGGCCCTCGGCTTCGTCGGCTCCACCCCGATCGCCGCGCACATCTACGCCACCGCCGCCGCCCACGGCAAGCGCGCCCAGTGCTTCGGCGGCGCCAAGAACCACATGATCGTGATGCCCGACGCCGACCTCGACCAGGCCGTCGACGCCCTCATCGGCGCCGGCTACGGCTCGGCCGGCGAGCGCTGCATGGCGATCTCCGTCGCCGTGCCCGTCGGAGAGGAGACCGCCGACCGCCTGGTCGCCGCCCTGAAGGACCGGATCTCCACCCTGAAGATCGGCCGCTCCGACGACCCCGAGGCCGACTTCGGTCCACTGGTCAGCCGCGACGCCCTGGACCGGGTGCGCCGCTACGTGGACATCGGCGTGAACGAGGGCGCCGAACTCGTCGTGGACGGACGCGGGTTCACCCTCCCCGGCCACGAGAACGGCTACTTCGCGGGGGCCACCCTCTTCGACCGGGTGACGCCGCAGATGCGCGTCTACCGCGAGGAGATCTTCGGCCCGGTGCTGACCGTCGTACGGGCCGCCGACTTCGAAGACGCGCTGCGCCTTCCCAGTGAGCACCCGTACGGCAACGGCGTGGCGATCTTCACCCGGGACGGGGACACCGCCCGCGAGTTCACCCGCCGCGTCAACACCGGCATGGTCGGCGTCAACGTCCCCATCCCGGTCCCCGTCGCCTACCACACGTTCGGCGGCTGGAAGCGCTCCGGCTTCGGCGACCTCAACCAGCACGGCCCGGACTCGATCCGCTTCTACACCCGTACCAAGACCGTCACCTCGCGCTGGCCCTCCGGGGTCAAGGAAGGCGCGAGCTTCACCATCCCGACGATGGGGTGAGCGCCGTGACCACCACCCTCACCGAGGACCAGCTCGCCCTCGCCGAGGTCACCCTCGACTTCGCGCAGGAGCAGCTCGCTCCGCACGCCGTTGCCTGGGACCAGGACAAGCACTTCCCCGTCGACGTCATCCGCCGGGCCGCCGCCCTCGGGCTCGCCGGCGTCTACGTACGCGAGGACCACGGCGGCTCGGGCCTGTCCCGCAGCGACGGCGTCCTCGTCTTCGAGACCCTCGCCACCGGCTGCCCCTCCATCGCCGGCTACCTCTCCATCCACAACATGGTCGCCTGGATGATCGACCGCTACGGCGACCGGTCCCAGCGCGAGCGGTGGTTGCCTGCCCTGTGCTCCGCCGCGACGCTGGGCAGCTACTGTCTGACCGAGCCCGGCGCGGGATCGGACGCCGCCGCGTTGCGCACCCGCGCGGAGCGGCAGGGCGACCACTACGTGCTGACCGGGGTGAAGCAGTTCATCTCCGGCGCCGGCGCCGCCGGCCTCTACGTCGTCATGGCGAGGACGGGCGAACCGGGCCCCGGCGGGATCTCCGCCTTCGTCGTCGAACGAACCGATCCGGGGGTGTCCTTTGGACCCAATGAACGCAAGATGGGCTGGAACGCCCAGCCCACCCGCCAGGTGATCCTCGACGGCGTCCGCATCCCCGCCGACCGGCGGCTCGGCGCCGAGGGCGACGGCTTCCGCATCGCCATGAGCGGCCTCAACGGCGGCCGCCTCGGCATCGCCGCCTGCTCCCTCGGCGGCGCCCAGAGCGCCCTGGACCGCTCACTGTCCTACCTCGCCGACCGCGAAGCCTTCGGCGCCAGGCTGCTCGACGCCCAGGCCCTGCAATTCCGCCTCGCCGACATGGCCACCGAACTCGCCGCCGCCCGCGCACTCGTCCGGCAGGCCGCCGAAGCCCTCGACACCGGGGACCCGCTGGCCCCGCGCCTCTGCGCCATGGCCAAGCGATTCGCCACGGACACCGGGTACGCGGTGGCCGACGCGGCCCTGCAACTGCACGGCGGCTACGGCTACCTCAGCGAGTACGGCATTGAGAAGATCGTCCGCGACCTGCGGGTCCACCAGATCCTGGAAGGCACAAACGAGGTCATGCGCGTCATCGTCGCGCGCGGACTGACGGAGACCCTGCGATGAACAACGAACTTTCCTCTGATCACGACCACGTCCTGCTGCGCACCGAGGGCCACGCCGCCTACATCACCCTCAACCGTCCCAAGGCTCTCAACGCCCTCAGCCACCCCATGGTGCTCCGCATCGAAGAGGCACTCTCGGCCTGGGCGGACGACCCCGAGGTCGAGCTGGTCGTCATCGAGGGCGCCGGCGACCGCGGCCTGTGCGCAGGCGGGGACATCCGCGCGATCCACGAGGACGCCCGCACGGGCGGCACCGCCTCGGCCGCCTTCTGGCGCGACGAGTACCGGCTCAACGCCCTCATCGCCCGCTACCCCAAGCCGTACGTCGCCCTCATGGACGGCATCGTCATGGGCGGCGGGGTCGGTGTCTCCGCCCACGGCAGCGTCCGCATCGTCACCGAACGCTCCCGGGTCGCCATGCCCGAGACCGGCATCGGCTTCATCCCCGACGTCGGCGGCACCTACCTCCTCGCGCTCACACCCGGCGAACTCGGCACGCACCTGGCGCTCACGGGCGCACCCGTCGGCGCCGCCGACGCGCTGCTGTGCGGCCTTGCCGACCACTTCGTCCCCTCGGCAGCGCTGGCGGCGCTCGCCCGGGACCTGGCCACCGACCCGGTGCACTCCGTTCTGCAGCGGTACGTGGAACAGCCGCCGCTAGGCACTCTCGGCTCCGCTCGGGAGTGGATCGACCACTGCTACGCCGCCGACACCGCCGAGGAGATCCTCGCGCGGCTGCATGCGTCGGGCGTGCCAGCCGCGAAGGACGCGGCCGACACCCTGCTGGCCAAGTCCCCCACAGCGGTCAAAGTCACCCTGGCCGCGCTCCGCCGGGCCCGGCGGCTAGGACCTCTGGAACGGGTGCTGGAGCAGGAGTACCGCGTCTCGTGCGCGGCGCTGTCCTCGCCCGACCTCGTGGAGGGCATTCGGGCCCAGGTCATCGACAAGGACCGCGATCCGCACTGGTCCCCGGCCACGCTGGAAGACGTCACCCCTGCGGACGTGGACCGGTTCTTCGCCCCGCTCAACGCGAACGAGCTCCGGCTCGTCGCGACCGCATCGTCCCAGGAGGTCGTCTGGTGAACAGCACCATCGCATTCATCGGGCTCGGCCACATGGGCGGACCCATGGCCGCCAACCTCGTCAAGGCCGGACACCGCGTCCTCGGCTTCGACCTCGTGCCCGAGCTGCTGGCCAACGCGGCCGCCGCCGGAGTCGATCCCGCCGCCTCCTCGGCCGAGGCCGCCGCCGGAGCCGACGTGGTCATCACCATGCTGCCCGAGGGCCGGCACGTCCTCGCCCTGTACGGCGAACAGGGGCTGCTTGCCGCCGCCCGGCCCGGCACCCTGTTCATCGACTGCTCCACCATCGACGTTGCCGACGCCCGTAGCGCACACGAGGCCGTCGTCGCCGCCGGCCACCGCGCCCTGGACGCCCCCGTGTCGGGTGGGGTGGTGGGTGCCGAGGCGGCCACGCTCACCTTCATGGCGGGTGGCGGAGCAGCCGAATTCGCCGCCGCCGAACCGCTGCTCGGTGCCATGGGCAAGAAGGCCGTGCACTGCGGCGGGCCCGGTGCCGGCCAGGCCGCGAAGATCTGCAACAACATGATCCTCGCCGTCTCGATGATCGGCGTCAGCGAAGCCTTCGTGCTCGCCGACAGCCTGGGGCTCGACCACCAGGCCCTCTACGACGTCGCCTCCACCGCCTCGGGCCAGTGCTGGGCCCTCACCGTCAACTGCCCCGTCCCGGGGCCGGTTCCGACCAGCGCCGCCAACCGCGACTACCGGCCCGGATTCGCCGCCCCGCTGATGGCCAAGGACCTCGGCCTCGCCGCGAACGCGTTGAAGGCCGGCGGCGTGGACGCACCGCTGGGCCTCAAGGCCGCGGAGATGTACGCCGCGTTCGCCGAGGGCGAGGGCGCGGACCTGGACTTCTCGGCGATCGTCCGCACCCTCCGGCCCGCCGGACCGTACCAGAACGGAGCCACGGCATGACCACCTACGAAACCATCCTGCTGGAGCGCAAGGGGCGGGTGGCCGTCCTCACCCTCAACCGGCCCGAGGCGCTCAACGCCCTCAACCTTCAGGTCATGACCGAGGTCGTGGCCGCCGCAGAGGCACTGGACCGGGATCCGGACGTCGGCTGTATCGTCCTCACGGGGTCGGCGAAGGCGTTCGCCGCCGGTGCCGACATCAAGGAGATGCGCCCGCAAACCTACATGGACATGTACCTCTCCGACTGGTTCACCGCATGGGACCGTCTCGGCCAGGTCCGCACCCCCACCCTCGCCGCGGTCTCCGGCTACGCCCTGGGCGGCGGCTGTGAACTGGCCATGCTCTGCGACATCCTCCTCGCTTCCGACACCGCGAAGTTCGGCCAGCCCGAGATCAAGCTCGGCGTCATCCCCGGCATCGGCGGTTCCCAGCGCCTCACCCGGGCCGTAGGCAAGGCCAAAGCCATGGAGCTGTGCCTGACGGGACGCACCATGGACGCCGCAGAGGCCGAGCGCGCCGGGCTGGTCTCCCGGATCGTCCCAGCCGACGAACTGCTTGCCGAGGCCCTCGCCGTGGCCACGACGGTCGCCGACATGTCCAAGCCGGTCGCGATGATGGCCAAGGAGGCCGTCAACCGCGCCTTCGAAACCACCCTCACCGAAGGCGTCCGCTTCGAACGCCGTCTGTTCCACGCGGTGTTCGCCACCGCCGACCAGAAGGAGGGCATGACCGCCTTCGTGGACAAGCGCCCGCCCCACTTCACCCACGGCTGAGCACGGCACACCCGGTGACTGGGGGACCGAACGGACACCAACCGTCCCCTCCCCCAGTCTCGCGTACGGCCCGCGCGTCACCGGTGGCAGCACAGCCCGGTGCGGTCCTGAGGCAGGGCGGGGCGGACGACGCTGCCTGGGCGCCGGGTAACGTCACGGGGGCACCCGTACGGAAGAAGAGGGCACCGAGTCGTGGACCTGGGCATCATCGGGCAGGCCGCCGGGCTGTTCGCCGTTACCAACATCGACGACATCCTGATCCTGGCGCTGTTCTTCGCCCAGGGCGCCGGCCACCACGGTTCCACCCGGCGTATCGTGCTTGGCCAATACCTGGGGTTCGCCGCCATCCTGACCGTGGCCGTGGCCGCCGCGTTCGGTGCCACGTTCCTTCCGGAGTCGGCCACCCCCTACCTCGGCCTGCTGCCGCTCGCCCTCGGTCTCAAAGCCGCCTGGCAGGCGTGGAAGGACCACCGCGGTGGCAGTACGGACGAGGAGGAAGCACCGCGCCAGGAGGGTGGCCCCAGCCCGCTGGAGGTCGCCGCGGTCACCTTCGCCAACGGGGGCGACAACATCGGTGTCTACGTGCCCGTGTTCGCCACCGCCGGGAGCGGCGGGATGGCCGTCTATGCCGTTGTCTTCCTTGCACTGGTGGCCGTGTGGTGCTTCGCCGGCCGGTTCTTCGCCACCCGACCCGTCATCGCGAGGGCCCTTGCCCGCTGGGGCCACATCCTGCTGCCCCTGGTCCTCATCACCATCGGCCTGCTCATCCTTGTCGAAGGCGGCGCCTTCGGCCTGTGACACGTCGAGGCGCGAACCGTCGTGTCGTCGATTGACCCGGAATTCCTGTGCCCGAAGTGTCCCTACTGAGGGATCGAGACGTGCACATCCTGGTCTCGCGGCGCGGACGTCCCATGTGATCAGGGACTCATCCACTTGGTCGGACAGCGTGCGGGCGGTAGCGTCACGGCGACATTGACACATAGCGACGACGGCGAGACGGAAGCCCGGTGTGAATCCGGCATGGTCGCGCCACTGTGTGCTGCGACGGCACCCTCCCGGGGTGGCGGCGCGGCGAGTCAGACCCGAGGACCGTCGTCCCGCACCACCACATGGGACGCGTTGTTCCCCGAGGAGGTTCCACCATGGCCGAGGCCGTCGCTTCCGCTGCCATACCCACCCCCGCCCTCTCGCCGTCGGCTCCGCTGCCCGTCAAGGCCGTGCTGCCCTGGGCGCTGTTCGTCGGCCTGCTGATGCTCGTGGCCCTGTACTTCGTCGGAGCGGAGCAGGGAGCCACCGCCGTGTTCTCCGGCGAGGGCGTGCACGAGTGGGTGCACGACGGCCGCCACCTGCTCGGCTTCCCCTGCCACTGAGAGGCTCACGCACATGTACGCCTCCACTGTCAGAGGTCTGCTGGTCCGCGGCATGCTCGCGGGCCTGATCGCCGGACTGTTCGCCTTCGCCGTCGCCTACGTGGTCGGTGAGCCGCCCGTGCGCGGCTCCATCGCCGTCGAAGAGGCCGCGGCCGCCAAGGAAGCCGCCCCCGCGGCCGGTCACGCCGGTCACGGCGGTCACGGTGGCGGCGACGCCTCGGCCGCTGCCGAGGAAGAGGAAGAACTCGTCAGCCGGCCCGTGCAGTCCACCGTCGGTCTCGCCACCGGCGTGTTGGTCTACGGGGTCGCGCTGGGCGGCATCGCCTCCCTCGCGTTCTCCTTCGCCCTCAACCGCGTCGGCCGCTTCAGCCCGCGGGCGACGGCCGCCCTCACCGCCGGCGGCGCGTTCGCACTGGTCTACCTGGTGCCGTTCCTGAAGTACCCGGCCACCCCGCCGGCGGTCGGCAACCCGGACACCATCGGCCAGCGCACCACGCTGTTCTTCCTGATGATCCTGCTCAGCGTCCTGCTCGGCGTCGGCGCGATCATCCTGGGCCGGCGCCTGGCGCCCCGCCTGGGCAACTGGAACGCCACCCTGACCGCAGGCGCCGGCTTCGTCGTCGCCGCCAGCCTGGCCTTCCTCGTCCTCCCGGACAACACCGACGCGGTCAAGCCCGAGTTCCCCGCCGCCCTGCTGTGGGAATTCCGGGTCGCGTCCATCGCCGTCCAGGTCGTGCTGTGGACCGTGTTCGCCATCGTCTTCGGCGTCCTCGCCCAGCGACTGCTGGCCACCCGCACCGACACCGTCGGTGCGGAAGCGCCCGCGCCCCGCACGGCGTCGGCTCTCGGCTGAGCCAGATCCACACTGGCGCTCGACGGCCCGGGGCCGGACACGACGTCGTGTCCGGCCCCGGGCCGTATCCGTCAGGCGTTTTCGCCCACGAGACCGGCTCGGACCTCACGGGCGGCGGAGACCAGGTTCTCCAGGGAGGCACGGGTCTCGGTCCAGCCGCGGGTCTTCAGTCCGCAGTCGGGGTTGACCCACAGCCGCTCGGCCGGGATGGCCTCCAGACCGGTACGCAGCAGACCGGCGACCTCCTCAGCGCTCGGGACGCGCGGTGAGTGGATGTCCCACACGCCGGGGCCGGCCTCGCGGGGATAGCCGTGGGCGGCGAGTTCGCGGGCGACCTGCATGTGTGAGCGCGCGGCTTCCAGGCTGATGACGTCGGCGTCGAGGTCGTCGATGGCCTGCACGATGTCGCCGAACTCCGCGTAGCACATGTGTGTGTGGATCTGGGTATTCGGCCCGACCCCGCTGGTGGTCAGCCGGAAGGACTCGGTGGCCCAGGCCAGGTAGTCCGCGTGGTCGGCGGCGCGCAGCGGCAGGGTCTCGCGCAGTGCGGGCTCGTCCACCTGGATCACCGCCGTCCCGGCCGCCTCCAGGTCGTTCACCTCGTCCCGCAGCGCGAGCGCCACCTGCCTGGCGGTCTCGCCGAGCGGCTGGTCGTCTCGTACGAAGGACCAGGCGAGCATAGTGACCGGGCCGGTGAGCATGCCCTTGACCGGCTTCACGGTCAGGGACTGCGCGTACGAGGTCCAGCGCACAGTCATCGGCTCGGGGCGGGAGATGTCCCCTGCCAGCACCGGCGGGCGGACGTAGCGGGTGCCGTAGGACTGGACCCAGCCGTGTTGCGTGGCGAGGTAGCCGGTGAGCTGCTCGGCGAAGTACTGCACCATGTCGTTGCGTTCGGGCTCACCGTGCACCAGGACGTCGAGGCCGGTCTTCTCCTGGAAGGAGACCACTTCCTCGATCTCGCCCTTGATGCGCGCCTCGTAGCCGGCGGTGTCGATCCGTCCGGCCCTCAGGTCCGCGCGGGCCACGCGGAGCTCGTCAGTCTGCGGAAACGACCCGATGGTGGTCGTGGGGAGCAGCGGCAGCCCCAGGCGGGCCCGCTGGGCGACGGCCCGCTCCGCGGAGGGCTGGGAGCGCCGTCCGTCGGCATCGGTGATCGCCGCGGTCCGGGCCCGGACGGCGGGGTCGTGGGTGAGGGCTGAGCTCGCACGGGAAGCGAGGTCGGCGCGGTTAGCGGCGAGTTCCGCCGTGATGGCGCCGGTCCCCTGGGCCAGGCCGCGGGCGAGCGTGGCGACCTCGGTGGTCTTCTGGCGGGCGAAGGACAGCCAGCGCCGGATCTGCGGGTCGATGTCGCGCTCGGCCGAGGCGTCCAGGGGAACGTGCAGGAGGGAGCAGGACGCCGCGACGTCCACCCGGTCGGCAAGGCCGAGGAGAGTGCCGAGGGTGGTCAGGGACTTCTGGTAGTCGTTGATCCAGATGTTGCGGCCGTTGACCACGCCTGCCACCAGGCGCTTGCCGGGCAGGCCGCCGACGGCGGCGAGGTCGGCGAGGTTGGCCGCGCCGGTGTCGGTGAAGTCGAGCGCGAGGCCCTCGACGGGCGAGGCGGCGAGGATCTGGAGGGCCTCGCCGAGGCGGCCGAAGTAGGAGGCGACCAGGAGCTTGGGTCGGTCGGTGAGGGCGCCGAGGTCGCGGTAGGCGCGGGCCGCGGCGTTCAGCTCGGCCGGGGTGCGGTCCTGCACCAGGGCGGGCTCGTCCAGCTGCACCCATTCCGCTCCGGCCGCCCGCAGTGCGGCGAGCACCTCGGCGTAAACCGGGAGCAGCCGGTCCAGCAGCGTCAGCGGCTCGAAGTCCGCGTCCACGCCCGGAGCGGGCTTGGCCAGCAGGAGGTAGGTGATCGGGCCGACCAGGACAGGGCGGGCCGTGTGCCCGAGCGCGACCGCTTCCTCGAGTTCGGCGACCTGCTTGGCGGGGTTCGCGGTGAACACGGTGTCGGGACCGAGTTCGGGCACCAGGTAGTGGTAGTTGGTGTCGAACCACTTGGTCATCTCCAGCGGGGCCATGTCCTGCGTGCCTCGCGCCATGGCGAAGTAGCCGTCGAGCGCGTCCGCGTCGACCGCCTCCCGGTGGCGGGCGGGGACAGCGCCGACCATGACGCTGGTGTCCAGGACGTGGTCGTAGTACGAGAAGTCACCGGTCGGTACTTCGTGGATGCCGGCCTCGGCGAGTTGCTGCCAGTTCGAACGGCGCAGTTCGGCGGCGGTAGCCCGGAGGGCGTCGGCGGTGACGCGGCCCTTCCAGTAGCCCTCGACGGCCTTCTTCAGTTCGCGGTTCTGCCCCTGGCGGGGGTAGCCGTACACGGTGGCTCGTACTGCCGCGGCTGCGGGCTTGGCTGTCACGGATCTCTCCTTCGCGAGATGTCTCCAGGAACATCCCGGCGACGGGACGCGGACGCGAAGGGAACGACAGAACGGGCGGCCCCCACCACGGGACGAATGCCCGCACGTGCCGCTCGCTGTGTACGCCGACCCGCCCACGAGGTCACCGGGATATCCGCACACGGAACCGTCCGGGTGCGGGCAACGGGCAGGTCTTCGGACTCGCGGGCACGCCTACCGGGGTTTCCCGGCGGGCACCTACTGGCCGTCGCTTCCCAGGACCGTTGTCCGGTCCCAGTGCGTATGACGGCGGTCGTTCTCGCTCACCGCTGCGGGGCAGTCCCGGATTCCCACCGGGTTCCCTCTTACGACGCATCCCGCCTGGCGGACGGGGCGAACCAGCTGCACCGGCCAGAGTAGGCCGAGCGCCCGCTACGCGACGACCGTCGTCCATCATTCGGACACTCACACGAGACAGGCCCGCGGGAGCACAGCTGACTGCCGAGCGGCTCCAGCAGGCCCGACCGGTCGGTCATGCCTGGCAGATCCTCTTCCCACCGCGCCGCGTCCGGCGCCGACGACCGCCCTCTTGCGCGGCGTTCACTCACACCCCCACGAAGTAGCCGAACATGTTTTCGGCATATTCGAAAAGGCGATAATGCTCTCAATGTTGCACGTGTGCCAGCAGGGGGCGAGATGAAGTACGACCTGTCCGACCGCCTCGTCATAGGGATCGCCTCCAGCGCCCTGTTCGACCTCACCGACTGCGACGCGGTGTTCCGGGAGCAAGGTGAGGACGCGTATCGCGCCTACCAAGAGGCCCACGTGGACGACGTCCTGGACAAGGGCGTGGCCTTCCCCTTCGTCCGGCGCCTGCTGTCGCTGAACGACCTCGCAGAGCCCCTCGATCCGCTGGTCGAAGTCATCATCCTGTCGCGCAACGACCCGGACACCGGGCTCCGCGTCATGCGTTCCATCGCGGCGCACGGCCTGCACATCAGCCGGGCCGTGTTCCGGCAGGGTCGGTCGACACACCGCTTCATGCCCGCTCTGAACATGTCCCTGTTCCTGTCGGCCAACGGTTCGGACGTGCGCGCAGCAGTGGCCGACGGAATGCCGGCGGGCCATGTACTCAAGACAGAACGGGTCGATGACGACGCCGACCAAGAGCTCCGCATCGCCTTCGACTTCGACGGCGTACTGGCCGGCGACTCCTCCGAGCGGATCTACCAAAGCGCCGGCATCGACGAGTTCCGCGCACACGAAGTCCTCAACGCGACCACCCCGCACGACCCCGGCCCCTTGAAGGACTTCCTTTCAGGCATCAACCGCATCCAGCGCCGCGAAGAGGAAGAGCGCCGCAAGGATCCCGCCTATCAACCCCGCCTCCGGGTGTCCTTGGTCACCGCCCGGGACGCCCCCGCGCATGAACGTGCCGTGCGGAGTCTCAAGCAGTGGGGACTTCGCGTCAACGAGGCGTTCTTCCTCGGCGGCATCGACAAAGCCGCCGTGATGCGCGCCCTCGATCCGCACATCTTCTTCGACGACCAGGTCTCGCACCTGAACGGCACGGCGCCGGCCACCCCGAGCGTCCACGTACCGTTCGGAGTCGTCAACGCACCTCCTCGCACGCCTGGATGAGACCAGCTACGTCGGGAACTCCCGCCCGGGTGGCGACGACTACCTGCCAGGAAGCGCCTGCCCAAGCACCCGCACGGGCAGGTCACCGTGCCCCGAGCACGGAACGGACACAGGCGAGGGGCACCTGCCAGGGGCCCGTTCAGGAGCGACGATGGCCCGACAGCAGCAGACTCCCGGTGAATCGCGCCCCTCCCGGAGGCGCTGGGCTCCGCCACCAGCCCTGTCGGGGTTCCTCGCCCTGCTCGTCCTGGTGTTCGCCGTCTCCTACGGGGTCGGCTCGCTGGCCGGTCCGGTCGCGCCCGGCATGCACGCCGACGAGACCGTGCCCGTGGAGAACGGGAGTTCCGGCGGCCACGGCCACGGTGGTTCGGGCGGCGCGCACTCGGGAGGGCCGCGATGACCGCGGGTCAGACGGTCGCCATGACCGGCACGGACCGGGTCGGCACTGACCTGATCGTCAGCGGCATGACCTGCGCGGCCTGCGTGAACCGTGTGGAGAAGCGCCTCGGCCGGATCCCCGGTGTAACCGCCACGGTCAATCTGGCGACGGGCCAGGCCCGCGTACGCCACCCGGCCGAGGTCACGGTGGGCGACCTGGTGGCGGCCGTGGAGAGGGCTGGTTACACCGCCGCCCTACCCGATCCGCCGCCCGCCTCCCCCGAGCAGGACGCGAAGGCGACGCCGGCCGAGCGGGACGGGCGCCGCGCGAATGAGCGGCTGCTGATCACCGCACTGCTCTCCGTCCCCGTGCTCGTCCTGTCCATGGTCCCGGCCCTCCAGTTCCGCAACTGGCAGTGGCTCTGCTTCGTGCTCGCCGCTCCCGTCGTCGTCTGGAGCGCCTGGCCGTTCCACGAGCGTGCCGTACGGGGCCTTCGACACTCGGCGACCACGATGGACACCCTGGTCTCCCTCGGGGTCGCCGCGTCATTCGCCTGGTCGGTGTACGCGCTGTTCCTGGGTGGTTCGGGAGTTCCGGACGTGCGGATGCCCTTCACCGTGTGGCCGTCGGCCACCGGTGGTGTCGCGCACGTCTATCTGGAGGCGGCCGTGGGCGTGCCGCTGTTCGTGCTGGCGGGGCGTTTCCTGGAGGAGCGGGCCCGGCACGGCACCGGGGAGGCCCTGCGGTCGCTGTCCGCCTTGGCCGTCAAGGATGTTGCGGTCCGGGAGAACGGGCGGGAGCGGCGCATCCCTGTCGACCGGCTGAACGTGGGGCAGGAGTTCATCGTCCGTCCGGGCGAGCGCGTCGCCACGGACGGTGTGGTGGTCTCGGGGAGTTCCGCCGTGGACCTTTCGCTCGTGACGGGCGAGAGCGATCCCGTCGAAGTCGGGCCGGGTCAGGGGGTGACGGGCGCGGCGGTGAACGCGGGAGGGCTGCTCGTCGTCCGGGCGACCGCCGTCGGGGCGGACACCCAGCTCGCCCGCATCACCCGTATGGTCACCGACGCCCAAGCGGGCAAGGCGGCGGCCCAGCGGCTGGCCGACGCGGTGGCCGGGGTCTTCGTCCCCGTCATCCTGACGGTAGCCGTCACCGTACTCGGCTTCTGGCTGGGAGCCGGAGCCGACGCACAGCCCGCGATCACGGCGGCGGTAGCCGTCTTGGTCGTCGCCTGTCCTTGCGCACTGGGCCTCGCCACACCCACCGCACTGCTGGCCGCCACCGGCCGCGGCGCCCAACTCGGCATTCTGGTGCGTGGACCGCGGGCACTGGAGTCCCTGCGCCGCATCGACACGATCGTGCTGGACAAGACGGGCACGCTCACCACGGGGATCATGAGCGTCGCACGGCTGACGGTGGCACCGGACGGTTTCGACGCCGATGCGGTGCTCCGGCTGGCCGGGGCGGTCGAGCAGGGCTCCGAGCACCCTGTCGGCCGCGCCCTGGCCGCCCACGCACGGCACGCACGGCCGGACGAAGTGCTGCCACCGGTCGAGGACTTCCGGGCCACGCCCGGTGCGGGCGTGACCGGCCGGGTGGAGGGGCACGTGGTCGAGGTCGGCGCCCCCGCGGGCGAGCTGCCGGAGGTACTGGCGAAAGCGCTGGTCGCCGCGGAATCCGCGGCGCTCACCCCGGTCGTCGTACGGGTCGACGGCACCGCTCGCGCGCTCCTCGCGCTCGGGGACGTCCTGCGGCCGGGAAGCTACCGGGCCGTCGAGCGGATGCGCCGGCTCGGAGTGGAGCCGATCCTCGCCACGGGAGACCGTGAGGCGCCTGCCCGGGCGATCGCGGCGGAACTGGGCATCACAAGGCTGCACGCCGGTTGCACCCCGCAAGGCAAGGCCGAACTCGTCGCGCACTTGAAGGCGGAGGGCCGACGGGTCGCCGTCATCGGTGACGGGGTGAACGATGCCGCCGCACTCGCGGGCGCGGATCTGGGCATCGCCATGGGCAGTGGTACGGACGTCGCCATCGGCGCGGCCGACGTGACGTTGGTACGCGGTGGCATCGAAGCGATGCCCGACGCGGTCCGCCTGGCCCGGCGGGCCCTGGCGACGATCCGGGCGAACCTGGTGTGGGCCTTCGGGTACAACCTGGTCACCGTGCCGCTGGCGGCCGTGGGCTGGCTGAGCCCGATGATCGCCGCCGCCGCGATGTCGGCCAGCTCGGTGCTGGTCGTGGGCAACAGCCTTCGTCTCAGGGGCTGGAGCCCGGATCGGGGCGGATCGTCCCGCCCGCGTCGCGCCCGAGGGGGCTCCGTCCGATGACTTCCGCCGACCGACCGGACGACGCGGCCCACCGGCTCCCGGTCCGCACCCGGCTGCGCGAGGCCTACCTGGCCGCGGCCGTTCCGGTGATCGCCTGTCTGGCTGCCCTGTGCGGACTGACCGCCTGGGTTTCGTCAGGGGCTGCCGGGAGCCCGCCGCGGATCGAGGTGACCGACGCGCGGGTCTTCGCTCCCTACGCGGACAGGAAGGACACTGCGGCGTTCTTCGGGATCTCCAACACGGGCGGGGCGGACGACGAACTCCTCTCCGTGACCTCGCCGGCCGTGGAGCAGGCGATGCTGAGCAGGCACAACACAGCCGCCCCAGGAGCCCACTCGATGGGCATGACCGGCCCGGTCCGCCTGCCGGCCGGGGGCACGCTCGTCATGTCTCCTTTCGATCTCGACGTGATGGTGCGGGCACGTGCGGGTTGGCAGCCGGGCGACGCCGTCCCGTTCGTGCTCCACTTCCGGCACAGCGGCCCCGTCGAGGCGGTGGCACTGTTGGTCCGGCCCGGCAGCTGAACGGTCCGGGCCGGACCTCCGGCGCGTCAGGCCGCCGCGACGGAGTCGAGCTTGCCCGCCTTGGCGTCCTCCACGAGGGAGCCGAACTGGTCGGCGCTCATCTCCACCCGCTGCCCGAAGTCGTCGGTGATCACGACCCGGCGCTCCACCGGGGCGGATTCGTCGACGAACAACTGCGGGCAACCGCAGTCACACTTGCCACAGAACGTCGCCACGGTTCCAGGGAATTGGTATCGGTCATCTCAGGTGCCTTCCGTAGTCGCGTCCGACCGCGCAACGGCATCCCGCCACCCGCACCCCGGACGTGAGGGGAATTCCCGTTCGACGAGGCGGGCAAGCGCCAGCCTCGCACCGGATCGGAGCACGGCCGACGACCGCCGTGCTCCCGCTGCGCCCAGCCGCCGGGAAAAGACGGAAACCAGATGGCACATCGCTACGACTACCTGAGAGAGGCCGGTGGTCCAGGAGCCTGCACCGGTAGGGCCCGCCCGGCCTCCGCCCCTCAACAACCCGACGAAGGAGAGAAGCATGGATGAGCAGCGCTACCACGTCACCGGCATGACCTGCGGCAACTGCGTCAACCACATCACCGATGAGGTCACCCAGGTGCCCGGGGTCGACGGCGTCGTCGTCGACCTCGCCGGGCAGGCCGTCACCGTCAGTGGTGTCTCCCTCGACGACCACCTGATCCGCGAGGCCATTTCCGAGGCGGGCTACACCGTCGCAGCGGACCGCTGACCGGCCGTACGGCCTGCGCATACCGCGCCGCTTCAATGCCCGTGCGAAAAGATCCGGAGCCCGGGAACTCCTCGCATGCACCGTCCGACTACCGCTGTGTGGAGGTCGGCACAGCCTGCCTCCACACAGCAGCGAACGATCGAAGGATGTGTGATGGGCGGGCTCGATGTACGGATGCGGGGAGTCGCCTGCCGGCACGGCCGGGTGGAGGCCGTCGCCGACGTGGATCTGGAGATCGCAGCGGGCGAGCGGGTCGCGCTGACCGGAACCAACGGTTCGGGCAAGACCACCCTGCTGCGCGCGGTTCTCGGCCTCCACCGCCAGGTGGCGGGCTCGATCCTGGTCGGCGGCCGGGACACGCGCACGTCGGCGGAATGGGCCTGGCGGCGCCGGGCCTGTGCCTGGATCCCCCAGAAGCCCGCCGCCGGCCGTTTCCCGCTGCTCGGCGGGGAGTTGCTGGCCAGCAGCGCCGCGCCGGACGACGCCTCCGAGGCAGCCGACCGGCTCGGGGTGGGCCGGCTGACCGGGCGGCCGCTGCACACGCTGTCCGGGGGCCAGTTGCAGCGCATGTACCTGGCCCGGGCCATCGGCTGCGTGGCCGCGGGCGCGGAGGTGCTGCTGGCCGACGAGCCGACGGCCGCGCTCGATTTCGACGGGCAGGCGGAGGCCGCCGATGTCCTGACCTCGCTGCCGGTGACGCTCGTCGTCGTGACCCACGACCGGGCCCTGGCGGACCGGTGCGACCGGGTGCTCGAGATGGCCGCGGGCCGTCTGCGGGAGGTCCGGTGACCACCCTCGCCACCGCCGATATCGGCGCCCTGCTCCAGCTGGTACCCGTACAGCGGGCCGGGGCGGCCCTGTTGCTCGCCGCGATCGGTCTGCCGGTCATCGGGGTCGTCATCGTCGGGCTCGACATCATGCCGGTGCGGTTCGCGATGATGCACGTCGCCCTGCTGGGCATCGCCGTCGGCCTCCTCACCGGGCTCGACCCGATGCTGTGCGCGCTCGTCGCCTGCGCCCTGGCCGGCGCGGGCGTGGCACCCCTCGCCCGCACCCCGGACGGCCTCTCGGGGGCGATGGGGCTGCTCATGAGCCTGGCCATCGCGGGCGCACTGCTGCTGCTCGCCGTGTCGGGGGTCAACGCGTCGGGGGCGTTCGCCCTCCTGTGGGGATCGATCCTGTCCGTCGGTACCCCCGACCTCGTCGTCCTGGGCCTGCTCGCCGTGCTCGTGCCCGGCCTGTTCTGGTGGAAGCGCCGCGACATCGGCCTGCTCCTGTACGACCGTGAACTCGCCCAGTGCTCCGGCGTCGCCGTACGAGCCCTGACCGCAGCGCTGCTGGTGCTGGTCGCGGTCGCGGTCGCCGGGGCCATCAAGCTCACCGGGGCGCTGCTCGTCGACGCCCTGACCCTGCTGCCCGCTCTCGCCGCCCGACGGCTGGGCAGCTCGCTGAGGTCGATCACCCTGTGGGCGATCGGCATCGGCGTGACCGTGAACCTGATGGGATTCCTCCTGGCCCTGTGGCTCGACTGGCCACCGGGCCCGGTCCTCGTCCTGACGGCGGGAGCACTCGTCCTCGCCGTCCATCTCATTTCCGAACGGAGAACCAGCCCATGGCGCGCACCCGCGTCCGCATCCCTTCCCTCCTCGCACTGACCGCGGTCACGCTGGCCCTCGTCACCGGCTGCGGCAACAACAGCGAGAGCACCGGCGACGGCAAGAACGACGGAACCTCGTCCCCCGCCGCGTCCGGTGCGCCCAAGGCCGGGAAGAAGCCCGTGGTGGTCGTCACCACCACCTGGGAAGGTGCCTTCGCCAAGGCCGCGGGCGCCGAGGACGTCAAGGTCATCGTCCCGCAGTCCGTCCACCACGCCCCCGACTACGACCCCAAGCCCTCGGACCTCGCCGCCGTGGCCAAGGCCGACTTCGTGCTGTACGCGCCCTTCGAGCCGTACGCCGCCAAGATCAAGGAGGCCGCCGGCTCCAAGGCGAAGCTGGTCGAGGTCAACCTCGACAACGACCCCGACAAGGTCAAGGCCGAGGTCGACAAGCTCGGCGGACTCTTCGGCACGGCCGACACCGCGACCACGTGGAAGACCGGCTTCGACGCCGAGTACGGCAAGCTGAACAAGGACCTCCAGACCGCCTGGCCCGCCGGAAAGAGCCCCAACGTCGTCACCCAGGTCTTCACCGCCTGGGCGGCCAAGCTCGCCGGCGCCACCACCGTGGGCACGTACGGCCCCGAGGCCGTCACCCCGGCGCAGCTCGCCGAACTCTCCGCGAAGAAGCCGGCCCTGGTCCTCGACAACGCCCACATGTCGACCGGGACGGTGCTCCCCGACTCCGGCGCCAAGCAGGTCAAGATCGTCAACTACCCCGGCGAGGACCTCGACCTACTGCCGGTCTACCGCAACGCGGCCGCCGAGCTGAAGAAGGCCATGAGCACCTCCTGAACCCTTTACGCCGATGCCTATCGGCTGACCGCATCCCGGGACGGACTGCACGTACCGCCCCGGGATGCACCTGTTTGAGCCTTTTTTCTTCCCTGTGATTCGGCTCACCGGAGGTCGCTCCGCTCGCTGCCGGGTACGCCCCGCCAACGGCCTTCCCCAGCCCAACGTCCTTCGGTGGGGGTACAGCTGACGGTTCATGAGCGGATTGGACGCGCGCCGGGGCCTTCGAGTAGCCCATCACGCGTCGCTGACCGCCAGGTAGGGCGCGGATAAGTTGTGCCCGTGCGCGGACCGGGAACCTGGCTGAGGCGGACCCGGACGGGTCTGCTCTGCGCTTCCGCTTGCCTGTCTCTGGGCGCCGCGAGCCATGTCCTGGCCGGCGGGCAGCTGCCCGGCGTGGCGAGTACGGTCGGGCTCTTCGCAGCCCTGAGCATCGTGTGCGCTCTGCTCCTGGGCGGGCGCCCACGGCGTTTCGAGGCGACGACGATCGCCCTGGGCGTCGTCCAGTTCTCCCTCCACTTCGCCTTCCACTCGCTGTCCGCCGGCCACGACGGCGGACCGGGCATGGCTTCCGGACAGCAAGCCCACCACTCCATGACCGGCATGGGCCACGTCTCGCCCATGCACGCGGGGACGGACATGGCCGGCATGGTCCATGCCGGCCACGCCATGACCCCGGCCATGACGCTGGCGCATGGACTGGCGACGGTCGGCACCGCGCTGTGCGTGGTCTACGGGGAGCGGATCCTGCGGCGTCTCGCCGCCCTGCTGCTCCCCTCCCTGTCCCCCGGTGCGCTCCCTGCCCTGCCTGCCGTACCGGAGCGGCTGCGGCTCGCGCCCGCCGCGCCCGCAGCTCCTCGGTTCGGTGTCCTGCTCGCCCGGATGTGCCCCAGGCGCGGTCCTCCTCCGGCGGTGTCCGCCTGATCACTCGCACGTGATCACGACACCCGCCCCTTCTGTGGGCGGCTTCCCCGCACCGGCCCGGCGACGACCGCCCCGGTGCGGACACGCGTACATCGATCGGAGAAACAGGCATGTCTTCAACCACTGAACAGGCACCGGGCAGACCGCCGGCCGCGGCCACCCCCGACCCTGCTCCGGCCGGGCGCTCCTGGCAGGGCGTACGGGCCCTCCTCGTCCGGCTGCACTTCTACGCCGGGGTGTTCGTCGCCCCGTTCCTGCTCATCGCCGCCCTGACCGGGCTCGCGTACACGTTCACCCCGCAGCTCGACCAGGCCGTCTACGGCGACCAGCTGCGGGTCGAGAAGGTCGGCGAGGCGCCGCTCCCGCTGGCGCAGCAGATCGCCGCCGCGCGCAGCGCCCACCCGGAGGGCACCCTCGCCTCCGTCGTCACCCCGGCCGGGCCGGAGGACACCACGCGGGTCGTGCTGTCCGTGCCTGAGCTCGGGGAGAAGCAGCGCACGGTCTTCGTCGACCCCTACACGGCGAAGGTCCAGGGCGAGCTGACCACTTGGTGGGGGTCGACGCCCCTCACCACCTGGCTCGACGACCTGCACCGCAACCTGCACCTGGGCGAGTTCGGCCGTCTCTACTCGGAGGTCGCCGCGAGCTGGCTCTGGGTGCTCGTCGCCGGTGGTCTCGTTCTGTGGATCGGCCGCAGCCGGGGCCAGCGGGCGAAGTCCGCGCGCGGCGTGCTGCTTCCCGACCGCGGAGCCCGCGGGGTACGGCGTACGCGCAGCTGGCACGCCGCGACCGGCGTGTGGCTCGCGCTGGGCCTGTTCTTCCTCAGCGCGACGGGCCTGACCTGGTCCCACTACGCGGGTGAGCGGTTCGGTCAGCTGCTGAACGCGGTGAAGGGGCACGCTCCGGAACTCGACCCGCTGCTTCCCGGCGCGCAGCCGCCGGCCGAGAACGAAGGCGGGGAGCACGCCGGGCACGCCGGGCACGCCGGGCACGGCGAGGCAGAGGAGAGCGCACAGGTGGACCCGGCCGGCTTCGAGGCCGCCCTCGCGGTGGCGCGCAAGGCCGGGCTGGGCGGCACCGTGTCGGTGACGCCGCCGGAGAACGCGTCCAGCGCGTGGGTCGTGGCCCAGAACGACAACACCTGGCCGGTCCACTACGACAAGGTCGCCGTGGACACCGCGAAGGGCGAGGTGACCTCCCACACCCGGTGGGCGGACTATCCGATGCTGGCCAAGCTGAGCAAGCTCGGCGTCCAGGGCCACATGGGCGTGCTCTTCGGGATCGTCAACCAGATCGTGCTCGCCGTGGTCGCCATCGGCCTGACCCTGGTGACCGTCTGGGGCTACCGGATGTGGTGGCAGCGGCGTCCCACGCGTGAGGACCGCAAGGCCGCCTTCGGCAAGGCGCCCGCCCGCGGCACCTGGCGGCAGCTGCCGCCGGTGGTGCTCGTCGTGGGTGTTCCGGCGGTCGTCGCCCTGGGCTGGGCGCTGCCCGTGCTCGGGGTGACGCTGCTCGGCTTCGTCGTCGTCGACGTGGTCGTCGGCCTGGTCAAGCGGTCCCGGACCGCCTGACGAGGAGGGGCGGGAGGGCATCGTGGATGGCCTCCCGCCCCGATGGTCGCCTGTTTTCGCTTCGGGTCCCTACCGCGACCAGACCGTGCCCCGGGCCTCGTACTCCAGCATGGCTTCCACGCTCGTCGCCGTGTCCGGACCGAGTTCTCGGCGTACGAGCCAGAGGGCGAGCTCCAGGCCGGAGGTGACGCCTCCGGCGGTGACGAGGTCGCCGTCGTCCACGACGCGCGCGTTCTTCAGTACCCCGCCCTGCTGTTCGAGGTCGGGGCGGGCCTTGTGGTGCGTGGTGCAGGGCCGTCCCCGGGTCAGCCCGGCGGCGGACAGCAGCATCACGCCCGTGCACAGGGCGCTGATGGTGAGCCCGGTGCGGGGCGCCGCGGCCAGAGCCCGTGGCAGGGTGCCGCGCCGGATCTCGGCCCATACGCCCGGGTCCTCACGGCGCGCGTATCCGCCGCCCGGTACGACGATCACATCGGCCTCGTTCGGGGCCCAAGGGTGCGCGACCTCGACCCGCGAGCCGTACGAGGCACGGACGAAGCCGGGGCGCGACGTGGTCACGTAGCGGACGTCCACCGGCCGCCCGCTGAAGAACCGGGCGGCGGAGAACACCTCGTACGGGGCGGCGAAGTCGAGTTCCTCGACTCCATCGAACATGACGATGTGGACGCGCAGGGGGCTGCCGGCGGGGGCGGAGGGCCGCCCGGCCGCGGTGGCGGTGGTCGCCGCTGCGGCCGGTGCGGCTCCGGCTCCGGCGAGGCCCGCGACCGCGCCGGTGGCGCCGATCACGGTCGAGGCGGGGAGTAAGTCCCTTCGGTTCATCGCGTGCTCCTGCTCAGGGTGGGCGGGTAGTCAGGTCGAGGCGTGACCGGTCAGCCGGCCTGCACGAGCGGCAGTCCGGGGTCGGTCACCGGTGTGGTCGGCAGGCCTCCGGTCAGCCGCTCACGGAGTGCGCCGCGGTCGGGCTTGCCAGCCGGGGTCAGGGGCAGGGCGTCGACGACGAGGAGACGCTCGGGGTGCTTCTGCCGCTCAAGGCCACGACCGGCCAGGTGGGCACAGAGCTCTTCGAGGGTCGGGGACTGCCCGGTGCGCGGGACCACGCAGGCCGCCAGGCGTTCGCCCATCAGCGGGTCGGGCACGCCCACGCAGACGACGTCGCGGACCTGGGGATGGGAGCTGAGCTCGCGCTCGACCTCGGCGGGGCTGATGTTGGCGCCGCCGCGGATGACGATGTCCTTGAGGCGGCCGACGACGTGCAGGACGCCATCGGGGTCCAGGTAGCCGAGGTCACCGGTGCGGACCCAGCCGTCCGGCGTGCGGTAGCGGGCATCCAGCTCGGGGGCGGCCACGTAGCACAGCGGGGTCATCGGACCGCGCGAGATGATCTCCCCCACGGCCCCGTCCGGCAGCGCCGCGTGGGTGTCGGGGTCGGCGATGCGGATCTCCGCGACCCGCGGGTCGGGGTGGCCGGCGACGACCCCCGTGCCGTCCGTGGGCGGGACGGTGTGGGCGAGCCCGGTGTGGCAGTTGACGCCGTCGGCGGAGCCGTAGAGGTTGACGACCGGGCAGCCGAACGCCTTGGCCGCGGCCTCCGCCGTGGTCTCGTCCAGGGGCGCGCCGCCCAGAACCAGGGCGGTGGGCGCCGGCAGCCGTTCGCCCGTGGCGTCGAGGCGTTCGAGCATCATGCGGATCATGGTCGGCACGCCCAGGACGTGGGTGGGCTCGTGCTCGCGCACGGCCGCCAGGGCCGCGTCGGGGGTGAAGTGGTCGAGCAGGACCAGGGTGCCGCCGTGCCGGGCGAGGGTGACCGCGGTGCCGTTCGAGCCGAACGCGGAAGCCAGGGGGACCAGGAACAGGCAGCGGGGCGGGGTGCCGTCGGGGATGAGGGAGGCGAGGAAGTTGCCGCGGCCGCCCGCGAGCGCGTTGTGCGAGTAGGCGATCATTTTCGGCTCGGCCTCGGAGCCGGAGGACACCAAGATGCGGGCCGCGCTGTCCGGGTCGGGGCGGGCCGGTACGAACGCCTGCGGGTCGGAGCGCATGAGCTCGGACCAGGCCACGGTCCCCTCCGGTGCGGTCCCGGGGCCTACGGCGACGACATGGCGCAGGGCTGGCATGGACCGCGACAACGCTTGCAGGTCAGCAGCGTGGTGGAAGTCCCGGTGCTCGACGGAGGCGATGACGGCGACGGCCTCGGCCCGGCGCAGCAGGCATTCGGCCTCCAGGACGCCGCGGCCGACGGGGAAGGGGAGGGCGACGGCGCCGAGCGCGGCCAGGGCCAGGTCGGCGATGACGGCGCCCCGGTTGTTGGGCAGTTGGACGCCGACCACGTCGCCCGGGCGTATGCCCAGGCCTCTGAGGCCGGCGGCCAGACATCGGACCTTGCGGTCCAGGGCGGTGTAGCAGAGCTTGCCCTTGGCGTCGAGGACGGCCGTCTGGTGCAGGTTCGCGATCTGGCGGGCCCGGAAGAGGCTGTAGAGGTCGAGGTCGGGGCAGGTCCCGTCGACCACCCAGGAGCGGCGGAGGTCGGCGGGCAGCAGGTCGTGCAGTGCGACGGTCACGCGAAGCTCCAAGGGTCGGAAACGGCTGGAGCACCATGCGCGTCACGGCTGATCGAGCCGGCGAAGCGCGGGTCGTGGTGCAGGTCGGACAGGTCGGTGGTGACCGCGGTGGCGGTCAAACCGAGCGAGCCCAGACGGGCCAGGGCGTCAGGGGTGGTCAGTTCGCGCAGGTCGTGGGCAGCCGCGGCCGGGGCACTGTCGTCGGAGGGGGCGATCCATCCGTCCGCCGTCGGCAGCGGATGTCGGAACCCGGCCGGGAGGCGCGGGTTCTCGCCGCAGGCCACACGCGCCAGGGCGGGAGCGGTAAGGGTGTCGGCCGCACCGAGAAGTGAGGAGTCCACCCGGACACCCCGGCCCGAGCGCTCCCTCAGCAGCAGCCCGGCGAGTACCGCTTCGGCCCCGTGCAGGCCCCCGAGCACGTCGAGCAGGGTCATCAGCGAAGGGGCCGGGATCTCGCCCTCCGGGCGAACGGCCTCGCCGACCCCGGTCCTGGCCTGGACCATGAAGTCGGTGCCCATCGGTGCGTCGGCGATCCGGTCAGCCCAGCCGCCGGTGTACGCGTACACCAGCGCGGGATTGACCCGTACCAGGTCGTCGGAGTCGAGGCCGAGCTCGGCGGCCTTGCCCGGCGCCCAGTTGTGGAGGAAGACGTCCGCTTCCCCGGCCATCTCCCGCAGGGCGCGGCGGTCGGCCTCGGACTTGATGTCGATCTCCACGGCCTTCTTGCCCCGGTTGAGGGCGAGCCAGCGCGCCGAGATCCCGGAACACGCCGGGGGCATGCCGCGCAGCGGGTCCCCGCCCGGCGGCTCGATCCTGATGACCTCGGCACCCAGCAGGCCCAGCAGGTTCGCGGCGAGCGGAGCCTGGATACGGCGGCCCGCCTCCAGCACCGTCAAACCGGCGAGCGGCAGTGCCGCGGCGGGGAGCGCCGGGCTGCCCGAGGCTGCCCGGGACGACGGGTGGGGGCGGTCGGCGCCGAACGGCCGGAGGGACCAGGGCGGCGCGCCGTCGGCTTCGGCGAGCCGGTCGGCGAGGGTGTGCAGGACGCACACCTCGGCTCCCGAAAGGGCTGCGGCCTGCCGGATCCGGGCCAGGGGGTGCGTCCGGGTGACGGTGTGGAGGGCTTGCGGGAAGGGGGCGCAGGCGGTGGCGTACCGGAACTGGAAGGGCCGCCAGCCGGCCCGCATCGCTTCGGCGGGTGCGTCCAGGGCCCGCCAGAACGCGGCCCAGGCACCCGGGTCGAGCGTCTCCAGCTCGACGAGCACTCCCTCGGCGGAGGTGAAGGGCGGGCCGCCGGCGGCGAGTTCCGCGACTTCGCCCTCGTCCGCTCCAGCAGCGGCCAGGTACTGCGACACCGCGAGCAGGCCGGCTCGGTCCGCGCTGGTGGTGACGTGGGCGGCGGCCATGCCCCGGGCCTGGCCGACCAGGCCGGCGAGCAGCCCCTGAACGGCCAGGACGCCGGTGGCCGTCGCCGCGTAGTCGGCGGCGAGTCCGCGCGGTCTGCCGTCGCGTCGGCCGTGGACGGCCATGACGCCGGTGGCGGCCTGGACCGTGGCCTCGTCGACGAGACCGCTGCCGGGACGGCCCCACTCGACGGTCGCGTGCGCGGGGTCATACCCGCCGCCGGTGAGCGTGATGGCACCGGACGCGTCCTGTTGCCCGGTGGCTTCGTCCTGTGCGCCGAGCAGCCGAAGGTGCTGTGCGGCGACGCTCGTGATCTGCGGGGGGCCCGAGATGCCCAGGCGCAGTGTGTCGAGTGGCCGGACCGTCTGCGAGATTGCCGGTGACGCCATGCCTCTCCTCTCCCGGCGCGGCGGTGGCCGTCGCCCAGGTCGTGCGGAAAACGCGGAACGCGGGAACTCGGGAGCCTCCGCGCCCGACCAGTTCCACGGACAGGCAGTCGGACAGACGTTCCCGTGAGTTCCCGGGAACCGGGAGGAACACGGTGCCGGATTCAAGCACGATCAATGACGCGGCTCCCCAACCCGATGACGAGCTCGCGGAGTTGAGGAGGCGGGTCGAGCGTTTCATCCGTACCCGGGTGATCCCGCAGGAGCCGCTCCTCGACGCCGGCGGACCGGCGGCCGTAGCCGCTCTGCAGGAACTACAAGCCCTTGCCCGCGCGGAGGGGCTGTGGGCGCTGCCTCTGCCTGCCGAACTGGGTGGCGGCGGACTGCCGTTCTCCGCGTACGCGCAGCTCGCTGAGGCCGAAGGTGCCAGCGACCATGGTCCAGCCGCCCTGGGCTCCGCTCCGCTGCTCGACGTCACCATGCTCGCGCGGCATGCCGGAGGCCGGGTCCGCGAGACGTACCTGGAGCCCTTGGTCGCCGGCGAGATCCGCGCCTGCTACGCGATGACCGAACCCGACGTACCCGGCACCGACCCCTTCCTCACCGGCACCCGCGCCGAGCGCGAGGCGGACGGCACCTGGCGGATCACCGGCCGCAAATGGTTCACCTCCGGAGCCGCGACCGCGGACCTGGTGACCGTACTGGCCCGCACCAGCGGTGCGCCGGGCGACCGCGAAGGGCTCTCGCTGCTCCTCCTCCCCACCGACTCCCCAGGCTTCCGGATCGTCCGCGAGCTCCCCGTCCTCGGGGCGGCGGGCCAGTACGAGATCGGGCTCGACAACGTCCACGTGTCCGGCGACTACCTGATTGGCTCCGAGGGAGGGGCGCTCGCCATCGCCGGAGAACGGCTCGCGCTCGGCCGCACCCTGCGCTGCCTGCGCTGGCTCGGCCAAGCCCAACGCGCCTTCGACCTCATGTGCGAACGGGCCGCCACCCGCAACGGCTCCCGCGGGCCGCTGGCCGACCACCAACTCGTGCAGCAGCACGTCTTCGACGCCCTGCTCGCCCTGCGCACCACCCGCCCCCTGGTCCACGAGGCAGTGGCGCTCATCGCCGCCGGACAGGACGCCCGTACCGAGGTCGGGCTCGCCAAGGTGGCCGCCGCCCGGATGCTCCAGCAGGTCACCGACTCCGCCATCCAGGTCCACGGAGCCGCCGGACTCGGCCCGGACACCGCCCTGCCCGCACTGTTCCGCGGCGGACGGGCCGCCCGCATCCTCGACGGCCCGGACGAACTCCACATCACGTCCGTCGCCCGCCGGATCCTGCGCGGCTACGGCCCGAAGGCGGTCACACCCGAGTGATGTCGACGAGCCCGTCCAGCGAGGCGAGCCCCAGGGCCAGGAAGAAGTCACCCCAGACCAGCTCATGGCGTACGGCCAGGCCCTTGCCCGCGTCGTAGCAGCCGTCCAGCAGCATCCCGGGTGGAAACCCGTCCCCCTCGCGGGAGAGGTGGGCTTCCGCGAGCCGGCTCAGGGTCGCGACGCCCCGGTACGAGCACGTGTCCATCCAGGCACCGGGGACCCTGGCGAGCTTCAGCAGGGCGACCGCGGTGATCGCCGCGGCCGAGGTGTCCACGGGCCCGTCCGGGTCGGTGCCCTCGGCCGGCGGGATCAGCCGCCCGGTCACCACGCCGTCCTGCGCCATGAGCCGTTCGGCCGCCTCCACGAGGTTGGCCGAGCTGTGTGCGGTGACGTCCGGCCGCAGGAGGGCGTCGGCGATCGCGAGGAGCAGCCACGCCCGACCACGGCTCCATCCGGGCTTCGGGTCCTCGAGCGGACTCCACGTCCCGTCCCCTTCGTCGAACCGCCAGGCGGGCGGGCGCTGCTCCCCGGTGCGGCCGAGGAGGAGGCCGAGGTGCCGGTCCAGGTGTGCGGCTGCGGCGGCAGCCCCGGAAGGACCCCCACCGCCGCCCAGGAGGGCCACCAGTCCGGGCACGCCATCCACACGGGCCAGCATGCGGGGGCCGCCGAATGCGCCGCCCCAGGGGACGATCCCTGCCACGGGGTCGAAGTCATCGAGGCAGGCGCGCGCCGCCCGTTCTGCCAGTGCGGTCGCTTCTTCGTCGCCTTCGGCGAGAGCGGTCCCGTACCAGAGGATCAAGCCACGAGTGGCGGTGTCGGCACCTGCCCAGTCCTCCAGTCGGGCAGTGCACTCGGCGGCGGCACGGCGGTCGGCATCGTGCCCCGTGTAGCGCGCCCGCAGCCACAGGAGGCCGGCCCAGAAGCCTCCAGCCCACGAACCGCGCCCGGTGGTCGTCCACGAACCGTCCCGGGGATCGGCGTACAGCGGAAAGCGGGCACCGACCTCCGTCTCTGTCACTGTGACCCGGGCCATCACGGCCGCCAGCGCCCGGTCGGCCCAGTCCGTAAAGCTCACGCACTGTGCCCCTTGCGGTCCCGGCGGTCCTGACGTGCCCAGAAGAACGCGACGGCACCGGCCACGGCGAATTCCGCTGCCACCAGGAGCCAGCCCGCCCCGTACCGGTCGTGCTCCGCGAAGAGACCGAAGAGCGGTGGACCGATCGCGAACCCGGCGAAGAACCCGGCCGCTACGAGCGCAGAATCCTGCCCGGCCCGCCCTGGCTTCGCGCGCTGCATGACCAGCACCATGGACACGGCGTTGCCGGAGACGGCGAACACGCCGACCGCCACGGCTCCGAGCCACACCAGCGGACCCGCCGATTGGGCGGCGGCCAGCAGGACCGCAGCTCCCAGCGCGCCCCACGCCAGCCACCCCGGCAACCATTCGGCCCGTCCCGGAACGGCCGCCTTGGACCACCCCACCCGGCCGGCGATCCCGGTCACGCCGAGGACCGCCACCAGGGCACCGGCCACGGTCGGGTCCATCCCCAGCCGCTGCACGCCGTACAGCGACAGATAGGTGTTCACCGAGGCGATTCCGGCACCGAGGAAGAGCGAGAAGACGGCCAGCCAGGCCACCATCCCCCGCGGAACCCACGATGCCCGGGGCGGCGACGCGGACGACGGAGCATCGGCCGGCAGCGAACGCAGCGCCCACAGGGCCGCCAGCAGCGCGGCTCCCGATGCCGTCCAGACCGCGACCCGCCAGCCCGACCCCGCGGCGAGCGCCGCGAGCGGCAGACCGGCCACGAACGCGCCCAGCTGCACCCCCGACTGCTTCAGCCCCGTCACGGCGCCCCGACGGGCGGCAGGAACCGCGGCCAGGACCGCCTTGTTGGTCGCGGGGTTCGCCAACGCCTGCGGCACTCCGCCCAGCGCGACCGCCCCCAGCAGGACGGCGATGCCGGGAGCAGCTGCGACGAGGGCCAGGGCGGCGGTCGAGACCAACAGGAGGAGAACCAGTGAGCGCCTTGAGCCGATACGGTCCACGATCCGGCCCCCCACTGGTGACAGAACGGCAGCCGTCCCGAATCCGATCGACGTCGTCAGCCCCAGAACGGCGGGCGATATCCCCATGTCCGCCACGAGACGCGGGCCAAGCGCCCCCATCAGGAACAGCTGCAGCATCGAGAACGCCATGGCGCACGTGAGGAGCGCGGTCAGCCGTCGCCTTGCCCAACCACCCAACTCCGTTGACGCCGACGTGACTTGCGCTGCCCCCACAGAAGCCCCCATTCTCCGGATGTTGCACAAGCGGCCCGACTGGGAAGGCAGTCGGGCGGCACGGCCTTCCGGTTCCCGTTCCTTCCTGTGCCGTGCGCCACAACCGACCGGAGCCAGTCGTACCAAGGGCGAGGACGAGGACTTGTCATGAAGTGCGCACCCCCCTGCCCTGCCCGGAAACCCGGTGCGAAGATGAACGCGCCATGAAGCCGGGCCACTGTTCCAGAGCCGCACGGGCTGCGATGTTCGCAGCCGTCTGCGTGCTGCTCGCGGCCACCGGCCACATCCTCATGTCGGGCATGGCCGTCCCCTGGTGGGCGTTGCCGCCCGCCTTCGCCGGGACGATCGCAGCGGCCTGGACCCTGGCGGACCGCGAACGGGGACTGTTCACCGTCACCAGCGCGACGGTGGCCGTCCAGGCGTTGCTTCACGCCGGTTTCACCCTGACCCAGTCGCTGATCCACCCGTCCCTGCCGGCCGGCAACTCCTTCAGCCGGCAATGGGCGGCGTACCCGATGTGCGGCGAGGGGGCGGGGGACCTGTCGACCCGCGAAGCCCTCAAGGTCGTCCATGACACGGGACTCGGCACGCTCGTGTCCCAGCCACCCCCCGTTACCGCGATGACGGACGCCCACGCCCTGCACAGCATGCACGACATGGCGTCCTCGGCGGCCGGCATCGGCATGCCCGCCACCGGCCACGACATGACCGGCATGTCCTCGACGGGCATGCTGGCCGCACACCTGCTGGCCGCCGTCCTGTGCGGCCTCTGGCTGGCCTACGCGGAACAGGCGGCGTTCCGCTTCCTGCGTGCCGTCGCGGGTTGGTTCTGGACCCCTCTGCGGGTCCTCTTCCGCCTCCTCGTGCCGACGACGCCGCACCTTCCCCGCGTCCACGTCCGCCGGTCTCGTCACCGCCAGGCACTGCCGCAACTCCTCCTCGCTCACGCCATCACCTCACGGGGTCCGCCGACGGGAACCGCTGTCCTGTGACAGCCGGCTCCCCGAGCGAACGCTGACGGCACCGCGCCGTCGCGCCTCGGGCATCGGCCATGCCCTCCCGCTGGCCGTACCCCCTTCACCGGCCCCGCCGTGCGCGGCGCCGGACTCCCTTCACCCATGAGGACCTTGTGGCGATGACTCCTGCCCTGCCCACCCCTGCCCGTACGGCTGACCGGAAGACCTCCCGGCCCACCGCCTCCGAGGCGGAGGTGACGCAACTGGCCCTCGAGGCCCGCGACGGCGACCCCGTCAAGGCCGACCGCTTCGTCCGCGCGCTCCACCGCGACGTCTGGCGGTACGTGGCCTACCTCAGCGCCGACACCCAGGCCGCCGACGACCTCACCCAGGACGTCTTCCTGCGCGCGCTGGCCGCCCTCCCCCGCTTCGAGGGCCGCTCCTCAGCCAGGACCTGGCTGCTGTCCATCGCACGCCGCACGGTCGTCGACAGCATCCGCCGCGCCTCCGCCCGCCCCCGCCTGTCGGACCAGCAGGACTGGCAAACCGCCGCCGAGCAGGCCCAGCCCTACGGCCTCCCCGGCTTCGAGGACGGGATCGCCCTCGCCGAACTCATGGCAGCCATACCCACCGAGCGCCGCGAGGCCTTCGTCCTCACCCAGCTCCTCGGCCTGGGCTACGCGGAGGCCGCGACCGCCATCGGCTGCCCCGTCGGCACCGTCCGCTCCCGCGTGGCCCGAGCCCGACTCAATCTCATCGCACTCCTGACGGATACAGACCCGACGACCACCACGCCGGAACGACAGCTCCCGACACCGACCGGTCGCAGCACCTACGCATCCCAGGAACGCGTCCTCGCGGCATCACGGGTGTGATGCTCCCGTCCCTGCGGTCACCCCACTCACCGCAGCGATGACGGCACCTGCGCAACGGGGCGGCCCTGGTTGGCCAGGCGCCGCCCCCATGCCCAGCTGCGCCACCAACTCGGCAAGGGCGACCGACCCTCCGACATGGCCAAGATCTGGACCATTCCGTTCCTGGACCAGCGCGTGGCCATTGCGCCTGCCTGTCGCGACAAGGGAAACTCGCTGGTCGCACTGCCCTGACAGGCATCGTCGTCGCCCGTGGTCGCAGGCTGGAGGCCTCCCCCTCTTTCCGCCTCCCGCAGGCGATCACTATGCGCACCAGCGTCGGCCGTAGCCGGATCTACCGCCGCGCGGCTGCAGAGATACCCAGCACCACCTTCGGCGCACACTGCCCCCACCTGGCCACCGACAGCCAGCACGGCGCCTGGAGCTTCGCCGTCGACGTCCCCACTGCCGACCGCCGCCGCACCCACGGTCCGCCGCCGTGGATTCGCCACGCGCCCCTCTGGGTGCAGTGTCCCGGCGGCGTCCGCGGGCCGGTCACAGCTGGCAGCACCTGACTGCTCGCCCCCGACCCTGCCCCGTCTCGGCGGTCTTTCACGCCGCTCACTGCGCGGGGTCCCCGACGCCGATCAATCCACCTCAGCAGTCCATCGCGACAGGTCATAATTGGGGCGAGGCAGGGGGGCGCATGAATCCGTCGTTTTCTAACCAGTTCAACGTCAAAGCGATGCTGGACGGAAACCGTCCCGTCCAGTTCGGAACGAACGTACTGGCGGGTCTCGTTGAGGGGATAGACAGCTTTCGGAAGGATCTTGAGCAGCGGCCGCGGTCTCGCAGTTTGGGGCCGGCCATGCTCGGAGCCTTCATGTGGGTAGACGACGCCGAGCTGCTTCAGCGTGTCGCCGAGTTTCCCTCGGCGTGTGTGGTCGTCAGCAAGCAGCAGCGCGGCAAGCACCAGCAGGAGCGGCTGCGCAAGGTGGCAGAGGCCGTGCGCGACGCTGCCGGCTTTCCTGCTCGTGCCCTGCCGGAGCTGGAGGAACTGCGCCCCCAGGAGGACGGCGCAGCGCCAGTCGTTGGGCCGTGGTCGTTGCCGGAGCAGATCCGGCTCTCCGCTGTGCGCACGCTGGGCTACCGCAAGGCCGGCAAGCACCTGGTCCCGATCCTCCACACCAAAATGCTTCTCCTGGGTGAGTTGTGGTGGCACGACGAGGATCCTCTGGGAGGTGTGGCCGATGTCGTCGGCTTCACGCCTCAACGGCTCTGGCTGGGAAGTGCGAACGGCACGGAAAGCTCTCGCCGTAGCCTGGAGTTCGGGCTCTGGATGGACGATCCAGCCTTGATGAAGGCGGCGCAGACGTTCCTGGTCGAGGTGCTGGCACAGTCCGAGGAGTTGGATCCGGACAGTGACGACCTGACGCCCGACCTCATGGTGCCGGACTACGACGACGAGGCCATGTGGGAAGCAATGGCTTCGTTCGCCGGCGATGAAGATGAGAGCGCCGACTCCGAGCCCGGCGCGTGAGCAGCACAGGCGAAGTCGTTGCCGTTGGCTCGCCGCGCTTCACCCTGCACACGCTGGGATGGCGGGCCTTTCAGGACCTGTGCGCGGCCGTGCTGCGCGAGGTGTGGGGGCAGTCGGTGCAGGCATTCGCCGACTCCAATGACGGAGGTCGGGACGGTGCCTTCTACGGCACCTGGAGATCACCGGATGGACCTGAGCCCCTCGGCGATGTCCCGACGGGGCCGTTCGTTCTCCAGTGCAAGCACTCCAAGAAGGCCGATGCCACGCTGTCTCCGTCGGAGCTGGACGACGAGTTCACCAAGGCCGCCGCGCTGGTCGAGCGGGGTGTGTGCGGAACGTATGTGCTGCTGACCAATGCACGGGTTACCGGTACCTCCGAGGAAGAGATTCGCCGACGACTGCGCGCGTCCGGGGTGGCGCATCCACTGGTTCTCGATGGACAGTGGCTCAGCGACATGATCGCCTCGCACCGCGGTCTTCGGATGTTCGTCCCCCGCGTCTACGGACTCGGCGATCTTTCACAGATCCTCGATGAGCGCGCCTACGCCCAAGCCACCCTCCTCATGGCATCCGCGCCCGAGCAGGTGGCCACGTTCGTCGTCACCAGCGCCTACCGGAAAGCTGCCCGCGCCCTGCGCGACCACGGCTTCGTCCTGCTCCTCGGTGACCCCGCCGTCGGCAAATCCGTCATCGCGCTGATGCTGGCCATCAGCGCCGCCGACAACTGGGGCTGCCCGGCCGTCAAGGCCCGTACCTCGGAGGACCTCGTCCAGCGGTGGAACCCGCATGATAGGGAACAGTTCTTCTGGCTCGACGACGCATTCGGCGCGGTCCGCCACGAAGAACACCTCACCCATGCCTGGGCGCGCGATCTGCCCCACGTGATGAGCGCGATCAAGAACGGCGCCCGGGTAGTGCTGACCTCGCGAAGCTACATCTACAACGAAGCCCGGCCCCTGCTGAAGACGTACGCTTACCCCCTCCTGCACGAGCAGCAGGTCACCGTTGACGTCGCAGACCTCACCCGCACGGAGCGGCAACAGATCCTCTACAACCACATAGCCGCCGGCGACCAGCCCAACGACGTACGCACACAGATGAAGCCGCATCTGGAAGCTGCCGCTGACGCCGTCCCATTCCGCCCTGAGGCCGCCCGCCGACTGGGGCTCGAGGCGTTCACAGGCGGGCTCTCGCTGACCCGGCAGGGAATTACGACGTTCATGGCCGAGTCCCAGCAACTTCTCAGCGACGTCTACGACCAGCTCGACCCCCACGCCCAAGCAGCACTCGCACTCACCTATGCAACGGCCAGGGGCAGGACAGTGCCCGGCCTGCCGAACCCCATCGACCTCGATACCGCCGACCGGGACATCATCGAACGGGCCGGCTCGACACCGGCCGGTGTCAGCAAGGCCCTCGCCGCGGTCACCGGCACGTTTCTCCGCCTCGGCATCTCCTCCGAAGGCGAGTCCTACTGGACGTTTCATCACCCCACCCTCCGCGAAGGATTCGCGGCCTGGTTGACCACCCAACCGCACCTTCTTCCCTTGGTCCTCATGGGAATGGACGACCAGGCCCTTCTGGCACGAACCGACTCCCTCGACCCGGGCGGCGAACAACGCCAGGGCACCCTGCTTCGAGTTCCGCCGTCGCTCTACCGGGAGGTAGCGGGCCGAATAGCTGTGCTCCGCCAGCAACCACGCGGTCGCCTCGAGCCCTGGCAACGGCACTACGACCGACAGCAGGCCGTACAGGCGTACCTGGTACACAACAGCTGTGATGCCTTCCTTCGCGCTTACACACAGGAAGATCCACAGGTCTACGACGAACTCCTGGCGTTCGGCTCGCCCGCGGAGTACGACGCCCGGACGACCTTGCTCGGCAAGCTTCACCAGGCCGGTTGCCTACCTGAGGAGATTCGTCAGCGTGCCGTGGCGCGCATGAGAGAGCTTGCCGTGTCCAGCCCCGATGCCGCCTGGGTCGAAGACAAGGACTGGCAGAAGAAAGTCTGGCACTTACTCCTCACGGACACGGACCGCGAAGAGCTGTTCACGCACGTCCGCCAAGAACTCCTACCGCGTCTCTGGAGCCTGGTCGACGACTGGCTCAGGGACGCCACCAGCGATGACGACGATCCGGTGGACACCGCATTGTTCTGGTACAGCATGGCTTTCGAACGTGAAGGGGATTTCGACACTGCAGCAGAGTTCGACGCGGCACGCGACATGTACAACGACGAGCGGCGATCGCGTCCCCCGAGCAGCAGTTGGACGCCCGGCGACGGTAGTCAGCCAAGTGATCGACAGACAGGAGCCACCCCCACCGACTCCAACCGCAGCCTTTTCGACGACATCGATCATTAGTGGGGTCCCCGCCCAGCGGCCCGTGTCCACCGACTCGCTCCGGCGCGCTCGGCCCCGGTCCTGGACCGGCCGCACCATCTGTCCGGGGAAACCGGCATCCCGCGGATCACCGTGTACGACCTGCGGCATCTGGCGGCCGCGATCACCATCACGACCGGCGTGCCGCTCAGGGTTGTCTCCCCGATCCAGCTCCCGTTGTCAGCGTCTGCCCGTATCCTGACGGTTGCCTATTTTCGAGGGGGGACGGTGTCAACTGTTCGTTCGAGCCGCAGGATTGAAAGGGCTGGCGTTAACGCCCTGCGCACACTCCTTGAGGACCACGATCACATCGTTCAGGAGATCGACGGGGGTAATGATCACGGCGAGGACATGATCATCAACTTCACGCGCGGCGGGAAACGGACAGGCTACTGGATCGCCATCCAGGTCAAGAGCGGAAAGAAGTATAAGCGGGCCAACGGGTACGCGATCCCAGTCGAAGATCATTTCGATGATTGGCGGCAGAGCCGAATTCCCATCGTGGGTGTTGTATACGACACGAAGAAGAAGGAGTTGTTCTGGGTCAATCTCACCGAGCAGTTACGGCTTACCGAGGAGAGTCCCGGCTGGGTGCAGGTGCCCAATGCCGCACGACTGGATGCTGAATCCATCCACGATTTTTGCCTGCAAATATCAACGTATGCCGGCGACGCACGGATGCGCATTCGGTCCGCGAGTGAGGAGGAAGCATTCGCTGAAGCCGTACGGGCTAGGCAAGGACTCGACCCTGAAACGGCACCGAACCCGCTATACGAAGGCCTTGCCGACTTCGCCCTCCGTTACGAGGATCGAATTCGCGTCATCGCGAAAGACTACCTGCGTTCCATCCCCCTGCAAATCCTGGCCCTGATCATGATTTGGGAGTGGCCCCGGCAAATCCGCTTCGTCGAGGGGTCCTCCGATGTATACCCAATCCCATGGGTGGTCAGCCTCTATTCCTTCATCGCCCTCATGGCCTTGACCATCTTCTTTGAGTTTAGGGCCGGCCGGTTTCCACGAGAGACCGGCCAGTGGCTCACGCTAATCGTGAGCAACTTCCTATGGATCCCCATCATGGATCCCGACGGTGATCGCGGCTGGTGGGGAACGACGTGGATCATCGCCGGAATCATCGTTCCCTCGATCGGGGTGAAATTCCTCTTCATCAGCTTTGTTCGGTTTGCCCGCGACCGCAAGAAGAAGCTGATTGAAGCCGGAGCATAGAGCATTAAAATGCTTGCGGTGCATGACCTCCCGTAGTCAGCCCAGGGTGGCAATCACCACCGGAGCAAGTGCGGGGCGGGTACAACCAAGCAGGGCCACGCGCGCTTCCATCCCGCCGGATGGCTCTACGACGACCACCAGGCGTAGCCGATGGCGCAGGCCTCACCCACGGGAAGCACTCTCCCCGCTCCCGATTACTCCCAGGGCATCCCGCTCCCGCCAGTCTCTGCCGCCCCAGCCCACCGCGCACCAAGACCGGACCATTTCCGGACCAGCCTCCGTCAGGGGCCGCACCAACGACTCAGCGCACACCCGGTTCGGGCCAGCCACCAGAGCGTCAGCAGGCGCTCGCTCAGGCCGCTGTCAGTGCCGTGGCTTACCTTGCCGCTGGAAGCCGCAGTCGATGCCCAGCGGGCCCCGAAGCAGACGGAGGTACGCCCCCGTGAGGAGATGTGCCGTATGCACAAAGGACATCAGTCATCGACATGGGCTGGCGAAGTACTGCTCTGACACCTGCGCCTTGGAAGCACGTCGCCCGTCCGTGCTCATCTGCGAGGAGTGCAACGCGCCGTTCGAACGCCCCAACCGCGCGGGGGCTCCGCCGCGCTACTGCACCGAGGCACACAGAGTGGCAGCAACCGTCCGCAAGCGCAGCGACTACCACACCGCCCGCGTAGACGAAGCGCGCCTGCTGCGCGGTGAAAGAGCATGCGAGGTCTGCGGGGCCGACATCACTCATCGCCACCCGAAAGCAAGGTTCTGCAGTGGCCGGTGCCGCTATGACGCCCAAGGGCATGTCCCCCGTGAACCTGCTCTATCTCACGAGGAGCGCCTACTCCGTCGACGCGTAAGACGTGCCGCCGCACGACCCGCTTGGGTATCTCTCCTGTGCAGGCGTTGCGGCAACTCCTTCGTAGTGCCCGGCGACCTGCCTGGACGCAAACCGCAGCGCTGCCAGCCGTGCCGGGATCTCGACAGGCGACAGGAGCGCACGGGGCCTCGGTCCTGTAAGGGCTGCGGTCTGACGACTCCGATCGGACGCCGCTCTCTCGCCCTCTACTGCTCCGCAGATTGCCAGGCCAGCGCGAACAATGTGGCTCAGGCCAGGCGGCGCAAGGTGGAGCGGCTGCAAGGGAAGCTGGACCGGGAGTGCGCGGTCTGCGGTCTGTCGATCGAGGTGCGCGAACACGGTCTCCGAAAATACTGCGGCCAGGGCTGCTGGTACAGGGCCAACTACACCCCCGGCCGAAGGCCGGCGCATGTGCCTGGTGTGGTGGCCCGATGTCTCAGCGTCGGGCCGGCGCCCGATTCTGTGGCCAGACCTGCCGCTTGAAGGCTCAGTACAAGCGCACTGTAGGTTCCGCTCTTCGTTCGCGCCCTTGCAGCCATTGCGGACAGCGGATGCCTCTCAGTACGGCGCACCGCATGTACTGTTCGGGCCGCTGCTCCCGCCGCGCCTACTTCGAGGCGAACACGGAGAAGGTACGGGCTGCAAAGCGTCGCGGAAACCATCAGCGCAGGGCGATGCTTGCCCAGGCGAAACGGTACAGGGTCACCGACCGCGACCTCCTGCGTCTGTGGGCTCGGTACGAGGCCCGGTGCGCGTATTGCGGGGATCGTTCACGAGCCCTGCACCAGGAGCACGTGGTGCCCATCTCCCGAGGAGGAGTCGACGGAATCGGCAACCTGGTACCGGCTTGCCCCGACTGCAATCTCGCAAAGGGTGACAGGACTCTCATGGAATGGCGGCTCGGACGAAAATCGCCGCGCTACCGCGTCCCATCCAATCCGCAGGACTCGGTTCGGCTCCCGACCAGACCGGCACGGGTTCAGTGAGGCAGGTTCCGCTGCAGGCGCGATGCGGTGGCCCTTCCCTCCTCCCGGAACCGGGTTACACCACCCTGTTCCCTGGCGGGGCGCCGGCGCTGGCATGGCGGGCCGAGAAGGGGCAACAGCGTCAGGCGAGTTCCCGGACGTCGAGTAGCAGCCCCCAGGAGTCGCGGCGGTGAGCCGCTTCGCACTCGGCCTGGAGGGAGGACCGGGGTACGGTCAGGACGGGGCAGGCCGAGTGCGCGAGGACGTAGCGGGCCACCGAGGGGCGAAGCAGGTCGCGGGGGGGCCCGAGCCCACCACGAGCAAGTCCTCCGAGTGACGCTCGACGTCGGCAAGCGCGGCGCCCGCCGTTGCCCCGCACCGTGAGGCCCGTGACGGTAACGGCCGGGGTCCCTGCGCCGAACACGGCGTATACCTCGCGCAGGCGATCCGCCGCAGCCGCCCCGGCACAGTGCCACACCGGCACACTGCGGAAGGTGCGGCTGCCCTGTCCGCCGTCCGCGGCCTGCCACGCCAATGCCAGGCACAGCGCCACCCGCAGCAGCGGGACCTCGACAGCAGCCTGGCGAAGTGCTCGGAGGGCGCCCGGGGCCCCACTCACCCGACGACCACCTTCAGCCACCTCCGCCTCCCAACCGCGCAGCGCCCTTTGTCACCCGTGTACAAGATCCGACAGGCGCCACTCGCACAATGCGGCGACGGATCGCACACCCCGGTCGGATCCCGTATCGGCGCTGTAGCAGCCCGGGGCGAGAGAGCTGCCTCCGCCGGCAAGTCGATAGGACGCAGTCCGAAACCAAATCTAACTACTCGTCAGTAAAGTCAGCAAAAGGTCAGCATCCGTCCGACCAAAGTTGATTACAGCCTGCAACACGTGAGACCCGACCTCCATCACCGGAGGCCGTCGCGGCACCGCCGGCAGCCTCACGCGAGGAGCCGGAAACGGAGGGTTGGGCACGCGCACCGCGCCCAACCCGGGTCGGCGCAAAGCAGCAGGTCAGCGAACTCTTCCTCTGGGCTTCAGGTGCGTGGGGGGCAGTTCCGGGGCGGGAAGCGGAGGGCCGTCGTAGCCCTTCACCTCGCCGAATCGGGACCCGTTCATCCAGTCTTCGCGGGCCTGCGCGATATCATCGTGTGACCGTCCGATCCAGTTCCAGAACAGTCCGATCATGGCCACAGCCGTGCTCCTCGCTCACGTGGGGTAACCGGCACGGGCTCCGCGGGCCCGCCACCGATACCGCCTCCTCCCACGGCCCGACTTCGACCACCGCATCTGCGCTGACCGGTTCTGCCGATCAGGCGCGACAGGCGGGCCGTGACTCCAGCCACTTCCTGGCGGCGTCGACCACAGGATCATCGGTGCCGCGGACCGTGTCCTGCCCGGTGAAGTCCACGCGGTCGTCGGGGGCGATGGGGGTATTGGTGTAGCGGCGCCCGGTGCGGTCCATATCGGCTGCTTCAGTGAGGATGAGGAGCGCACCGTCGCTGAGCGTGTAGGGCTTGTTGCCTGTTGCAAACCCGGCCGTGGGCAGTCCGAAGCTTCGGCTCTCCGGCCGGCCGCGGAAAGCGATCAGGGTGGCCTCGCCGGCACTCGCCGTCTCGGGTCCCGTGAGGACCGCCACCGGTGGCCGGGGCCGATGCAATACGTACGCGTTGTGGGTCACGTAGTCCTCGATCTCCGACTCGCCTGTTTCGGTGTCCGGAGGGTGGTACTTGGGGATGACTTCACCGCCGACGGACAGCTTTCCTTTGTTCAGCTCCCATGCGCTCTGCTTGCCGTCGGCGCCCACGAAGGCGCCGAGGCGGCCGTCACCCAGCAACGGTGCCAGGACATCGAGCTTGGGCCAGATCGCCCCTCCGTTGTCCTGGCGCAGGTCGACGATCCACCCGCAGGGCTTGGATGCGTCGAGTGAGCGGATCACCTGTGCGCCTGCCCGGGCGTAGCCCGGGATCTTCTCCGTGGTCGGGAGTGACACGTAGCCGATCTTCTGTGCGAGGAGGCGGCCCTGGGGTACCGGCGGCGGTCCCTCGGTACCGGGTGCCTCGGCGGACGGGTTCATCTCGGCGGCCTGCTCCGGCCTCAGGAAGAAGGTGTGGGGATTGTGGAGGGACTTGACGGCGATGTCGATCGCGTCGTAGGTGTCGGCGCTGGTCTTGGCCCCGGCGGCTTCGGTGAACGCCTGACGCCGTACCTCTGGCCAGTCGACCTTGTTCCGGTCGAGCGAGTTCTTCTGGAGCAGGTCCAGCACGTGGGTGAGGTACCGCTCCGCAGCTGCCGACATGTTCGAGGTGGGTTGCGGTGACGGTTCAGCGGCCACCACACCGGCCGGAGCTTCGAGCACACGCGCGGCGCTCGCGGAGCCGCCTGCCGTCACGAGCCCGCCTGCCAGCACCACGGAAAGGGAGAGCACCACCCCACTCTTGCGCGTACCTGTGGTCACAACGATCTCCTCGGTGAGATCAAAGGTCGCCTTCATCATCGTCACGCGCGGGCAGAGACCCGGCAAGCGCTGGCCGGCAGTCGGCGCCACGGCCGGCATGCGCCGCTCGCAGTCACGGGCGACCGTACGGGCACGCGTCCGCGAGCCGGGGCTTTGGATGAGGTGGCACACGACACCCTCCTCGGGTGCCCCCCAGGCCGTCCCATACCCACCATAGGCACCCGCCCCCGAACCCGCAGCCGGAACCCGGTCGGACCGGCGTGCACGACGTTCCGGGCCGAACCCGATCCGCCGAACCGGCCGGGCGACACCCAGTGGAAAATGCGGCCGTGGCCGATGAAACGCCATGGCCTCGTCGGCCGGCCCGGGAGCCGTCTGCAACATCGGGGCCGCGAGCCGGTGCGTCCACACCCGGCTGCCGTCCTCGCGCTCCACCTCCTGCCGCACCAGAAGACGGACCTGGAGCCGCTGCCCGTCCGGCAAGACCATGATGATCGGCCAGTACCCGGACGACGGCTCCGGCGCCGCCACGTTCACCGCTCACCCCCGGGCAGGGGTTCCGTCCGGGCCCTGAACGACGAACCGCCCGTCGATGTACCGGGTCACCAGCTGCTCCTCGCCGCCGGGAGCGGCACTCGCCACCTGCTGGAGCGCCGACCGCGGGGCCATGCTCCACTCCCGGCCCCAGTAGGGACCCGTCCGCCTCGCCGACGGCCGTACCGTCCTCACCCAGCCTGGGCGCCGTCGTACTGACGGCATCGTGTGGTGGGGTGGGGGGCGGAGCTGGCGGAAGAGCCCCAGGGGCCGGGGGTGGACAGTCGTCGCGTGCATGTCGCCCGGCCCTCCCGCACACGCATGCTGACCCGCGCCGTATGACGCGCCCCCAAAGCACACGGACCCGCCGAAGCAGGCCGACGCCCGGGCGCGCGGCAGGGGCCGGCCGCTCCGGCTGGCGCGGACGGCATCCGCTACCGCGGACAGATAGGGACGCCCCGAGCCCGGGGAGGGGCGGGTAGTCCCGTGAGAAGGGCGGCACTGGGGCCGTCAAGTCCCAACTTTCCGGGCCGTGACCCCGCGCCCGCCCTGAGGCCCAATAGAGACAAGCAACGGCACGGCGTGAAACCAACCGCCGACCACACCCCCCTCTAGCCCAGTAAGGACCCCACTGTCATGTCGATCAAGGCCCGCCGCCTCGCCCCGCTCCTGATTGCCACCACCCTCGCCACCGGCGGTATCGGCCTCACCACCGCCGCCGCCCACGCCGCCCCGGCCTCCACCGCCGCCAGCCTCCCCGTCGACAGCGACAACCCCCTCGTCCACGCCTATAGCAAGATCGGCAACAACGACGCCAACGGCGGCGACACCGAACCCCCCACCGGCGGTGCGGGCGGCACCGACAACACCCCCAACGGCGGCGACACCCAGCCCCCCACCGACGGTGCAGGCGGCACCGACAACACCCCCAACGGCGGCGACACCCAGCCCCCCACCGGCGGTGCAGGCGGCACCGACAACACCCCCAACGGCGGCGACACCCAGCCCCCCACCGGCGGTGCAGGCGGCAGCGCCGGCGGACTTGGCGACGACGGAGACCCCAACACCGACGCCCTGGAGATCAGCAACGGCGACGAATACATCGGCAGCGAAAGCCGAACCGACGACGCACACCCCGGCCCCATCATCACCGACCACAACCCCCTCATCGACGCACTCAGCAAGATCGGCAACATCGGCAAAATCGGCTAGGACCACGCGCCAGACAGGGCGAAGGTTGCGCACTCAGCGACCGAACCGCTCGTACGCCGCCCGCCCGGGACGCTGCCGACCATCCGGCGACGACACCGTTCGGGCGTGGGCGGCAGCCGCGGAGCCACCCCCTCCCCCAGCTTGCTCTTTACGGTCTGTGGTGCGGAGCACAGCCAGCGGGCGTGGGAGGGACGGAGGTGACCGCTACGCCTCCTGCTCGGATGCTGAGCCATCCCTGATTCCTACTGCGGTGAGTACACCGATGACGCCCTCGTACCGCTGGTCGTCGGGGAACCGCGCAGCCCGGCTGCGTGCGATGGCCAACGCTGCGGGCCGAGGTTCGGCACCGCGCTCAAGCAGGTGCCGCAACATGTCCACCTGGCCAAAGGCGGCTGCCCAGTCAAGGGCGGTCCGGTCCTTCATTTTCGCGTCGATGTTGGCGCCGCGGTCCAGCAACAGGTCCACGGTCGGCGGGTGCCCCAAGCGGCTGGCCGTGGCTGCCATGACCAAGGCCAGGTACCCCATCCCGTTCCGGGCGTCGGGGTGGATGCCGGCATCAAGGAGAGCGCTGACGACTGCGGTTTGCCCCAAGGCCGCCGCCAGACACAGTGGTGTGGTCTCCTGGTACGTCCCCACCTCCTGTTCCAGATCCGAGCCGGCCTTGGCGAGGAGGCTCACCACATGGGCATGGCCCCCACGCACCGCCTTCTCCAGCGCTGTAGACCGATCACTGTCCAGCGCATCCGCAGCGGCGACGCCCTCCCCGAGCATTCGTTCCACCAGGACGGCGTCGCCGTTACCCGCCGCCTGCACGAATTGATCCACCGTGTCCATCGTCTGATCATCTCAGTTGGGGTCCGTCGCAAGGAGTCTGGCCTCGAACGGCACCCCCGAACGTGATCACCCATATGGGGTTTCCGGGGGACGTACACCCCGGCCTTCACCTGATTCTGTGCTCCCTGCTGCATCACGATGGCCAGCGGGAGGCGTTGGCTGTGAACGTCACATTTCCGGGACGCCTTCTACGGGTGCTTACACGGGCACCGGGACGAGCTGTTCAAGCTGACGGATGCCTTGCTGTGCGCTGACGGGCCGGTGAGGTCACAGTGGGCCTGACGCTGCTGACCGAGCACCGGCGTGGGCACGGCGCCCTATACACAGCGCTGACCAACGGCCGCATCGACGTCGCCCGGCTGCGGCGGGTCCTCGCCGCGCCCGGGGCGGCTGACAGCCGGCTGGTCCTGGCCGTGTAAGTAAGCAATTGGTTGCGGCCGGACGCCGATTGCAGTCCGGAGCGGTTGTTCTGCCCTACCGTCGGCCGTGGCCAGGACCAGCACCTGATGTTTCCTGGGTGGCCGTACTCGTTCGTCGCCGCCCTCGAATCCGGGCGGACGCTCGTGGTGCCAGCTGCTGACGCCGTCCACCTGGGCCCCGACGATGACGTCGCCGAGGTATCGGCCACCCAGGCCCGCCGCGTCGTCGAAGACCTTGTCCGCGGCGGCCCGGCGACTTGAACCTGTCTTCGATGCTGGATAAAAGACCACCCATCACCCCAGCAGAAGCCGCTGAGAGTGGAGATGCCCATCGAACGGCTCGCGGAGGCCAGGCGCGGGCTCACGGTCGTACCGGCGCCGGCGCGCGGCTGGGTCGTGGTCCCGGGGGTGCCGGGCGAGACGGTCTGGGCGCAAGCCGCAGCGGGTTACGCCTCCGCCAGCCCTGCCGTCCACGTATTGCCTCACATCGGCTACGGGCGGAGACAGTGCGACCCGTTGACCCCGCGTGGGGCGGGCGGGGCCTGGGTGACCGTTTCATGTCCCTGGCCAAGAAGCGGCAGCCCGACGGGCTGGCGTTGTGGACGTTCCAGGTCAACGAATCGGCCCACCGGTTCTACGAGCGCCACGGTTTCATCGCGGTCGAGCGAACGGATGGTCTGCGCAACAACGAGCGCGAGCCGGACGTCCGTTACGTCTGGCCTCCCCCACCAGCACGCTGACGATGAAGGCGGTCATCCAAACTCCAGGGTGACCGGCCCTCATCATCGCGGAGCCGGTCTAGGGGGTCGCAATGAGCGTTCTGATCGTCGGCGGCAGCGGCTTCCTCGGGACCGAGCTGGTCCTGCAGGCGAGAACAGCGGGGCACACGACCGTCGCGACATACGCAACCAAGCCCGGTCCCGCCTCCCCGACCGCGTGGCGCCACCTTGACCTGCGGGACGCGGGCAGCCTGGACGCCACCATGGCCGAGGTGCGCCCGCAGCTCATCCTCAACGCGTCGAGCGGCCTGGCCGACTGGGCGACCACGGCAGAGGGCCCCATCCGGCTCGCGATGGCCGCGGCGACATACGGAACCTGCATGGTACACGTGTCCAGCGACGCAGTGTTCTGCGGTGCGCGAGTCCACTACGACGAGTCCAGACTCCCCGACCCCGTCACCCCTACGGCGCGGCCAAAGCCGCGGCAGAGACCGGCGTCCTCGCCGTGCACCCGAAGGCCGCTGTCGCCCGGACATCACTGATCATCGGCCACGGGCAGTCCGCCCACGAACAGGTGGTGCACGAACTCGCCGACGGCACGCGCGACGGCGTCCTGTTCACCGACGACATCCGCTGCCCCGTGCACGTCACCGACCTGGCCGCCGCCCTCCTAGAGCTGGCCGCCGCCGACACAGGCGGCGTACACCACCTCGCAGGCCCCGACGCCGTGAGTCGTCACGAGCTTGGCCTGCTCATCGCCGAGCGGGACGGTCTTGATGCCGCCCGACTGCCCACAGGCCTGCGAGCCGACAGCCCCCTTCCCGGCGCGCTCGACGTGCGCCTCGACAGCCGAGCGACCCAGCGCACCACACTTCGCGGGGCCCGGCAGTTCCTGCACCGCACTGGGTACCAGCCCAGCCTGTAGCCCCATGAAGAAGAGGTCGAACCTGCGGCGTACCAGACCGAGCCCCGCACGCTAGTGCAGATCAGGCAGCGCTGGCGGCTCACGGGGCGGCCTGGCGTAGCTGGGCCTACACCTAAGACAAGAGGAGCAGCCCCAGTAGCGCGTGCCTGCCCGAAGCTCCTGGGCAGGCACGTCGGCTTCCAACGACGCGGTAGTGCCACTACCGCAGTCGGGCCCGAACTAATTCGTACCGGACAGGCGGTCGCCCACCCGTTGGCACACCCTGCCGACCTTACGGCGCGCAACCTTGATCTTCGGGGACCAGAAGCCCCTGACGAGGCCGGCCTGCCACAAAGTGAACGGCAGGCCGACCGCCAGAACGACGGCGCCAAGCAGAGCCGCCAGGCTCGGGTTCTCAGCGGCGAGGGACATGGCCGCCTCGGTGTTGCTCTTCATCTTGATCTCCACATCGGTGACCGGGCGGGGCGCGCCTGGTCTGTGGGATCAGGCCGCCAATGCCCAGGAAGGACTGGGGGTATCGAGGTTCAGAGCAAGGTCGGGCCCTCGTGGGACCTGCGGTGACGCCATGCGGATCACCCCGCAAGGTGAGCAGGCGACGGGCGGGACGTTGTGGTCGTACTCGTACGCCGACGGCGCAAGCAGGCGCTGGATGGCGAGCAGGAGGTCCGCCCGGAGCACTGACAGCAGACCCGCAAGGGAGGTGAGCTGGTCAGCGAAGGAACGGGCGAGTACCTCCCTCATCCCGAGCAGTAGGCAGATTTCCGCCAGAGAGCCCCCGGTCGGGCGACGCATCCCCGCTGAGAGCACGTAGGCGCCCAAGATCTCCGAACCGTTGTGATCCTTCGTCAGCCGAGGGTTTCCGTAGCGGCGATGGAGTTCTCGAACCGTATGTACGCGGGGCACCTCGCCGAGTGCCTGGCCCAGGAGTACCGCGAGAGGTGAGGCGGCAGGGGACAGCCCCTCTTTGGCCCTACGCGCAGCGTACTCAAGGAGACTCAGGTGGTGGAAGGAGTTCCACTGGCCTCCCGCCCGTGTCTTGGGCGCATCGACCGCGAGTCGCTCGGCGAACAGGCTGTCGAAGAGCTCAGCGAACTGCTGCGGCTCCGAGTTCACCAACGCCGCTAGGCGAACTTTTGGGTCGTCAACGGCAGCTTGGAACGCGGCGAGGACTTCCTCCTCCGCGAACTCATGCTGCTCCGCCCGATCCATGCGCTGAACGATACCCGTGCCGCGGAGCTGGCGTGGCCTCGACGACCTCGACAACACCCCCGATGTGCCGCACGAGGACAAGGACGAGGACGGCCTTGCAGGCAACGCCGACTCCCCCACCCGCCCCTACACCGGGCTCGGGATCTACGACGCCCGCGCGGAAGCACTCACATGGTGAACAACACCCCCACAGCCGGCACCCCGGCCAGCAGGTCCCCCAAGCCCTGGGACCAGCCGCACAGCAACGAGGAACCGGTACGGCAGAGCTGGCCCATGACGATCTGGCAGGGCTGGCAGGAGTTCGCCAACACCCCGCCCCCAGTACCGCCCACACCTGGTACCCCTCCCCGCAGCGTTGAGGAACGTCTGGCCTACCGCTCCGCGTTCGTCACCGTCCGCACCCCAGCCATCGACACCCTCGCCACCAGCGTCCTATCCTGATGGTCCTCGGTCGCCACCAGCAGACCGCCCGGCCGTCCCTGATCGTCACCGGACCCGCAGCCGCCGGGAAGACCACGACCCTCCTCCACGTAGTGCGTACCTGCCACCTCGCCCCCCACCCCCACGGGCAAACCGTCGGACGTCCACTGCCCGTCGCGTACGTCCTCGTCCCGCCCGGCGCGACCGCCAAGACGCTGGCGGCGGAATTCGCCCGTTACCTCGGCATCCCCGTCACCCCCCGGATGACCCAGACCCAGATCACCGAAAGCGTCTGCCACACCTACAACCAGGCCGGAGTCCGCCTCGTCCTCATCGACGAGATCCACCGCGTCAACCCCCGCACCACCGGCGCCGAAACCGCCGACCTCATCAAAGACCTCACCGAACGCATCGCGGCGACATTCGTGTACGCCGGGTCGACGTCACACAGACGCCCCTGCTCACCGGTGTCCGCGGTGCCCAGCTAGCCGGCAGAGCGTCACTCATCGAGCGCGGACCCCTCCCCGCACGCCTCGGCAACCGGCACCCCTTCACCGACACCGTCACCGACCTCGAAAACGCCCTCGCCCTCCACCACCACCGGCCCGCTACCCTCACCCGCCACGCCACCCACCTCCACCAACGCACCGCCGGCCGCATCGGCAGCCTCACCCGACTCATCCGACAAGCCGCCATCACCGCCATCCATGACGGCAACGACGCATCACCAAGACCACACTCGACGCGATCCACCTCGACCACCACGCCGAAACCACACACCAGCCCAAAACCCGCACCCCCACCCACCGAACACCGCGCCGACCTGCAAAAACACCAAGAAACACGAAATGGCACCTCGGACCTTGAGACCCAGGCACCATCTGCAACACCAACAAGACTCTCAACTAACCTGAAAGAACCCCAGGTCAAACCGCTCCCACCCCGCGCACCCCGTTCTCAGTGGCTGTATCTCAACCGATCATGGAACGTGGAAGTCGAACAGGCTTCCTGATGGGGTGGTCTTCCGGCTGTACGTGCATCAGGGCAGGGCCTCTTGGTAGCTCGGGGCCCCTCACGAACAAGCGGAAGCAGAACGCTGAATGTCTCCCTCGCCCGGACCGAGACCATGCCTGACCAGCGAGAATCAAGCAATCACGTTCGGTTGAGATACGGCTGCTGAAGGAGCAGGCCTGACCTTCATACTCTGGGCATGAGTAGATACGCCGAGGTCATCGTGTTGGCACGGAGGGCGGAGGAGGTGATGGAGCCGCTGACCCGTCCCGACGAGGATCGGGAGTGGCACCAGTGCTTCACCCGGGTCGACGATTCCAAGTTCGCCGGAGAGTCCGGGCCGTCCGACGAGTGCTACACCTGGGTCAACCAGTTCATCCGCCACAACTGGACCGGGCTGCTGGGCCACCTGGAATCACTGCCCTGGCCCGACCCGTGGTCGGTACAGGTCATGATTCGCGACGAGGAGGACGACTGCTTCGGGCTGTGGATGCTCTACGACGGCAAGCTGGTCGAGGTGCCGCTGCCCCGGACCCGTCGGGAGCCCTTCTCGGCCAGCCTCAGTGGCGTGCTCACCCGCACGGACGGGCCCCGGGCCTGAGAAGCCGCATCTCAACCGATCTTGGAACGTGCGGGTCGAACAGGGTTCCTGGTGGGGTGATCTTCCGGTTGTACGCGCATGAGGGCAGGGCCTCTCGGTAGCTCGGGGATGCGAATCGAACCGAGCGATGCCGGGAGGCACTGTTGTCGTTGTTGTATGCGCCCGCGCCCGTTGACTTCAACTCGGCCGTCGTGTCGTGCGATTGTCTCGCGCACGTGTACGGGAATGCGGCCGATCACCCGGACCGGGTGCGCCGGTATCCATCGGACATGACGGACGCGGAGTGGGTAGCCGTGCGGCCGTTGCTGCCGGTGCCGGCCTGGCTTCGGGGCCGGGGCGGGCAGCCCGAGGGCTACTGCCACCGCCAAATGCTGGACGCGATCCGCTACCTGGTCGCGGGCGGGATCTCTTGGCGGGCGATGCCTGCGGACTTCCCCGTCTGGGGCCGGGTCTACGCCTTTTTCCGCCGCTGGCGCGAGCACGGACTGATCACCGAGTTCCATGACCGGCTGCGAGGCAGAGTGAGGGGGCGCGAAGGCCGGGAGGCCGAGCCACGGCAGGGATCATCGACGCGCAGTCGGTGCGGGCTGCCGCGACGGTGCCTGCCGCCTCACGCGGCTATGACGGCGGAAAGAAGGTGCCGGGCCGCAAGCAGCACCTCGTGACCGACACGCTCGGCCTGCTCCTGGTCGTCGCAGTCACGGCCGCGAACGTCGGCGACCGGGACGCCGCCGTGGGCCTGCTAACCAGACTGCGCCGCCTGCACCGCGACAGCACCCTCGTCTGGGCCGACGGCGGCTACACCGGCGGCATCGTCGACTGGTGCCGTCAGAAGCTCGCTCTGACCCTGGAGGTCGTCAAACGCACCGACGATATGGAGGGATTCGTGGTGCTTCCCAGGAGGTGGGTGGTAGAGCGCACGTTCGCATGGCTCATGAACCCCCGCCGCCTGGCCCGCGACTACGAGACGCTGCCGGAGAACGGCGAGGCAATGATCCAGTGGTCGATGGTCACTCGGATGAGTCGGCGCCTGGCACGTCCACGGGCCGCCGACCGGCACTGAATGCCCCCGACACCTCGAGGAGCAGCCACCCGCGCTCTGCCAGGCGCCTGGCCTTCGACCGCACGCCCTCGACCTTCGCCGGCGTCGCCTCAAGGCCCAGCTTTGCCGTGATCTCCTTGGCACGCAGCGGCCCCAGCCCCGTTTCCCGCCGCTCTTCCAGCACACCAAGGATCCGCTGATAGTCCGGCGCCAGTACCGTCACCGGCAACCCCTCCCGCCAGGGCGGCACCGGCGAGCCCGGCACCGGTGCGAGCGAAGGCGCCGATTCCTCCTCCACCGGGGTCACGGCGGCCGTGGTCTCGGCCGCATGGACGGCCAGGGCCTCGACCAGTTCCTCCCGTGCGATCACCCGCCGGTCCAGCTCGATCTCGGCTGCCTCCAACGTCGCGGCAACCCGCGCTGCTTCCTCCCGCAGACCCTCGACCCGCACCCGGGCAGCAGCCTCTCGCTCCTCCAGCATTCCCAGCACCGACGCCACCGCGCACCCCTCGACCACGAGACGGAAACATGACGCCGCATGCCTCCCTCACCTCGAGCGAAACCATGCCTGACCAGCAAGAATTAAACGATCACGTTCGGTTGAGATACGGCTTCTCAAGGACGGCAACCCCTCGCCTTCCAGCGGATCGGGGCGCGAAGCCCGGTGCCGACGGGCCCGGGCCAGCACCGACCGTGCCGAGTCGCAATCCGGGTCGCCGGTGCTCGCATGGATACTCGCATCGGTGAGGCGGGACCACGTATCCACGCCCGTCCCGCAGACGGAAGCATGCACCACGTGGTGCATGCCAGGGCCGTCGTCTTTCAGAGCAGCTGGGCCACCGGGTTACTGCGTCCAGCCGGTCGCGGAGCGGATCGTCTCAAGCTCCTCGTCGGTGGGCGTACGGAACTCGAGCAGCTCGTCGTACCAGTCGAGCACGCCGCGGCGCAGCTCGTCGGCGATCTCCTCCAGGCAGTCGGTCTCGAACATGTCGTTCGCGTCCGCCGGCCTGCCGGGGGCCTCGGTGTCGTGGCGGATGACCTGGATGTAGTCGAAGGTCTCGCCGCTGCGGTCGTACGCCATCTTGCCTGCGGACACGCGCAGGTAGAAGGCGCGGCCCTCGGCATCGGCGCCGATGCCGAGGAGTCCGTCCAGGGTGGAGTAGTCCTGGCTCATCCTCGTGCCTCCCTTACCGCCACCGGCGCCACCACGGGCGGCCGTGGTAGGCACGGTAGTTGTTCTTCCACTTCTGCGACGACTTGTTGCGCCACTGGAAGTTGGACTTGCAGTGTCCGTCCGACTTGTGCGTCGGACGACGCAACTGGCGGAGCTTGTCGCGGGAGATCCGGCCGAGGTTGCCGCCGAACCGGCTGGAGCCCCGGCCCACCCACATGCGGCCCGCCAGCCAGGACGTGGCGCGGCCGGCGCGGAGGCCACCGTCCATGCCCTTCGCGGCACCCGCGACACGGAGCCAGCTTTGGTCGTCCTGGGGTGTAGGCAGACCAGGACGACCAGCGGTCGGGGGATGCTCGCTGGTTCCGCTGATGAACCGGTGAGAGTCAGTGTGGGCCAATCGGCTGCGCTCGGTGAGATGTTGGGCAAATGATGGGCTGTCACGCTCGCGAGGGGGCGTTGCGTGGAGTCTGCGTGAGTAGGGGAGGGCCGGATGCGGCAGGGGTGGAAGTGGTGGGTGGCAGGGCTGGTGACGGTTCTGGTGTTCGCTGTGGTCACTTGGATCTTCGCGGACTTCGTTGCCCCGCTGTGGGTGAAGCAGGACGACGGTGTGAGGTGGGCCGTGGGTCTGGGGGCGGGAACCGCGGCGTCCGGGCTGGCGGCGGTTTGGGGCAAGTCCTACGCCAGCGCCCCGGCGCAGCCGCATGGGCCCGAGCCGACCGGAGCCTCGGGGACGGACGATCCGGGGCGCGCTCCCGGCGGCCCACAGGTCGTGGAAGGGAGCGCGGCCGGCGAAGGGATCACGCAGGTCTCCGGTGCGGGCAGCGTCAAGATCACCCGCCGTGGCGGCTCACCCGCGCCCCTGCCGCCGCGGTCGGAGCCGCGCGAGGCGCCGTCGGCAGCCGAACCGCCCGCCGACGGACAGTACATGGTGCGGTCCGATGCGGCCGGTCCGGTCGACCAGGTCCGCGGTGTGACCGGTGACGTGGAGATCGAGCAGTGAGCGGGCCGAATCTGTTTCGGCGTGGTCAATGGGTTGCCCACTCCGTGGTCTACGGCTCGGTTGTCCAGATCCGCGATGTCACCGGCAACGTCTACGTGAACATCCACAACGAGCGTCCGCTGTATCGGGTGGATGCCTTTCCGTTCGAGCGGCCGACGCTGTCGGTGAAGCGGGCACGGAGCCAGCCCGCGAGGCTCCTGCAAACGCGTTACGCGATCGTCGACTTCACGGGCCGGTGCTTCGAGTTGGCCCACCTGAGTGCGTGGCGGGACAGTGACGAGGCGGTGTCGGCTCTCCTGCTGCACGGGGTCGGCGGTCAGGGCAAGTCGCGGCTGGCAGCCGAGTTCGCCCGCGTGAGTCGAGATCTGGGCTGGCGGGTACTTCAGGCCCGACATGCGAGCGATCCGGCCCCCGGGCCCGGTCGTGGGGGCGGACAGCTGGGCACCGAGCCGTCGGCGGACAGCACGGGAACGCTACTGATCGTCGACTATGCCGAGCGCTGGCCTGCCGCCGACCTGCTGGGACTGTGCGCCGATGCGACCCGGCAGCCGCACCGCGCGCGGGTGCTCCTCATCGCCCGTTCTGCTGGGGTGTGGTGGCAGACCCTGGCCGGCAACGACCTCGACCGCCTGGAGATCGACACCGGCCAGTTGGAGCTCGGTAGCCTGGCCGACGAGGATTCGAGCCCCCAGGCGCTCTTCACGGTCGCGCGCGATCGTTTCGCAGCCGCCCTGGACATCACTGGGGCGGACACCGTGCCGCCGCCCCAAGCCCTGGGAGAGAACGAGGGGTTCCGTGAGGCGCTGGCCCTGCACATGGCGGCCCTGGCCGCCGTCGACGCCGACCACCGGAGCAGGCGGGAACGACAACCGATGCCGGCCCTGGGGAGTCCCGCGGAGGTATCCGCCTACCTGCTTACCCGTGAACGCGCCTACTGGCGTGATCTCCACGCACACGGTCAAAGCCGCACCGACGCCGACTCCCTCGGCCGGGCCGTCTACATCGCGGCCCTGACCGGAGCCCAGACCCACTCCCACGCCCTGGATGCCGTCACACGTGCCGTCGTCGGAACAACGAGTGAACCGTCGGATCGGATTCTTCGAGACCATGCCATCGCGTACCCTGCGCCGACCACCGGGGCCGCCCGGGGCTACAGCGACAACGAGATCACCTTCTTGGAACCGCTGTACCCCGACCGCCTCGCCGAAGACTTCCTCGCTCTCACCCTCCCTGGGCACCCGATACCCTCCTACACTCCCGACTCGTGGTCCATCGACGTCCCGACGCTCCTTTTGACAGGCATCGACGCCAGCGCGGCAGCGCCGCCGCCGGTTTGGACCCGGTCCGCCCTGACCATGCTGACGGCGGCGGCAGCCCGCTGGCCGCACCTGATCACCTGCCAGCTCGCCCCCCTGTTTACTGCACATCCCACACTGGCGTTGCACGCCGGAGGGGCTGCCCTGGCCTCGCTGGCCAACCTTCCAGGCCTACCCCCCGCGGTCCTGGAAGGCATCGAAGCCCACCTACCCGAGGGACGCCACACGGACTTGGACGCTGGCTCTGCGGTCGTCGCATATCGCCTGGCCCACCACCGCCTCGCCCACACCCAAGACCCCCTCCAGCACGCAATGGTCCGCGCCCATCTCGCCCTGCGTCTGTCCTACGCGGGACTCGACGCAGAAGCGCTCACCGCAGCCCAGCACGCCCTGCCCGCCTGGCGGCAACTCGTGCAGGAGAACCCCGCAGCCTATGAGTCGAGCCTCGCCGACGCGCTGATAAGCCTCAGCGTCTTCCTGTCGAACGTCGGACGGTGGGAAGAGGCTCTGGCCCCGTCACGAGAAGCCGTCGCCCTCCAACAGCGTCTGGCCGAGGCGGACCCCGCCGCCCACACCACCAACCTCGCCAGGGCGCTGAACAACCTCAGCCTCCGCCTGTCCGAGGTGGGACGGCGGGAGGAGGCCCTTCCCCCGGCCGGACAAGCCACGGACCTCTTCCGTCGGTTGGCCGAGGCCGAACCCGCCACCTACGAAACCGACCTCGCCGGGGCGCTCGGAAATCTTGGCGGAGCGCTCGCAGGAGTGGGACGGCGGGAGGAGGCCGTGGCCCCGGCGCAGGAGGCGGCGGAGGTCTTCCGTCGGCTGGCTACGGCCAACCCCGCCGCCTACGAACCGGACCTCGCCAGGGTGCTGGTCAACCTCGGCCGCCACCTGTCGAAGGTGGGACGGCGGGGGGAGGCGCTCGCTTCGGTCGAGGAAGCTGTAGAGGTCTTCCGTCGGTTGGCCGAGGTCAACCCTGCGGCCTACGATCCCGACCTCGCCAGCGCGCTGGTCGACCTTTGCACTCGCTTGTTGGAGGCGGGACGGCGGGGGGAGGCGCTCGCTCCGGTCGAGGAAGCTGTAGAGGTCTTCCGTCGGTTGGCCGAGGTCAACCCTGCGGCCTACGATCCCGATCTCGCCGCGGCGTTGGGCAATCTCGGCGCAGTCTTGGCGGAAGCGGGACGGCGAGACAAGGCACTGGCCCCACTCCAGGAGGCCATCGCCATTCACCGACGGCTGGCCGAGGCCAACCCCGCCGCCAACGCACCCAACCTGGCGAGGGCGCTGGGCAACCGCGGCAAACTGCTGTCGCGGTTGGGGCGGTTGGAGGAGGCAGCTGCCTCGACCCAAGGAGCGGTGGAGGTCTTCCGTTGGCTGGCCGAGGGAAACCCCGCCGCCTACGAACCCGAGCTCGCCATGGCGCTGAACGATCACGGCATATCTCTCTCCACGGTGAGACAGAAGGAGGCGGCCTTGGCGGTGGCCCAAGAGGCCGCGGAGGTTTACCGGCGGCTGGCCAAGGTCAACCCCGCGGCCCATGAGCCCAACCTTGCGATGGCGCTGAACAACCTTGGTAAGCAACTGTCGGAAGTGGGGCGGATGGAGGAGGCCCTGGCCCCGGCCGAGGAATCTGTTGCCCTGCGCCGACGGCTGGCCGCGGCCAACCCCGCCGCGTACGAACCTGGGCTCGCGATGGCGCTGACCAGTCTCGCCGCCCTTCTGTCGCAGATCGGGCAGATGGAGGAGGCCTTGGCCCCAGCCCAGTTGACCGTCTCCATCCGTCGACCACTGGCTAAGGCGAACCCAGACGCCTACGAACCCGGGTACGCAGCGGCCTTGACGAGCCTCGGTACCTACTTGTTAGGCGCTGGGCGACCCGAGGAGGCCGCAGCCCCGGCCCAAGAGGCCGTGGAGGTCTACCGGCGCATGGCGCGAACCAACCCAGCCACCTACGAAGCCGACCTCGCCACGGCGCTGCTGACGTATGCACTAGGCCAAAAGAGTGGTGGCAACGGAGAGTTGACATCTGCGCTGGCCGCAGTGACGGAGTCCCTGGACATCTATGGACGGCTGCCCCCGGCCCAGTCCCGTGAATACGCCCATCTCCTGCGCACCGCTCGTGCCGTGAAAGCCGACATCCTGGATGGGCTCGGTCGCGTCGGAGAGGTGATCCTCTGACAAAGCAGCCCCCTGTCGGTATTCTTCTGCGTCTTGCGGATGATGCTGGAGGCCGGGGTGACCGTGGTCGCGGAAGCGGCCTTCCAGAACAGGCTGTGGCGGCCGAACCTGGAGCCCCTGGTCGAGATGGCGGACATCTGCGTCGTGCGCACGGCCTGGGGCGCCATTGCATATGAGCGGATCGTTCGACGAGCGGAGGCGAGCCCGCCTCCGACGCGTTGTTCGGATGCGGTCAATGACCAGCCGTACACAAGCGGTGACTTCCCTCTCGTGGAACTTCCGCCCGCAAAGCCGCTTGAGGTACCAGGTGCCGCCACCCGCCCCAGTGAGCCGCCACACCCGGCTGCCGGTGCGCACCCAAGACACCTCCGTCGCATCCGCGACCCGGCCCACGGCCTTCTCGGCGAACACGCCAAGCTGCTGGGGAAGCTCGACTGCATCGGTCGGGGCCAGGCAGGAGTTGGGTGCGGTCAGTGCCATGCGGGGCGTGTTCGAACGGTGTCGCCCTGCTGCTGGAAGTGCACGGCGGCGGGAAGAAGAGCGCGGTAGGCGTCCAGCCCGGCCCGGCAGTACGCCACCATCGGCGCGGGGAGGGCGTCGAGCGGGTACCAGGCCATGCCGTCGCAGCGGTCTGGTGTGAGGTGATCCGCCACGGCGGGCCGCCTCCGGGCGCAGCGGGACGGTGCGACCGAGCGCGCGCAGCCGGCTGTCCTAGTCGTGGCGGCCGAGGATAAGGAGCTGTGGGCGGGTGAGGGTGCCAGTCGTGGCGCCGATGATCGCCTAGGTGGTGTCCCGGCGCCGGACCTTGGTCCAACCGCCACATACCCCGGCATGTAGTGGCTGGTCTGGGGCTTGCAGAGGATGCCCTCTACGCCGGACACGTCCGTCCATGACTCCAGCCACTCCCGGGCCTTGGCCGGGTCCGTGGTCATCGGACACAGGGTCCAGGGGGCCGTCAGGGCGTGGTCGGTGAACAGGGTCTCCAGGCGGGCGCGGCGCTCGGCGTGGGGCAGGTGCAGCAGCTCTTGGCCGTCGATCTGCAAGACGTCGAACACCACGTAAAAGGCCGGCTGCTTCGCGGCCAGCGCGGGAGCGCTGCGGGCACGGGCAGCGGCCCGACGCTGCAGCCCCTCGAACGACAGGGTGTCAGCCTCGCTGTCCCACGCGAGCAGTTCACCATCGAGGACCAGGCCAGGCGGCAACTGCGCCTCGCCAGCGGCGACGAGATCGGGGAACGCGCCCTGGACCCACCCCCGAAGCCAGCGGACGCGCGGGCGGGATCACCTCGGCGGCCTGCGCCAACATCGGCTCCACCGGCGGACGCAACACCATCCCCCAGGCCTCCCTCATCCTCGACACCAGCGCCAGCCTGACCCGTGCCCACGCACACGACCGGGCGATGACGTCGGACGGCCCACGGAGTCCCTCCTCCCTACTGAACCTGCACGGCACGACCCGCACCCGCCGCGACCCGATACGTACAGCACATGGCGGCTGGCTACCCAGGATGAGATCTCCCCTACGACAACGTCTCGCACAAGTCCGGGTGGCTTCGTCCACGAGTTCCGGGTTTTGGCACAGATCTTGGGAAGCCGCCGCGGAGCGTCACCTCGATGTTCGAGGAGGTGCTTCCTGGACATCAAGTAAGCGGGTCGGTCGCCCAAGGGGCGAAGTGCTGAGCTGGACGCTGCCACCACTCATCGAGCAGTCAAACAAGTCGGCCGAGGCCAGTTCGGCCACGCCCACCCGACCATGCTCCAAACCGGTCGCTCGCTCCGTCAGCGTTTCTGTGCTCGGTACTGCTTGAGGAGAGCGGTGAGCTTCGCGGGTTCGGCAGCGCCGTTCAACTCCGTCAGGAGAGCGTCAGGGCAGACCTCGTAGTGGTCACCCCACCACCGCTGCCCCTTGTTGTCCCAAATGCGATACCCGCCGGGTACCCCCCTGGCTACGTACCGTCGCCTGCTTATATCGATCACCCCTCATGACAGTCTCCCCACACTACAAGCTGCTACTGGAACAGGATCATCTTCCGGAGCAGGTGGAAGCCGGCTCGTCCGTAGAGCTGCCTCTTGATCCTTTTGATGCGGTTGACGGCGCCTTCGATGCTGCCGGAGCTCCAGTGGAGGGTGAGCCTGGCGGTCACGGCGTCGAGGTCTCGGAGACTGTGGAGTGCGAAGTTGGTGAGGCCGGGTAGTTGGCTGGCGTCGACTGCGTCGAGTCCGCCTGCCCGTCACCGGCCCGGATGCCGCCCCGCTCCCCCGTTCGCGCGGTGCGGCATCCCGGCCGGTTTCGGCTTTCCCCGTGCGCTGATCCTGCCCGGCCGGGACACCGCGGCGCATTGCCGGTGACCGGCAGTCCTTCACCGCGTCTTGATGCCGATCACGGCTCCCCGCGCGGCACATGTCACCCTGGTCCCCGCGTCAAGGCCCATCAGGGGCGCATCAGGGTCAGAGGAGGCCGTGGCCCGACCGGGAAGCACCGACGCCGACCGTCGCCGTGGCCGCCCTGTTCGCAGCTCTACGGGCCGTGTGCCGGCTGGGTCAGTCGGCGAGGAAGACGCAGAATGAAAGGGGCTCAATGCGAAAGAGCCGGACCCAGCGAGACTGGTTCCGGCTCTTCGGTGCCAGCATTCGGGCTGCTCAACGCCCGCTCGCCAGTGAACCGGCGAAGGCTCAGGCTGGCAGCGAGACCAGGTGGTCGCCGGGGATTCCGGCCAGGCCAGGCGTGTAGTAATCGCGGATGCCGTCGGCCCACGAGGTCACCGTGATCCGGTCGCCGGCGTCCGGACCGAACGCGTCGAACAGCGCGTTGATGTTCGGCACGTCGAAGCCCCACGCGGTCATCAGGGCGAGGAAGCGGGGCCGTTCGATCAGGCCGTCGCCGTCCGGGTCGCCGAGCGTGGCAAGTGCCTCGGCGAACGCGTGAATGGTCGGACCGAACCGCTCCGGGTTAAGTACGGAGGCTTCGAACTCCCTGGGGCTGATCACGCCGTCTTTGTCGGTGTCCAGCGCGCCCACCAGTACGTCCCACCAGCGGCGCATGCTGTCGGCCAGCGCCTGCCTGGCCTCCGGGGCCGAGTCCGTGGCGGCGGCCAGCACCCTTTCGGCGTTCAGCTCGAAGTCCTGCCTGTCGAGCACCCCGTTCTTATTGGTGTCGAGCAGCTTGAAAATCAGAGCGGCACGCTGAACGGCTTCGTTTTGCATGGATGGCTCTCTCTTGACGGTCGACCTGGGCCAGGGTTCTGGTCCGGCCCCGAACCTGGGCGTCCTGCACGCCCTTGGCCAGGGTCTCCCACCCTTGGGCGCAGTCCGCCGGCAACTCTCCCAAAGCCGGGATCGATCACCCGGTAGTGCGAATTGATCGGATGAGATGCCGTGGCCGGGAAAGCGTCGCTCCGACGGAGCCGAGGGTGCACTGACGTGCGTCAACGCGCGATGCTCCACCCCGCGTTCAGCGGATTCCAGCAGCTTGGGCAGTGTGGCGCGAGCCGCCGTTCCTACGATGCCCGAGTAGCCACCGAACATCCTCGCCACAACGCAGCGAGTGACAAGTGCCGCTGCCGCAGGCCCCGGTCGCCGCGCAGCACTGCTCCAGGCACCGGCCGGACGGCGAAGCAGCACCCGCTGGCGGCGAAGAGCAACGAAACGGAACAGCAATGACACATCGCGGCGCACCCGAATCCGCACCTGCATCCGCACCCGAATTCGGGGCGGCCGGACGTGATCGGGAGGTCGGTGAACAGTACGGGGATGTGCTGGGACACCAGCGTCCCGGCGAGCAGGTCCGGCTCGACGCGATTGCCCGCACGTTCGACGCGCAGACCCGACAGCGGTTGGAGGCCGTCGGAGTCGCGGCCGACTGGTCCTGCCTGGAGGTCGGCGCGGGCACCGGCACCATCGCCCACTGGCTGGCCGGACAGTGTCCCCGCGGACGGGTCACCGCGACCGACCTGGACGTGACGCTCATCCGGGAGCCGGTTCCGGGCAATCTGACGGTGCTGGTGCACGACATTGCGAAGGACGCCTTCTCCGAGGGGGCCTTCGACCTGATCCACGCACGCGCCGTTCTGATGCACCTGCCCCAGCGTGAACAGATCGTCGCGCGGATGCTGGAATGGCTGGTCCCCGGTGGCGTGCTCGTGCTGGAGGAACTGGTCCACTTCCCCCGTCACGGACTGCCCGCCGCCTCCCCACTCCGGCGGGTCATCGACGCCTGGTGGGACTTGCTCAGCGCCTCGTTCGGCATGGACGACGCCTGGGGCGGTCGCGCACCGCAGGTCCTGCGCGACGCCGGCTACAAAGACGTACAGGTCGCAGCGGACCTGCCGGCCTTCCATGCGGGATCGCCGATCGCCGAGTTCTCCCGACTGACCGTTCTGTCGGTCGCACCCCGCCTCATCGCCGCCGGAATGCTGAGCGAGGCCGATGTGCGCGCAGGCCTGGAGGAGATCGACGACCCCGAGCACCTCTCGTTCCCGATCGCCGTCATCGCCACCTCCGGGCGCCGGCCGGGAAGCTGAGGCTGAACTGAGGGTGTCTGCAGCACGATCGGATGACATCCGCTGTGGCGTGCCGTGCGCCATCCGCAGGTGTTTGGTGTGCGTGACCCGGCAGAGTGGCAGGCTGGGAGCAGGCGGCTGACCTGCCGAGTGTCCGATGCGGGCGAGCCTGTCTGCCGGACGGCCACGGAACTTGAGCCAGAACCCGTTCTCGTGAACAAAACCACTCCTTAGCTGGACTCGGCGGCAGAACGACAGCACTGGAGCGCTCGGGGGAAATGGATCCCTTGTGATGTGGACGCTGCCGGAACCGATGCTGACCGTTGCCGTCCCGGCCTGTGATCTGCGGCCGGGCTGGGCCGGGGAGCCGAAGGGGGACGGGTTCCGGGCTCTGATCTCAGTCGACGCGGGCCGGGTTGTGCTGCGTTCGAGGCGCGGCTCCGAGATGGCGCCGGCGTTTCCGGAGATCGCGGCCGGAGCCGCACAGCTGCCGGACGCGACCGCGCTGGATGGCAAGCTGATCGTCTGGGACGCTGCGGGGCGCCTGGCGTTCGAGCGGCTGCAGGACCGGCTGGTCCGGCGTGGCGCTGGTGCGGCTCGGGCCGCAGGCGAGTGGCCGGCGTACTTCGTCGCGTTCGATGTATTGCGGCTGTCCGGAACGGATACGAGTGTGGCCGTACCAGCAGCGCAGGGCAGGGCTGGAGTCCGTGTTCGCCAAACGGCGGTTGACGGCGCCGTGGGTGCTGTGTCCGTCGACCACCGAGGCGGAGACGGTGCGCGAGTGGCTGACGTGGGCGTCGGTCGGGATGGAAGGCGTGGTCTTCAAACGGCTGGACGAGCCCTATCGTCCTGCGGTGCGGGGCTGGCAGAAGTACCAGACGCGCGAGACGACGGTGGCGGTCGTCGGCGCATTCAGCGGCCCTGCGGCCGCTCCTCGGTCGCTGCTGCTGGGCAGGTACGACGATGAGGGGCCGCACCACCACCTCGCTGGGGCAACTGGTACGGCTCTCGCGGGGAATTTGCACCGGTCCCGGCGCGGCCACCCGTGGACGGGGTGGTCCTTCTCCGCCGGGTGGGGAAGCAGCGAGAAGCTGTCCGTCACGCTGGTGGAGCCCGAGCTGGTGGTGGAGGTCGGTATCGACGATGCCCGCGATGCCTCCGGTCGCTGGCGCCACGCTGCGCGCTGGCACCGGGCGCGCCCCGACCGTCGCCCCCGCCGACGCCCCCCGCTGGTGAGATGACGAGGGCCGCTGCGGTGAACGGTGCACGGCGCCCCGCTGTCAGCCTTGGACTGACAGCGGCACTTGGGAGGGACCGGCGGGTGAGCGGTCGAGGAGCGTGGCGAAGAAGTCGGTGAGCAGGGGCTGGGCGCGGTCGCGGTCGCGGAGTTCGTCGTGGCCGAACCGGAAGACCTCGTAGCCGCGGAACTTCAGGGCGCGGTCGCCGGCCAAGGTCGCGGCGTACTTCGTGCTGTCGGGTTCGGTTCCGCCGTTGCGGGTGTAGTGCTGCATGCCGTCGACCTCCAGGACCACGCGCCGGTTTCCCGGGAGCAGCATGAGGAAGTCCATGCGCAGGTTCTGCATGGCGTGGATGCCGCGTTCGGGTCGGGTCTTGGGGTCCCAGTGGAGCCAGATCTCCGGCAGGAGGGCGGGGACGTCATTCAGGTGGTTCCGGTAGGCGTGGTGGTAGTGCCAGAACAGGTTCTTCTGCCCTGGGGAGTTTGGGGGCAGGCAAGCCTCCATGCGGCTGTAGAGGGACCGGGCCGCATGCTCGTGGTCGGTGGTGTTCCGAGTCTCCTGCCACCAGGACAGGAGCTGGCGCCAGAGCAGTCCCTCTTTGCCGACGGGGTGGTCGTAGACCAGGACCTTGTCGTCGCGTTCGGCGACCTCGATGTCGTTGTCGAGGGCGCTGGTGAAGCGGATGTCGGGCTTGCCCAGGGTGGCGAAGATGAGGTTGCGCGGCCGGCGCGCGGTGCCGCGGCCGGGCTGGACCAGGTGGAACTGGGGGTAGCCGTCGGCTTTTCCGTCCTGGCTCAGGATGGCGCCAGCGGGTTGCAGATGCCGGTTCGCGAGCTCGACGAAGCGGCGCTGTGCCTGCTCGTCGGGAAGGACGGCTGCGGAGGCCAGCCCCTCGAGGAAGACACCGAAGCGTGGATGGGGGGCTTCGAAGGCGCCAAGCTGCTCGAAGAACTCCTCGGTTGACCAGTCGCCTGGGAATCTGAAGACGTGGCGGTTGATCTGGTCGCGGAGGCTGTTGGTCGAGGTGACCCACCCGCTCATCGGGTCGTTGTCCAGGTGCCACAGGCGGCCCAGCAGCGCCATGAAGCGGTCCGGGTAGCCGAGGTGATCGCAGAGATCGAAGTCCCTGGCGAGCTCGCGCCGCGTCCGGCTCGGGATCTCCACGTGGTGGCGGCCGAGCCACAGAACGTCCTGCAGCGCCATCCGTTCCGCCTGCCCCAGCTCCTCCTGCTCAAGAACGGCGTCGGCGACTTCCGGCAGGCGATCGTCGGGGCAGGCGCTCAAGCTGGCGACCAGGCGCTCGTGCTTGGTGTTTCCCGCATCGGGTGGGGGAAGACCGAGGCGCTGACACAAGGCTGGCAGCTCCTTGTGCCCGTAGCGCGTGTACAGCGTGGCAAGCACGCCGTCGATCAGCCTCCGCAACAGCGCCACGTCCATCCGTTCCCCCATCCTCTGATGATGGGCAACGCCTGGATGCCATTCCACCCTGCCCGTTCAACTTCCGCGGCAGGAAGTACCCCTGCGGCGCCGCCGGCCCCCGGACGCAGACCAACCCTCTTTCCCTCGGCTATCGCGTGGAAAGACACCTCATGCAGTTAAGCCGTCAAGTTGGGCTCTGCGGAGGTGGCGGATAGCACCTCATCCTTCGTCTTCAGGGAAGAAGGTATCCGCGATCTGCACGAGTTGGTCGTCATTCAGCTGCGGAGGCACCCACCCACGGTGGCGTGCGTGATCGACGAATCGGTCATCGACGGGAACGTGGTAGCGCTCAACGTAGTAGGCAAGGTCGGTGGGCCAGAACCACTCACCGTCGGTGAGGAGGTGAGGCCCATCGATGAACTGCTTGGTCGGGCTGAGGAAGTCGTAAACGGCTGATCCAGTCGCGGCGACCACGCTGCCAGCACGCAGGTATCGCGCGAGGTCCTCTTCGTGCGGGTCACCTTCACTGCGCACGGCAGCGATCAGGGAGGGGCCATTTGGATTCCCATGCCTCAGTTCCCTGAACCCACCGAGGAAGCGGTCTGCGTGCGGGGGCTCACTGGTCACCGCCAGGAGCGTAGTCGATCAGATGTCCGACACGGCCTGGTTGGGCGGCGGCACTGCCCCGAGAGGAAAGGCCACCACCTCGTCGAAGGGAGTGCGGGTCTGCAGGCAGTGGTGGAGCTGGCCGAGCATCCGGTTGAACAGGTGTCGCAGGGCCTGCATGTGCCAGTCCCCTCCTGCCCGGCGGCGCCGGCAGTGGGCGTCTGCGCCGGATGAACCGCTGAGGGATGCGAAGGCCCACAGGTGGCCGACGTGGTTGAGCCGGTTGTTCTTGACGAACCGGCGTCCGACGTAGCGTCGTTTGCCGGAAGCCCGCGTGATCGGGGCCGAGCCGGCGTACGCCTTTAGCCCTCCAGCCGACGCGAACCGGCTCCGGTCGTGCCGATCTCGCCCAGAATACGGGCACCGACCTGCGGACCGATGCCGGGGAAACTCAGCATGATCGCCGCTTCGGGGTGCGCTCGAAAGGCCTCCTCGGTGGCCCGGGCCAGGTCATCGACCGCCTCGCAGGCCGCGTCCAGCTGCAGCAGCAGGGCCCGTGCCTGCTTGCCCATGGCGTCCTCGACCAGAGGCAGCTGTCGCGGGGCTTCCTCGCGGAAGAGCTGCTGGATTCGTTCAGCATCGGTTTCAATGCCCCGGCGGCGGCCGGCGCGCCGGAGCATGGCGGTCAGCTTCCACATCTGCAGCTTGGCGGCCAGGGCAGGTGTCGGCGCAACGGCCAGGATGCGGCAGGCATCGGGCCGGGTCAGGGTTCCCGGCTTGTCCCGAAACGCCTCGATCATCGCCGGGAAGTACTCCCTCAGCAGGGACCGCAGCTGATTGGCGACCTGCTGCCGGTTCCAGACCGCGTCCTGCTGCGCGCGGGCCAGGACTGCGACGGCCTGGGCCAGGTCGGCGTCGGCGGGCAGCGGGCGGTGCACCGGCGCATCGGTGCGGATGATGTTGGCGAGGACCAAGGCGTCGCCCGGGTCCGACTTCTTGCGGCTGACTCCGTGCCGGTCTCGGTAGCGGGAGGCAGCCATCGGGTTGACCGCGTAGATCTTCCGCGAGCCCTGCCGCAGCGTGGCGACCAGCAGACCGCGGCTGGTCTCGATGGCCACCGGGATCGGCGTCTCCGCAATGTCGCCGTGTTCCGCCAGAAGGTCCAGCAGCAGCCGGTAGCCGTCCAGGTCGTCGTTGATCCGGCACTTGGCCAGCAGCTTGCCGGTGTCGTCGACGAGCGCGACGTCGTGGTGGCCCTCCGCCCAGTCGATCCCGCAGAACACGTTAAGGAGCGGGGCGGGAACGGTCCCGGTGGTGGCAGGCCGTGGTGTCTGCCGCTGGCCGACCGGGTCCTGCTGGTGGCCGTCTACTACCGCACCAACCTCACGATGCGGCAGCTCGCCCCGCTCTTCGGGATCTCCTCGGCCACCGTCTGCCGGGTCATCCAACGCCTGCGTCCGTTGCTGGCGCTGGAGCCCGCCCCGCGGCCGATCGCCGACGTGGACCGGCTGTGGATCGTGGACGGAACCTTGATCCCGGTCCGCGACCGCACCGTCGCGGCGTCTTCCCGCAACTACCGGTTCTCGGCGAACGTGCAGGTCATCATCGACGCAGACAGCCGCCTGGTCATCGCCTCGGCCCGGCCCGCTCCGGGAAACAAGGACGACGCCCACGTGTGGCGGGAGTCGGGCCTGCCGGCCACGGCGGCCGGGACGACGGTGATCGCAGACGGCGCCTACCTCGGCACCGGCCTGATCGTCCCGCACCGGAAGAGAGCCGGTCGCCCCCTCCTGCGCGGCCAGGAGGAAGACAACGCCGAACACCGACGTGTCCGTGCCCGCGTCGAGCACACCTTCGCCCGGATGAAGAACTGGAAGATCCTCCGCGACTGCCGCCAGAAAGGAGACGGTCTCCACCACGCGGTCCAGACTGTCGCCACCATGCACAACCTCGCCGCGACACGGTGAAACAGCAGGTCAGGCGCCACTTCGGCCTGCCGAAACCAGACCTTCTGCAACACCCTTTACGCTGAAGCGTCCGCGAGGAGGCGTCCATGCGGTACATCGACCTGCCGCGCATGCTGAACGGGGGATGCCGGGCCTACTGGTCACCGTCCGCGGTCCGCCTACCTCGACCTGTGGCTGCTGCGCGAGGACGGTCCCCCGATCGCGGTGGAGATCGACCGTGCGGACACCGGCACCGGGCGTGGACAAGATCCGCGACGAGGCGCTGCGCGGGCGCCCCGCCCTGTGGATCCGCTGGCACGGAGCGGTGCGCGCCGAACTCCCGGCTGGTGTCGCCTGCCTGCGCCTGCCGGCACGCGCGACCCGCTCCCCCGTCAGCTACTCCTTGGCCGCCGTCGGCGACACAGCCGGTCTTTATGCACCACCGCAGGAAGGACTGGGACGGACGGCGGGTGGTCGCGGTCCATTCGGCGCCGTACCGGCACACCGCGTCCGGGGCTGGCGGCAGCCACTCCGCCGGGTCCTGGTCGGCCTTGCTCCGGTTCGAGCGGGCCGTCACTGCGACCAGGAAGGCCATCTGGCCCTGGTCGTTCGCGTACGCCTCGCGCCGCTGTGCACTGCACGAACTGGCGCCTGCTGGTGGGGAGCGTCATTCATACCGTGCTGTATTCCGTTTGAGGGTCTCGCGGATCGACCTGCGCGTGCGCCGCTGGCGCCTGTACTTCCCATCGCAGCGTTGCGTACTTGGGGCTCCGCTCGCCACCGGCTGGCTCGCCGGTACCGGGCCGAAGGCCAGGGAGAATGAGGCCATGAGTGACGTGGGTGGGGACTTCCTTCGGGCGGGTGACGTGGACGACGGATTGGTGCAGGAGTGGTTCGAGGGGCTGATGTGGAATCCAGGACTGACGGGTTCAGTCTTGGCGCGGCTACTAACTGTGGAGGGCCTGCCTCGGCCTGCCTCCTGGATCACGATTTGCTCCCTCGACAAGGAGAAGACGGCCGTCTTGGCTGCCTCCCCGCAGGTTGAGCACCGGCTCTGGCTGATCGAGAACGGGAACGCGGACGTGGACGTTCTGGCGGCGTTCGCCCGGGATCCGGACCCTCGGGTCCGGACCTTTTACGCGACCCTCGCCGGGGACTTCGGCCGCCGCATCCCCGCCGGGGTAGTCGAAGCACTGGCCGAAGACAGCGAGGCACGGGTCCGGCGAAGGGCGACACAGTGGGAAATGCCCACAGCCGTACGAGCGCGCCTCGCCGAGGACCGAGACGCCGGTGTGAGGGCCGCGGCCCTCACACCAGAGCTGTGGCCCTGCCTTCCGGCGTCCATTCAGGAGAGGCTGCTGGACGACCCGGAGCCCGAAGTCCGAGCAGCCCTCGCCAAAATGTTTCCCGATGAGCCCAAAGGCCAGCTCGAATCGCCGCCTACGGAGACACGAATACACGACCGTGACCCGGCCGTACGTCGCGCCGCAGCCCAGGACCCGCGGGTGCCGACCGAGCTGGCGCTGCAACTGTCCCAGGACCCCGATGACGCGGTCCGGCTCGCCCTATCCATGCGCGAGGACCTCACCGAGGCCCAGCGCTCCGCCATCACTTACGTAGTACCGCACGGCTACCACACACCGCCGCGCTGGATCGTGGAACGCGGCCATGAACCGGAGGTAGCCCGTAGGGCCGCCACTTCCGAGCATGTCCTGCTGCGGCGGAGCATCGCGATGCAGCAACACCTGCCCGACGACGTAGTGAAGCGTCTCGCCAGCGACGAGGACTTCTTCGTCAAACTCACCCTGTGCCAGCACGGGGACAAGGCACCGCACGAACTCGTGGTGGAGATGTACGCCCACTGGCACGGCTTGATGTGGAGCAGTCTGCGGTCCCATCCGAACTTCGCCAAACCTGGCCTCGCCCGATACGCCGACCACCCCAGTCCACGGCTGCGCCACGCTGCCCTCGACGATCCGGACGGGGGCCAGGACCTCGTCATGCAACTAATCGACGACCCGGACGTCGGCCACTGGGCGTTGCGAGACCCGAGACTGCCGTCCGGAGAACTCCTTCGAAGGCTCGCCCTTCCCGGCTCCGCACGGCATGCTGCGGCAAACCCCGCCCTGGCGCCCGCAGAGATGCACCAGCTGCTCGACCTGGCCGGCGTGACCAACCCTCCAGATCCGCGATGACGGGCTGCCTGCGGGATCGGACAGCCGAGTGTCAGCTTTGGGCTTGAGATGTGCGGGCTTCTAGGTACGCGGTCCAGTCGGTTGCGGCGCGCCGTCGCCAGTGTGCGGCGGTGACGGGATGAGGGCCGAGCATCGGTCCGAGCACTGCCGGAGGCAGGTCTTGGGCCAAGGCGACGAGGGCGGCGTTGCGAGCGGGCCGGTTAGGGATGTGGTGGCTGGCAAGGCGCGGCCGAGCACGGTCGCTGAGAGGTGCCGCCCGGGGCGGCCTCCGGGGAACAGCCAGCCCTGGGAAAAGTTCGCCGCCCAGTTGGTGGGCGGCGGCATGTTTGCGAGGTCGGTCAGCAGGCGGGCCAGCGACGAGCGCAGCGGGATTGGGGTGCGGTCAAGGGTCAGTAGGGTGTCCTCGCCGAGGGTGGTCACTGAGCGCGTGGTCAGAGCCGCGATCCGGGTCAGGTGCTGGCCGAAGAGCGGGAGGATCGCCCCGGCTCCACCGCCCCCTGGTGAAGTGACGTCAGACCCGAAGGTTCTCGCACACACAGTTATCGGATCATCACATTTAGTACTCTGACCAGCGGATTTTATGATTCCTCGTGATCCACGTCACAGCGCATCTGCGGATACGCCGCCTACACCGCCCGGCGCGCAACGGCGGAAAAACTGCAACAGGCACATAAAAACGGTGATGCGGAGCACTCCTGAGACGCCGTACGGTGGCCGACAGGGACAGGCCGCCAGCTTCGGCCGCTGCGCGCCCTCATTTTGATCATCACCCGGCGGTTCTACCGGCCCCCATTGCCAACGGCAGGCTTCATCCCGTCAGTTCACCGGGGAGTTGGCCGGGGCGGAGGCCCGGGGTCGGGTGCAGACCGCCATGTAGCGAAAAGTGGAAACCTGTGCCTGGTTCCGTGGCTCAGTTGGCGGTTACCTCAAGGTGGTACGTCGTGTCGATCCAGAAGCCGTTGTCAGCCGCCGCCTTGATCTCCAGCACGTACTGGCCGGGCCTCAGCGGCGCGACGCCAGCCCAGACTCCCCAGGTGAACCGGCGGGTCAACCATCTGGTGCGGAACTGTGCCGAGAACTCCTGCAGCGGGAGCGGAACGCCGTTGAGGGCGGCCGTCGCCTCCACCACGCCCATGGTCAGCGGAGTCTTCGAGTAGAACCGGTTGTGCTCCATGTTGAGTACGGGGAAGAAGAGGGGGCGGTCCGACGGAATCGTGGAGCGCCGCACGACGCGTCCACCGTAAGTGCCGGCAAGGAACCAGAGGTCGTCCGGTTGGTTCCAGCCAGCGTTTTCGCCGGTCCTGTCGCTGACCGGGCTGCGGTCGCCTGGCGCGGACATGGCCCATCTCCACCACCGCCCCGAGAGTGTTCCGCCTTCTGTGTCGCTCAGCTTCCACCCGCTGTCGACCGATCCCGCACCGCTCATTACGCCCTCCCCTATTCGGCCCCTGACCTGGGCTTGTTCGAACACGCGGACATTACCTTGCACGGCACCCAACTCAAGAAGATGGTGTGATCAGATCAAACTGGTCCAGCGCGCTCACCCGGGCCAACCAAAACGCTCATCGTGTCGACGGCTCAACGCCGAGCACACCAGTGCCCAGCGGTCAGGCGTTCGTAGATGGTTGGTGTGCAGTGCGCTCCGCCTTCTGTAGCCAGTCGATGTACCAGTGAGTGAAGGTGACCGGCTTACCAGCCTGGTCGGGAGCGGGACGAGGTCGGCGTCGTTTGCCCGGCAGTGAAACCAGTGCCGCGGTAGGTGCCGCTGATGATCAGCCACTTACTGATCATTTCAGAATGAAGCGCGGTCAGAGAGGTACGCGCTGCGATGATGCGAACTCGACTGGGCGGTGGGGGACGGAACACGAGATGATGCGGTGGCAGCTCTTGCAGGGAGACGTCCTGGTCGGTGAGCTCAGTGAGTACGGCTGTGATCAGCCGTTCTTCCTGGCGTGCTTCACCCCGGGACCTGGCTGGGAAAACGTGAGGCCGTTGTTCGAGGCATGGGCGGCCTACAGGGGCCCTGACCCGGATGGGCTCAGATTCATCGCCCTGGCCAAGCCGTTGCAGGATTTGAGGCTCACACTGGCTCCGGTTGACAGCCAGCAGCCTCCGTTGCAGCTCTTCAAAGACTGCATGGTGCGTATCAACGGGCCTGAGGCCCGTCTCCGCTACTGGCACAGCGATTGACCGTCCTCTGGAGCCGGCGCAGGCATATCAGGCAGCCGGCCAGTTCGAGCAGGCCCTGGTGGAGATCTGTGCGTCGTTCGTCGAACCGCTCGATGGCGAGGCTGATGGCGTCGACCAGGCCGTCGTCAGCGGTGACCTTCTCCAGCTTCAGCTGGGCCTCGATCTGCCGAGCCTCTTCGTGGAGGTCGTAACCTCCTCCTCGGACAGCGGCTCATTGCGATCGAGTCGCTCTCGCAGGGCGTTGACCCTCTCCTGCAGTTCACGTGCGGACATGGTGGTCTCCTCGTGTTCACGATTGCTGAGGCTCCCGAGAGCTCCCGCAGGTCCGCAGAAATCGTGGCGGGGCCGTAGCAGGACGATCAGTCCGGCGGCCGTGCGGCATCACAGCCTTGATCATTGTGCTGCCAGGGGATCACCCAGTGGCCGAACAGAAGACCGCGAAGGAGACCACCAAGGCGGCCGAGGGCCGCACACCGGCACCGTCTCTGATCGAGGAACGGCTGTCGCTGGCCCTCCGCCCGGCCTGAGCGGAGGGCCTGGGCCACCAGCACCCGTGAAGACATTCAGTGTCGTCGTCCGAATGGCCACCAGCTGCGGCGCGGGCGGGTGGGCGGACTTGTGGGTTGCGGCGGAGCTGTGGGCCGCGGCGGCACGACAGGTGCGGGTGGCAGTGCAGGCGTCGGGGGGGACCGGCACGGGCGAAGCAGGCGCGGATGGTGGCGTGGGTGGCGACGGCAGAGCCGGAGCAGGCTCGTCACCACCGACGCGGCCGGACTCCCCATCTCGGTCACCGACCCGCTCGGGGCGACGACACGGACGACCCGGGACGCGTTCGGCCGCCCGACCGCGCTGACCGACGCCCTCGGCCATACGACCCGGGTTCGATGGACGCCGGAGGGCCGGCCCGCCCGCCGCGTCCTGGCGGACGGCAGCGAGGAGTCGTGGACGTACGACGGCGAGGGCAACTGCCTCACCCACACGAACGCGATGGGCGCCGTCTCCCGCTTCGAGTACACCCATTTCGACCTCATGGCTGCCCGCACCGGGTATGACGGCGTGCGCCACGAGTTCACCTACGACCACGACCTCCGGCTCACCCGGGTGCGCAGTCCGCAGGGGGCGACCTGGGACTACGTGTACGACGGCGCCGGCCGCCTCGTCTCCGAGACCGACTTCGACGACCGGTCGCTCAGCTATGAACGCGATGCCGTCGGCCGCATCACCTCCCGGACCGACGCCTCGGGCCGGACCCTGCGCTACGAGTGGGACGATCTCGACCGCCTGGTGTCCAAGGACGCCGACGGGGCCCTCACCACGTTCGCGTACGACTTCTCCGACCAACTCGCCGAGGCCGTGAACGGCGACGCCACGATCACGTTCGTACGGGACCGGCACGGCCGGCTGCTGTCCGAGACCGTCGACGGCGCACCGTGTCGTACGCGTACGACGAGCTCGGCCGGCGCGTCAGCCGCACCACTCCGACCGGTGCGGTCAGCACACGGACCTACGACGCGGCGGGCCGCCGGACCTCGCTCACCACCTCCGGCCGCGCCCTCGCCTTCGAACACGACGCGGCAGGCCGCGAGATCGCACGCCGCATCGGCGGCACCACCCTCCTCGTCTCGGAGTTCGACAGCGTCGGCCGGCTCAGCGGCCAGGAGGTCACCTCCGGCGGCCGAAGCATCCAACGGCGCGACTACAGCTACCGCGCCGACGGCCACCTCAGCGGCATCCATGACCGGCTGGCCGGCCTCCAGACGTTCGCACTCGACCCGGCGGGCCGGGTCACGGCCGTCGACGCCGCCCAGTGGAGCGAGCGGTACGCGTACGACGAGGCGGGCAACCAGACCGAGGCCTCCTGGCCGGCGGCCCACCCGGGGCAGGAGGCCACCGGCAGCCGCGCATACAGCGGCACGACCCTCACGCGGGCGGGACGGGTCCGCTACGAGTACGACGCGCTGGGCCGCACGACCCTGCGGCAGCGCACACGGCTGTCGCGCAAGCCGGACACCTGGCACTACACGTGGGATGCCGACAGCCGGCTGACCGCCGTCACCACCCCGGACGGAAGCCGCTGGCGCTACCGTTACGACGCGCTCGGCCGACGCGTCTCCAAGGAGCGGCTCGGCGAGGACGGCACCGTCCTGGAGCACATCACGTTCACCTGGGACGGGGACACGCTCTGCGAGCAGACCATCCACGGGCGGCCGGGATCCGACCGGGTGACTCTGACCTGGGACCACCAGGGGGCGCGCCCCCTCACCCAGACCGAGCGCCGGTTCACGGCGGACTCCCCTCAGTAGGCGGTCGACGAGCGGTTCTTCTCGATCGTCACCGACCTCATCGGCACCCCCCGGGAACTCGTCGACGAGGCGGGCCGGCTGGCCTGGCACACCCGCAGCACCGTGTGGGGCTCCACCGCCTGGGCGGCGTCGAGCACCGCCTACACGCCGTTCCGCTTCCCCGGGCAGTACTTCGACCCCGAGACAGGGCTGCATTACAACCGGTTCCGCTACTACGACCCGGAGTCGGGACGCTACGCCTCCCCCGACCCGCTCGGCATCACCCCGGCGCCCCACCCCGTCGCATACGTCGGTAATCCCCACCGCCTGAGCGACCCTCTGGGGCTGTCCCCCTGCCACGGGGGGATGGACTACATGGAGGACAACCGGATTCCCGCGGGCGATCCCGTGACCCACGGGCCGACGGGAACGCTGGTCGGCGCCGACGGGCAGAGCGTGCGGAACTTCAACAACGTGGCGAACGCCGGTGAACACGACGTGGTGGCGCACGGCAGCCGGGACGGCTGGCTGGAGACCCCCAACGGCCACGTCAACGCCGGTCAGCTGGTGGACGCCGTGACAAACAATCCGCACTACAATGGTGGACCTCTCCGGCTCATGGTGTGCCACTCGGGCTCGGACGGTTCCTGGATCGCCCAGCGCATCGCGAACGAACTCGGAACCACGGTGCGCGCGCCGACGGACCGCGTCGGCACCAACCCGGCGCTCGGCCCCGGCCAAACGCCACAGGTCGACAAGGGCGGCTACTGGAGGGTGTTCCTCCCCATGCGGGAAGGATGAACCAGATGGACATGATCGGCTTCTACCGGGAGATGGACCCGGAGAACGATGCCGTGTTCCGCGAACCCATCGGGGACAAGGTGCGGGACCAGGCGTCCTATCCGAAGGCGGAGGTGAAGCAGTACCTCGACTCCGGACATCCGGTCTTCGACATCATGGAGGGGACGATTGATGTCATCGGGGGCGCTTTCCGCGTGCCCGGCGGATCGTCGTTGCTGTCCGACGGCCGCTTCGTCTGGCGGGTGGACCTCGCTTCTTATGTCGAGTGGTACAACATCGAACTCCCGGCGGAATTCGTCGAGCATGCCGGCAGGCACGGCTTCTCGATGCCGGCTGCGGACCGGCCGACCCTGATCGCCGTATCCGAGGCTGCGTCGAGCGCTCTGGGGTTCCGCGTGGCCGGCGGCGCGGGACCTGCTTCGTAGGACAGCGGATACGGCCGGTGGCCGGTGCGTGCGGGGCGTTCCATGGCGGGCACGCCCGAGCCCCGGCGCATGCAGTAGGAGCACCAAGATACGGCATCCGTCCCCCTGGTGAGCGGACACCCGGGCCGAAGCCGATACTGATCTTCGCCTGCCCTGCCGACCCACCCCACGGGCACCGGCTGGGGATCCAGTAGCGTCCGTTCCATGATCATCCTCGACGCCCTTATCCGCCTCTGCCCGCCCCCCGCCGAACCGCCGCCTTCGGCGGACTGGGCGCAGGCCGAGCACGCCCTGGGGGTGGCTCTGCCCGCCGACTACAAGCAGCTTGTCGAGACCTACGGCGACGGCATCTTCGACGACACGATCTGGCTGCTCGTCCCCGACTCCGCGTACAGCGACTGTGACCTGCACGCGCAGGCGAGGGAACGGGACGAGATCTTGGCCAGCCTGTGGGAGTTCGAGGCGAAGCCGGCCGGCCTGCTGGAGGCGGGGGCTCGGGTCCTGCCGTGGGCGTTCGAGGAGGGTACGGGGGCGTTCCTGTACTGGCTGGCACGGCCCGGTCAGCATCCCGACGAGTGGACCGTGCTCTATAACGAGGGACGCGGCCCGCTGTGGGAGCACCACGACATGGGGTGCGTCGCGTTCCTCCTGGCGGTGCTCACCGGAACGGCGGAAACGGAGTATTTCGGCAATCTCTACGAAGTGCTGAAGCCGACGGAGCACCGCTTCGAGTCGGCCGACCTGGCCCTCGGAACGTCCGGGCAGTGACACCGTCGACCGCACTCGACGACCTGGCTCGCCGCTCGCCGTACTTGGCCGGTCTGGCCAAGTACGGGGTTCTGACCGCGCTTCCGTGATGGGTACGTCAGAAGGACGACCACGTCCAGGCCTGCGAGCCGCCACGCGACCACGTGAGCAGCGCGAGGCTCCATGCGGATAGCAGCCGGGGCCAACGCCAGGACGGGCCTGGTCGAGGCCCGGGCGTGGTGGAAAATGGATCGACGGCCTGCGCTCCGCGGGCGAGCATGTGGGGCTACGCCACACTGGCCTCCGGCCGGGCCGGTTCGGCTCCGGCGGCGAGGGTGACCTGAGCGGTCCATGACCGGGGCTCCCGAGGGGGATCCCAGCACACCTCGACGTTGGTGGCGTGGAAGTCGCGCGAGTTCCGTCACCATCCGGGCCGCCGCGGCCCGCGCGCCTTGCGGGTCGGTGTTGATCGGCACGTCCAGACGCCCGCATAACATGCCGCCTTCCATGGTGAGACGCTGTGGCGCCAGCCCTCCGGCGTCGCCAACAGCACGACCCCCTTCGGGATGCCCCAGTCGGGCTGCTTCTGCTTCTCCTTCTTGCATCTCACGATGCGGCTATCCAACATCGTCGGTGTGGTGGCAATGAGGCTGGGGTGGCACGCGTCCGACGTCATAGCGGGTGGCGGGCCGCTTGTCCTTCGAGCCGGGCGGGCGGCCGGGGCCGGACCGGCTGGGTTTCGGTGCCCAGGCGAGCGTGCCGGTCTTCGCGTGCCGGTTCCTGAACCCGTGGCGTACTCAGGCGGGGATGAGTCTGTTCGGTTCCACTGGTCGTTCCCACGGCCGGATACCTGTCGCACTCCTCCCGCTGACACAAGGCATCGCCTTCCTCGTCCTGTTCACCACCGGCGGCCGACGATAGACCCCCGCCCTACAGGCGGGTCAAGAAAATGTCTCGGGTGGTCCGGCGGGCTCCGCGACCGACGCCGGGCTACTCAGAGCGAGGTGAGTACGTGCGCTCTCCCGCAGCACCGGGGCGGGTCGCAAGACTGGGGCCATGAGCCAGAGATCACTGAAACTCGCTCCCTACCTGCTGTTTCTCATAGCCGCCGCAGCATGGACCGCCTGGCTTGGCTGGGACCAGCATCCCTGGAGGCGTTTCGGGCGGTGGGATTCACGCCGTCGCTGAGCAAGGTCGCGGCACTGTGGGGCGGTACGCCGGTCACGCTGAGGCTGGACGATCTGGACCTGATCTGCACCCGCTGGACTGCACGGTGGCCGACCTACTGCAGGCCGAGCCGGTCGCGGTCGAGCGAGCGGTCCCCGCGCCGGCGAGCCGGGCGGCCAGCGGCGAGGGTGCGGATCTGGCGCGGCCGGTCCCGCGCCGGCTCCCGGGCGGATCCGCGTTCGCTGCCTCCGAGCTGACGGGCACGGCGGCGTGCGCGCGGGGCCGGTGTGGTCCAGTTGCGGGGAGTGCCTGAGCTGGGCGGTGCTGGAGGCAAGCGGGGTGTGCGAGGCCTGCTGGAAGTGGCGGCAGGCCAATCCGGTGCGGGAGGGGTGTCCGCGGTGCTGCCGCGAGGCGCATCTCAACTCGGACGGCCTGTGCCGGGCCTGCCTGCGTTCGATCCGCTGGGAAGACGATGCCGACTGGGCGCTGAATGCCGCCGCCGCGCGGCCGCGGCCGCTGCAGCTGGTTCTTGGCCTGGGATTGGGGCGGTCGGGAGCTGCCCGGCCGCTGCGTCGGCCCGGCAGCATGGACACAGCCCCCAGCATGTGGCAGCGCAGCCTGAAGGCTGCCGATACCGGCGGCCGAGACCGGGTGCTGCCTGTAGTACCGGGTGCTGCCTGTAGTGATGCCGGGGCAGGTGGCGCTGTTCTGGGGCCGCCGGACGCTGAGCACCTCGACTGCAGCGGCGCTGCGCAGTCGGGTCCTGGCCGGTGAGGAGCGGGCCCGGAAGCAGGCGTCAGCGTTCGCCGCCGAGTACGGGCTGGCCCGGGGCTGGTCGTACAAGGCCGCGTCGATGATCCGGCTGGCGCTGGCCGTGCGGGACGCCGCGAGGGCGCCGACCGGGTGCCCGACCTGACAGCGATCGGCACGGCGGTGGGGCAGATCCTGGACCGGGCCGGGCTCCTTCATGGTGATGCGGCCCGCGCGGTTGGCTGCGGCGGCGTCCGGCCGGTCGCCGCGTACGTTCCGGCTTCCGCGGGGCGGTCGTGGCCGGTGCCGCGGTCGTGCCGGGACTGCGACGGGTGGATGAGCGGCATCGCCGAGTATCTGTGCCGGCCGTGCGCGGGCTGGCGGGGTGAGCCGCGCGGACAGTGCTCCGGCTGCGGGCGCGGGCAGGCGCCGTTGCGTGGGGGACGGTGCCGCCCCTGCCACATGTATCCGGGCGGGGCCGACGGCAGGCAGCTGGCGATCGTGATCCGGGCGGCGGCCCGCGGCCGGGCCCAGCCCACCCGCGCTGGCCACCAGTCGGCCGGCAGACCGGAGGAAGCGGCGTCGATAGTGCCGTACGGGCAGCACGTGCTGTTCCAGACGCGACGCGACTGGACGCCGGTCCTGACCAGGGCACGCGAGGGCCACGGGCTGCCGGAGCCGTCGGAGCGCGCCGAGTCCCTGGTGGCCGCCTTCGACCGGCGGCGGCGCGAACGGCGCCGGCCCGGCTCGGGTCGTGAGGCACAGCGGACCCTGGTGCTGCTGCTGCGCGTCCTGGGGGCGGACGCTGCGATCTGGGAGCACGACGTCTACGACCTGGCCCGCGCCGGGAAAGGCCTGTACGCCAGGGCGGCCTCGAGTTCCTCGCCGACCACCGCCTGCTGACCGAGGCCCCGGAACTGCGGCGGGACCGTGACCAGACCTGGGTCGAAACTACCCTCGCCGACCTGCCCGGCAGGATCCGCGCCGAGATGCGGGCCTGGGTGGTCGTTCTGCGCGGCCGGGGCAGGCGCAGCCACCCGGCCCGCTCCTACGAGTGCATCCGCCGCTACCTGGCCGCGCTCCTTCCCCACGTGGCCGGGTGGGCACACCGGGGGGTGACCAGTCTGCGCGAGGTCACCGCGGCCAACGTGGCGGAAGCCGCCCGCACCCGAACCGGCGCACCGGGCCGCCAGCTGGCCACCGCCCTGCGCAGCCTGTTCCGGGCGCTGAAGCAGGAGCGGCTCCTCTTCCGGGACCCGGCGCGCACCCTGGGCGTGAGCGGCCACCGCGCTCTGCCCCGGCCGGTGCCCTCCGACGGACTCCGCACCCTGTTCGACGCGGTACCTACCTCCTTCGGACGCCTGGTCGTTGCACTGGTTGCGGTCCACGCCCTGGGCGGGCAGGACATCCGCACCCTGCTGCTGACCGACATCGACCTCGCCCACGGCCGGCTCCACGTCCGGCGCGGGCCCGCGCGGCGCACCGTCCTGCTCGACCCCTTCACACGGCAGCTGGCCACCGACTGGCTCGCCGAGCGTCACCGGCGCTGGCCCGCCTCGACCAACCCCACCTGCTGGCCACCAGCCGCACCGCACTGACTGCCACCCGGCCGCCCCGTGGACGTCACCACGGTCCGCGGCGTGTTCCCCAAAGGCACAAGCCTGGCCGCCGTACGCCAGGACCGGATCCTGGACGAAGCCCGCACCAGCACCGACCCGCTGCACCTGATGCGCCTCTTCGGCATCAGCGCCCTCACCGCGATGCGCTACCTCACCGCCGCCCACCCCGAACGCACCAGCCGACTCCCCAGGTGAGAGCACCGCCCTGCGTACGTGAACTCAGCCCTGCTGACTGCGCGTGTCACGGCAAGCGCGGCACCACCCACCGGGCGTACCGCGACGGGATGGAGGACCAGCTCGGGGCGCTCGGCCTGGTCCTCACACCACCGTGCTCTGGACGACGCGGTACATCGACGCCGCTGTCGCCCAGCCCGTCGGCAGCGTGTGACTTATTGCGTTGCGGGGATGTCCGCGGACGTTTTAGCCTCGTGTGGTTCCGTCGGTGCCCGTTCCGGGGTCCGACGCTGTGTTTCGAGGTGATGACGTATCTCCCAGGCCAAGTAAGTAGCCGCTCGTTCTGAGGCTCTTTCCGGTTGTCCGCGATGGCGGGCTTCCGACGCATGCCTCGACGGCGGTGCTCCCTGATGGCCTGGGCTCGTTGCACCCTGCTTTCCCCTGTCGCGCTGTAGGCGCGCGGGGGCATGCCCAGGCCTGCCCCTGCCCCCTATTCCTTCTGTACGCGAACAGGAATCCTCCTCGTGTCAACCGACACCCATACCCACGGCGCTCAACGCCCCACAGGCGCCGGCCGTGCCGCCACGATCATCCTGGTCGTGGTGCTGATCGCCGAGTTGATGAACGCGCTCGACGGTTCGATCGTCCACACCGCCCTGCCCTCCATCCAGGCGGACACCGGCGCGTCCAGCGCCGCGGTGCAGTGGATCCCCGCCGCCTACACCCTCACCTTCGCCCTCGCCCTGATCACGGGCGGGCGCCTGGGCGACCTCTACGGGCGCAAGAGGGTCTTCATCGCCGGCACCGTGCTGTTCACACTCGCCTCGCTGCTGTGCGGAATCGCGACCGGACCGGAGTTCCTGGTCGCCGCGCGGGCGCTTCAGGGCGCCGGGGCGGCGGCGATGGTGCCGCAGGTCATGGCCACCATCGCGGTCACCTTCCAGGGCGAGTCCCAGGCCAAGGCGTTCGGCATGTACGGCATGATCATGTCGCTCGGCGGCGTCCTCGGCCCCGTCCTGGGCGCCGTCCTGACCTCCGCCGACATCGCCGGTCTCGGCTGGCGGGCGATCTTCCTGATCAACCTGCCCATCGGCCTGGCCACCGTGCTCTTCGCCCTCCGGTTCATCCCCGAGTCCCGCGAGCAGCAGGCACACCGTCTTGACCCGCTGGGCATGCTGCTCTCCAGTGGGGGTCTGCTGCTGCTCGCCTACCCGCTCACCGTGGGCGGCGAGAAGCACTGGCCGACCTGGAGCTTCGTCATGCTCGTCGCGGGAGCCCTGGTGCTGGCGTCATTCGTGGCCCAGCAGCGTGCGAAGACCCGCAAGGACGGCTCCGCCCTGGTGGCGCTCTCGCTGTTCAGCAGCAAGGCGTTCGCCGGCGGGCTCGCCGCCCAGCTGGTCTTCGGCCTGGTCTCCGGCGTGTTCCTGCTGACGTGGGTGCTGTTCATGCAGTCCGGCCTAGGGCTTTCGCCCGGGCAGTTCGCTCCGGCGTCCGTCGCTATCTCCATCGGCGGCATGGCCGGCGCGATGCTCGCCTCCAAGTGGGCGGGCGCCCATATGCGGCGCGTGCCGCAGGCCGGGGCGGTGCTCATCGCCGTGACCCTGGTCGGCTACCAGCTGCTGGTCTCCGCCCAGCAGACCTCGATGCCGTTCGTGGCCGCCGTCGCCCCGATGATCCTCGTCGGAGCCGGTTTCGGCATGGTCGGCGCGGGTCTCGCGGGTCTCACCCTCAGCCAGGTCGGCCACGAGGACGCAGGCTCTGCGGCGGGGCTGTTCAACACCGCCATGCAGCTCGGCACCGCACTCGGTATCGCGATGGCCTCCGTGGTGTTCTTCAATCACGCCCCCGCGGGCAGCCACGGCCATGCCGTGACCGAGGCGTTTGCGGGCAGCGTCTGGTACGTCGTCGCCGCGCTCGCGGTGATGTGGGCGCTGATGTTCCGGCTGCCCAAGCCGGCCAAGGCCGCCTGAACCACGGTCGGCGGCCCTGCCCAGTGGGGGCGGGGCCGCCGACCCCGGGCCCGAGTGCGTTCTGCGGCCCGTATCTTCCAATGCTCCCTTTCGCTCGGGCGGATGTGTTCCGCCCTCCGTGGATGTGAGGTGATGACGTATCGCCCAGGCCCGATAGCCGTCCCCGTTCCGTTCCGGCACCAACAGCACCCACGCGGTGCCATACCAACGTGCCCGGAACCGACGACGCTCCCGGCCTGGGCCCGCTCCTTCTCCCTGTGCGCAGTCGGCGTACGCGGCCCCGGCCTGCCCGTATCCCCGACTCTCACCGGAAGCAGGAGCTCTCCTCCCGTGTCACACGACACCGACCAGACCACCACCAGCCCGCCGTACGCCGAAGCCCCGGGCCGGGCCCGTGCCGTCACACTCGCCGTCGTCCTGACCGCCGAGCTGATGAACGCGCTCGACGGGTCCGTCGTCTACACCGCTTTGCCCGCCATAGCCGCCGACACCGGTGCCACCACCGCCGCCCTCCAGTGGATCGACGCCGCCTACGTCCTGACCTTCGCTCTTGGTTTGATCACCGGCGGCCGGCTCGGCGACCTCTACGGCCGCAGGCGGATCTTCCTGACCGGGACCGCCGTGTTCACCTTCGCTTCCCTGCTGTGCGGGATCGCGGCCAACCCGGAGCTCCTGATCGCCGCCCGCGTCCTGCAAGGCGCCGCGGCCGCGGCGATGGTCCCGCAGGTCCTGGCCACCCTGCACGTCACCTTCAACGACGGCTCTCGAGCGAAGGCGTTCGGCCTGTACGGGACGGTCATGTCGCTCGGCAGCGTCATCGGCCCTGTCCTGGGTGGGATCTTGACCCAAGCCGATCTGTTCGGCCTGGGCTGGCGCCCCATCTTCTTGATCAATCTGCCCATCGGCATCGCCGCCGTCATCCTCGGCCAGCGCTTCCTTCCCGAGTCCCACGACCGCACCGCCCGGCGCCTGGACCTGCTCGGCATGTTGCTTTCCGCGCTTGGCCTGCTGCTGATCACGCTCCCGCTGACGATGGGCGGCGAACACGATTGGCCCATCTGGACGTTCGCGATGATGGTCGCTGGCCTGCTAGTCCTGACGGTGTTCCTGGTCCAACAAAAGGCCAGGATGCGCAAGGACCGCTCCCCCCTGGTCGTTCTCTCCCTCTTCACCGACCGCACCTTCGGTGCCGGGCTCACCACACAGCTGGCCTTCGGCCTCCTGTCGGGCGTCTTCTTCCTGTCCTGGGTCCTCTTCATGCAGAACGGCCTCGGCCTCACCCCGGGCCACGCCGCCGTCGGCTTCGTTGCCGGCTCACTCGGCGAGATAGGCGGCGCTTGGCTCGCCATGAGCCTCGTCGCCCGCTCCGGACGAGCCGTGCCACAGGCAGGCGCCCTCCTCGCCGCCGCCACCCTGGCCGGCTACCACCACCTCATCACCGCCCAAGGCGCCGGCATGGGAACTGTGCCGGCCGCGGCACCGATGCTCGCCGTCGGCTTCGGCCTTGGCATGATCGGTGCGCCTCTCGCCGACCTCACCCTGGGCAAGATCGTCCACCGCCACGCGGGATCGGCCTCCGGCCTCTTCAACACCGCCACCCAACTCGGCATCGCGCTGGGCACGGCCCTGACCACCGTCGTCTTCTTCACCTACATCAGCGCCGATACCCGCGGCCCCGCCGTGAACACCGCGTTCGCCGACAGCCTCTGGTACGTCATCGGCACACTCCTCACGATGTGGGCACTGATGCTTCTGCTACCCAAGCGGACCCACACCAACTGACGGTCGACGGGCGACGGTGCATCCGTACCGTCGCCCCGCCCGCCGCCGACGAGAAGACCGACGAATCCCTGGACGGGAGCGGACATCCGCTCCGAGTCCGACTGATGGATGACCGACAGGCGACCGGAGGCCCTTGGGACTCGTCCGCGCTCTGGGGAACCCACATGCCGGACCTGCGTCGTCGGGATCCGTATGCAGGTTGGTTGTTCCGGGCCTTCAGGATTTCGGGAACTCGCGCGCTTCCGCCGGCACGAAGGAGACGATCTCGATGGCCTTCGCGGTGGGCGGCGGAAGATTGTCGAGGTCCTGGTCGGTGACGGGGATCAGAGTGCCGGTCGCCGTCTCGTACCCGCGGACGATCTCGTCCTGGCGCAACTCCTGCCCGTCCACCTCGCACACCTTGCGGTAGCGGACCCGGCCGCCGTCGGCGATGTGGATCTGCCGGAAGCTGATGTCGTGCGACTCCGTCGCCGGGACCACCTTGATCGGGATGGTGGTGTTGACTGAACCACTTCTCAAGTAACCGCAGGTCAGAGGCGCATTCTGCTAGCTTCCCGGTCATGCTTGAGACAGGTGGTCCCTCTCTGGATCTGATCAGCTTCGTGTTACCCCAGACCGGTGCTCTGGTGGAGGTGGCGAACCCGGCCCAGCCGTACGTGCTGCTCGATGCCACGGGCGCGGTGGTGGAGCCGGTGTCCGAGTTCTTTGCCGAGCTGCAGGCCTGTTCGCGGCCGCGATCAGGAGCGGGGCGAGGCGGCGGGTCGTGATCGATATGGCAGAGGTGTCCTTGAGGGCTTCGGGGTGGGGGGCGGAGCCGATGGCGGTAGAGGGGTTACCGCGTCGTTGTCCGTGTCTCCATTGGGCCCCAGCCTGGCTCCGGGGTCATGGCCCGGAATCTCGTGCCTTGACAGTCGCCCAGGGCCTGTGTCGCCGGATCGGACTTGGTCCGTTCGGCAATGGTCTCGGGTCGTCTGACCGTTTTGCCCATGTCGTAACGGGTGGCTGGGTGCCGGTTCTTCGAGCCAGGTGGTCGGCCGGGGCCGGGCCGGTTGAGTGTCGCGCATGGAGCCCGGCCGACTCACCCCTGCCCGGGTCCGCCGGGGGTTCAGGAACCTCCGCCCGAACTTGTCCTGTCCGGCCTTGGGCCCGTGCGCCATCACGGGAGCGACCGGCACCGACAGCAGGGCATAAAGCCCGCCAACCGTCGACCCATCACCGTCAATTTCACCCAAGGGGCACCGGCGGGTGCGGGACCGGACGGCGGCAACTGGCAGTCTGGGCTTGTGCTGATCAAGAGATTCGAGAACGGCCTGCTACTGCGAGGCTTTGACCAAACAGAACAAATGGCCGGTCTTCCCGATCCCTTCGGCGCCGACCCGTCGCTGCGGCGGCCGTGCGGCACGAGCCCAGTGACACCATCCAGCGACACGAAAGAGAGCACCATCGCATGGCGCACCATCAGCAGCCGTACCCCGCAGAGGGCTCCGGTCCCATACCTCCACCGCGAAGCAGCGGACGCCTGAGGGAGCACGGTCGCCGGATTCTCGCCGCCACCGCCACCGCCGCTCTTCTCCTCGCCGGCGCGACCGCCTGCGGTGACGTCGACGCGAGTACGGCCTCCAAGAGCAGTACCGCGCCGAAGGAACCGTTCGCCCCGGCGCAGTTCGCCCAAGCGTGGAAGTCGCCACCCGTCGAGGGCAGCTCGCTGCGTACGCCGTTCATGGCCGCTTGGCACACGAAAACGGCCTACTACGTAGGCCGAGGGACCGGGGTGGAGATTCTGGACCCTGCGACCGGTAAGAAGCTGGGAACCGTCGCGCCGCCCGAACCGGACATGCAGCCCTGCGGCATGACAGAGGGGCTCACCGCCGCAGGCCTGGGTGCCATCGCGTGGATCAAGGGCAACACAGAGGCCCTGGGGGCCAGCTGCGACCGCGTCTCACTGATCGACACCCGCAACGGCAGCGCGATCGTCTGGACCAAGCAGATCTCCGGCGCGCCCCTGGGCGGGAAGCCGCTCACCAATGACACCACCCAGCTCGCCTTCCTCACCGGCGATGTCCTTGCCGTCATGACCCCGAACACGATCGTCGGACTGCGCCCCGACGGCACCGAAGCATGGACTTGGCGCAACCCCGGCGTCCCGGCCAACACCTACGTCCTCAACTGGGAGATGAGCGCCCACCACGACCGGATCATGGTCATGATCGGCATGGAGGGCGGCCCGGAACTGTGGAAGTACTGGGTGGCCACCCTCGATGCCTCAGGCAAGGAGGTGTCCGCCGAGCCCGTCCCCATGCCCGTGCCCTCCGGAGGCCACGTCAGTCTGGTCGGCGCTGCCCCCATGACCGCGATCGTCAGGCCCCGCGCCTTCGACGAGGTCAGCAAGCCCGAGCTCGTCACCTTCACCCGGGACGGCAGCGTGGCCCGGCGCATTCCGCTCGTCTCCAGCGCGGGCCCGGTCCAGCTGAACGCGAGCCGGCGCCTTGGCCGCGCCGAGCGCTTCGACATCGCGTTCAGCGGAGAATCCACGGCCTACTTGGTCGCGGGCACCCCGTCCAGCGCCACGACAGCGCCCCAGATCGTCGCCTTCAACCTTGAGACCGGCGCCACCACATGGACGAAGCCTGTCGACACTGTCACCATCCCCCGGTTCCTCGGAGCCGACAAGGACACCGTGTATGTCCTGGGAGGAAAGGCCTCCCAGGACATGCCCGTCTACGCCTACGCGGCAAAGGACGGCACCCGGACCCAGATCAGCACAGTGAAGGCATCCGACGGCATCCTGTCCATGGGCAGCCTGATCATCGACTACAACACCGGAAATCTCGCCCTGACCGAGCCGGGGCGAGGGACGAACGGAACCCTCATGTTCCGACCCACCCCCTAACGGACGGTTGCCGACTTCAGCCACCTGCTCTCCGCAGCCGTGAAGTCGATCGCCCGGCCCCGCCCGCTGGCCAGGACCGGTCAGCGGGCGGCGGAAGCGTGCTCTGGATACGGCCTTGGAGTCCTAGCTAAGACACCAGCCGCAAACTAGGTCACGGGTAGCCGGACAAGCCCCGTTTCCCCGTCCTGGGCGTCGTCGTTGGTCTGATCGAGTGATCGAGGCCAAAGGGGCGGGCGTGCGGCAAGAGTGGTCGCCAGAAGAGCTGTTGGCGAACTGGACGCTGGTAGACGGCGACTGGGACCTGGTGGCGAACAAAAGCGGGACGACCCGCCTCGGCTTCAGCCTCTTGCTGAAGTTCTTCGAGCTGGAAGGCCGGTTTTCCGATGTGCTGGAAGAGGTCCCGCCGGCCGCGGTGGAGTACGTCGCCGATCTGGTGAAGGTCCCGGCCACCGACTTCGCGAAGTACCTGCTGGTCGGCCAGACTTCCGAGTACCACCGCAAGCAGATCTGTGAGGCCCTGGGCTTTCGGCCCTCGACGGTCGCGGACGAGAAGGCGCTGGCCGAGTGGCTGGCCGTGGACGTCTGTCCGGTCGAGCTGGTGGAGGACCGGCAGCGCGAGGCCCTGCTGGTCGCGTGCCGGGCCGGAAGATCGAGCCGCCGGGCCGTACCCGGGTCGAGAAGGTACTCGTTGCGGCGCGCGGCAAGTGGGAGAAGGCGTTCTGTGCCCGCACGATCGGCCAGGCGGTCACCCTCGCCCGCGAAATCCGCGCCTCCGGCGTCGCCGTGACCCTCGCCGTGCACGAGCACAAACGGCTCGGCCGCGGCATCGACCTCGCCACGCTCGCTGAGGAACTGCGTGCCAGCGACGTCGGCCTGGAGTTCCTCACCGGCGAACTGCAGGGCTCCCACGATCCGGGCGGCGTGGTCTTCACCGTGCTCGCCGCGCTGTCGGGCATTGAGCGGGAGTACATCCGCGACCGGACGCTGGAAGGTCATGAGTCGGCGCGGAAGCGCGGAAAGGCCATCGGCGGCGCGAGCGTCACCGACAGCGACATGCTCGGCATGGCGCTGCACCTGCGGGGGCAGGGGCTGAGTCTCCGCGAGATCGCGGCCCACCCGGTCATCACAACAGGCGCGAAGAAGGGCCAGCACCCGAGCCCGCCGACCGTCATGCGGATGCTCCGGGACCACGACGAGCGCCTGGCCGCCAACGCCCAGCTGCCGACTCAGCCGGCCGTTCCGTAGGGCGCCTCGAAAGCACGTCAGCCCTGTTGGACCCGTTGGACCCAACAGGGCTGCGAGGGGCTACTTCGGCCGCGACCGGCCGGTGGGATGACGCCCTGCCTGGCACGCTCAGCATGACCGGCGGGCCGGGCCAAGGCCCGGCGGGCGCTGCCGAACGGGCCGGTGCTGTCGCCCGAGCGGCTGCTACTCCTGCGGCCATTCCTGTGGGTCCTTGCCCCTCGGACCTCGCCTTTGAGGCGGGTCTCGTTATCGATGCGCCGCTGCCCGCCCTCCGCGGCACGCCTCGATCGCGGCCCGGACCCCCAGGCCGGCCAGGCGGCCCGCCACTCCTCATGGGCCGCCTCGACCAGCCGCCGTCCCGAGAAGGCGGGCCGTAGACGGTCCTCCCAACCCTTACGTGGCGCACGCGAGCCAGTTCGTCACCGACATGACGGCCTCCCTGGACCGCTTCTCCAGCGGCTGGACGGAGTGGCAGTGGTGCCGGGGCGGCGACTACTGCTTCCTCGACCAGACAGGCACGGCGAAGCCGAACGCCCGGCTGCTCGTCCAGCCTTACGCGCGGGCCGTCGCAGGTGACCCGCTCGGCTTCGCGTACGACCCCGCCACACGCACCTACACCCTCACCTTCCGCACCCGCGACCATGCCGGGGCCCCACCCAGATCACCGTGCCCGAGGACACCTACCCCAACGGCTACCGCGTCATGGTCCAAGGCGGCCAGGCCAGGTGGGACGGCCACGGCCAGACCGTCACCGTGAACACCCACGGACGAGGCGGAACCACATACAAGGTCACGATCGGCCCGAGGTAACCCCCACCCGATCGCTCGCTCCGGAACGACACCCGTAGCCTCGCGGTCTCCTTGTACGGCCCCGGCCGCGGGCGCCGGGTGTGAACGGCCGCAGCGCCGCTCGGCGTCGCGCTTCTGACCGAGCCCTGGCACGGGTGACTAGACGCGCTCGGTATCGCAGACGCGCTGACCGCTGTGACCGGTCGGCGACAGCGTCACCGGACTGGGGGCCGGGCCGTGTCCATGCCTGTCAGCAGCTGCCACGGCTTGCCGACTTCGGGACGGTCCCTTCTTTTCGTCCTCTTGACGATATGAATGTCGACGATTATCGTCATAGTGACGAAATCAGGGGGTTCACCATGGCCGACATCACCCGGCGCTTTGGCTGGCGTCATCTGCGATCCGCGCCCACCACCCACATCCGCCACCACAAGCGCGGCCGGCTCGTCCATGACGGCCGGGGGCTCAGCTTCTGGTACCGGTCGTTGTCTGCGGCGTTGTCCGAAGTGCCCGTCGACGACCGGGAGCTGGCCATGGCGTTCCACGCCCGTACGGCCGACTTCCAGGACGTCACCGTGCAGGCCACCGTCACCTACCGGATCAGCAACCCGGCCGAGGCGGCGGACCGGCTCGACTTCTCCGTGGACCCGGACACCGGCAGCTGGCGCGGCGCGCCCTTGGAGCAGATCTCCACCCTCCTCACCGAGACCGCACAGCAGCACACGCTGGACGTCCTGGCCCGGACGCCGCTGGCCATCGCCCTGGTGGACGGCGTCGCCTCCGTACGGCAGAGCGTCGCAGCCGGTCTCGCCGCCGAGCCCAGACTCCCGGCCACCGGCATCGACGTGGTGGCCGTGCGCGTCGTCGCGATCCGACCCGAAGCCGAGGTGGAGCGCGCCCTGCGCACACCGGCCCGCGAGCAGATCCAGCAGGAGGCGGACCGGGCCACGTACGAACGGCGGGCCGTCGCCGTCGAGCGCGAGCGTGCGATCGCCGAGAACGAGCTGGCCAGTCAGATCGAACTGGCCCGGCGCGAGGAGCAGCTGGTCGAGCAGCGGGGCATCAACTCGCGTCGCGAGGCCGAGGAGAAGGCGGCGGCCGACAGCGTACGGACCGAGGCCGAGGCGGCCCGCAAGGTCCGCCTGGCCCGGGCGGACGCCAAAGCCGCGCGCGAGACGGGCTCGGCGCGGGCCGAGGCCCAGGCTGCCTGGCTCCAGGTGCACGGCGAGACCGGCCCGGGCACGCTGTACGCCCTGGCGGCGACCCGGCTGGCGGAGAACCTGCCCCGGATCGAGAGCATCACGCTCACCCCGGACGTCCTCACCGGCCTCCTCGGCAGGCTCGGGCGTCCGGACCCCGGGGCGGACGCGTGAGCCTGGCCCCTCGGGCGGTGCTCGTGCACCGCAGGACCGAGTACGAGGAACTGATCGGCCGGCACGGGACACACGGGCAGGCGGCGTTCTTCCTCTCCAGCCGGGGACGCTCGATCGACGAGGTGGTCAGCCGCCACGACCGGACCCGCCAGGCACTGCGCGAGGTGGCTGCGGCTGTGCCACTCACCTGGCTCAGCTCCCAGGTGGAACGGGCGGACCTGGACCGCTTCCTGTTCGCGCCGGAGGACGTGGTGGTCGTGGTCGGGCAGGACGGCCTGGTCGCCAACACCGCGAAGTACCTCTCAGGGCAGCCGGTGGTCGGCATCGACACCGACCCGGGACGCAACCCCGGAGTCCTGGTCCGTCACCGCTGCGCCGACACGGGCGCCCTCCTTCGTGCCGCGACCGCCGGGGGACGGACGGACGACCTGACCATGGTCGAGGCCGTCGCCGACGACACACAGCGTCTTCTCGCGCTGAACGAGATCTACCTGGGTCCGCCCGGCCACCAGACGGCCCGCTACCGCCTGGGCCCCGACAGCGAGAAGGGTCCGGGCGAGGCCCAGGCGTCCTCCGGCGTACTGGTCGGCACCGGCACCGGAGCCACCGGCTGGCTGCGCTCCCTGTGGCTGGAACGCGGAGGCACCGCGCAGCTGCCCGCTCCCTGCGACCGACGGCTCCTGTGGTTCGTACGCGAGGCCTGGCCGTCGCCCGCGACCGGAACCTCGAGGGTCTGCGGCCATCTGGAGCAGCGACAGGGACTACGACTGACCGTGGAGTCGGACCGGATCGTGGTCTTCGGCGACGGCATGGAGGCCGATGCCCTGCAGCTGACCTGGGGCCAGAGCGTACGCCTGGGCATCGCGGAGACGTCGCTGCGCCTGGTGACGTGAGCGCTGGCCCGACCGGCGCCCGGTGCCGGCCGGGCCGGTTGGCCGGCCAGGATGGCGCGCGCCGCGGTCGGAGCCGGTGATCCCGCCACCGACCACCCCGCTTTGACGACCTGTCCGGCAGCAACGGCTCGATGCGGGCCGCTGTCCTCCTTCGAGGATGCGCGCCGGCAGGTCGTTCTCTCAGCTCTTGACGGCGCCCGCGATCTGCTGGGCGCCCTGGGCGGGTGTGAGGTGCGTGGTGTCGACGGCCTCGGGGTGCAGCCACGTGCGCGCCGCCTCGGCATGGCCCCTGCGCCGGTCACTTGGCGTCGTGCTCGGCGCCGGGTTGGCGTAGGACCAGCAGGATCAGCAGAGCGAAGGCCGCGAACGCGGTACCGGTGCGGGCGAGGTTGAAGATCTCCCAGCGATCGAGGATCTCGGCGTGATCGACGGGCGGCGAGCTGACCGCCCACTCCTTGATCCGGCCGTTGATGGGGACGTTGCCCAGCCGGGTTATCAGGAAGGAGGCCACTACCAGCAGCCCCGCCCCGCCGGCCAGCCATCGCGAGGTGCCGCGGCTCATCACGGCGAGCGTCGCGGCGCTGAGTGCGGACAGTGCCATGGCGCCCTGCATGGTGATGCCGTTCATCTCCATCAGCCGGGCGTGGAAGGACAGCCTCATCTCGATCGGTACGGCGTCGAACGTCGGGACGAGATTGGCCGCGCCGTAGCCGAACGCGCCCGCGAGCGCGCCGGTGGAGAGCAGGGCAAGACCCTTGACGAGTCGGATGGGCATACGGACCACCTCTGTGGGTCTGGTGCGGCGGGTGACGGAAGGCGTGAGCTGTGTGCCGCTGCCTCGACGGCGCGCCTCAGGCACCGCTCGGCTGGATCATTCTGCGGCCCGCGGTGCTTCCGCCGTCCACCGCGATCGAGGCACCCGTCATGTAGGGGAAGTCGTCGGACGCGAGGCCGAGCACCGCACTCGCGATCTCCTCGACATCGGCCATCCGTTCGAGACCGTCGACGTTGAGCGGGCCCCATGCCTGCTTGTACTTCAGCCAATCCGCGTCCGGGATTCCCGGCGGGCGGACGAAGGGGGTGTCGGTGGTGCCCGGCAACAGGGCGTTGACCCTGATTCCCTTGGGTCCGTACGCGAGTGCCGCGGACTTCACCAGGCCCTGCACTGCCCGCTTGCTCGCGGTGTACGCGGCGCTGTTCGCTCGTGCCTGCTCGGCCGCTGACGACGAGGTGCAGATGATGACACCGTGCTGAGCCCTGAGCATGTGGGGAATCTCGTACTTGACTGCGAGGAACACGCCCCGCGCGTTGGTTGCCTGGACGTCGTCCCACTCCTCGACGCTCATCTCGTGGGGCAGTTTGCCGCCGCCGATCCCGGCGTTGTTGAAGGCCACGTCGATGCCGCCGTAGCGGCTCGCGACCCGGTCCACGAAGGCGCGCACCTGGGCGTCCACACGCACATCGGCTTGGATGTAGGTCGCTTCGCCGCCCGCGTCCCGGATTTCCCGTTCCACCTGGCGCCCCAGCTCGGCTCGTCGGCCGCAGAATCCGACATGGGCGCCCTCCGCGGCGAACGCCTTCGCCGCCGCCCTGCCGATGCCGGAGGTGGCACCGGTGACGAGCACCGACTTCCCCTGGAAGCGGCCCGCCTTGGCGTGGGACCTCGACGGGGCGCCGGCTGCGTGGGCGGTGGTGCCGAAAGCAGCGCCACCCAGCCCCAGAGCCGCCGCTCCCCCGAGGAGGGACCGCCGCCCGAGGGGCGCGGGCTGCGCGTCGGCGTCGGCACTCGTGTGGGTATGCGCGTTCGGGTTCATTTCCGTATCCATGGCGATCACGCTCGCAGGCCGTACGGGGTTCGCGACTCCCTCCACGGGCCGGACATCGCGGCCGGTGGGAGGAGGTGGCCTCCTCCCACGGCAGGACCCCGAGGGCGTCGGCGAACACTTATCGTGAGAGAGGTGAACCGACCCCGCGTCGAGCTTGCGTTCGACAGAAGATTCGCCACCTTACGGATTCTGGCGCTCGCCGGCGTACTGGTCGGCTACTCCCTGCTGCTTCAACGGCCGTCCGGGGCAAGGGACTGGGGCCTGGCCGCAGCCGGCCTGGTGCTGTGCCTGGTCGCGGGCAGGTGGGTGTTCGGCGCGCTGCTGGCACAGTCAGGCCTGCTCGTCGTCGCACACGCGCTGGGCTCTGACACCGTTTCCTCGTTGAAGGTCCTGGCCGCCGTCACCCTCTTCGAGCTGGCGGTCCAGCAGTCCGGGCGCCGCCTCGCGGCCGGGGCGACCGTACTGGCGCTCACCATCGCCGTGAACCGTTTCGAAGAACTGCCCGGCGGTTCCCTCCCGGTCCTCTACAAGATGTGCATCGTCGCAGGCGCGCCGCTGCTCATGGGCTCGTACGTACGCGTGACCCGCGACGCCGCACTGCAGGCGCGGGAGTACGCGAATCAGCAGGAACTCCGTGCCGAACAAAGGCTCCTGGCCGCCCGCGCGGCGGAGCGCACCACCATCGCGCGCGAGTTGCACGACCTTGTCGCCCACCACGTCTCCTCCATGGTGCTGCGCGTCGGTGTCGCCCGGCACGTCACCGCCACGGCCGGCACCACCGCCACCACGGACCCGCGGATCACCGAAGTCCTCGACGACCTGCACGCCAGCGCAGGCGCGGCCCTGACGGATCTGCGGCGCCTGGTGACCGTGCTGCGCGCCCCGGACCGCACCAACCCCGACATCGGTTCCCTGGTCGCGCCCGGAGCGCTGCTGGCGGCACTGGGGTCGGTGGTGGAACACAGCCGCCAGACCGGCCTGACGGTGACCGCTTGCGTGGATCCCCTTGTTGCGCGGCTGGACGCGGTACGTGGCCTCGCCGTCCTCCGCCTGGCCCAGGAGGGTCTGGCCAACGCGGCCAAGCACGGCGGGCCCGGCGCACGGGCCGAGCTGGCCGTTCGGGTGGTCGAGGACGTCGTCCACGTGACGGTCCACGACGATGGGGCCGGAAAGACCCGAACACCGGCCCCCGGCCCTTCCGGACACGGCTTGATCGGCATGCGCGAACGCGTGGACCTGCTCGGCGGCCGGCTGGACGTCGGCCCCGCAGCCCAGGGCTGGCGCCTCTCGGCGGAACTGCCCTCCCTCGGAAGCCACATGGAGCCCCAGCTGTGATCGATGTTCTCGTCGTCGACGACCAGCAGCTGGTCCGAATGGGACTGCGCATGCTTTTCGAGCAAGCGCAGGACATCAAGATCCTGGGCGAGGCGGACGGCGGCGCGGAGGCAGTACGACTGGCCGAACGCCTCGCTCCCGAGGTCGTTCTCATGGACCTGAGGATGCCCGGAATGGACGGCATCACGGCCACCCGCCGCATCCTGACCGCGCGTCCCGCCACTCGGGTCGTCGCCCTCACCACGTTTGACGATGACGACCATCTGTACCCGGCGCTCGCGGCCGGAGCCTGCGGATTCCTCGTCAAGGACACCCCACCGGCCGAACTCCTGGAGGCCGTGCGCCGGGCCGCCGACGGACAGGCCCCCTTCAGCCGGGACGTGCTCGACCGCCTCGTGGCCCAGGCACTCCACACCCGCTCGTCCACGGACACCCCGGCGCCCACACCGATGGATGCCCCGGTATCGGCCATCACCCCGCGCGAACGGGAGGTACTCGGACTGCTTGGCGAGGGCCTGTCCAACAAGGAGATCGCCGACCGGCTGCATCTCGGGGTCACCACGGTCAAGACGCACGTGGCCAGCCTCATGGCGAAGACGGGCCGGGACAATCGCATCCGTCTCGCGGTTCTCGCCGTTCTCACCGGAATCACCCCGGAGTGATCCGGCGCGGTCCTCAGGTGAGCGACCGCCGTACTCCGAGCCGCCCGGATGGTGGCGTACTGCCGTGCAGGCCTGCAACTACGCGAACCGGCCTCAACCGGCCGGAGGCCATGCACCACCCCGACATACCCACCTCCGGCCGCGTCTTGGCCCAAAGCCGGGTTCACCCCCATCGGCACAGCCGACCGGGACACCGAAACCGGCACTGTCCCCTACGAGTTGTACCCCCTGAAGACCGGCGGCATCCGAACCAGCGCACGCGCAGTGCGTACGCTGCATGCGTTTGGACTGCCTTTCGAGGAAGAGTTCACCGGATGACTGACAACCCGCCCGTGCCCGGACCGCGCCGGGACATGGCGATGCACAACGACTGGTGGGCTTCGGGCTGGGACCACGTCCTGCCCCGCCAGGGCTTCCCGCTGACCATGCTGATCGGGACCGCCAGCCAGCCCGGCTTCACCGGCTCCCTGGACGACCTTCTGCAAGAGATCTTCGACGGCCGCTGGGACATGATCGGCGGCGACCTAGACGGTGCGCTCACCTTCTCCTGGCCCGATGAGGAGTGGGACTACGAGGACGCGCCGGAGGGGCGCGCAGCGAACGAGGCGACCCGCTGGGAGAAGTTCGGCGCCATGCTCACGGCCGCCGGCTACCCCGTGCCCCGGTCCGTGCGGGACCTGTCCGAGCTCTACCTGACGTGGGGCCTGGCCAGCCGCGAGGAGACGCCGGACGGCGCCCGGTGGTCGATGCCCGCCGCGCTTCCGCTGCCTGGCGACCTGCTGCCCCTGGATGCCGGCCTCGGCAAGCGGCTCGACTGGATCCGCTGGACCATGCGCACGGGCCCGCTCGTGAGCGGGCTTGTCAATCACCTGGTAGACGATCTGGGCGAACCGCACGACGTCCTTACCTCCCTGGACCGGCTGGCGGCCGCCACCAGCCAGGACACCGACGACGTCCGTCTCGCTCTCGCAGAGCTCGTAGAGGCCGGGGACGCCCAGGTGCGGCGCGGCCAGGAGCCGGCGGACGCCGAACGCCTGGAGGCACACCAGCGCTTCCGCCTGATCATGAACTGGGAGCACTTCCACGAGAACCGGATGCAGCTGAGCATCAAGGGCGACGACGCGTGACCCAGAGCGCGCCGGGCATGGCGGGAACGCCGGACACCCGCCTGATCGTGCTCCGCGGCAACAGCGCCTCGGGCAAGTCGTCCATCGCGGCCGGCCTGCGCGAGAAGTTCGGCCGCAACCTCGCGATCGTCGCTCAGGACAACCTGCGCAGGATCGTGCTACGCGAACGCGACCGGCCCGGCGGCGCGAACATCGGCCTGATCGACCTCACCGCCCGCTACGCACTGGACAACGGCTTCCACGTTGTCGTCGAAGGCATCTTGTACGCCGACCGCTACGGCACGATGCTCCAGGACCTGGTGCGCGCCCACCAAGGCGTCACACGGTGCTACTACCTCCAGGTGCCCTTCGAGGAGACGGTGCTCCGGCACGCTACGAAGCCAGACGCCGAGTACCTTGCGCACGTCAACGAGGGACACCTGCGCGACTGGTACCGGGAGAAGGACCTGCTCCCCAACGGCCTGGAGACCGTCATCGACGCGGCCAGCACCCTCGACGACGCGGTCCAACACATCCTCTCCGAGAGCGGCCTGGACGGCATTCCCCCGATCGACCGCTGAGGGGCGTCACGAGGTGTCCCTGCGGCCTGCGCTGAAGGGATCAAGGAGCGGTGTGGGGGCGCTTGGTGCCCTTCCGCCCGTCGCGCAGGGCAGCGAGGAGCTCTTCGGGTTCGGGCTGCAGACCACTGCCCAGGTAGCGGATCCCCTCACCTTCAGGTGCGGCCTCGGTGGCCTTGCCGATGGGGTGCCGGCGGCTGGTCGCCGTCCGCCATCCGTAGCGGGAGTCCCACACCAGGGCCGCGGCCGGCTGGTCGGTCTCGAGCGGTACGGCGGCGGCGAGGTGCTCTCCGTCGGGCTGGCGCATCTCGACCTGGGCCCACTGCGCGACGCCGGCCGCGGCCAGGAAGTCGGCGGTGCGCTGCAGGTACGGCTTGGCGCTGCGGGCGCCCAGTTCGCGCTCGGCGACAACGATGGCGCCGCGGTGGGTGATGGGGGGGTAGCCGAGCCGGATGGCGGCGTCCTTCAGGTCCAGCCCGGGCTGCTTCTCGACGAGGTCGGCCATGCGCCGGCCGCGCAGGGCGGCCAGGCCGGACTGCGCAGTGGGGAACTTGGTGATGCCGAGGGTGTCGGAGACGGCTTCGACGGTGACGGCGGGGTTGGCGTCCAGGAGCTCGGCGATCCGCGGGAGGATCTCGTCGCGGGGGATCATGTCGCCGCTGCCCTGGCGGCGGCCCCCGCCGGCGCCGCGGCCGGGCCGGCTGTTCTTGTACGCGAGGACCAGGCGGCGGGGCCAGTGCTCGGTGCCTTTTGGGCCTTCGGGCACGCGGACCATGCCCGCGGCCAGGTCCGGGTCGCTCTTGTAGCCGTTCCAGGTCACGGGAGTGATGCCGAGCAGCTCGGCGGCCTCGTGGCGGTCGAGGAGGTCCTCGTCGTCGTCAGCCTGGGGCAGCTCGGGGATCGGCTCGCCGGCGTAGTAGGCCTTGGTCTGCTCGGCGTCCCAGAGCTGATTGCGGGCAGTGGGCGAGCTGATCGGCGCCGGGTGGCCCTCGGCCGCGTACGGCTTCTGGTTTCGGACGGTGACGAGCTTCTTGCCGAGGGCGCCGGCCAGGTCGGACATGGTCTGGACGTGCTTCAGGCGTCCCGCTCGGATCATCTTCTTCCTCCATCACGGTGGCGGGGCGCTTGGGGCGCCCCGCCGGCGGGTGTGTCAGTCATTCGAGGGGTCGGACAGGCAGAGCGTCTTGCAGGCCTCGCCGGCTTCCGCGCCGCATGCGTCGCAGTGCCGGGCGGCCGCCTCGACGAGCGGGCGGAGGGCGGCGAAGCCACTCTCCGCGCCGGCGTCCGGGGCGAGTTGGCCAGCGGCGATGACGTACGGGGGGTGCGGGGAGCGGCGGGTGGTGCGGACCCGGATGCCGGTGGTGTCGCCCGGCCGTAGGTGAGGTCGGGAATCGAGTACCGCCCGGGGCCAGGGTGCCGGCGGGGCGGGTGAGGGAGAAGGGTATGGAGCCTCCAGGGTGGTCGATGTGTTCGGTGCTGGCGGGCCGCCACAACCCGCCGACAAGAAAACATTACCTAACCTACATCACGTTTGGCGAGTGGCGCGGTCCCCGCAACGGCGCGTCGTACGGATGCACTCGGGAGCGAGACACATCTCTCGGGTCTCCCGCGGAGTGTGTTTTCGGTTGGCCGGCGCCCTTGCCACCCGCCTCGACGGAAGTGGGCGCCAGCCGCTCTCGTTTCGACCGGGCCGCACGGCGGACCGCACCCCGGGCGACCTCGGCGTCCTCTTCGTCTTCCGGGCTCCCCCGGAGCGCTCCTGCGCTAGCCTCGATGCAGCATCTATGACTTGGAGGCCGTGATGCGGATCGTCTTCGACCCGGCCGAGCAGGACGCCCTGCGTGCCGACGCGCGGGACCTCGTGGACAGCGACCCGAAGCTCGCCTACGTGCTGGAGCGGCTGGCCGGTGAGGGTGTCGACCTGGACCGCGTCACCACCTGGGAGGATCTGCGCGAGAACCTCGGGCAGCCGCCGCTCGACGACTCCGCTCCCTCCTCGAACGTCGCCTGATGGCGGAGCGTCACGGGCCGAAGCGCGCCCGCATCGTCTTCTACGACGTGGCGCAGGAGCAGATCGAGAAGATGACGGAGGCCGAGCGCCTCCGGCTGGACCCCGCGCTGGTGGCCATTTCCAAGAATCCGGAGATCGGTGTCCTCTCGAAGCACGGTGCGATCCGTGAGCACCGGCAGGACGGCGTACGGATCCTGTACGTGCCAACCGCCCTGGGCACCCTGGTCCTGATCGCGTACGTCGAGGCGGACTGACTGCGCCGCACCGATCCGAAACGCCTTCCGAGACGGCAGCCACTGCAGAACCCCGGACAACGCTCGGGGCTCCTCTGCTGGACTGCGGTGGGGCCGCCCGCGGCCCTGCGGGCCCGCACTGTCGCCGTGCCGGCACGGTAGGGGTCCGGTCCGGTGCGGCGGGTGCCGCACCGGACGGACAGCCGGCAGGCGGAGGTGATCCCACGGGCTGTCCCGATTCCGCATGGCCGATCAGCATCTCGCGCCATCCATGCACCGACCGTCACAGTGGCGCGATGGATGCAGGACTCGCCGCCGTTCTCGGGGCCATCGTTGGAGCCCTTGGCCCGGCAGTCGCGCCAGCCGCGCGGTCGAGCGCACCGCGCCGCTCGGTCTGTACTGCTGCACTTCCGACCTTGCAAGGCACGATGACATACCCTCGGATTCCCGCCGAGAACCCTGCAGTTTTCGCGAACGCTCGGGACTTCGGGGACGTGACCGAGGTACGCGCCAAAGGGACACGGGATGATCTCGAAGCCCTGAGCGTCCGTCCCGTCACCCCTTCAGCTCAGGCTCGTTGGTGGTGATGTCGAGCGTCGTCTAGGGCCTGGGATGGGTTGCTGCCCGGGACGCGGCGCCTGAGCCGGGCCCGAAGCCCCTGACGATCAGCCAACCGGCCAGCCCCAGCTCCCAGGCGAACACCGGGAGCGCGGCAGCCGACCCCGCCACGGAGAGCTGCGCGTACGCCCCGAACATCACGGCGACGGCCGAGGCGCAGATCAGCGGCCCGCCAATGAGCCCGAGCACGGCGATGAAGCGCGGCACCAGCCGGGCGCGGTACGCCAGATACGCAAGCAGGACGGTGTTCAAACCGAGGGCTATGTTGGGCCCGAGCAGGAACGTCCAGTCGTGCACGGCCGCCAGCGCGACGTCGGCGCCGTCCGTCGCCCCCGCGTCCCGCCGCAAGGTGACGAGCGCCAGGACGGCGACGATTCCGAGGGCGATGACGGCCGCCTCCATCAGCCGCCCGAAGGCGTACCCGAGGGCGAGCCCCTCGCTGTGGCGCCGCAAGACGGGGAACAGCGCCGCCCCGGTGCCGGCCACCGCCACCACGAGCACCACCTCGCAGAGCACCCCGAGCAGGGCCCTCGTGTCCGCGCCCTGCACGAGCCGGCCGTCCGTCGCGCCCAGCAGGGGGCGGTACAGAACCGCCCCGGCTATCGCGGCGGCCTCGGTCAGCAGGAACAGTGACCCGGTGGCCACTGCGGTTCTCCGGTCCGGACTCATCTTCTCGGCACCCCTCGCTCGATGATGGTGTACGCCGTACACCTGACGGAACCATAGGTGTACGGCGTACACTCGTCAAGGAGGGAAAGCGGTCGATGAGGGAAGGAACCGAACCGGAATGACCCGGCAGGAAGCCACGCACGCGCAACGGATCCCCCTGAGCAGGGACCGCGTCCTGCGCGCCGCCGTCGCGCTCGCCGATGCCACCGGCATCGAAGCGCTCAGCATGCGCAGGCTCGCGCAGGAGTTGGGTGTCGTACCGATGGCCCTCTACAAGCACGTGGCCAACAAGGACGAGCTGCTTGACGGCATGGCCGACGCCGTCGTCAGGGAGATCGACCCGCCGGCGGTGGACGCTGACTGGAAGCGCGTGGTCCGTGGACGGATCCTCTCGGCCCGGCGGGTCCTGCTGCGCCACCCCTGGGCGGCGCGGGTCATCGAGTCGCGAACCGGCCCCACCCCGGCCGTGCTGGCGTACCTGGACTCGATGGCCGGGAGCTTCCGGGACGGCGGCCTCTCCGCCGACCTCACGCACCACGTCATGCACGCGATGGGCAGTCGCCTACTCGGCTTCAGCCAGGAGCTGTTCGACACGTCGGGCCCCTCCGGCCCGCCGGACCCCACGCTGGCGGCGCGCTACCCCCACATCGCGGAGCTGGCCGCGACGGCCGCACATGACGGGGGCTCCACGGTCGGCGGCGGCTGCGACGACCAGTTCGAGTTCGAATTCGCCCTGGACCTCCTTCTGGACGGCTTCGAGAACCTCCGTCGCCAGGGCTGGACCTCCGCGCGGAAGCCGTAACGGGGACAGGGGCCCGGCGATCGGCGGGGAGAGACGCGGTCGTGCCGATGCGCCCATGGCGACGGCTTCGTCCTGGACGAGGGCGCGTGTCGAAAGTGCGTGCGGTGGCGGCCGGGGCGTAGTACTCCTGGGAGGGACGGAGACACTTGAATCTCGTTTGGAGTCGTCGATGACCGTTCGCCGTGTCGTGCCCAACATCCAGTCGGAGGCCGCGCAGGAGAGCCGAGAGTTCTATGGTCTGCTGGGCTTCGAAGAGGTCATGAACCATGGTTGGATCATGACGCTCGCGTCCCCGTCCAGCCCGGCAGCGCAGATCAGCGTCATGACGAACGACAAGACCGCGCCCGTCGCCCCCGACATGAGTGTCGAGGTGGACGACGTGGATGCGGCTTATGCAGTCATGCAGGCAAGCGGGGCGGAGATCATTCACCCCTTGCAGGACGAGGAGTGGGGAGTGCGGCGGTTCTTCGTCCGTGACCCCAGCGGACGGGTGGTCAACGTGCTGGGTCACCGCTGACGGCCTTCCCTCGCCGCAGGGGACACGAAGGTCGGCATCCGGCTCCAGCCCGTCCTGCGGACCGCTCTCGCCCCGGGCCCCGATGGGGACCGCGACGGTGGCAGGAGTGCCTGGCCAGCGGCGGCGCCGGCTCGGATGGCGATGCCCAGTGCACATCCACCCCGACCCGGCACACCCCGTTCTGAGCTCACCCTTTCAACACCACAGCTCACTTAGCCATTGATGCCGAATTGCCCTCCCCCTCTGCAACAGTCAATGCCGGCAGGACGGCCGGACGCGGAGCAGCTCGGTCCGCAGCACGGGGGTGCCGTCGACCGGTGCCGGGTTCTCCGCCGTCGGCTCGATGCCTCGGGCGGCGACTGTGTCGAGGGTCGACAGGCCGTCGGAGTCGACCGTGCCGAACACCGTGTAGTTCGGTCGCAGCGCGGAGTCGCCGTAGACAACGAAGAACTGGGAACCGTTCGTGTCCGGGCCGGCGTTGGCCATCGCCAGCAGTCCGCGGCCGTAGAGACGGCGCGCGCCGGTCGGATCGGTTGGTGCCGGTGGCAGGTCCACCGGGAGCTCGTCCTTGTACTTGTACCCGGGTCCGCCCTCACCGGTACCGGTCGGGTCGCCGCACTGCAGGACCTTCAGTGTCGGGTACGCCGTCAGACGGTGGCACACCGTACGGTCGTAGAACCCGTGCCGTGCCAGGTGCAGGAAACTCTGGACCGTGCACGGTGCCTTGGCCCGGTCCAAGTGCAGCGGGAGCGGGCCCTGGCTGGTCGGAACAGCCACATCAACCGTGCCACGACTGGGGGTGCGCCGCGGGTCGGGCGGCAGCGGAACAGGGCGCGCCGGCGGCTCGTCCGGGGTCTGGGTGTACTGGCAAGGGCCGTGGGTGGTGCGCGGCGGAGCTCCGTCGGAAGCGGTGGCGACACTCCCCCCGGACACGACTAACGCCACCGCCGCGAATGCGCTGATCAGTGCTCGGTTCATCTCACACACCCTCCCGAAGATCCCCAGGTCTTGGAGCGGTCGCAGTCTAGGGGCGTGGTGTGGTCAGCGGCAGTGGAACTTCCGGCCGATCAGCGTGGCCACGGCCCGAAGCTTCAGGAAGAGACGCCCTTGGCCTTTCCGCCAGAACAGTGGGCTCCACTGCGTGACGCCGACCATCAGGACTGCAGCGTCCTCGGACTGCGGGCACCCTTCCCGCACTTCGCGTGAGTGCTTATCGTCTTTTCCATGGCGAACGGGGTGTACCACACCAAGTACGGCATCACGATCAATCTGACCTTCGAGGACTTGGGCCACCCGGACCGCCCCGGACTGCTGGAGGAAATCACCCAGCCCGTCGGGGAGCGGGACCGCGCTCTTCTGCAGTGCTTGACCGACCAGCAGGGCGGGGAGTGCCAGTGCGCGTTGGCCGACAAGACGCCATGGATGTTCGTACGTCGGCAGCGCCGTGCAGGCCGTGTCGTGTGGGTGGCCGCGCACCTTCCGCTGACGCACGCCGCGACACCCGAGGAAAGTGACAAGCACAAGGCCATGAAGGAGCGCATAGCCCGCTCCGCCTCCCGTCACGGACTTGACGTCCAGGTGGAGGCCCGGTCGTCGGACGGCAGGATCGTCACCGACGTCTTGGTGTCAGGTGCCGGAGGCCGGGTGGGATGGGAGGCACAGTACTCCCCGATCAGTGCCAGCCGAGTACGGCGACGCTCGGGGCGAGCCCGGGAGAACGGCATAGCGCCCCTGTGGGTGACCGGCGACGCGTCTTCGGAGATCATCGATCGCGCACCCTGGACCAGGGTCGACGACGTGCCCTGGCAGCGCATCGTCTCGCCCCTGGCGATGATCGTCCGTGGTGGTGTGCGGCACCTTCAGATCTGGAAGTGCACCGCGAGCAGCGAGCGGTCCTGTCCTGAAACGGGTTCCCACTGCGGCAAGTTCCACAGTGGCTGGTTCCTGCCCGTCCTGTGCATCCCGCAGGAACGCGCTACCGCTCTGGATGAACTCGTCGTGACCAGTGCAGACGGAGAACACGTGGCCGTGCGGGTCCGCAACGTCGAAGACCCCCGGCGCGCCTCCTACCTCTGGGCGCTTGCCAAAGACGTGGAGCGGTGGCGCGACCTCACCGGCGACGGTGAAGGCGAGCCGGAAAACCTGCCGGCAGAGGCAGATGACGAGCCGGTCACCTACGCCGAAGAGGAACTCGACAGCTCCTGCCACTACGGCAACCGGGACCGCCAGTACTTCAGTGACCCACGGCCCCGGCGGGACATGACCTCAGCCTCGGGGCTCCACACCTTCGACATCGCCCCCGCTCGCCCCTACCGGGCCCCCAGCCGTCCGGTCCAGATGCGCCGTCTGTCCACCCGCGAGCGTGCAGTCATCGCGCGGGAACTTGGCTGTCCCGCGTGGGAAATCGGACCGTGCATGCTCTGCGCGGAGCCGATTCACCGTTACGGTCAGTCGAGCGGCCTCACCTGCCGCAGCTGCCGGGCCACGGCTTTGAGCAGGTGACCGGTCAGCGCCGTGATCGACGGCCCGTACCTGCATCGCCACGTTCAACCCCCGCGCCTCACTGACATCCCTGCGTCCGACACTCGGACGGGCTCGGGGCCTTCCGGCTCGGCCACCAGGGCCCGCCCGCTCCATGAACGGGCGCACCAGGCCCACCACCGCGCCGGAGAAGGCACGTTCGAGCCGCTGGCACCATCGGGCAGCGGCTTCGGATCGATGTGAGCGGCACCCGGATGGCTGCTCGTGTCAGTGGCGGTCCGAAAGTGGCGGAGGAAGGCGGGGGCGTCGGCGCGGATCGCTTGGCTGTCACCCTGAGCCCAGCTCTACCGGTGACCCCGCCCGACGACCGCGGCGTCCGCGCCTTCTGACATCTGGCAGCCGAAGGTTGACCTGTCTCTCCTCGTCGCCCACCCTGCTCGGCCCCGCCTCGGCGTACTGCATAGGCTCGCTCCATGGACGCCTGCCTCGATATGGGTGGGGGTGCGGGGGCGGGTGATGTCACTCAATGCCGCGCCGGCCGGTGACCGTGTTTTTGACGCGATCGGGCACAAGTTCTTCCTTGAAGACCCTCCTCCGGGTGGGCGCCGGAGGCGCCGGGCCCTCGTATGGGGTGTATCCGGTACGACTCGTTCAGGGGCTCTGGCGGTGGGAGGGAGATGGAGCCGATATGGCCGATCTGTCCCGTCTGGCCGAGCCGTTTCCGCGCGAGGGTGCCGATCCGGAAGCTGTCCAGTTGCTGCTGTCCGAGCGGCCTGAAGAGGAGGACTTCGAGGACATCGAGGACTTTGATGACGCCATTGAGGCATGGGAAGAGCGCTGGGAGCCCGTGATGTGGTCGGAGGACCGAACTGTCGGCGCGGTCGTGATCTCAACGCTGGGGTGTGCGGCCCGCGAGTGGCTGATCATCAGCGGTCCGGAGCGTGGGCGAGTGTGGTCCGACAACAGAGTGGATGACGAGGACCTGAAGCCGCTCCTGGATGACCAGGGTGCTCCGATGACGTTCGCACGCTGGTATCTGACGTGGCTTGAGAAGGCGGAGCGTCAGCTGGCATTGGCGCGGTGACAGACTGACGTGCGGGCCCGGCGGAAGTTGTCGCGGGCTTCCTTGTCCAGCTGAGGATGAACCCTCGACCGTAAGTCGCGGGTGCCCCAGACCGAGGAGACCGTCGCACCCGTCCATGGATGGTCGGGGTCGGCCGGGCGGCGGAACCCCGGCCGCCGCTCCGGCGCCGGGCTGGGCCAGGAGGGCGGTGACCGCCCGGCGGAACAGGGCTTCATGCTTGCCCCCGGGCGGGCGGGCGTCGTGGTGAGGGGGGTGAAGGCTCGAGGACGCCGTCGTGCTCGCGTACCTGCTGGACGGGGACGACATACCGGCCGCCTTGGCGGCGTACAGCCAAGCCCGCCACGCGCGCACCGACGCCATCAGCATCCGCGCACGTCGTGCAGGCCGTGTCGCCGCCCTGACCCACCCCGTCGCGATCGCCGCCCGCGACTTCGCCGTCCGCGCCACCCCGGCCCGCGCCGCGCGACGTGCCATGGACAACCTCTTCGACGGCTTCAGCCTTCCGGCTGCCCCGGCAGCGCCTGCCCGCACTCAACGGTGAGAGGCCGAGGGCCGGGCACTCGGGGGACGCGCGTGATCGCCGGCCCTGGACCGCGTGGGCCCCGACGGCCGCCGCGCGGCAGGGTACGGCCGCGAGCCGGCCGGCGCCGTCATCTGCCCGGCGCCGCGGAATCCGCTTCGGTCGCCACGGCCGAGGCGGACAGGAGGGTCGCCGCGGCCAGGGTGCCCCAGAGGACGGTCGGGCCGTGCGGGGCGAGGGCGGTGATGGCGGCCGGGGAGACGGCCAGGCCGAAGCCGGAGGAGAGTTCGAAGCGGGCGAGGGCGCGCCCCAGGGCCCGGGACGGGGCGAGCGCCGCCACCAGGGCGGTGGCGCTGCCGGTGTAGACGATTTCGCCGAGGGTGCAGACGACGGAGACGGCCGCGACTCCGACGGCGGCCCAGCCGCGCCCGCCCCCGTCACCGAGGGACGTCACGACGAGGAAACCGACGTACGAGACGGCGAGGACGACCCCGGCGACGGTCAACGCGGTGCGCCGGGCGAAGCGGGCCATCAGGACGGTCAGCGGGACCTGGAGCGCGACCACCAGCACCGTGTTGGCCACGAAGATGGCCGCCGACCACACCGGTGAGGCGTGCAGTTGTGTCAGCAGGACCAACGGAAGCGCGATTTCAGGGACGTTGAGGCAGAAGACGTACACCACGTTGGCGGCCAGCAGGGCGCGCATACGGGGCGCGGGCTCCTTCTGCCCCGCCCCCGCGGGGGACCGGTCCGCGGCTTCCCCCGGATTGCCCGCCCGTACGCGGACCGACCACGCCAGGACGGCGGCCACCAGGTACGCCGCTCCCGTGACGCCCGCCAGCGCCTGGAGGGCCGAGGTCCCGCCAGCCAGACAGGCCATGGCGAGGAGCGCCCCGACCCCGAGTCCCGCGTTGCGCAGGGCTCGTCCCGCCGCGAAGGCGGTATCCCGCTCCCGTCCCTGAGCGATGGTGGCGACGAGGGCTGCATGGGCGGCCGGCCAGGCCTGGTTGCCGATCCCGAGGAGAAGGGCTGCCATGGCGAACGGCCAGACATGACCCGCCGGGGCCCCCAACAGAACGGCCACCCCCAGCACCCGTACCAGCAGCGACGCTGCGACCACCGTGCTGCGGGCGCCGCGGTCCAGCCAGCACCCGACGGCGGGCATGCACAGCAGGCCGGTGACGATGCCGGCCGTCATGGCGAGGCCGGTCGCCGAGGCGGACAGGCCGTTGGGGGTGGACTGGGCGTGACAGGTTGCCCGGCTCGTCGTCGAGCGGGGAGGTCAGCGAAGTGGAGGCCTTGGGCGTCGTGACCCCCGGGGCCTTCGTCGTGCCTCTTGGCACCCGGACGGCGGTGCAACACGGAGCTGCAACGCGGACATCAGACCGGCCTTTGGCCGGTGTTCTCCCAGGTCAGATGTGCAACGTGCTCACGCGTTGCAGAGCCGGTGTTGCACGTCCGATCGGGTGCGTTGCAGTCGCCGGTGCCGCGTCACCGCTTCGAGTGGCTTGCTCATCACCGGCCCCGGGGAGCATCGGCTTAATGACAGTCATCTCCGTCCCTCAGCTCACGGAGTTCCTCGGCGGCCGGGACGTCCGTGGCTGGGCTCCGGATTTCGGTGGATGGTGTCGGCTACCGGTGGAGTTCCCACAGGCACAGGGTGCCGTCGGTGCTGCCTGAGAGGAGGAAGCGGTCGTCGGGGGTGAGGGCAATGCCGTAGACATCCTCGGTGTGGCCTTCCAGCGTCCGCACGCAGCGTCCGGTCGCCGTGTCCCAGATGCGTATCCGGCCGTCGTCCTCGCCCGAGACGACGAAGCGGCCATCGGAAGTGAACCGGGCCGTCAACACCTCGTCGGACCGGTCGTCGGGATGCCCTGGCGGTCGGGTGCGCCGGCCCCGTACGTCCTCGAAGGTGCGTACGACGTCACCGGTGGCGGCGTCCAGGAGCCAGAGCGTCCGGTCCTGGCGTCTGCGGCCCCAGAGCGTACGGTTCTTGGAGGCGGAACCCCGGTGGTCCCCGACCGCAAGTACGAGGCGGCCGTCGGGGCTCAGGCTCACGGAGGAGACAAACCACGAGCCCGGGTTCGGGAACACGGCGCCCTCACCACCGTCCACATCCCAGATCCGGATCTCCCCGTCGAGGTCGGCCGACACTGCCCGGCGCGCGTCCGGGCTGAGCCACACCGTGGTCGGCAAGACCGTGTGGCCGGTGAGCGTCCGTGTGCATGTTCCGTCCGCAAGGTCCCATATCCGCAGGGCGAAGTCTCGGCAGACGGCCAGAGCGAAGCGGCCGGTACCGCTGAAAGCGACCGTTCCCCGGCCGCCCGTCGCGCCCTGGCTGCCGGGGTACGGGCCCGCCAACCGGGTCTGCCGGCCAGGTGGCTTGCGGGTGTCGAGCCAGGCCACCGCGCCGTTGACCGTAGCCCGCATGAACTTCCCACCGCCGCCACACGCCAGCACCCAGTTCCCTGGGACGGCGACTCCGCTCCGCCCCGCGCCACGAGCCCCGAGGGTCCGCAGGAGCGTCCCGGTGGCGAGCTCCCACAGCCGTACCGGCTCGTTTCCCCCTCCGCACAGGCCGTGCCGCCCGTCCGGAGAGATCGCGACCGCACCTCGTTGGAAGGACCCCAGCAGGGTACGGAGCAAAGCCGCCTCACGGGGGCCGCCCGCCGGCCAAGCACCCTCCCGCCGGCCGTCCGCCACCCCATCGTCACTACCGTTGTCTGTGCCGTTGCCGCCCATGGCCCCCACCCCGCACCCCCGGTCCAGCAGTCACCACCCAGTCTGCACGACCCGACTGACAGGCCAGCGGCACACGGGCGCGGGGCTCCTGCGTCCCGCGAGAGGCGCCAGGCACCCGCTCGGCTCCCCCGCACTTCCCTGCGACGTACAAAGCCCGCGTCTTGCCGGCAGTGCGGTCCAGACGGAACCAGGCGGGCATCTCGGCGACAAACGCGTCACCGTGCGGTGGGACGTGGACTTCGCGGACGGTGTCGATCAGGTCGGGGAAACGGCCACCGCGGCGGGCCCGGGCCAGCTGGGCGGACAGCCGCCCGTACATCGGCGGCGTGTGCGGCAGCACGCCCTCGGCGGCGAGACGGTACATCACCTGCCGCAGCGTGAACTTCAGCGGCGCGTACCCGTCCGCGATCTCCCGAGCGCGATCCACGACAAGCGGCCACCGGATCCGTCCACGAGCCATGCCGGTACATGTACCCCCTGCGGCCCCGCCGACCCCGAACCCGAACCAGACCTCTTCCTTCCGGCTATCACGGACAAAGACACCTCATGTAGTTAAGCCGTCAAGCCGCCGCCCCACCGCCTCCGTAGAACCTCGGCCCAGTCGCCAGCTTCCGGACCCGGATCTTCCCACTGTGGTACCGGGTTGGGAGCCGTCTCGATCAGGTGAACGAGCGTCCAGGCGGCGCCGTAGCAGTCGTCGGGACCGAAGCAGGTGGCCAGGGCAGTCGCCTCTTCGGACGTGACAGGACGGGAGATCGTCTTCAGCTGGCGTTCACGCCGGTCGATCTCTTCCTCGCTCGCGTCCCAGTCGGGAAGCGGTCCATCAGCAACGAAAGCCTGCACTTCGGGTCTCATGGCCGAATGATCGTCTCCCCTGCCGCCCGTGGACAAGCTGCCCCGTTCTGCTTTACGCAGTGGCTGTTCCTGCTGGCTGGGGCTCTGCAGGGAAGGCGATCGCTTCATCGAACGGAACCCCTGCCAGAGGCAGTGATGGAGTTGGCCGAGCATCCGGTTGAACAGGTGCCGTAGTGCCTGCATGTGCCAGTCCCCGCCGGTCCGTCGTCGCCGGTAGTGGGCGTCGGCGCCGGCCGAGCCGCTGAGGGAGGCGAAGGCCCAGAGGTGGCCGACGTGGTTGAGCCGGTTGTTCTTGACGAACCGGCGTCCGACGTAGTGGCGCTTGCCAGAAGCGCGGGTGATGGGGGCAGCGCCCGCGTATGCCTTGAGCCCTCCGGCGGTGGCGAACCGGGTGCGGTCGTCGCCGATCTCAGCGAGGATCCGTGCGCCGATCTGGGGGCCGATGCCGGGGAAGCTCAGCATGATCGTGGCGTCGGGATGGGCTCGGAAGGCTTCCTCCGTGGCTTCGCCGAGATCGGCGACTGCTTCGCAGGCGGCGTCCAGCGGCAGCAGCAAGGCCGCGGCCTGCTTGCCCATCGCGTCTTCGACCAGCGGGACGTGGTGCGGGGCTTCGCGGCGGAAGAGCTGCTGCAGTCGCTCGGCATCGGCCTCGATGTTCCTGCGGCGGCCGGCCCGTTTCATCATGGCCGTCAGGCGCCAGAGCGGCAGCTTGGCAGCCAGCGCGGGCGTCGGTGCCACCGCCAGGACCCGGCGGGCGTCCGGGCGGGCCAGACCACCCTGCTTGTCCTTGAACGCCTCCAGGAACGCCGGGAAGTACTCCCGCAGCAGGGAACGGAGCTGGTTGCAGAGCTGTTGCCGGCTCCAGACCTCGTCCTGCTGAGCTCGGGCCAGGACGGCCACGGCCTGGGCCAAATCGGTGTCGGCGGCCAGCGGCCGGTGCATCGGCATGTCCGTGCGGATGATGTTGGCGAGCACGAGCGCGTCGCCGGGGTCGGACTTCTTGCGGCTGACGCCGTGGCGGTCGCGGTAGCGGGAAGCCGCCATCGGGTTGACCGCGAAGATCTGCCGAGGCCCCTGCCTCAGCGTGGCGACCAGCAGGCCGCGGCTGGTCTCGATCGCCACCGGGATCGGCGCCTCGGCGGTGTCCCCGTGCTCGGCCAGGAGGTCCAGCAGCAAGCGGTAGCCGTCCAGGTCGTCGCCGATGCGGCACTTGGCCAGCAGCTTGCCGGTGCCGTCGATATGCGCTACGTCGTGGTGTCCCTCCGCCCAGTCGACCCCGCAGAACACGTCCATGGATCCCGCCCCTTCGCCGGTGCTGTTCTCGAACGCGAGCACACGGGGCCGCACGGCGCACTAATTCCAGGACTCCAAGGTCCGCCACCTCATCAGCCGTGCGCGGCACCGCAAGGCCGCACGGGCGCACGCCGTGTCCAGAGCTCAAGGCTCGTGAGGAAGAACGCGTCACCATGCGGCAGCTCATCCATCGAGGATCCCGAACCCGAGGGGCCCGTGGGGGCAGAACGTGCGAGGACCGGCCGGCGCCCAGCGCCACCAGTCTTTGTAAAGACCTCGCACGGTCGGAGGTGTCGTAGGGGTCACCACGGCACCGACCGGACCACACACGTCCTGCCCTCGGCTGGACAAGGCCGCCCCAGGCCCCTCAGAGATCCAGAACCTCTAATTACTAACGAATTAGAGGTGTCGTTTTCCGAAGGGGGCTTGCCCATGGCATCTGACCTGCACGAATGCAAGATCACTAGATTCGGGGGATCCCACCCCCGGTCACACCTGCCGTCCCCCGCCCAGTGCAACCGTGCAGACAACCCTCCAGCCGCCCCCCGGTGCAACCTCTCGCGAGACTCAGCGGGAGGGCTCCCAACCTTCAGGGCCGACGCCGCGCCACTCCACGAAGTCGAGGTCGGTGAAGTCCACGTCCTCGGCGTTCTCCAGCCCGGCGGCCGCGAGGAAGACCCGGATGTCGGCCGGCCTGTGCGCGACCCCGATGGCGACGCCGTCGTAGCGCACCCGACGCCAGCCCTGCTCGTCGGGCGGATAAACGATCAGCTTCGCGGACATGCGCCCAGCCTGTTCCCGTCGCTCCCCACTGGCACCTGGCCGCGCGCGAACGGGTGAGGCAGCAGATCACGGCCGCCAGCGAAAAGCCACACCGGTGACCTCGGCCCCTGAGTACGTTCGGACGTACGGGGCGCGGCCCTGGCCACCAGGGCTGCGACGGGGGCCGCACCCCGACAGAGCTTGCCAACTGTGCGACGCCCGCGGGTTGAGCCAGGTCCCTCGTGCGGTGGACCCGGGGCCGGCGGCGAACCGGTCCGGTTCCAGCACTGTCGCAGAGCTCATGAAGCCGATCGACGAGCAGCACATCGCGGAGCCCAGCCTGGTGGTCCTGGACATCATCGGCGGGGACGAGGACACCGTCCGGGCCTTCATGGCCGCGATGGAAGAGCGCTGGGGCGAGGCGACTCCCGAAGTCGTCGACAAGCGACTCCCATTCGGATCTACGCCTACGTCCTGCGCCCAGGATGGGGCGGCCCGTGAGTGGAGCCTGGGCAAGCCCTTCGTGAAGGGCTTGCCCAGGGTCTCCTAAGGCTAGCCCTGACGCTCAGGCTTCTTCGTCCTTCACCCCCCACACGGGTGGCTCTGCACACGGGAACGTGTAGCAAGCATGATCAATGTCGATGATTTCGGGGTTCTGGCACAGATCTTGGGGAGTCGTCGCGGAGTGTCACCCCGGTGTTCGATTGTGAGGGGGTGGTTCACGTGAGCCCGCGTACGCCTTGCCGCTTGACCGTAGACTTTTGACAGCACTGAGTGTCGTCGCGGAGGACACCCCCGCCCACCCGCGCCAGCGCGGTATGGATACGTGTCGGGGCCCACTGGGTGAGGGTGGTTCACACCACAGAACGGGACGCTACGACCAGAAGGCGTCGAACGCCCTCTGGTCAGCCCACAGCTCCCAGCCCTCGGTGATCCTTCCGTCGCTGATGTGGAACACGATGGCGTAGTTCATATCGAGCTCCCTACCGTCGCGGGACGCCGTGGCGTGCAGCAGGGCGACGGTGTGCGCGTCATTGGCGAGCACATCGTGGAGTTGCGGGCGGTAAGTGCCGCCCGACAGCCGGAAGTCGAGCTCGAATGCGGCGAAGGTGGCGTCACGGCCCTGGAAGTCGCCCGCGAGCGGGGATTGGCCGGAGATGTGCCACCGCACGTCGGGGTGAAACACCTCCGCCAGAGCGTCCATGTCGCCCGTCGAGAAGGCGTCCATGGCGCGTCTGAACACAGCGATGTTGGGATGTTCGGTCATGCAAGCCTCCTTGAGCCCAGAAGAATGCCCGGTAAACAAGTTGGAGGGCAGCGGCCACGCCCGGTCACCATTCCCTGCCACCTCGTTGGGTGCGGTCATTCGGAGTAGGTAGCGCCATGGATGGCCACGGCTCGCAGCACGGTGACCGGCTGACCTGGGGCCCTTCACGAGGAGCACCCCGATGCTTCTCCCGGCGAATAGCCCAGTGCCGTCAAGGGTTCTGACGCAGATCCTGGGCAGTGGCCGAGGAAGCTACTGAAGCTGGATCATCTTGCGGAGCAGTTCGAATCCGGCGCGACCGTAGAGTTGCCTCTTGATCTTCTTGATGCGGTTCACGGCTCCCTCGATGCTGCCGGAGCTCCAGTCGAGAGTGAGCCCGGCTGTCACGGCGTCGAGGTCTCGGGGCAAGTGGAGTGCGAAGCCTGTGAGGCCGGGTAGCTGGCTGGCGTCGACTGCGTCGATCCCGGTGGGGAGTGTGGAGCCGAGGCGGTCGGTGAGTATCTCGCCGAAGTCACGGACGTGGCCGGCCGCCTTGTCCAGTTCGGGGCAGCGGGCCAGGACCTCCTTCAGGCCGGCCCGGTCTTCTTCGGTCAGGGTCGTAGGGTGACGGGTGAGCCAGCCGGTCACCTGCCGCACCGTCGGCGGCCGGGGCGGCGCCGCGGAGGGAACCCCGCGCAAGGTCGCAATGTGTGCGCGGACCATGCCGGAGGTGACCGGGGCGTGCTCGGCAACCAGCTCGCCATGCAGTCGAGTGACGCCGGTGCATCCCTCGGCGAAGCGTCGTTCCAGGTAGTGCTTGTAGGGGTCCAGTCTGCTGGACCGGGGCCGGTTCTCGCGGAAGGTGTCCTGCCAGTGTGCGGCGTTCGCGTAACGGAGCACGGTGTTGAGACCCCAGCCCAGGTGCCGGGCGATCGCCCGGCGCGAGTGACCTTGAGCGAGGAGCTCGTGGATCAGGGCATGCGCTGCCTTCTTCCGCTCGGCCCGCCGGCCGACGGGCTCAGCGTCCTTCTGCGGCCGACCGGACGCCAGGCGGGTGGCGCCGGGCAGCATGCCGCTGGGCGAAGGATTGCGCAGGCAGTCGCGGTGGGCGGCGACGCAGGTCTCCACGGCCCGGCCGAGGCCCTGCCACAGATGGAACCGGTCGGCGACCTGCAAAGCGTCGGGGGCACCGCGGCGGGCACCCTCGGCGTAGGCGCCGGCCCGGTCCCGACAGATGATCTCCACGCCAGGGTGGCGGATCAGCCAGGCGGCCAGCGGCCCGGCTTCACGGGTCGGGAGCACATCGACCACGCGATGGTCTTCGACGCTGGTCAAGACGGTGGAGTAGGTCTGGCCGCGGCGGATCGCGAAATCGTCCACGCCGAGTACACGCGGCGTGCTGAACCGTGGATCGGGCAATGCCATGACCCTGCGTAACAAGGTCATTCGTCCCGCGCCTAAGCCGAGCTGGGCAGCCGGCCGGGCGCCGGCCCGCCCGGCCAGGGCGAGCCCCACTCGCTCCAGGGCGTGGTTGAGCCGCGTAGTGAACCGTGCGTGCGGGGCGGCCAGCCGGGAGAACGGCTCGGCGAACGTCCGGCGGGGGCAGTCCGCCGACTCGCAGATGAAGCGCCGGACCGTCAGCCGGATCCCAAAGCCCTGCTCAGCGAGCGGAAGGTCCTTCAGCCTGCGCTGGTAACGGTCGTGGACTCGATCCGAGAAACAGCCGCAGTCCGGACATGGCGCCCCGGCCGCGCGGCCTCTCGCCACCACCTCGACCGTGCCGAACGCAGCCGTAACCGCCTCGACATCCACATCGGCGATCCCGTCGAACACCAGAGAGTCCCAGAACGGTGCTTCGGTCTGCATGACCAGCACCATCACCGTCCACAGCCGACCAGAGCATCGACCGGCAGGCACCCGAGGGAGCGTCACTTCCGGCTGTCGGAGGACAGGGCGTACGCGGTCTCACATGAGCCAGTCCCTCGCAATCGAACATCGAGGTAACGCACCGCGACCGCTCCCCAAGATCTGTGCCAGAACCGAGTTCGGGCGTCACTTGCAGCCCAGCGGGCGTTGTCCGTGCCAGCGCCCAGCTGCCTCGCACGAGCCCGCTACCTGGTTTTGGTCTGAACCCGGTCTTGGTGGGGTCAGCGGGTGAGGGAGACGGCGAAGGGCTTGAAGCCGTGTCGGCGCAGGATGTGGGGCACGACCAGGATCATGGCCTCGGTGGCGCGGGCCGTGGTGATGCCGCCGAGGTCTTCGATCCGTTCGGGCTGCCAGCCGAGGTCGCCGAGCAGGCCGGTGACGGTCTTCTTCGCGTGTTCGTCATCGCCCGAGACGTAGGCGGTCGGTGGGGTGGCGAGGGTGTTGGGGGCGGTCATGACCATGAAGAGCATGGTGTTGAGGGTCTTGACCACGTGGGTGTCGGGGAGCGCTGCCTGGAGCTTCTCGGCCAGGCTGCTGCCGGGATAGCACAGGTCGCCGGGCAGGCCGTCACCGTCGTCACGGGTGGCGTTAGAGACGTCGACGAGGATCTTGCCGGCGAGCTCGGTGCGCAGGTCGGTGAGGCGGTCCAGGGAGCTGTCGCCGGGTGTCGCGTTGATCACGATGTCCGCGGTACGGGCGGTGGTGCGCTGGTCGGCGAAGGCGATCCGCGGGGCGGCGGGCGCGGAGGTGCGGGCGGCGGGGTCCGCGTGGTTGCGGCCGCCGAGGGTGACGTGGTGTCCGGCTGCGGAGAGCTTGCCGGCGAGGTTGGCGCCGACGCGGCCGGCGCCCAGGATGCCGATGTGGGTCATGCGGTGATGCTCCTTGCGGTATCGAGTGGGAGGGGTGGGCGGGTACGCACGTACGTACGTCTGCTCAGGCGATCGGCGAGAGGACCTTGAGGGCAGCGGCGTGGATGCCGGGGGCGGAGGCCAGGAAGTCGCGGCTGGCGGTGTTCCAGGGTTCGCCGGCCAGGTCGGTGACGGTGCCTCCGGCCTCGGAGACCAGCAGGGCACCGGCGACCAGGCCGGAGCGGACGTCGGAGAACTGCCAGAACGCGTCCATGCGTCCGGCGGCGACGTGGATGAGCTGCATCGTGGCGGGAACGGACACCCGTACGACCAGGCCGTTGACGAGCATCGCGGTGACGGAGTCGCCGATCCGCCGGAAGGTGCGCTCGTCCTCGCCGGGCTTGGCCTGACCGGTGCCGATGAGCGCGGCGTCCAGGTCGGTCTTGGCGGACACCGTCAGGGGACGGTCGTTGAGGTGGGCGCCGCCGCCGGCAACCGCGGTGTAGGTGTCGCCGGTCAGCGGCAGGTGGACGACGGTGAGTACCGGCTGGTTGTCGCGGACCAGGGTGGCGGTGACGGCCCAGTCGTCCATGCCGTGTACGTGGTTGATGTTGCCCTCGGCGGGGTCGACGACCCACCACTCCCCGGCCGGGAGCGCGCCGCCGGCCAGCTCGTCCTCGGCCCACTGAGACCCGGGCCGGGCCGCCAGCAGCGGTTGCTGCAGTACGTCCAGCACCGCGTCGTCGTTGGCGTGTATCTCGCCGACGACCTCGTCGAGGCTCACGCCCCGGGCGTGCGGGGTGTGACGGTCGCGCAGCGTGGCGCCGGCGGTCTTTACTGCGGCGGTCACGTCGGCGAGGAGCCTCGTACCGGCGGCGAAAGGCGTGGCTGTGCTCATGGTGGGCTCCTTGGGGTCGGTCGGACCGGGTTCGGATCGGTCTGATCGGTGTGATCGGGGCGGTTGTCTCGCCCCCGCACTTCGAAGGTAGGCCGCCCGATCATTAACAACAAGTGCATGTCTGTCACTTGTAGAGTTACTGTCATGCAACTGGACTTGAATCTGCTCACGGCCCTGGACGCCCTGCTGGAAGAGGGCAGTGTCGCCGGCGCCGCAGCACGCCTCCACGTCACCTCACCGGCGATGAGCCGCACCCTGGGGCGCATCCGCAAGGCCACCGGTGATCAGATCTTGGTCCGCACCGGCCGCAGCATGGTCCCCACCACCCGCGCGCTGGCCATGCGCGCCGAGGTCCACGCCATCGTGCAACAGGCCCACCAACTTCTTTCCGCGCAGCAGGAACTCGACCTGACGGCTCTGGACCGGGTGTTCACCGTGCGCTGGCACGACGCCCTGACCGCCGCCTGCGGCACCGCCCTGACTACGGCCGTCCACCGCCAGGCCCCCGGTGTCCGGCTGCGCCTGTCCTCCGAACCCGGGACGGACGACGCCGAGCTGCGCCGGGGTGAGATCGACCTCGAATCAAGCTCCAGCCGACCGACGCTCCCGGACATCCGCCACCGCCTCGTCGGCAGAGACCGGCTGGTCGTCGCCGTCCGCCCAGGCCACCCCCTCACCGAAGCCCCGATGAGCCTCGAGAGCTACGCGGCCGCCGAACACCTCACCGTCTCGCGGCGCGGAAGCCTGCGCGACCCGATCGACGACGCCCTGACCACGTGCGGCCTCGAACGACGCGTCATCGCCGCCGGACCCACCGCCGCCTTCGCGCTGCAACTCGCCCTCGGTACTGACCTGGTGGTCACCCTTCCCGACGCGGTCACCCGCACGGCACGGGACCAACTCGGCCTGGTCACGCTGCCGCTGCCACTGCCGTTGCCCGATGTCCCGCTGTACCTGCTGTGGCACCAGCGCTACGACGACGACCGCGCCCACACCTGGATGCGCGAAACGGCCGCCGAAACCGTCCAGGCACTATTCACACCACCGACCGCCTCTCAGCAGGCCCTCACCAACCGGTCCGGGCAGTGACGGATGCACCCGGGGAAGGCGCGCGGCAGCTGACTCCCGTTCTCGTGAACACCACCTATTTCGATCGCTCGCGATGGGCTGGCTCGACGACAGGGCGGGTGCTGAGGAAGGGAACGCCTCCGGCGGGCGCACGCACGTCGCGCCGGGGCTAACGGCCATGAACGACGCGGGTTGGAGCCACCCCCTTGCCGCTCCGGGCCCGAACCTGATCTCGTGGTTCTATGTCGAGGCGAGCGCGTTGGCCGACGACCGGCCGCTTCCCGTGCAGCCGTTCTTGTGCTGCGCGCAGGAGACGACCGAGCGGATCGGCGCCGTGCGCCTCACCGCGGTCCAGGTCCTCATGCCGGTGCAGGGCATCGACGCCTCGGCCCGCCCGCCGTACGCGCTGGTGCCCTCCATGCGGACACCGGACTGGTCCGGCGAGTGTGACCCACGGGCGCGGGTGTCGGTGAAGGGCCGCATCGACGGCGGCCTCGACCCGTTGATCCCAGCGGTAGCGCCGCCCTTCGACGACCGCTTCTGGAACGGTCCGCCCCTGCATGGAATGACACTTTCCGGTGAGTTGGCGGAATGGTCCTGTGACGCGGTCGGCTGGCTCGCAGCGACCGTGGCCGACTCCGCCGCCCACATCGGCATCCGTACCCCAATGCTGTTCACCGTCGTACGGGACTGACCGCCCGGCAGAGCAGGCCATGGAAGCCTTCCGAGGGTGCTTCGGATCGGTCACCATGGAGGTCCGTCGGCGATCCGAGGGGGATGATGAGCGAGGGTGGGGACGTTCTGGACGGGCAACCGGAGCAGGTCGGACCCGCGCCGTGGCTGGCGTTGGCCTGTCTGGTCGGGCTGATTCTGGCCTCCGTCGTGTTGACGAACTTCACCGGCGAGCTACGGGCGGCACTGTGGGGCGAGCCCGGAACCGTGACCGACGCCAGCTGCCGGACGTACGACAACACCGTGGCCAATGCAGGAACGTCGACGTCCTGCTCGGGCGCCTTCACCCCGGACGACGGCGGCTCGTCGTTCGACGTCCCCGTCGAGGGCGACATCAATGCGCAACCGCTCCGTGCGTGGCTGGTGGACGGTACGTCCGGCACCGCGTACGTCTCGCCAACGGCGTGGGCGGGGGTGCTCCCGGTGGGGCTGGCCCTCCTCCTGGCGGGTCTCCCGGCGGCGGTGACGGTGAAGCGCGCGGTGAAGCGCGTGCGCCGCGGCCACGCACAGCACCCTAGAGAGCCTCTTCAAGGATCAGACCCAGAGTCGAGTGCGTGATCGACGACGGGTACAGCCAGCACATCAGCTGGCTCGGCATCGACAAGCCGGGCTTCTGGCTAGGGGAGCGGCCCAGGGCCGGCTCCTCCGTGCGATCCGTAGCGACGCGAGTCGAGGATCGCCTTGCAGGTACTTTTCGGTTTCGCCGTCACGGGCGTCTGTACGTAAGCGACCGGCGCCCATAGGTCGCGGCTGCCGGGCACCGTCTCGGGGTTGGTGCGGTGCAGGTCGCGCCACGAGTCCTCGAAAGCGGCGGCAATCTCGCACACGGTCTCGGTCTCGCCCTGGTAGCCGTCCAGACACCATCACACCCGCCCGGGTGGCTGGGCGGGCCTTAAACGTGTTCTGCCCGATCCGCGCAGCCAGGAGCCGGTCCACAGCCTGGCTCATCGGTGTCCCCAACAGGGGCAGGTTCGCGTGCGTTGCCGCCCGGGCCAGTCCTAAGCGGCCTTTGACGAACTACCTGTACGACGCCGAGGGAGGATTGCTCATCCGCAGTGGTCCTGCCGAGAGCGTCGTCTACCTTCCGGGAGGACAGGAACTCCACTACAACCCCACGATCAAGGCGTTCACGGGGCAGAGTTACTACGGCGCCGGCGGTGGGAGGTCAATCAGAACCAACGGCGGCCTGAAATGGATCATCGACGGCCATTTCAGGGGCCGCCCACGGCTGGCGGACGCGGTCTTGGACCTGATCGTCGAGTTCCCAGCCATCGAGCCGGATCCTGCCCGCCCCATCGAGAACCAGCGGGTGTGGCCCTCCAGCTGGTCCCACAGGTCCTGGCCTGCTCGGCCGTGGTACGGAATCCGTACTCCCCGAGGACGGTGCGGAGGAAGGCGGTGTAGAGGGTGATGGAGGGGATCGCACTGGATGCATGGGTACGGCTGCGCCGGCCACGACGGTGAACGCGCGGCCGTCCTTCTCCTTGAGCAGGGGTCGAGTTGGTCAGGTCGTGGGCGGTCTGCTCCAGGTGCTCCTTGGCGGCGCCGATCGTGCCCTGCCGGTACACCGGCGCGGTGACCTCCGATCCGACGTAGGTCAGGGCCACGGTGGTGAACTTGTCCGCGAGGAGCCGGCGGGCGGCGAGGGCGCGCACCGACAGGTTCCAGTCGTCGCCGCCCATCACTGCGACGGTCGCCCGCGTCTCGTCGTCGGTGCCGGCCTCGATCCGGGCCAGGACACCTTTGGGTCGGCTGCGGAGAAGTCCAGCGCTGGGGCCTCGTAGGTGAAGCTGCAGCGCCATGCAAGCGGACCGGGCCAATTCTTGACCAGCGGAAGGTGGTTGGTCACGTAATAGTCGCGTGCGTCCTGGTCGCCCTCGCCACCCGCCTGCGCAGCCTCCTCGCCCGCCCGGCCTTCCGGCACCGCTGGGAACTCACCACCGGCTGGCTCTTCATCGCCGTCGGCATCGGCGTAGCCGCCACGGCATAACGCCCAGGGCGCAGCGCGGCCGTCGAGCACACGGGCTACAGCTCGGCCTTCGGCGCCTTTCCGTGGTCATCGGGCAGGACGTTCAAGGGAGGCCCCGAGTTGGGTCCAGCCAGCCGGGTCGGAGTCGCCGCCGTTGAAGCCGTAGACGCCGGTACCGCCATCGGCCTGCTGGAGGAGATCGTCGGCGTGGGAGTCGGCGGTGAGGTCGGCGAAGCGGACCTGCTGGCGGGCGCGGGTGGCGCCCCACGCGAACCTTGCCGAGTTGATGCTCATCCGCACGGCGGCGCCGTCAGTGGGTACACGGGCATCCACCGTCAGAGCTCGTCACCGAGGGAGCCGTTCACATGGATGTACGCGAGTATCTCGCCGCGAAGCGGGCGCAGCGGGCGCAGCGGGGGGAGCGGACGCGGGAGACCGTAGTCGCGGTTCGGTCTCCCGCTCGTCCGGTGGTACGAGCCCTTGCGATGCTGGCCGCCTTCGTCGGGACGGTGCTGTTCAGCCTGCTCCTGGCGCGCGTGACCCTGGAGCCCTCGGCGGCTTCGGCAGGCGTGGTGCACAGCAATACCCGCCCGGGTGCCTCAATCAGCCTCTACCTCGACGGGGCGTCCGTTCGGGAAGCTGTCAAACAGCTCGGCGGCAACGTTCTGCTGGGCGTGCCGTTCGGGGTGCTCCTCCCGGTCCTCATCCCGCAAGCACACGGGGTGCTGCGGCTGGCGGCGGTGACAGCGGTGGTGATGACCCTGGTGGAACTCATTCAGGGCTCCCTGGTCACCGGACGGGCCTTCGACGTGGACGACGTCCTCCTGAACGTCGCCGGTGCGCTTCTCGGCTACCTCGTCCTCGGCCGCCGGATGGGCCGCGCCGTCCACCCGCGCCGCCACCACTGGTGGCACCGCCTGACCCGCCGTGGCGACCGTGTGTCCGCCCACGGTTCCGGCGTACGTACGCGGCTGGTCGAGCGGACCGAAGAGGGTTCCGGAGCCAAGTGAACCGGCCCCGCCACCGGCACGCGGGGGACGGGCGCCGGTGCGCACCCGTACCGATGGCACGACCACTGCCCCGGCAAGGAGCCGGCTCGGTAGACGCGTCGACGCCCGTGGCCCCCACGGACATCGAGTGGGAGGAGGAGCGGCGGGTCAGGCCGCCACGGCGACCGGGGTCGAGAGTGCCGCGACGGCCTGCGATCGGCCGTCATGGACGTCCAGTGCCCCCTCCACGGCTGCGGCCGCCAGGCTCCGGCGGGTTTCGGGGTCGGCAGCGACGACGCCCAGCGGCACGTCCGCGTACCGACACATGCGGTGGGCCCGTACGACCGTGCTGACCGCCGCGTCGCTCACCGGACCGTCGGACAGTTCCAGTACAACGGGCGCGGACCGGTGTGCGGCGAGGCTGCCGTCGATCTCCCACGCGGCGGCGGCCCGCCCGGCGATGTCCAGGTCGGCACGCAGATGGATGATCAGTACACCGCTCTCGGTCACCTCGAAGGGCAGCACGGGCGCTCCTATTCTCCACGACCACTGTTGTGCAGGCGCGGATACCCGCGGGACGCGGTGACATGCGTGGGGCAGACGGGGCCGCCGGCGTGGTCGGTCCTCCGGTGTGGTTCAGGGCTGCAGCCCTGACCAGGGGTTCTCGTCGTCGTAGTCGGGGAACTCCAGGATGTGGTGGACGAATCGGAGCGTTTCTGTGCGTGGATCAAGTCGGCAGGGAGTAGGTATCAGTCACGGCCGGATCGCAGACCCGCCACCAACAGTCCCCCGACGCCACGCGCCCCAGCGGGGACTCGCACAATAATTCGAACACGTGATTGAATAAGTGGATGAAGTCCTTCCCGTTCCCCGCCGACCTGATCAAGCTCCAGCAGCAGTGGACCGCCGCCTACCGGCGCCTCGCCGACCGGCCGGGGCACGGGGAAGCGGAGCTTCGGCGGGAGCTGATCGGGCTGTCGTGCCGGATCAGCGCGCACCCCTACTGGGAAGCGTCCGGATGGTCCACCGCAGGCCGGGTCGAGCTGCGTCAGGCAGCCGAGGCAGCGCAGCGCGGGGCGGTACACGCCCGTGACAGGTTCGCCGCGGCCGGCGCAGGGGCGCGGTCGAGGTGAGCGGGGTCCAGGCGCGCCTGGACCAGTGGCGGGCCGTGCGGGCCTGGCTCCAGTGGCAGCAGCGGCAGGTCGAGGAGAGGATCCGCGGCCTGGAGGCGGAGCTCGCCGCCGAGCAGTCCCGCCGGCCATTGCCGCCGCCCCCGGACTGGAAGGCCGAGTCGATCCGCACGGCGGCCGGCGCCAAGCCCCTGAGGATCCACGTCGGCGACTGCACCATGGGCAAGGGCAAGCCCATCGACCGCGACCAAGCCCGCCGCATGCTCGCCGACGACATCGAGGCCTGCCCCTACTGCAACCCCGACAACGCCCTCGGCCTGCTGGACTGACCGAACCGTGCGCCCGGCGGATCTGCGGACCTCACCGGAGAGCTGGTGAAGCGGCGGGGCGGGGAGCCGGAGACCCGGATCGAGTCGCCGCCCTGGCCCTGCGGGATGGCCTGTCTTCTACGGCCGACTACAAGCTGCTGCCATCCGCCGCACCGACCGCACCTGCGCCCCAAGTACCGACATCGAAAACGACCTCTAAGCTTGTTTTTTATCTTCCAGCCCGCCCAAGCACGTGAGCCGTGCCTTGACCTGCACCTCTCAGCCTGCTGCTGAACCCGGGTGAGACCTGACCAGCCGTTTGTGCGCGGTCTGAAACGGACCCAGCCTGCTGGCAGGTCACGCCAGGGCGAGTTGCTGCGGTACGCCCAGGTGAGGGCCTCAAGGGTGCGACGGCGATCGGCCCACCGTCTTGTGGTGGGGTGGAATCGATGCCGCGGAACCGGCCCGGCAGGAGACGGCTGCGGCCGCCGTCACGTGACGCGTGGGCGCCGCCCGCGTGACTCGGGTCGCGGTCGGGCAGCTGCCGGGCGGCGCGCGCGGCTCGCGGTGGCCTAAGCGGGTCAGTCGAGGGGCTGGTTGAGGAACCGCAGTGACGAGGGTGAGCGAGTTCCGGCGCATGTACGGCAGCCCTCACTGCCTCGTCCGCGTCGCCATCGCAGACAACATCGCCCTCCCCTCGAACGCGTTCTCTCCCGGACCGCACCACGAGTGCAGAGTTGAGCGCCTGGGACCAGACGATGATCTCGTCGAGCATGGTGACGAGGGTCGATTCCTGGCGGGTGCTCGGTATGCAGGTGCCCGGGTCGGCGGGATCGGTGGGGTCGGTGAACGTGAAGTCGGTGAACATCGCCAGGGCCACCTGGGTCTGTACATCGGCGATCTTGACCTCTGCCATCACTTGCCGCAGCTGCTCCACCGCGCGGATGCCGCCGTGCACGCCGTAGCCGACGAACCCGGCGGCCTTGTGGTGCCATTCCGCGTAGAGGAAGTCGATCGCGTTCTTCAGCGCGGCGGGGACGGAGCGGGTGTGCGCGTTGGCGCAGCGGCCGAAGGCCGCGGGCACCGGCTCGTCCAGCAGGGGCGTTCGTATGCGGGTATGTCGACCACCTCGACGGCCGCCTGGCCGGCGGCGACGGCGGGGCCCTCCGGGCCACGGCCTCGGCCCGGCGTCCGGGACGGGTGCTGCCGATGATGACGGCAATCCGGATCATGCGCTCTATCTCCTTGGTTGGGGTGTGTTCGTGGCTGCCGTGGCCGTTGTCAGTCGGATCGGTAGGAGCCGACTTGGTCCAGGTAGGTCACGGCGGGCGGCTCCGTGCAGATCTCGCTCAGGGCGGCGCGGTAGCGCTGGAATGAGGCGAGCCGGTGGTGCGGAGCCGCTACCGGGTCGCCCTCGGACTCGATCACGGCCAGAAAGCTGCCGCCGCCGTCGAGCCGAAAAGTCTCGTAGCGCAGGCCGCGCGGACGGGCCCGTTCCAGGTCCGCGTAGACCGCGCGCAGCAACGCCACGCTCTGCTCCACGCGTTCCGGCCTGACCGTGTACCGGATCATCACGCGCATGCTGACCCCTTTTCTGTGGTGCATCGGCAGACCTCGATTTTCGTCGGACAGCCTGTCTTTCAAAAGACAGACTGTCAAGCGAATGCTAGGGTGCTGAGCCATGCCCCCCACTCGGAAGTACGAGCAGCGCCTGCGCGCCCGGGCCGCAGAGGAGACAAGGCGCCGCATCCTCGATGCCGTCTACCAGCGTCTGCGTGAGGCGCCGGCCGAACCGGTCAGTGTTGACAAGGTCGCCAGGCTCGCGGAGGTGTCGCGCTCCACCGTCTACACCGTCTTCGGCTCCCGTGCGGGTTTGTTCGACGCGCTCGGCATGGACCTGCTCGAACGCGGCGGATTCACCGACATGGTGCGCGCGGTGCTCCACCCCGATGCCCGCGAGGGCCTGCGCGGCGGCATCCGCGGCAACGTGCTGATGTACGCGGCGCACCGGGACGTGCTGCGCGCGTTGTTCTCGATGGCCCAACTCGACGCAGAAGCGGTCGGCGGCGCGGTCCAACGCCTGGAACGCGGACGCGCCGAAGGCATGACCGGCCTCGCCGGCCGACTGGCCGAGCAAGGCGTGCTCCGCGACGGCCTCACCACCGCCCAGGCCGCCGACGTGCTGTGGCTGCTGACCAGCTTCGACAGCTTCGACCTGCTCTACACCGGCCGGGCGCTGCAATCCGACCAAGTCACCGCGACCTTGGTCAGCACTGCCGAGCACACCCTGTGCTCCTGAGGATTACATGGGCGAGACGACGACTCGCTGCCGAACCATGCTGCCGGGCAAACCCGGGCGCCGACCCGCGAGGCAGGGCCGTCTATATGGAGCCCGCCCTGCCCGCCTGCACCGTCTCCTGCTCCTCGAGGACGCCCTGGACTGCGCCTGCGGACTCTGCCTCATTGCCCCAGACCCTGCATGCTGCGGTGGGTCCCACTTCAACCCCCAAAGGCGACCCAGCCAGTCGGCGCGCGGGCCCCGGAGCCCCGCACCGGGGCCGACGCCGAGGGCGGCTTCTCCTTCAACAGTGGGACTACCGTCATGCGGGCGGCTGCGGCGAGGGCGTGTCGGCGACATTCAAGTGGAACGGCATGCCCGACTACCCGGGCATCGAGAAGCGGACATCGGTACAGAAATGAGGAACACCATGCTGAACCCGTATGAAGGTCCCGTGGACGAGGGATTCCTCCAGCGGGAGTTCGAGGCCCTGGGGCTGCCCAGGGGCGCCGTCGTCATGGTGCACGCCTCCCTGTCCGCCTTCGGGTCCGTGCAGGGCGGTGCGCAGGCGGTGGTGAACGCGCTGCGCGGGTGCGTGGGGAAGTCCGGCACGGTCGTCGTGCCCACCTTCACCCCGCAGATCAGCGACCGCACCCGGGGCTGCGGCCCTTCGAGGACAGCGGGGCCGACGCGGACCGCCTCGGCGTCCCTCTGTTCCACGACGCCCTTCCCACCCCGATGGGAGCGATCCCGAACGCGCTGCTGGCGGTGCCCGGGCGGCTGCGCGGCCGGCACCCGCAGGCCTCGGTCGCCGCGATTGGTCCCCGCGCCGAGGAGATCACGGGGAACCAGCCCCTGAACTACGCGCTCGGCAAGGACTCCCCGTTCGACCGGATGTACGGCATCGGCGCCCGCATCCTGCTGCTGGGCGTGGGCCACAACCGCAATTCCTTCCTCCACTACGCCGAGTCGCTCGTGCCCGAGCACCGCACGAAACTGCGGCGCTTTCCCTATGAAATAGAGCACGAGCGGGTCTGGGTGGAGGCCCCGGACGTCGGCGACGACAACGGCCGCTTCTTCCCGCAGCTGGGCGCCGAAGCCGACGCAGCGGGCCTGATCCGCCACCGCACCATCGGCCTGGCCCCCTGCCAGCTGATGGACAGCGTCCCGTTCATCGACTTCACCGCCGCCCGCCTGGCGGAACTGCTCGCACAGAGCCGGTAGGAACGGGCCGATAGCGGCTCATTCCGGGGCGGAGGGCAGATGGCCGAGCTGGACAGCGTGGACGCCGGCCTGGAAGCGACTGCCCACGTTCACGTCGGAGGGGCCGGTGGCTGTCCAGCGCACGGTGTGGAGACTCATAGGCTGTGGGCGATGGACTCGTCGGTCCTGCCCTCCGCCATCATGCGCAGCACCGCCAGCCGCTGCTCGGTCAGGGAGCCCTCTCCCCCGACCGCGAGCCGCAGCCATTTGCTGCTCGGCCCGACTTCCTGTCAGCCGCCGGCCGTACGTTCCTCCCGATCGCGGCACGTCCGGGCACAGTGGCGTCCAAGCGCAGCCGGACGAAGCGCAGCGGATGTGTGGACGCTACTCACACCGGAGTCTCCCGAGAAACCCAATGAGCCGGCCACCCCGGTGATGCCCGCGTGCCTGGACGCCGTCGAGTCCCCTCGTGCCCGGGCGGGGCGCGCGGCGTGCGATGCTCGTCGTATGACTGACCGCGTTGAGTCGGCATTGACCAAGTCGGCTGAGGGCGGCTTCGGCGGTGCGGCCGATGACTTTGCATTTTCCTCCGGCCCTCACATGCCCGGCCAACCGGGGAGGGCCGGAGATCTGCAGCAGCCGACTTTTCCGGTGCCCGCCGTCCAGGAGGTGCTTGACGGCCTTCCGGGATCGGTGATTTTCCTCATGCCACTGCGTGGAGCGGATGGCGAGGTGGCGGATTTCCGGATCGCGGCAGCGGCTCCCGATGCAGTGGACATCGGCGCCCGCAGGGGCAAGGAGCTGATAGGGCTGAGTGTCCGGGACACCTATCCGACGGTGGCCGGCACAGAATTGTGGCAGGGATACCTCCAGGCTCTGGATACCGGCGCCTGCTACCGCGGTGAGCCCTTCGAGTACGAGGAAGTCGTCGCCGGCATTCCACGCCTGTCCCGCTTTGCCGTCCAGGCTTCAGCCTGCCAGGGCGGGCTGATCGTTTCCTGGGTACGCCTGGACAGCAGCGAGCGGGAGAAGCGACGTCTTGCGGTGATGCAGCGCCTGGGTGGCATGGGGTGGGCCGACTGGGATCTTGTCCGGCAGAAGACCACGTGGTCGGAGGAGGCGTACGCCGTCTTCGGCAGGGATCGGTCTCTCGGTCCGATGACTCTGGAGGAGCTGCCCGCTTCTGCCGTCACGGAGGACGTCCCTGCTGTGAGCAGGATCGTTCAGCGCGTCCTCGGCAATGGTGATCCGATCGACCACACCTTCCGCATCAGCAGCCCTGCCGGGGAGGTACGGCACGTGCGGATCGTCGCGGAAGCCGAGGTGGACGTGCAGGGCACCCCGGTGGAGGTACACGGCTTCCTGCAGGACCTGACCGCTGAGAAGCGAGCCGAACAGCAGTTGCTGGAGCACGAGCGGGCCGTCCAGGCGCAGCGGAGCCTGCTGGAGGCAGAGCGTGCCGTCGCTGCCCGGCTCCAGCACGCTCTGCTGCCTTTGACGGAGCAGTCCCTGCGGCTGGGCGGTCTGACCGTGGACCTCGCCTACCAGCCTCTGCAGGACGGGCTCAGCGTCGGGGGTGACTGGTACAGCGCGATCGAGCTGCCCGACGGCAGCGTGCTGCTCGTCGTCGGTGACGTGGCCGGTCACGGTCTCAACGCCGTGGCCACCATGGCCCAGCTGCGCTTCACCGCCAAGGGCATGGCGATCACCGGCATGCCCTTGGCCATGATCTTGGACCGGCTCAATACTCTCCTGTTGCACAGCACCGAGCGTTCCAGCACAGCCACCATGATCATGGCTCGCTACGAGCCCGCCACCTCACTGCTCACGTGGGTGCAGGCCGGCCACCTGCCCCCGTTGCTCCTGCGCCAAGGGCAAGCCCAATACCTTTCCAAACCGGAAGGCGTCCTGCTGGGGGCGGTGCCTGATCAGCGCTATGCGGCATCCACCATCCACCTCCAGGCCGGCGACCAGCTGCTGCTCTACACGGACGGACTGGTCGAGAAGCCGGGCGAAGACCTCGGCGACGGCCTCGCCCGCCTGGCCCGCTCCGCAGCAGCGTGCGGTGACTCCCCCAGTCCTCTGCACGACATCCTCGACCTTCTCGTCGACCCGGACGCCCGCCGCGACGACATGTGCATCCTGCACATCAGCCTCTGAACACATCGCGGCTCCCGACCGGCGTGCCTGGTGCTGTGGCCGGAAGGGTTTGCCGGGTCGCGGCGTCCGGTGCGGGGCATCGCAAGGCGGAGGGCCGCAGCTCGTACTGGACGTGCGTGGGCGGTCCGACAACGCGGCGAGGTGCCGGGCCGGGCGTCACGACCCGGTGAACCTTGCCGGTCACGGCACCGGGCAGACCCAGGGCCAAGTCGTCGCTTTCGGATCTTTCCTGAACCGGGTCACGCGGCAAGACCCGAAAGAGACGACCTACCCGCGTCGTCCGGTGGGGCCCGGGGCCGGGAACCGGGACTCCTGCGTGGTCCGCCGTGCACAGTGCCGGACGACCGAGGCCAGGTCTCCCTCAGAGCCGAGCAGGGCTCGCTGGACGCGCGCTCCGTTGCCGCGCTCCAGGAGGCCCGCAATGCCGGCCCGTACGAACGCCTCGTCACCGGTGTCGGCCAGCGCGTCGCCGACGTGCCGGTAAAGCGCCTCGACGGCGGCCACGGGCGCGGTCTCCCGCATCGTCTCGGGGTGCAGCAGCGGGCCGTCGAGACCCGAGCGGCCGGCCTGCCAGGACGCGAGCCGGAGCAGTCCCGTACTCACCCGCGGCGCGGGCTCGCCGGCCTTCCAGGACCTCGCCGCGGTCTCCACCAGGCCCCGTACGAGAGCGGCCAGCAGGACCGGCGTCGACGCGTCGAGGCAAACGTCCGCCACCCTGACCTCCACCGTGGGGTAGGAGGCGGAGAGCCGTGCGTCGAACCAGATCATGCCCTTGTCGCGCAGAACGCCCGAGTCCACCATGGCCTGCACCTCGGCGTGGTAGCGGTCTGCGGAACCGAAGACGTCGACGGGGCCGGCGGCGGGCAGCCTGTTCCACACCCGGCTGCGGTAGCTTCCGTACCGGGTGTCCTCTCCCTGCCAGAAGGGGGAGTTCGCGCTCATCGCGGTCAGCAGGGCGAGCCAGGGGCGGATGCGGTCCAGTACGGCTACGCCCTCCTCGTCCGACTCCACCGACACGTGGACGTGGCACCCGCAGGTCAGCTGCTCCTGCGCGGTCATACCGAACTGCCGCGCCACCCAGTCGTAGCGGTGGCCCGGGGAGATGGACGGCCGGACGGCCAGCGGGGAGGTGCCGAGCGCCGCCACGACCGCGCCGGCCGTCGCCGCGTGCTTGGCGGCCTCCGCGCGCCACCGGACGATCTCCTCGTGGAGCTCGCCCATCTCCGTCACCGGCTTCGTGGCGAACTCCACCTGCTGCTCCTGGAGCTCCGCCTCGAAGGTGTGGCTCGGCTCCTTTCCGTCCTCCGCGGCCTGGTCCGGGTCAGGGTCCGCTCCGGCCCGGTCGGCCTCGGCGAGCACGGCTCCCGCCACGGCTCGCGGCTCCCCGGTCTCCGCGTCCACCAGCAGCAGTTCTTCCTCCACGCCCACGCTTCGCATGCAGCCGCCCATCGCCTCGTCGTGCTGTTCACAGATCGGTCACCGCCTGCCCCTGCCCACCGCCCGTATGCGGATCCGACCGTCGGACGGGGATCCCCAGCAGACCAGGCGGGAGCACCGCCGCCAACGAGGCGCGACGCCCGTTCGCGCCCGGGGCGCCGTGCACGCCGCCGCCCGGGTGGGCGGTCGCCGAGGCGAGATAGAGGCCCGGCTCGGGTGCCGGGCCGGCCGGTGCCGGGGACGGCCGGAAGGAGAGCTGCTGGTGGAGGTTGGTCGTGCCCTGGTTCACCGCTCCCCCACCAGGGCGGGGTTCAGCCGTTCCAGATCGGGCGGCGCGAGGACCCTGCGCGAGCGGATCGACGCACGGAAACCGGGCGCGTAGCACTCGATCTGCGCCTCCATGCGAGCGGCCATCGCTTCCTTGTCACGTTCGTCACAGCGCCCCGCGATGGCGTCTGCGCCGTCCCCGGCCGCGTCGCCGCGGATCGTCTGCGGAACGTGCGTGTAGGCCCATGCGGACTCCGTGCCGGCCGGTTTATCGCGGAGGAAGACACCTCATGCAGTCAAGCCGTCAAGTTGACCTTGGTCATCCAGCTGCGAAGGCCGCCAGCAGGGTGTCCGCCCGAACCTCCAGCTCGGGCGTCAGAGATCCCTTCACGGCCACCATGAGCTCATCGCCGCCGACCGCGCGGGCAAGCCGAACCTCGACCTGCCGATGCTTACCGACCAAGGGATACGAGTACCAGCCGTCGGTCCGCTCGTCGTCGGTCGCTTCGATCGCCCGTGCCACCGTCTCCCAGTCGGTGACATCGAAGCCGTATCCCACGTAGTGCGACAGCAACTCCAGGAACGACCGCAGGTTGCGTTCCCAGATCCATCCCCCGACCTCTGCCGTGGCTCCCCCTCAGTGCTCGGGGGGACAGCCTGTCATGAGCCGAAACACAGTGATCAGTCAGCAGGCTGGCGAGCGGTGCCCGCACGGCATGCAGCGGCTGTTGAACCAGGCCGACTGGGACGCGGACGCGGTCCGCGACGAGGTCCGCTCGTTTGTCCTGGAGCATCTCGCGGCGGACGACGGCGTGTTGATCGTGGACGAGACCGGGTTCGTCAAGAAGGGCGTCCGGTCCGCCGGGGTGCAACGCCGGTACACCGGCACCAGCGGGAAGATCGACAACTGTCAGCTCGGGGTGTTCCTCGCTTACGCCTCTACTGCGGGCCGCGCGTTGATCGACCGCGAGCTGGCGAAGCAGCTGTCAGGGCTGACCCGTCGTTACGGCAGGCGGACCGAGCGGCTGCGGTCGACGTTGGCCGCGGTTGGCCTCGCGCTCGTCGGCCGGGCCGGTGCCCGGTTGGCCAGAGTCTTCGGAGTGCCCGTCAGCCGCAGCACGGTGCCACGGCTGGTCGAGGCATTGCGCGACCCGCAGTTTCCGGCCCCACGGGTGGTCGGGGTCGATGAGTATGCGACCCGCAAGGGTCGCAACTACGGGACCATCCTGGTCGACGTCGAAAGCCGGCGGCCGGTGGACCTGCTGCCCGACCGGGAGGCATCCAGCCTGGCCGCCTGGCTCGCGAAACGGCCGGGGATCGAGGTGGTCTGCTTTCACCAACCCGTGCGCCGAAGCCATGCCGCCCCGGTCCAGGCCAGCCACCGGGCTCGAAGAACCGCCACCCCACCACCCGTCATGAAGGGGTGGGCACCAAGCCCCGCTGCACAGCGTGAACCCGCAGGTCACTGCAGCTACAACCGATGCGCCTCCCACCAGGCAAAATGAGCGGCATGGTTAACGACGGGCCCATGAGTTTCGTGCTGCCGCGGGGGGCGACAGGCTTCTTCTCGCCGAAGGAGGGCCCACTCCCAAAGACTGACCTACGGGCATTCCGCGCCGCTCTGTATGCTGCTGCCCGCGTCGCCGAAGGCCAAGTGGGTGAGGTGGAGGAACAGACGTACCCCCGGACCTTCCACACCGCAACGGTCATCGGACGCGCAGGCGAGAGCATCGTCCTGTGCCACGCTCACCACCCCTGGGTCGCCTTCGCGCAGGCACATCGAGAGTGGTACCGAGACGAGTTCACTGCGCCGCCGACCTGGGCTCATGCCTTTACCGACTCGGACTTCGCGGTCCTGAGCAGCGAGCAGCTCGCCACACCCCTATACGACGTGGACACCTCAGTGCTCCGGCCAGGCGAGTGGCGTCAGATCCGCCACTACGGCATCACCACATTGGGCGGAGTCCTCTTCAACGCATGGGACTGACAAGCACGGAGAATCGAACGGCCCCTGGCTGCACCACGCCGGAGGCCGCCGGATTTTGGCGCTGCCCAGCCGAGCGGACCAAGGCTGAAGGACAAGGGATTGTCGATCTGCTGTGTCTTGCGTGGCACCCGGTGTCAGGGGCCGGAGGGGGATGTGTACAGTCGGCTCGCCCCGACGGCAGCCGGACGCACGGGGCAGCCCCTTCTCGCGACCGGCAGGTGACACGCCATGACAAGCACGAGCAGCGGGCCGGAACTGTCCCAAGAGCCGACAGGGCTCTCGGCTCTGACGGTGTCCGAGCGCAAGCAGCGGATGCGGCGCCGTCTGGAGCGGCTGATCGGCATCGCCGCCACGGAGGGAAACGCCCTGGTGCCGCTGCGCAACGGGGATGAGATCTTCACCGCGATGCTGGACAGCATCCGCGGCGCCGAGCACACCGTGGACATGATGACGTTCGTGTATTGGCGCGGGGAGATAGCCCGGCAGTTCGCCCACGCGCTGGCCGATCGGGCCCGTAACGGGGTACGGGTACGGCTGCTGCTGGATGGCTTCGGCAGCCGGCTCATCGAACAGGATCTGCTGGACCTGATGGAGGGTGCCGGGGCCGAAGTGTCCTGGTTCCGCAAGCCTTTGCACCTCTCGCCGCTCAAGCAGAATCACCGCTGCCACCGCAAGGTGCTGGTCGTCGATGAGCTGACGGCATTCACCGGTGGGGTGGGCATCGCCGAGGAGTGGTGCGGCAATGCCCGCAACGAGAACGAGTGGCGCGACACCCATGTCCAGGTACGCGGGCCCGCAGTGGACGGGATCGCCGCCGCCTTCGCCCAGAACTGGGCCGAGTGTCATGACACCCTCTTCGACGACCGGGACCGCTTCACCGGCCACACACCCCACGGCGACGCGGTCGTGCAGGTCGTGCGCGGTTCGGCCAGCTTCGGCTGGCAGGACATGCAGACCCTCATCCGGGTCATGCTCGAATCCGCACAGCGCCGCTTCCGCCTGGCCACCGCCTACTTCGCACCCGACGCCTACTTCATCGAACTGCTGTGCGCGACCGCCCGGCGTGGCGTCGAGGTGGAAATCCTGCTTCCCGGCCCCCACACCGACAAGCGGGTCTGCCAGCTGGCCGGCCAGCACCACTACGAGGACCTGCTCGACTGCGGAGTGAAGATCTACCAGTACCAGCCGACGATGATGCACGCCAAGGTCATCACCGTCGACCACGTCGCCGCCCTCGTCGGCTCCACCAACTTCAACCGCCGCTCCCTCGACCACGACGAAGAGGTCATGCTCGCCGTCCTCGACGAAAACTTCACCGCCACCCTGGACCACCACTTCGACGAAGACCTCCTCGTCAGCGAACGTATCGAGAAGGGCCGCTGGAGACGCCGCTCCACCACGCAACGGCTGCGTGAGGCGGCCGTCGCCCCCATCCGGCGGTTCCTGTAATTCGCGCGGCAGGACCCGTGGTGAGCTGCGGGCCACGCGCGCTGCGCCGATGGATCGCGACGACAAGCTGCGCGAGAGCATCGAAGCGGTGGCCGGCACGAAGGTGGCCAACGAGGACCGTGGTGAGACCTGAGGCGGGCAGGAGGTACCTTGCGCAGCTCGGCGGTGATGGTGACGTCCCCGTCGGGCGGTAGCCCCACGTGCTACAGCGAACGGAACTCCAGGGTCAGGCTCATCCTTGCGCCCGCGGCGGCGAGGACGAGCGCGTGGCGTGGGGGGGAGCCCTGGACACAGGGGAACCCGCAAGGACGCTTTTTCACGGGGTGACTCCAAGGCTCCCCATCGCGGGTTTGGTCTCGGCCCAAGGGGACACAAGCGCCGGGACGGCAGTCGACCTTCGGAGACGGGCCACTGCCCCGGCTGGGTGCCCGTGGCCGGCTCCTCTCCCCCAGGAGCCGGCCACGGCCCAACGAGACACCCCAGGACTTGCCCCGCGGACCGGCCGCCGGGCCGGCAGCAATACGGGGCCGCCGTTATGTGCTCCACCAGATCCCCGTCCGGCCCGGTCCAGGACTTCCGGAACCCGTCAGCCAGGCGTGTGCAGGCGGGTGGCGAGCAGCGCGACGTCGTCTTCTGCAGGGCCGGACACCAAGTGCATGAGGATGGCGTCGAGGATGTCCTCAAGGGGCCCGTCCACGGTCAAGCGCAGGTCCGTCAGCCGCTGGAGCGAGGCGTCGATGTCCAAGGTGCGCTGCTCGACCAGGCCGTCGGTGTACAGCAGCAGGACCGCTCCGGGAGGGAGGGGCACGGTCAGCGCCTCGTAGCCGCCCAGTTCGGCGCCCAGCGGCGGACCGGCCGCCACCTCCAGCAGCTCGGTGCGGCCTTCCCTGAGCAGCAGCGCCGGGGGCAGGTGGCCCGCGCTGGAGAGCGTGGCTGTGCCCTTCTGGGGGTCGATGAGGGCCAGCAGGCAGGTGGCGAACCGGTCGAGGCCGATGCCGGCGCCACGGTGGTCGGCATCGGCGAGGAGTCCTTCGACTGAGGGGGTGGAGAGGGCCAGGCTGCGCAGCAGGGAGCGGTAGTGGCTCATGGCGACGGCCGCGGTGAAGCCGTGGCCCATCACGTCGCCCATGACCTGAAGGGTGCGGCAGGCGGGCAGGGGGATCGAGTCGAACCAGTCGCCGCCGACGACTGCGCTGCGGCCGGCGGGCAGGTACCGGGAGGCCACCTCGATGTCCGGGTGGGGGCTGCCGGGCTCGGACAGCAGGGCACGTTGCAGCTCCAGTGCCATGGTGTGCTCAAGGGTGTACTGGCGGGCGTTGTCGATGGCGACAGCGGCCCGGGCGGCCAGGTCCTGCGCCACCACGACATCGTCATCCGTGAACGGTCCGGAATCCCCGGCCCTGGCCAGGAACAGGGCACCGACCGGGTGCTCCCTCGTCGGCAGCGGAATGACGAGGGCGGAGTGGATCCCAGCGGCGCGCACGACCGCTACGTCTTCGCGCCGGGCAGTCATCTTGCGGAACACTTCGTCGGTGGCGAGGTTGCCCATCCAAGGCCGGCCTGTATCGAGACAGTGGCGCAGCGGCGAGCCTCGCGGGACATCGACGTGGTCCCCGATTCTTCCGATCCGCTCCATCTGCCGAAGGATCTCCGGGTCCCCGGCGACGGCGGCGATGCGGATGCGCAGAATGCCCGGGGCCGGAGGCGGCGCCCCGTACGGTTCGTCTTCGATGACATCGACGCAAGCCGCGTCCGCCAGGCTCGGTGTGACGAAGTCGGCCAGCTCGGCACAGGTCGTGTTCACTCCCAGCGTGGTGCCGACCCGCATGGCCGCGGTGTCCAGCAGCGCCAGCCGCTGGTGGGCCTTCTCCAGATCGTCTATGTACTGGCGCAGCCCGCTGACCTCCACTCCGATGCCACACAGGCCGAGCACCCGACCTTTGTCCTCCAGCCGGTGATAGACCGCGCTCCACTGTCTGCGCCTGAACGGCGAAGACGCGCGCGTGCGGCCCGTGACCGCCAGCGCCCGGGGCTGTCCGTCAGCGAGGACCATGCGCAGGATCTCGTCGGAGCGGTGGACGTCCGGCAGTACCTCCGTCATGGTCCGGCCCAGGAACGCTGCGGCCGGCACTCCGCCCATCTGGCCCATGGCGGCATTGACATACAGGTAGCGCAACCGTTTGTCCAGGACGGCCACCGCTGCAGAGGTGCCGTCCAGGATGTTGCGGAGCACCCCGTACTCGCGAGCCTGCTCCAGCACATCAGCGGACGAGGCCCCCGCCACCGCGGACAGAAAGGCATCGCGAGTACTCGAGAAAAGCCACCTGGGCGGCAGCCGGTCAAAGCCCACCCGAATCCTCCTCATCCCCTGACGAGGTCACGGCTCATCCCATCGTGGACCTGCCCACAGAGCACCGCATCCGCAGCGCCAAGCCCCTCGTCCCTATGGGGGCCCAGTAGTACTCGCCGAAAAGCAACGGGGGTGGCCTTTGACCTCGGTTGCAGGTAAGAACCGCGTCACCGGGGGTGGCCAGGGCATGAAGGTGCCCAGTTTTGAACAGCGGCCACCGACCACCGAACGGCGGGGCGTGGTTGCGCGGGTCACCGTGCCCCGTTGCCGTTGAGGCACGCGCTCCAAAACGCGGCCACGACGAGCAGCGCGGCGGCGGTGAGGAAGGTGAGGATGCCAGCGGCGCGCGTACGTACCTGCTAATGATGGGTGGCGGTTCCGCCGCACCGCAGGAGGCGATAGTTCGTGTCGAGGGTCCCGGTCGATTTTGACTTCGACTCGAAGACATTTCTCCCAGGCCAGCGCCAGAGGTACAGCTGTGGCCATGGCGAACGGGATGAAAAATGGCGCGCGGCCGTAGGTGAGGAGACATCTTCGAGTTTCAGCGTTCACGGCCTTCGGCGATGGCGTCCAGGACTGGCCCGGGCCTGTCGCCCCCGTCCTCGGCGCAGGAGACGGCGAGGTGGCGCTCGCGGAGCCAGGTCAGGACTTCTGAGGCTTGGCGGACGGGAAGCCCGCTGGATCGGGCGAGGGCGGCGAGGTCGACCGGCGCGCCGGCGCCTCACTTGGCGGATGTGAGCAAGGGGCAACGCCCATAGGACGGCCGGTCTTCGCTGACGAATCCCGGGTGGCAATCCGCGCCGGCTGCAAGGCCGCCGTCTACAGGCCAAGGGCCAGCAGGATCGTAACCGTCGGCGGGACCGTCGCGATCCACCCTGCCCAGCGGCCCACCCTGGCCAGAGCAGGGTGGCGCCGGCACAGCCAGAAGGCCACCACGAGCAGTGGAGTGGCCGTCCAGGACCCAAACCAGCAGACCGTGACGACCGCCACGGTCTGAGGATGAACCTCTACGGCCATCCCGGCCAAGGCCCCGAAGACAAATGCCACCGGAATCAGGGCCACCGCCAAGGTCGTGATCCACCGCAACACCACGTCCGTCGCGGGAGTTTCGGCGCCGCGGTCGGTGGCCAAGGAGGGGGTTGTCTCGTGCATGGGTACAGCCAATCGGCTCCGGCGCCGGTTCGCCCGAGCGGGCGTACTCAGGGTCGGCAGGTCTTCGTACTCATCATGCCCAGGCAGTTGCCCAGGCGTCGGGGCCGCCACATACGGAGCTGCGGGCCGTCGCCGCCGTACTGCGCGATCGCTCACCGCCGAACTTCGCGTAGGGGTCGTCCTCTTATCGACCCCAGTAGGTAACGTCGGCCGGCTCGTCGTGCATTCCCGTCCACGCGTCCAGCCCTGCGGCATCGCCGAAGACCATGCCGCACCGGTCGCCGGGAAGGTTCCCGAGCCGGACGGGCACCGATCGGTCCGCAATCTCGGGCAATGGGAGTCCGAGGCTGTCGTCGGTTCAATCACAGCTCCAGCGCCGGGGCGGAACGACGACGCCCTGGACCAACCCGTGATCATGACTCGATACGCACCGTGGTGAATCAGCCCACATGGCGTGATCGCTTATTCGCTATGCGCGCTGTTGTTCGAGTGATTAGCGTCTGTCGAGGTGTGGGGGGCACGCCCCTGCACAACTCGTATGAGGGGGAAAGCGTGTCGAGCATGAAGAGGAAGGTCGCACTGGCCCTCGGAGGCGTGTCGATGACCACGGCACTTCTGGGGCTGGGCGCAGCGCCGGCGTCGGCGTTGACGTACGGCAAGCTCATCAACACATCCACGGGCTATTGTCTGGACGGCAACGGCACCAGCATCTACCCGAGCAGGTGCAACACCGGCAACTACCAGCAGTGGGCGTTCGAGAAGAAGGCCAACGGCTACTACCGGCTCAAGCAGAGTGCCACTCTGAAGTGCCTTGACGCGAACGTCGACGGCAAGGTGCGCATGAACCCGTGCAACGACGGCACCTACCAGGAGTTCTCGCTCTCTCAGAACACCTACGGCTACCAGATCCGCAGCCGGAAGTGGAACAAGTGTCTGGACATGAACTCGTCCCCGGCCATCTACACGCTCGCCTGCAACTCGGGCAACTACCAGCGCTGGCACCGGTGATCGGTAGGTGACTCAATCGTGTGGCCTGGTCCTCAGGGGCAGGCCACACGTGGTGCATCCGGCCGGGATTCGCTGTCATGTCGCTACTACAGCCGAGGGACCGGCAGGTGCGGAGGCAGGGGGCCGGCAGCGGCGCGGAGCGCAGTGGCAGAGCGACATCTTCAGGTTTCATCGATTGTGCCTGGACGTTGGAGTGAAGGCATTCCGGCGTTCGGACAGGGCCATGCTGCCGCAGCCGGCTAGTGACACCCACCGGTTTCCGGGCGCAGGTCCAACTGTCCGGCCTCCGCATGGAGGGCAACGGCGCGGCGGTGATGTGCGTGGTGGCGCGGGGACGTCGGCCTTGCGGATCCCGTCCGGCAGCGGGGGCCAGCAGGATCAGGACGCCTACGTCGCGAGGCCGGCAGTTCGGGCGGCGGTTCCCTGGGGCTGTCATCGGGGGCAATCGCGAGCCCGGGTCGCTTCGCCAGCCATGCAGCCAGGCTGGACGCCTCCCGGTCAGGCAGCAGATCCACCGGCCGACGCGTCTCGACGTCGACGAGCACCGTGCCGTAGACCCGTCCTTTGCGTCTGGCGTACTCATCAACACTAACCTCGCGCGGGGCCGGGACTTTCGGGTTCGGGCAACGCATCGAGCAGCCACAACACCGCGGTGCGGCTGATGGGCACCCCGAAGGCCCGTGCCATCCGGGCGCCGGCCCGGCCGGCGAGGGCGAGACCCACCGCGGCGAGAGTCGACCGCAACCGCTCCGTCCACCGGCTGCGCTGCCGGGCCAGTTCCGGCAGTTGCTCAGCGAACGTCCGCCGAGCACAGGACGACTCTGGACAGTAGAACCGCCGTACTCGCAGTCAGAACCACCAGACGTCCGCCACTCGGTACGTCCGCAGGAAACCGCAGGTAAGAGCTATGCACCCGGGTCGTCTCTTCCACGACGCCGCGCTGTCGACCACCGAGATACGTCAGCACCCCGCTGGCGCGGCTACGCAGCGGAGTGCCATTCCCCTTCGAGGCTGCTGAAGATCATGGAGTCTCGCCAGCCGTCGTGGAGCAGCGCGGTGTCGCGCAGGCGTCCTTCATACGTCATACCGATCTTCGACAGCACCCGGGAGGAGCCAAGATTCCGCGGGTCACAGGTGGCATGGATCCGATGGAGCCCCAGCTCGCCGAACCCGTGCGCAAGCAGCTGCCGACCTATTGCCGTGCCGATACCCTGCCCCCACACCCGGGGATGCACGATGTATGAGATCTCGCCCTGGCGCTGCTTGTCGCTGCGGACATGCAGCTCACCCATGCCCACCACATCCCTCCCAACGCGGGCGACGTACGGGAACCGGCGCTGAGGGGTGTCCGACCAGGCTTTGACCGCGGAGCCCACGAAGTCCTGCGTCTGACCTTCTGTGTTCGGTCCCCAGGGCTGATAGCGGCATGCCTCCGGGAGGCACGCCCACGAGTGAACGGCCGGCCAGTCCTCGAAAACGATCTTGTCCAAGGTTACTGAGTGCTGCCTCATAGGCCGATCATGGACGGGGCGCCGCGCGAAGATCAAGATCAGGGAGCCCGTCACGCTTCACTGACGGCCATGCGGGAAGGGAAGGCCCGGCGCTGTCAGTTCTCGGGCTCTGGCACAACTTCTGTGGACCGGGAGCGATGCGGCAGGTCCGGCCGCCGGACCCTGTGCAGGGTCGGCTGCGGTGCCGACGGGATTCGAACCCGCGGACAGATGGGAGCAGGACCGCCCCGTCTCCGTCAGTCGCCGTGGGAGGGGCCTCGCCCACGTCGATCGCAATGGGCCGCTCTGCCACGGCACCGCAACCTGCGGGAATGCGCGCACTCCCGCTGCGCCCAAGGGTAGAGACACCGTTCTCCGCCGACGAATGCTTATTCAGGAGGCCGCAGACCACTGCAGTGGGTCCACACAAATGTCGCCAGAGCCAGTGCCGCATCCGGGACAGGGCGCGGGCGTCGCGGCGCGCGACGGCACTGCCGATGCGGTTTTGCCGAGACCGGCGGCGGCGCGCCTGGGCGCCGTAGAAGCGGCGTACCCCGGCGGCCTTGAGCCGCTTGCGCCGCTTGGCCATCTTCGCCTTCCTCGCCTTGATGGACTTCGGCTTCCGGGGCCGCTTCCAGATCGGCGTCCAGTCCAGCGCCCAGTCGTACGCGGCGAAACTTCACGGGTTCCAGCAGGAACGCGGATGTTGCATGATCGAACGATGCTGGTCGAACTGGTGAAGGTCGCGAAGTTTCCTCGGAGCCCCTGGCTGGCCCAGGTCCAGACGCCGTTCGGCGGGACAGCGGTCCGCTGGTGCGGTGACCAGGCCGCGAAGCCGGGCAAGTACCACGTTGAGTGGACGGTCGATGAGGACATCGCCTGGGGTCGGAACGCGAAACCGGCTGTCGGCGTCGGACCGGGAGTCCGACCTGGCGGGCACTGCGTTGTCCTGCGCGGACGGCTGGACCTCACCATGGACGGCGCCGCCGTGCTGGACTTCGGCGGCTCGCAGGTTCTGCTGGACCTTGCTGAGCCGCTGCCCGAGGGTGTTGCCGGCACGTGGGTCGAGCTCTTCATAGAGCGCAAGAAGATCGCTCTCTACCCGTACGAACTTTGACCAAGCGTCAGTCGTTGGCCGCCGCCCACTCCACCAAGCGGGTCTCATCAATGCGGTCGGACAGATAGATCATGGTGGCCTCGGGGTCCACGCCGAAGGCTGTGGCGACGAGTTTGGGATTCATGGTGTTGACCAGGTTGATCAGTCGAGTGCAGCGGATCACGCGGGGTGGGAAGCCGCAGGCGTCGAGGACGTGACTGACATAGGCGGTGGACGACGGCCCCCGGCCGGACTTCGTCTGGCGGGTGACCGTCACATGCGGGTTGTCCCGTCTTCTGGTCTTCGCGGTCGGCCAGGCAGCGTTCCACGGCCGCCCAGGACGGCGGATCCAAAGGAGCCGGATGCGGACGGGCGCCGAGCCGAGCGGTACGGGCACGAAAGTCGAGGTCAACGGCTTGGAGGAGTTTGACCCGTTGTCCAGCGGCGGAACAGCAGACGTTGCTGGTCAAGTCAGCGTCGTGCCGGTGAAGCCGCTCGGTCCTCGGGCGGTCAGACCGCGGGCGGGATCGACGAGGACGATCTTCCGGGATCGCGCGAAGCGGGAGAACTGTCCGAGCACCACCAGCCGACGCTTTCGGGCCTTGGGCGAGCCGGCCCGGAAGGCTTCGAGATCGTGCACGTCGGTCAGTGTCCAGTCCCGCTTGCCGCGCTCCCTGGTAAGGAACAGAGCAACGTCACGCACGATGGCCAGTGCGGCTTCGATGGTGCCGTCGGCCTCACAGCGAGCCGCCGCTCCCTCCGCCGCTCCCAACGACACCGCGTCGTCGTTGGCAGGGCATGACGACCAGCACGGAGCAGATCGACGGTGAAAGGGCAGCCCTGGACCTGATGCGTGGCTACCTCGCCGCCGATCCGAACGCCATCGCGGCCGCCACCGCAGTCGGGACCACATGCCCGGCCACTGCTGACTACATGCGCCGGCAGGTCTCGGGGCTGCTGCACGAACCGGTCCTCGCCGACCCCGGCCTCTCGCCCCACCGCCGCGCCGTGATGGAACCGGCCGGGATCGGATGGCTGGAGGCCTCCATGGAGGAGGCCGTCCAAGACGCCGTGTGGGCTCTCGCCGGTGACGGCGCAGCCCCCCGCTTCGCCCCGGACAATGCGCAGTGGAGCACCGGATTCGCCGTCTCGGCCGTCGCCCGCTGCGTGGCTGTGTATGGGAAGGAGACCACCATGAGGCGCCTGTACCGGATCCGGTCCACGGTCTCCTGAGGAGCCTGACCCACTGGCCCCGATGCTGGGCGGCCGACAAGTCGGCCGTGAGGTCCGGAAAACGTGACTCATTGCGGAGGCTGTCCTTGGCCGCGGCCCCGAGGACGGGGAGGCGGGCATCCCGTAGGGCCAGCACGGGGGCCGGAGACCGAACTGCGCCTCGGCCAACCTCCGGGCCCGCGGCCGTTTCGCCCGTAACTTCGTCGTGCAGGGCAGCGCCGCGGACTGGGCCCCTGCTGCTCCTCGCCGCCCTCCGGCGTCACTCGCCGGCATGCGGGCCGAGATGGTGTTCTTCGAGCACGACGAGGTGATCGTGCACTGTCCGGCCGAGGTGGCCGACGAGGCCGAGGCCGTCGCCGAGGCGATCCGTGCCGCAGGGGACCGGGCCGGGCGAATCACCTTCGGCGACACCCCCGGTCCGTTCCCCTTCTCCACTGCCGTCGTGGAGTGCTACGCCGACGTGAAGTAGTCCAGCTCATGCCACATGGGGTCGGTGGCGATGTCCTGCAGGAGCTCCAGCGTCAGCGCGGGCGTCTCACGGGTGGCCGGGCCGCTCTGGTCAGCGGCGTTGTAGGCGGTCACCGTCACCCGCAGCCCGTTCCTGTACCGGGTGTCCACGGTCCACCGGACCACCCTGCTGTCCTTCTCCGCAGGCGCCTGTGTGACCTTGGTGCGGATGCCGTCGTTCGGTGAAGGGACGTTGCCCTCGAAGTCCGGAGCGCCGGTCTCCTTGACGACGTCGAGCCGGACCAGGGACTTGCCCTTGCCGTCGTCGACCACGACGTAGCCGGACCCTGATTCCCCGCCCTTGGAGATGACCTGGGCCTTCATCTGGGTCACTCTTTTCTCGAGTTGCTCCACGGCCTTGAGATCCCGCAGCGCGTTCGGATTCGCGGGCTGCCAGCCCCGCGGCTGCTGCGCGGCCGCGGGCAGGTCGTTCAGCGCCGGGTGCCACTTGTCCGAGATGACCACGGCCCTCAACTGGTCGGGGCTCAGTGGCGGGTTGGCGCGAGAGGCCTTCATGGTCTCCGTCGGCAGAGCATTCATTTCGGACAACTCGACAAGAAACCCCTGCGGGGTCACGAGAGCGGCCCGCCATTCCTTGACGTCTATGTCGGGGTTCTGGGCCGCGTAGCCCTGCTGGATCAGCAGCCTGGAGCCGTCGGCCAGCTGCTCCGTCGCGCAGTCGTCGTCCGGCCGCGTCGCCTTCTTCGTACACATGGTGGTGGTGTTGGCCATGCTGCCGTTCGGGTCCACCCGGCTCACTACGAGCCTGATCGCCGCTCCGCCCTTGCCATCGTCGTACACGCCGCTGACCCCCGCTCCGCCGCTGCCGCCGGTACCGTTCGCATGCTCTACGGACAGAGTCCCTTCCGGCAGCAGCCCCTTGAGTACCTCGACCATCTGTGAGGAGGAGACCGCGCCGGTACCGCGGGGCGGCTGCGGCGGCGGCTCCGGGGTGCCGTCCTCGCCCCCACCCGACGGTGTCGGCGGCGTCGCGATCTCGACCCGGTCCGTTGCGCCCAGCAGGCCCCCCGCGTAGGCGCCGGCCGCGCCGATCAGGGCCAGGGACAGCACCGATCCGCCGATCAGGGCGGCCCGGCGGCGGGCGACGAGCCGCCGTCCGCGCCGCTCACCGGCTTCCACGAGGGCGTGCCGGTCGGCCGTGAAACCGTCCCCCGCACGCCGGAGGGCTTCACCGAGCTCGTCTTCAAAGGACATGGGGAACCAAACCTTCCGTTCTCAGGAGTGTGCAGAGGACCGAACCGGCACGACGCCGCCCACCTCGGGCGGGCTGCCGGACCATCTCCGTTTTCAGAGGCCCGCGAACTCGTCGATGCTGCCGCCCAGTTGCTCCCTGAGGCGGCCGAGCGCTCTCGAGGTCCGGGTGCGGACCGCCGCCGAGCTGGTGTTCATCGCATTGGCGGTCTCCTCGATGCTGCAGTCCTCCCAGTACCGCAGCACGAGCACCGCCCGGTCCTTGGGCGCGAGCCGCCCCAGCGCATCCAGCAGCGTCAGCCGCAGCGCCGGATCGCCGGAACCGTTGGCCACCGCACCTGAATCGGGGAACTCCCCGACCGGGCGCTCGCCCGCCGACCGCCGGCGCTGGTGGGTCAGGAAGGCCCGGACCAGCACCGTCTGCGCGTACGCCGCCGGATTGTCGATGCGGGAGATCCGTCCCCAGAGCAGGTACATCCGTCCCAGGGTCTCCTGCACCAGATCCTCCGCGAGATGGGTGTCCCCGCTGGCCAGCAGGCAGGCCGACCGGTACAGGTGCCCCGATCTGCCCTCCGCGAACTCACGGAACCCGTCTCTGCGACCCTGCCGCATCTACTCCCCCTCGCGTCGTCTCACCCCATCGACGCGACGACGGTCCGGAAATGTTTCACCCTAGTTCGTGGAAGCAGACGTGGAACTCCTCGCGTACGAGGTCCTCCGCCTCGTACAGCCCCTGAGCGAACTTGTTGCCGTAGGCGGCCTCCAGCTGAACCCCCGGTCGCCCCGGAACTCCCGCGCCCGGCACAGCACCTCGCGCAGCAGCGCCCGGCCAGCGCCGGTACGTCGGCCTTCCGGGGCCACCTACAGGTCGTTGAGCACCCAGGCGGTGTCCAGGCTGAGCAAGGAGAACGCCCGGTGCACCTGGGCAAATCCAACCGTCCCGACGCCCGGGGCGTCGGCGAGCAGGACCAGCGACTCGCCCTTGGCGATCCGAGGCGAGGAAGGCGCGCGGGCGGTCCGGATCGGTCACACGACAACTTCTGGACCTCGCCGATCGCGCCACCCGGAAGGAATCCTCCTGTAGGCCCTGTGACTTGGCAGTATCAGCCGCACATCGAACCGGGCCTCTACGCCTGTCCCTTCTCACTCAACCGAGTCGTTTCTCAGCGAACGAGTCGTTCGGGCTTCTTCTTAGCGCGTGTTCAGGCGGCGTACGGCGCGAGCTTCGGCGCGTTCGACGGCTGCGCGTCCGTGGGTGTGGACGAGAGCGAGGTGGAACAGGGCCGGGGCTACGGGTGCCCAATGGTGGATACGGTCAGCGTGCAGAAGGTGGGCGACCACATCCGAGGGTCGGAAGGCGATGTAGTCCTGGCTTTGGTGCTCCCAACGGTCGATCACGCCGCGTGTGAGACGGGATCTCAGCGCGTCGGCGGTCAGCTCTGTCAGCTGGGCGGCGAAGTGGGCGCTCCATTGTCGGCGCTCGACGTCCAGGACGAGAGCAAGCATGGAGATGGTGTACTCGTGGGGTTCGAGAGACAGCTCCTCGCGCATGCCGCGGCGGGCAACTTCGTGCAGGTCCGGCGCGTGTCGTCCGGCCGAGTCGATGTGGCGGGAGAGACCTTCGTTGACGGATGCTCCCCACAGACCGGGCCCGGACCGCACCTGGTCGGCCCGCCGACTCACGACCAGCAGGTGGTCGGCTGTGACGACGGCGACGTTCACTCCGAGGCTGCACTGCAGGAACGCCGGCGCGTGCATCGGGTCGCCGGGGTCGAGATAGCGGCTGCGCGGAGTGGTGCCGTCGGGGAATCTGCGGTCGAGTTGCTGCGCGGCGAGGAAGGTGAAGTAGTCGGTGGGCCGTAGGCGCAGCAGGATGTCCGGGTGTTCCTCGAGGGGGGTACGGGAGACTTCAAGTCCTTCCACGGCGTAGCGGGGGCCGTTCCAGATCCGCACCCGGTTCCCTGGCGCCTGCGGGCTCTCCTGCTCGGCTTCGATCTCTGCCCGCCAGGGGGCCATGTCCTCCGGCAGAGCCACCTCCCCGTTCCCGACTTGGAGACGTACGGCGTCCGGAGCAATGGCGTGGACGCCATCTCCTTCCACGATCAGCGCGGACGTATGCAGGGGACCCAGGGAGAAAGTCGACCACATCGAGACCGTGCCGTCCTCACGGTAGGTAAGACTCCGTACCGCGGTCGCTGATCTACGACGGAGCTTGTACCAGCCGTCCTGCAAAGGCTGTTGGAACAGCGTGGCGAAGATGATGCCGAAGACGGCCCCCACGATCCCGTTGGCAATCTCAATGTCGCTCACGGCTCCAGGATATCGGTCAGGTGTCTGGTCCTACCCCGAGAGATCGACACCCTCCGGGCAGCGGGCCCGGGGTTCGTTGAGACTGGACAGCCCCTCTGTGTGAAGGGACACCGAGGCCCGCGGGTTATTGGCCAGACTAACCAGCAGCGAGGGCAGGGACCCCCGGCCGCCGGGCGTCAGCCCTCCGGCTGCTGTCATGGCACCGGATGAGGTCAGATCACCGGGGCCTCCCAGCCGGGCCATGCGCCACACGGTCCTCCACCGCAGCGGACGCCGCGGAGGGCACGGGACCCGCACGCCCTCGAAGAACCCAGCCCACCACGACTTCAAACCCGCCAGCGGGGGCGCTGGACTAAGGAGACCGCCATGCCGAGCGAGATGCTCCGCAGGTCAGACCGGGGGCGCGCGCCCCCCTCTGCACTGATTCAGTGAGCCAGCACAGCCGCCAACCCGCTCAGCCAACCTGCACCCCCCCAGGGTCAGGCCGGTGACGATTGTTCAGGTCCACTGACCGCCGACACCAGGAACCGGCTCATTGGGATCGACGCCGGGAGCTCCGGCTTGGTCATGGCTACGCCGGAGAATGAGCTCCCGTCGGAGTTCCCGTCGCGGAGTTCGCTGGTAAGCGTCCCGGAGGCAGCACCCCCGCCGCCAGGCGCTCTTTCCCTCCGTATACTCCCGGTGTTCCGGCGGGGGCCGGTCCGTACGTGATCGTCGTCGGCTCTCGCGAGCCGGTCGGCGCTGTTCGGCAGGGCTCGGCAGGTGGCCGGTCGCGGGCGGACGAGGACGGGTGGAGAGGATCACGCGCGTGGGCTTGGCAGAGGAGCTGGGCGGTCCGCATCGGTCCGTCAGGGCGGCGGGGGCGTCGGGCCCCGTTCGGCGCCCGCGGATCGGCGGGGGCGACGGCGTCCCGCGTGCGCTCCGTGAGCCCGCGGCCCGCCGTGCGCGCGCCGCCGCAGGTGGTGGCGCACGGGTACCCGCCCGGGTTCTGCGGTCGGTCGGGGTTCCGGCGACCGCGCCGAAGCCCGTCACGGCCGGCCGGGTGGCGCCGCCGGTGTGCACGTCGGCGCGGCAGCCTTGAGCGCGGGCATCCTGAGGTCCGCGGCGTCGTCCGGGGGCGGTGCCGACGCGTGGCGGGTCGAGGTCGATGCGGCGCCGGGCCGTCTGGTCGTGGCCGGGGTGATCGGCAAGGCCCGGGAGCACGCGCACGCCGCCGTACAAGTACTGGCGTGCGGGTCCGGCAGAGTGCTGCTGAGCGACGGGCGGGACGAACTGCCCGTACGAGCCGCCGTCATCCCCGCCGGGCACACGCATCGCGTCCGTCCGGCACCGGGGCCGCCGCCGATGGGGGTGATGGTCTACCTCGACGCGGACACCACAGCCGGACGCGCCCTGCACGACACCGCGGCCCGTGGTGGGGTGGCCGGCTGGGCCGCCGCGGCGTCCGTGTTCGCCGAGGCCGAGTCCCCGTCCGTCGCCGTGTCGGCGGCAGGCGTGCTGCGGGCGCTGGACAGGCTCGGCGCCGCTGACCCCGGGCAGCCCCGGCACCCGGCCCTCGCAGCGGCGCTGGCGGCGCTGCCGGGCGCGGTGGCGGACGGACCGGTGCGGGTGGGCGAGGTCGCCGCTCGGGCCGGGGTGTCGGCGAGCCGGTTGGGGCACCTGTTCGCCGAGCAGTTGGGCTGGTCGTTCCCGGCAGCGGTGCGGTGGGCGCGGCTGCAGGCCGCGATCGTCTCGGTGCGCGGTGGGGCGAACGCCACCGAGGCCGCGCACGCCGCCGGGTTCTCGGACAGCGCCCACCTGACCCGCGTGTGCAAGGCCATGTTCGGCATCACCCCCTCCCAGGCCCTGGCCGCCGCCCACTGGACGCCGACGGCCGGCGGCCCTGAAACGCGGCGGGGCCGGTAGCGGATCCGTTCAAGCCCGCCGGGCACCGCGGCCGCGAGGCTGCCGGTATGCCTACAAAGACCGCCGCGGCGCCCCCTGTCGCCCCCGCTGAATTCCTGGTCCGGTACGCGTACGTGCCCTTCATGCTGCTCGGCGTCAACGGTGCCGCCATCTGGCTGGTCGGCGCCGGAGCCCCGAAGCCGTGGCTGCTCGTGCTCCTGGCGTTCGCGGTGGGCTGCTCGTTCGCCGCCGAACGCGTGCTCCCGTACCTGCCCGCGTGGAACACCCCGCGCGGGGACGGCCGCCGTGACACCGTCCACGCGTTCGTCAACGAGCTGTTCACCCTTGCCGGACTCGCCGTCGTACCCGCGGCCGCCGCGCTCGCACCGGCCCGGGGGGTGTGGCCGGACAGCTGGCCGCTGTGGTGCCAGGTGCTGCTCGCCGTCGCCGTCGCCGACCTCGGCATCACCCTCGTACACCGCGCCAGCCACCACGTCGGCTGGCTGTGGCGGCTGCATGCCGTCCACCACAGCGTCACGCGCTTCTACGGCTTCAACGGTCTGATGAAGCACCCCCTCCATCAGAGCCTCGAGACCCTCGGGGGCGTCACCCCGCTGCTGCTGCTCGGCATGCCCCTCGACGTCGCCTCCGTCCTCGCCTTCGCCGTCGCCGTCCAGCTACTGCTCCAGCACTCCAACGCCGATTACCGCACCGGCCCGCTCAACAAGCTCCTCGCCCTCAACCAGGGCCACCGGTTCCACCACCTGAAATGGGCCGGCATCGGAGACGTCAACTTCGGCCTGTTCACCCTCGTTTGGGACCACGCCATGCGCACCTACACCTACGACCCGGACCGGCGGTTCACCTCCGAAGACCTAGGCATGGCCGCCAAGCCCGACTACCCGGCCTCCTACCTCGCCCAGCTCGCCGAACCGTTCCGGCCCAGCCGGCCGAAATCAGACAGGTCGGACAGCGACGCGACGCGGACTGGCACCCGATCCTGACGCCCGTCCGGGCGTCCTTGATCACGCATGTGGCCACCGCCACTCCCCCACGCATCCCGCATCCCCATGACCGCCGGCCCGGTTCCGGGCCCGGTCGCGGCGGAATCGACGAAGACAGGAGCAGCATGACCACCACCGACCTCACCGAGGCCAGGGAGCGGGCCGCACCACCGCCCGCTGCCGATCCCGCGGCGGAAGAGAGCACGACGGGGCTGCTGCGCCCCCATTACGCGAGTTTCGCCGCCGTGGTGACGCTGCAGGTCATAGGTGCCCTCGCCGGTCTGATGCCGCTGCTGGCCGTCGTCGAGCTGGGGCGCACCCTCTTGGCACCCGGCCCGGTAGACGACGGCCATGTCCGGATCGTCGTGATCGAGGGTGCCGGGGGCCTGCTCCTCCGGCTTCTGTTCACGGCCGCCTCGTCAGGACTTGGACACGTCGTGGACGGCCGGGTGCAGCTGACGCTCCGCCGGCGACTGGCCGCGCGGCTCGGGCGGGTACCGATCGGCTGGTTCTCCCGGCGCCGGACCGGTGAGCTGGCCAAGGTGGTGGGGGACGACGTGAGCGCCGTGCACCCGTTCATCGCCCACGCCCCCGGGGAGCTGGTTTCCGCCTTCGTGGTTCCTCTGGCGTCGCTGGTCTACCTGTTCACCATCGACTGGCGGCTCACACTGATCACGCTGATACCGGTCGTGCTGGCGGTGGCGCTGGTCCCCCTGATGATGACCCCGGCCCGGCTGCGCGAGCAGGAGGAGTTCGACGCGGCCATGGGACGGATCTCGAGTTCCGTCGTCGAGTTCGTCCAGGGCATCGCGGTGGTCAAAGCGTTCGGCGCGTCGGGGCGCGCCCACCGTCGGTTCCGCACGGCCGTGGACGATTTCGTCGGCAGCTTCCTCGGGATGGTGCGCGGGCTCGCCGGCGTCGCCGCCGGCATGCAGGTGGCGCTGTCGCCGCCGTTCGTACTGTCGGTCGTCCTGATCGGCGGTACGGCTCTGATCACCACCGGTGGCATGGCTCCGGCCGACCTGCTGCCCTTCCTGCTCCTCGGACTGGGACTGACCGCTCCGGTGGCGGCCCTCGGCCACGGGTTCGACGACATGCAGGCCGCCCGCCGCGCCGTCGGCCGGATCCGGGAGGTGCTCGCGGTGCGGCCGCTGCCCGAGCCCGCGCACCCGGTGGCACCGCGGGGTCACCGGGTGGAACTGCGTGGCGTCCGGTTCGGCTACGACGCCGATCGCGAGGTCCTGCGCGGCGTCGACCTGGTGCTCGAACCGGGGACGAGAACCGCGATCGTGGGGCCGTCGGGAAGCGGGAAGTCCACGCTGGTGCAGCTGTTGCCGCGGTTCTTCGACCCGACCCACGGCTCGGTGACCCTGGGCGGTGTGGATCTGCGCGAGCTCGGCAGCCGGGAGCTCTACCGGACGGTCTCCTTCGTCTTCCAGGACGTCCGCCTGCTGCGTGCATCGGTCGCGGACAACATCGCCCTGGCGGTACCGCACGCCGACCTCGACGACGTGGTGCGCGCCGCCCGGCTGGCGAACATCCACGACCGGATCCTCGAACTCCCCCACGGATACCGGTCGGTGGTCGGTGAGGACGCCGGTCTGTCGGGTGGCGAGGCACAGCGGATCGCGCTCGCACGCGCACTGCTCGCCGACGCGCCCGTCCTCGTGCTCGACGAGGCGACCGCCTTCGCGGACCCGCAGACCGAACAGGCGGTACGCCGGGCACTGGCGACGCTGGGGGGTGACCGGACGGTCCTGGTCATCGCCCATCGCCTGGAGACGATCGCCGACGCCGACACCGTCGTGATGCTGGACGAAGGACTGATCGTCGAACAAGGCAGACCGGCCGAACTGCTGGCGCGCCCCGGAAAGTTCGCCGCGTTCTGGCAATCGCGGCGGACGACGCCGGCCGACCAGGTCGCGACGCCGGATGACGTACCTCAAGGAGGCGGGCCCCGATGATCCGAATGCTGCTGCGCGTGCTGGGCCGCGAATACGCCCCGCCGGTGCGTCGCACCGTGGCCCTGATGACGGCGACCGCGGTGGTCGAGGGCCTGTCCTACGCCCTGCTGGTTCCCGTGCTGCGGGCCCTTTTCGGAAGCACGCCCGAAGACGCCCGGCTCTGGCTGATCGCGTTCGGGACCGCGGTCGCGGGCTACGCGGTACTGCGTTACGTCAGCGACCGGTCCGGTTTCCATGCCGGGACCACGCTGTTGCGCGGCACGTACCACCGTCTCGGCGATCATCTGGCACGACTGCCCCTCGGCTGGTACGACGCGGGCCGCCTCGGAGAGGTGTCCGTCCTGGCCAGCCGCGGCGTCCTCCAGGCGATGAGCGCGATCGCGCACCTGCTGGGCCCGTTCATCTCCGCCTGCGTGACTCCCCTGACGATCGTCGTGGTGATGCTGGCCTTCAACTGGCAGATCGGTCTGGCCGCGGCGGCCGCCGTACCGATCGTGGCGGTGATCCAGATCCGGACCGGCCGCTCGATGGCCGCCGCCGACGCTGAGCGGCACGCACGCGACCACGAGGCCACCGGGCGGGTCATCGAGTACCTCCAAGCCCAGCCCGTACTGCGCGCCGGAGGCCGGACCGTCGAACGCTTCAAGCTGCTCGACGACTCGCTGCGGGACGTCGAGCGCGCGTCCCGGCGCTCCGCGCTGTCGGCGCTGCCCGGCGTGGTGGGGTTGACGCTCACGGTACAGATGGCGTTCACCGTCGTGCTGGCCCTGGGCGCCTACCTCGCGCTCGGCGGGGACATCGGTGCGGCGGAGGTCCTGTCGATCCTGGTGCTGGCCGCCCGCTGCGCGGATCCGTTGCTGTCCCTGGCGGACCTCGGCGGCCAGATGCGCGGCGCGCGTTACGAGCTCGCGAGGCTCGACGCGGTGTTGCGTACCGAACCACTGCCGGAAGCTGCGGAACCGGTCCAGCCGGTCCGCCACGACGTGGAGTTCGAGTCCGTCTCCTTCCGGCGCGGCGACCGGACGGTGATCGAGGACCTGTCGTTGTCGTTGCCGCAGGGACAACGGCTGGCCGTGGTCGGACCCTCGGGTTCCGGCAAGAGCACGTTCCTGCAACTGCTCGCGAGGTTCTACGACGTGGACGCGGGGGCCGTGCGTTTGGGGGGTGTGGACGTACGTGCGGTCGACCCACAGGCGTTGATGGCGCAGTTCGCCATCGTCTTCCAGGACGTTTATCTCTTCGACGGCACGATCGAGGAGAACGTGCGTCTGGGCCGCCCGGACGCGAACGACGCCGAGGTACGGGCGGCAGCGGCCGCGGCGCGGTTGGACGAGGTGATCGAGCGACTGCCCGGTGGATGGTCCACGCATGTCGGCGAGGGCGGCGCGCTGCTCTCGGGCGGTGAGCGCCAGCGCGTCTCGATCGCGCGAGCACTGCTGAAGGACGCGCCCGTCGTGCTGCTGGACGAGGTGACCTCGGCGCTGGACCCGGTGAACGAGGCAGCCGTCCACGAGGGCATCGAACGCCTGATGGCCGGCCGGACGGTGGTGATGGTCGCGCACCGGATGCGGACCGTCCAGCGGGCCGATCGCGTCGTCTTCCTGGACGGCGGCCAGATCGTGGAGGAAGGCAGCCACGACGAACTGCTGCACCTCGGCGGCCGCTACGCCGCTTTCTGGAACGCTTCCCTGGCTCCCGGCGGCGCGTGACGAGCCGTACCACGGCCGTCGGACCGTGCCGACGGCCCTGCCGGAGCAGGCCCCCGTCGGCCCCGTCCGGGCTGGAAGACGCTGACCCACCGTGACACAGGCAGCAGGCCGCCCAGCGGGCCGCCCACCAGTACGGCGTCGGCGCGGTCCGGCCGCGGGCCCGGGCCGAGTTCGTCCGGCTCCGCCCGTACGTCACCTACCGGGTCCGGAACGGACCGCGGACGGCAGCCGCCTGCTGCCGGTGCGCGGGCTCGGCCGGCTCGACGGGCCGCCGCCTGCCCAGGCGCTGCGGGCGCGTTGATCTTTTGTGCATCAACGAGCTCGGCTCCACGGAACTCGACCGTCGCGGCGCCGAACTCCTCTTCCAGGTTTTGACCGAGCGGGAGGAAATGAACAGCATGGCGATTGCCTCGAACGAGTCGTTCTCTGGCTGCAGCAACGTCATCGAGACCGGCACCAACTCCTATCGCCTCGCCACCACCCGCGTCCCGCGCCCCGCGCCCCGCGCCGACGAACATGAAGCCGCCGAGGGCTGACCTCCTCAGCCCATCACACCTCGGCGATCAGGGCATACCGTTCATCGTCCACCGGACCACCCCACAAATCAGGGTCGCTGCTGAGCGGCTCAATGCGCACAGCGGCAACAAGAGGGCGCACGGCCGCGGCAAGGTCTTCGGCGCTGATTCCGCCGTTCCACGGCAGCGATTCAGCGCCAGCCACATACGGGACGCCCCTCTGGCCTGCCTCACGCCAACGCCCCTCGACCAGTACCAGCCGGCCGCCCGGCCGCAAGCGTGTCACCCACTCGCGCAAAGCGGCCTCCGGATCAGGCAGCGTCCACACCAGATGCCGCGACAACACGACATCGAACTGCTGTTCCCCGGTCGGGGGCATCATGGCGTCACCGACCAGAAAACGGCCGGCAAGGCCGGCGGTCTCGAACTTCGTGCGCGCCTGCTCAACCATGCGCGGCGCCAGGTCGACCCCCGTCGGCCGGTGCCCGGCCTCGGCCAACAGCAAGGACACCGACCCGGTGCCACAGCCGATGTCGAGAACGTCGACTGGATCGGTTGGCATCAAGGACTGCAGGAGCCGGGCCCACGCAGCGCGTGTGTCGTCAGCCTTCAGCCCGTGGTCGGGCTCGTCGTCGAAGGCCGCTGCGGCGTCATCCCAGTAGGCAGCTATCGAAGCAGTGCGGTCAGTCATGACTCGATGTTCTCAGCAGCCACTGACACTCCAGACACCCAGCAGCGGTGTCAGCGCTCCCATCCCGTACTGTGCGCTCCATACACCATTCTTCCTGGCCTGCGGCAGTCGCCGCGTCCTCTGACCAGCTCCTGACACCGACGGTCTCCCCTGGCGGGCACCGGCTCTGGATGGCATTTACAACCGGTAACCAGGCTCTCCCTCAGCGGGCCCGGCCACCCATGGGTGGCCGGGCCCGCTGCTGTTTGTCAGTGCCTGTGCCTTCGTCAGACCGGGAGGCAGGGGCCGGGAGGGACACAGCCCGGCGGCGGCTTGATCGGACCCGGGGGGATCCCAGGCGGCGGCGGGACGGGAGCCGGGCCGCCGGGCGGCGGGACCGGAGCCGGGTTCGGGTTCGGGTTCGGGTTCGGGTTCGGGGCTGGCGGCTTGTGTTCGCAGTAGACCTTCCCCTTGAAGAACTTGCAGCCCGGCATGTTCTCCACGTCCCGAGGCCCCTTACGCCCCTTCTTGCCCTTCTTCTTGTCATGATCACCGCCATGATTCCCCTTGGCTTGATCGGCATAATTGACCGATGTTGAAGGGGCCTGCTTGGCGTGAGGCATCGTGGGAGCGGCGAAGGCACTGGTGGGCAGCAGTACGCCGCCCCCGACCAGGACGCCCGACAGGGCAAGCAGAGAAAGACGCTGCTTCCGAGAGGTGCGAGTCATGGGAATTCTTCCTTTCAGCGGGACAACTTGAATCACCAGGAAACCCTCTGCACGCCGCGCCGGTCATGCCACGACAGCTCGGGACTTGACAGGCGCGGAAGTTGCCTGAAGAAGCCGAGAGGCCACGAGGCGAGATCACACCCTGCAGCCAGCCTCTCGCTCCGACGATCACCTCCCCGGATGGCGGCCCCGCGCTGCCGATCACCCGGCAACCGCGGCTGGCCCGGCCCGAACCTCGTCACGTCCTCGCTGGTCACGTCCATGCGCCCGGCGCCGTTGATCAAGCCGAGTCCGCCGGTGGCTCTCTAGCTCAGGGTGTGGGGTGTATGCACGCTGAGTGATGACCAAGGTCGTCTGGCGGTGGTCGAGCATGGCTCCTCGTGTCACGCCGAGATGACGCCCAAGCCCCGCAACCACACCACCAACTCACAGAGTGCTTCACGGGCGGCCGGATCCTCGTCACCGTCCCGACCCTGGCCCTGCTCGCGCAGACCGCCCAGGCGTGGCGGCTGGTAGGCCACCGCGCCCTGATGGTCGCGGCGTGTTCGCTGGAGAACGACCCGGTGCTCGACGAGCTCGGGGTTTCGCACCACCCCCAACCCGGCCCAGCTCGCCCTGTGGGCTGGGCTGGGCTGGGCAGGGCCGGTCAAGGCTGGGCGTACAGCCCGCCCAGATACCGCCTCCCACCCCGCCGGCCAGCCCTACGAGAAAGGTTCCGAGCAAGTCCCAGCAAGCGTTCTGGCGCGGCCTGACCGCCCTCTCACAATGGGCGGAGCGAGAAAGCCCCACCGGCCGGCACCCCGCGCCATGCCGAGGAGAGGGCGAGGCGGGGCCGGTGGTCGCGAAGCTGGGCGGTATGGATCTCCGACACCAAGAGCCGGCGCGACAAGCTCACCCAGGAGCAGCTCGCCGCCCTCGCAGCCCTCGAGGTGGACTGGGCCCGGTGGAAGGTCAGCGTGGTGCGGGCATGGCACGTGAAACGTACGATGCGTGTTCACGTGAACGCTTACAGTGACCACACTCGGTCCTTGTCTGGGATCCCCGAAGGCAAGTTCTTCATCGTCAACATCGCGACCGGTCGGGCCGTGCGCGTGCTCAAAGTCCTGTGGCACGCGCTGCCACGGCCCTTGGGCAACCGGCCGCACGGGGGGCGTCGGTATCACCCGCATGGAGCAGTGCACCGCCCGAGCTGTCGCCATCGGACCGGGCCCACGACACGATCGAGGGCATGCGATGGCCAAGGGCGCGCCGGAAGAGGGACCGGGAACAGCTCCAGGACGCGCAGGCCCGTTCGTTGTACGAGCGTCTTGCCATAGCCGGTGACACCGACGCCATGAACAGCCTCGGGTTACTGCTGTCGGAGCAGGGCGACCTGCGAGGGGCCCGCACCTGGCTGCAGCGTGCCGCCGACGCCGGTGATCCCGGGGGCATGTACAACCTCGGTGTCCTGCTGCGGGAGCAGGAGGATGTGGAGGGGGCCCGCACCTGGCTGCAGCGGGCCGCCGACGCCGGCCACACCGTCGCCATGTCCTACCTCGGGGTCCTGCTGCGGGAGCAGGGGGACGCCGGGCAGGCCCGTACGTGGTACGCCCGTGCGGCCGAAGCCGGCGACCCCGACGCCATGGACAGCCTCGCTTTTCTCCTGCTCGAGGAGCAGGAGACCGGGGAAGCCCGTACGTGGTACGCGCGTGCGGCCGAAGCCGGCCACGTCGGCGCCATGTCCAACCTCGGCGTCGTGCTGAAGGTGCAGGGGGATCTTGAGGGAGCCCGCGCGTGGTTGCAGCGTGCCGCCGAAGCCGGCCATGTCGGCGCCATGTCCAACCTTGGCGCCCTGCTGAAGGAGCAGGGCGACGCAGAGGGTGCCCGCACTTGGTTGCAGCAGGCCGCCGACGCCGGTGATCCCGGGGGCATGTACAACCTCGGGCGTCTGTTGCATGAGCAGGAGGATTTGGAGGGAGCGCGTACGTGGCATGAGCGTGCCGCCGACGCGGGCATGATCGACGCCATGACCAACCTCGGCGTCCTGCTGGACGAGCAGGGGGAGACCGAGGAGGCGTACGCCTGGTGGCAGCGTGCCGCCGCGACCGGCGACACCGACGCCATGTACAACCTCGGTGTCCGGCTGTATCAGCAGGGAGATGCCGAGGGAGCCCGCATCTGGTGGCAGCGTGCCGCCGACGCCGGCGACACCGATGCCATGGACGCGCTCCGGGGAAATGGTGGCGCAGCCGGTGAACCTTCGAGCTGACCGGAGCAGGCTCAGCGCAGTACGGCCGCCGGCAGGTCGGTTGCCAACGCCGTTAGATCCGGCACATTGAGCGTGTAGAGATGCCGATGCCGAACGAGAGCAGCAGCGAGGAGCCAGCGGAAGGCCCGGGCGCTCGTGGGTGAGGAGGAACTCGTTGAGGGCCGTCGCGGCGAGGAGGACGAGTGCGCCGTAGGCGGCGATGCGGGTGCAGCGGTCGGGGTCGAGGGGGTGGTGGTGGACTACGGCGCCGCTGATGAGGCCTGGCCCGGTCGACAAAGTAGCCGACATAGCCGAGGTAGCGGGCGGCCAGTGATCGCTTGTGGGAGGAGTGGGCTTTCGGCGGGCGGCCTGCCCCGCCAGCGGGGGGATCCGCAGCAGTCTACGGTGTGCAGGCCTCGAGGAGCTGGGGCATGTGTGCGGGTTCTTGGGTGGGTGCGTGGCTCATCACCGGCCGGGGCGCAGGAGTGGCAGCGGTACCGGGGTACCGGGTCGGCGATGAGAGTCCGGGCGGATTGGGCAATGCGCCCGGATCTACACCTGCTGCACCACTGAACCGAGGGAACTGTGCGACGGAGGAAGGCCACGGGGCAGGATCTGCGGCCATTGCTGCGGCGACATCGCGACGAAGGCGGGCTGTGGCTGGGGCCGGTTCCTCCCTTGCCGGGCTCCCGCGGTCAGGCACTGCTGACTCGCCCGGTAACGTAGCGCTCTTCGGGTGCCGTCGGGGCCGGAGTCCCTGAGGTGAATACCGATGACCATCGGCGAACTGCCCACCGTATGGAGCCTCTCCCACGAGGACGCCCTAGCTGGATGGCGAGCACTGTGGTGGAGTGTCGGACCGGACAACGAACTCGCAGTGATCCTGGTCCAAGAACGGAACCTGCACCGTTCCCCGTACATCAAGGGCTGGATCGGCTGGCGCGTATCGGCCCCGTGTGACGGCCTGCTGGTTGTGGTCACAGACGGGGTAGAACACCGCACAACCGTGACTGGCATAAACCAATCGACCAGTCATCTGGTTTTCCTCACATGGTCCCGGTTCCTGCTGACGTCGGGCCGTAGCCGCCAGGGCAAGAACGGATCCTGGGACGCCAACGCCGTCCTGTACTCCCCTGGCGGCTACCCGATGAACCACATCTGTCTCGGCGAAGACATCGACTACGTCATCGCCGACCGCAACGGCGGCATTTGGACCGCTCACGGCGACCAAGGCATCTACGGCCACCACCCTGCATCCCGCGCCGGCCTCGCCCGCTGGAACACCGACGGCGACCACACGTGGACTCCGCAGCGCCTGCCCGTGCTGCCTCTCGGCGGCAACGCCGCAGCCACAGAAGGAACGCTGGCCTGGCACGCGTGGTACAGCCCCGAAGGGGCCTTCCTCACCCGGGTCGACCCCGCTACCGGAGAGGAGAGCAACTGGATCAACCCCGTCAGGGACACCGACGGCATCACTGTCCGGGGCAACCGAATGATCCTCACCCACCGCTTCCGCAACCGGCCCGGCGTCGAACTGAACCACGCCGAACTCATCGACGACGCCTGGGTCGTCACCGCACAAGAGCGACTGAGCCTGCCCGGTCCGATGGGCATGCGCTGCACCCAGGGCCGCGACGGGGCCCTCTGGCTCCGCGGCGGCGACACCTGGATACGAATCTCCATCTGAGCCCTCACACCCGACTCACTGAACACAGCGGCAAGCCCTACTGGCTGCATGCGGGGGGAATCCTCCCCCGCGCCTCCTGCCCGGGCAGCGAATCAAACGACGCCCGAGGTGGGCCGCTTCTTCACCGAGGCCGGCTTTGAGGTCACCGCCGTCGTGGGCCTGCGCTGTCCGTCCGCCACGGACATCGCCCGAGTGGGATCCGCTCGGATCCGCGAGACGGTAACCGCGCTGGACGGTCCTGACGTCGAGGCCATCGTCCAGGTGGGCACGAACCTTTCCTTCGTCTCCCAGGCCGAGACGCTGGAAGCAGAGCTGGGCAAACCGGTCGTCGCGATCAATGCGGCCACCCTTTGGCACGCCCTCCGCGAACACGGATTCAACGACCGCGTCCAGGGGGCCGGGGCACTCTTGCGAGACCACTGAAGCCGACACGGCGTCGGTCACGCCATGGGCCACCCGGAGGTGTCGCGCCGAGGCGGGTCAGTGAAGCGGACGGTGACAAATCAGGCCCCGCCGGGTTTGGCATGAGCCGTAGCCGTCGCGTGGTGGGCCTGCATGACGGCGGTCACGAGGGCGGGGCCGAGTCCGGCTCCTTCACCGGGGGCGTGGGTACGGTGGCCAACCCGGCGGAAAGGCTCGAACAGCAACGGTGCGGTGGCATCGCCAATTTGGGGGGCGGTGTTGGTGACCGTCGATGTCCGGCCGGTGAGTGTGATGGTGATGTTTCCGCCACGATGGGTTGTAGCGCAGAGCGTCGTCGAGGAGGTTGCGGACCATCATCGACAGCACGGGAGGCGTACGCAAACGACCAGGCGTCCCCGGACAGCCTGATCGCGGTCTCCGCAGCCTCCAACCACTCCAAGGCCGACAAGGACCCGGCCGAGTGGCTGCCCTCGGACGGCTCCTACCACTGCACCTACGCCGCGACCTGGGTTGGCACGTAGCTCCGCTGGGACCTGGCCGTAGACGAGGCCGAGGACTGCCAGACGACAACCGTGGTTTACGAGTCTGCCCGGTAGCCCTCGCCGTGGCGCCCGGGAGGCGTGTGGGGCACTCAGCCCACGGAAGTCGAGCGCGATAGCCTGCTGGCACTTCCGGTTTGCTTTTCGTCCTCAAGGGTGGCTCGGCCGGTCAACTGGGATATCAGGATTGCCTCATAGCAGCTGGACAGGCACTCCAGCGCGTCATCGGCCGACAAGAAACCGCCGGGTGCTTCGAAGAGTCGAACCAGCCCAATCAGGAAGGGACCGACCGCCGGCCGGGTGGGAACATCGGGCAGAAGGTCGTAGCGAGCCAGAAAGTCTCGTGCGAAGGCCGCGTCGTCCCACCAGCTAGCTGGAGATTGTGCGCGCAGGGCCAGTACAGACGTGACCAGCTCGGAGTGCGGTGCCGGGAAGAAGTCGTCAAACGGCGGCTCGAAGAGAGGAATTGTCCTCCGACGCTCTGCCACTTCTTAACGGTAGACGGGGACGCTCCTCCGTACGCAACAGACGAGGTTGTACGCCGACACGGGCTCCGCGACCGACGTCGGGCTACTCACAGGAAGGTGAGTACGTGCGCTCTGCCGCAGCACCAGGGCCGGTCGCGATAGTGGGGCCATGCGCCAGAGATCACTGAAACTCGCTCCCTACCTGCTGTTTCTCATAGCCGCCGCGGCATGGACCGCCTGGCTGGGCTGGGACCAGCATCGCGACGTCGCCCCCGACGGCTCAGTGAGCGGCCCCTACGAGGCATGGCAGGTGATCGGGCTGGTACTGACCCTGCTGGCGCCGGTGTACTGGGCGGCGTCCCGGGGCCACGTCGCGCACGCCGTGCTTGGCACCACGGCCGGTCTGACCGCCGCCGTCGCCTACGACTGGTCGGACGACGCCAGCGGCCTCTTCTTGATCGGCGTGGTCATGGTCATGGTGGCGAGCCTCGTGGCGACCTTCGCCCTGTCCAGCCTGATCTCCTCCGTGACGGGGGTCGCACGGCGAAACGACACGGGACCGGCCGGAGCCTGAGCCGGCGCGAGAGGCTTCTGGGAGCCGGCCTGGACCGCACCGTCCACCCTTCCTACATTCCTCGCGCTCGAAGCCGCTTGGTCGCTCACCAAGGAACCACGACGAACTCGCCCACGCTCTCGCCGGGGCCGGGGCCGGGGACGGCTGAGCCACGCCGAGGACAACAGCGTTCTGCCCCAGGCCGCCGTCGAAGGGCGGGCAGCGGGGGCGGGCCTGCGGTGGCGTTCCCTGCGGCACCTCAAGCGGCGCGGCCCCAGGCGAAGACGACCAGCGATGACCCCAACGCCCCTGCAGCAGCTGGTTGCTCCGACACCCGTAGCCAGCGCCGGCCGCCGGCACCGCACCTTAGGGGGGTGCCGGGCGGCTGTCGCGTGCAGGCTGTTGAGTCAGTTCAGAGAAGTGACCTTCTCGGAACTGCTGCAGCGGCGATCAGCGATGTGGTCTACCCGGTGCCGGGCCCAAGGGGGGCAGGTGTGTGGTGTCGTTGAGCGCCGCCAGGACCCAGCGTGCGTTGCCGTAGGCGTCCCGCTGGCGTTGGAAGCGGGTGAGGGAGGCGTGGTCGGTACCGAAGCCGATGTAGGGCGCCTGCGCGAGGGGGATGCCGAGGAGGTGGTGGCAGGCGGCGTGGATGGTCTCGCCGTGGGCGGCCAGCAGGACGCGCTTGCCCTCGGCGTGCTCGAGGAGGCCGGCGAGGTACCGGGTGGCGCGGGTGAGATATCCGTTCCAGCTGTCCGCGCCGGGGGCGTAGGGCCGATCGGGGTGCGTGTGCGGGGCGCCGCCGAAGGCCTCCTCCACCTCCCGCCAGGCCATTCCGTCGGCCTCGCCGTGCCGGGGCCCGTCCAGGCCGGGGTCCTCGACCAGCGGCAGGTCGAGGGCCGCCGCCAGGATCTGGCCGCTCTCGCGCAGTCGCAGGCGCGGGCCCGCGTACACGGCGGCGAACGGCGTCGCGCGGTGCTCGGCGGCCAGTCGGGCGGCGAGCTGAGCGACTTGGCGGCGCCCGAGGTCGGTGAGCCCGGTGCAGGTCTTCGGGCCGCCGACGCGGCCTTCGACGTTGCACCGGGCCTCGCCGTGCCGGGCGATCACCAGCGCGGAGGTGACGGTCACCGGTGCTCTCAGAGCGCGGCGGCGAGCGCGTCGGCGGTGCGCAGGCTCAGTGCCGCACAGGTGAGCGTCGGGTTGGCGGTGCTGCCCGTGGGGAAGACCGCGCTGCCGACGACCCACAGGTTGGGGTGGGCGTGGGAGAGGCCGTTGGCGTCGACCACCGAGGTGCTGCGATCGGTCCCCATGCGCATGGTGCCCATGGGGTGGCCGGCGCCGTTGAACTTCAGCAGCGGCTGCAGTGGGTCCACCTCTCGGGCGCCGGCGGTGTCCTCGAGGTGTTGCCAGATGCGGCGCGCGACGGAGTGTCCGTAGGCCAGGGCGCGCTTGGAGTAGTCGTCGATCCGGTAGGAGATCTTGGGGCGCGGTACGTCCAGGGCATCCCGCTCGTCCGACAGCGTGACGCGGTTGGCGGAGTCGGGCAGCTGTTCGGTGGAGTAGCCGATCCGCATCATGCGGGTCACCCGCTCGGCGAGCGCCTCCTGGAGCTCCTGGCCGATGAGTTTGATCCGCTTGGTCTGCGGGTCCCACATCAGCTTGTCGAGCGCGGCGCCCGGGGTCTCGGTACGGCCCCATCCGTCGTTGCCGATGGTCAGGCGGAACGCGCCGGTGGTGCTCCGGAACGGGCCGTCGCGGAAGGTCTCGACGCTGAGGATGGACTGGGGGCCGCGGAAGGGGAACACGGGCCGGCCGAAGAGACCGACGACCTCCTCGGCCAGGTGGTCCATGAGGTTGCGGCCCACCTGGTCGCTGCGGTTGTCCAGGTTCGACATCAGCCACAGCTTCGGGGTCTCGACCGCGTTCAGCGCCAGCACCACGTGGCCGCCCTTGACCTGCTGTTCGGCCTTGTCCGCGGTGGTCCAGTCACGGAAGACCACCGTGGGCGCCGCCCCGTCGGCTCCTGGCGCGAGCCGGGTGACGGTGCATCCGGTGCGCAGCTCGATGCCGAGCTCGTCGCGGGCGCGCAGGACGTGCACGGAGGCGTCGTACTTCGCTCCGGAGGGGCAGATGGGGATGCAGCTGGAGTTGCCCTGGCAGGCACTGCGGCCCTGGTAATCCTGGGAGTTGCGGGCTTGGGGAGTGGTCAGGACCGTCACCGGGATGCCGTCGATGGGCGCGATGTCAGTCAGGGCGGCCCGTACGAGCTCGTCACCGTAGCTCGCGACGATCCCGGGCATCGGGAACTCCGTGGAGCGTGGGGTCAGGCCCGCCCAATCGTCGCCGTTGCCGGACACGCCCAGCTCCACCTCGGCCGCGGCGTAGTGGTTCTCCAGCTGGTCGTAGGTCAGGGGCCAGTCCACCGCGACGCCGTACTGCGTCTTGAGGTGGAAGTCGCTGGGCAGGAAGCGGGGGGCGTTGCCGCGCCAGGCCCAGGTGCTCCCGCCGACCATGCGCTGGTAGCCGCTCTTGTACAGGTCGGGGCCACTCTCCACGTAGTAGCGGTTCATGGCGACGGGGTCGCCCGTGCCGTCGGAGGAGGCGCCGTAGCCGAGCCGGTTGTTGTCCAGTGAGGCGTAGGGGGCGGGCACGTTCTTTCCTGCCGAGACCTGGTAGGCGTCGACGAACGCGGCGCGCACCCCCTCGTCCAGACCGTTGTCGCCCACGTCCATCAGCAGGATCCGGGCCTGCGGTTTCGCCGACTTGATCCGGCAGGCGCACAGCGCCCCGGCCACACCGGCACCGACGATCACCACGTCGTACGACGTGTCCATGGGGTCCATCTGCGGTGTCCTCGCCTCGGTCAGGGGTGCTGGGACCAATAGCCGTAGCCGCCCGGGACGGGAGCGGCCGAGAGGGGGTGGGCCCGGATGACCTGCCACACCAGGCCGGCCCGGTAGTGCGCGGGGGTGTCGGGCGGGTCCTGGCTGCCGTTCGGGCGGGTGAACTGGGCCGTGAACCAGATCGCCATGGTCTCCCGGGCGGCCCGGGCGAGTGCCGGGTCGCCGTCGAGGGTGGCGTGCAGCGCGGTGGCGGGGACGGCCGCCGTCGCGGCGGCCCGGTAGGCGTCGAGCAGGTGCGGCAGGTCGGCGGGGAACGCGGCCGCAAGCCGTGTCCGGTAGGCCTCGGCCAGTGTCGGCTCCAGGCCCTGTTCGCCGGTGAGGAGTTCCGACAGCGCGCGGAAGTCGTCGGCATCGGTCATGGTCGGGGTTCCTCCTGCTCACGCCTCTTCGAAGACGAGGTCCTCGGGCGGGTGGGTCATCTTCACCTTGGTGCCGTTGACGTCGACCACCGTGTCGAGGCCAGTCGGGGACTGGCCGGTGGACAAGATCCAGTACTTGTCCGCGGCCGCGTCGAGGAAGGCAGGGAAGCCGGCCAGGTCCGGAGTGCCGAGGTTGAGGTACTCCACGAGCCGGCGGAACAGCTTGGGCAGGATCACGGCGCCGTGTTCGGGGTGGGTGAGGGAGTCCATGCCGGTAACGGTCGCACCCGAGGTGGTGACGTCCTCGGCCCACAGGCCCTTCTTCACGGGTGCTTGCGCCGCTTGGGAGGCGGTGGTCAACTCGTCCCGCAGGTCGGCAAACAGGTTGCGGTAGAAGGTGGGGTAGACCAGACCGGCGGCGATCATGTGGTGGTTGACAGTCGTCCGCAGCAGTGGCACGTCCACGCGGATCATGGTTCCGCTGGCGCCCGGCGGGGTGCCCTTGCCCGCCAGTGCGATGCAGCGTTTGTCCGCGGTCGCGCCGCCGGTGAGGATCCAGCCGGGCACGCTCTCCGGCGTGGCGGCGATGACCTTCTCGTCGTCGTCCCGCTCGACGCTGGTGAACCCGATCCACTTCAGCAGCTCGTCCCGGGCCGCGTGCGCGAACTTCAGCGGCTGGCTGACCTCGGGGCCGCCGCGCTGGAAGTGCGTCTCCAGCGCGTCGATGGCGTCCAGCCGGAGCTTGGCCCGGCCGGCGCCGTTGCGTTTGACCTTGTGCGGTCCCGGCACGAGGTTCCACTCGGAGGGCGTGTCGGGGGTGAAGTGCACGGTGTCCCCGTCCGACCGGCCCCCCAGGATCTGGTACTTGCCCTTGATCAGCAGCATCGGCATGGCGACTCCCTGCTACGGGGATCCGAGCGGAGCGAGGTCGGCAAACGGCCACGACCCGAGGATCGGCATGGTGGTGGACACCGCCATCCCTACAACCCGCCCGCGGCCCCGCGCACCGCGCCGCGCCCGACTCACGCCGAACGCGACGCGAATCCCGCCATGTGCCCCACGGCAACCCGGCCCCGACTCGGCCATCCGGGGCCCCGTCCCGGGGCAGGTGCTTCAGCATTCGTGCGAGCCGCTGGCGCGCCCCGGACACGCGGTGCCGTCGGGCCTCGGCACCACCCGCTTTGAGCATGCCGGGAACCTAGCAGACCCCATCCTGACCTGCGGAAATACGGGTCCTGGTTCAGTCAACGGGCATCGGCCCCCCGACCGGCCGCCCCGGGCATCGCGCCTGCGGTGTGCGTGCCGGAGGGGGCATCGTTAGCAGGAAGAGCACCAGCACGTCGGCACCGGGGGGGGGTCGGGTACGGCGAGATGTGGACCTTCCGAGCTGGTCGTAGTGGTCGGCATCGGGTGCGCAGGCATACCGGACAGGTGCGGATCATGATCGAAGTAGGGTGGTCGTCGGGCGCGATCATTCAAGAGGAAAGACGGACAAAGAAGTTGAATCGTATACGTACGTCGGTGGCGCTCGGTCTGGTGCTGTCCGCGGGTCTCGTAACCGGGTGCTCCGGAGGGGCGGACGCCGGTGCCAAGGCCGGCGGCGGAGAAGCCGGAAAGGCAGCAGAGTCCGCGCCCGCGGCGCCGAAGGGCCCGGTCTATCAGGGCAAGCCGGTGCCCGGGCTGGCAGCGCAGCCGGCCTGGAGTCTGACGGGTGATGAGGCGGGGAACTGCGCGAGCAAGGCGTCCGAGAAGGACTCGTCTCAGCGCGACGTGTGCACGGTCGGGGACGCCGTCATCGTCACCGGCTACCGCGACGGGCAATCGGGCACGAGCACCTTCAGTGCCCAGCTCCTCGACGCCAAGACAGGCAAGCTGCGCAAGAAGTTCGACTTCACCCTCCCCGAGAAGAGCGGAGGGTCCACCCCGGCGGTGGCCCTCGTGCAGGTGGGCGAGTGGCGGGACGGTTCACCGGCCCTGCTGATCCGCAACCGCGTCGATACCCCGGCGGACGGCCTGAAGAAGGCCTCGACCCAGACCGTGCTGACCATGTACGCGCCGTCCGGCGAGAAACTGGGGAGCTCCTCCTTCGACGGGGACACCCACATGTCCACCCCGGTCAGGAACGGCTACCTCGTGGACACCAGCCTCTCCAGCGGCACCAAGTTCATCCCGATCGGTGACGGGGAGACCCTGACCATCGACGCCTCGCACATGGATTTCAAGGGGGCGGTCGGCTCCGGTCTCGGCTACTTCTCGCAGAAGGACATCTCCTTCCAGCCCTCCGCCCAGTGGCTGACCGCAACGGACATCCGCACGGGCAAGAAGGCGTGGAACACCAAGGACCTCGCGCCGCCGGCCGCCATCGCCAAGCTGGTCACCTCGGACAAGGCGACCAGTGCGCGGCTGATGCCGTATCAGGGCGACAAGGCCCTCCTCGAGTGGTCGTCGTACGGCGATTCCGAAGCGGTCATGACGCTGATCGATGTCAAGAGCGGCCGCCGGCTCACCGAGGGACCGGGCATCGACACCAACGGCACCGTCGATGACGACGGCCTCGCCATCTCCCCGGACGGCAAGACCGCGGTGGTGCAGTACGGCAAGGGCGCAGTCGCCTGGAACACGGAGACCGGCAAGGAACTGTGGCGCCAGGCCGCGGACGAGGTGAACATCACGCCGCGCGCTCTCCCCGGCAACGGTGTCCTCTACGCGTACCTGGACGGCACCGGAGCCGCGCTCGACGCGCGCGACAAGAAGCTGCTGACCTCGGGGATCGAGGAGATGCCGCAGTTCACGACGAACGGGTACGCCGCTGTCCGCAGCGCCGGCGGCCTCTTCGTCTTCGCCACCCAGCCCGTCTGACGGACGAGCGGCCCGCCCGGGGGGCGGTGTCGGGTGGGGTGGGGGTGCCTAACGACGGCGCCGCTGACAGGGTTTGACGATAGATAGGGTGCGATTACCCTGCCCGGCTGGCATCAGCGGAGCGGGGCGACGAGGTCAGCAAGAAGGAGGCCACGGCCACGCAGTGATCGCGGCCGTGGCACCCTTCGTTGACCGCTGGTCTGGTCGCCGGGTGCGGTCCGGCAGCCGATGACGCCAAGCCGAGCAGCAGCACGGCGCCGAAGCTGGTTGCGCACGACCCGCCGTCCTGGTTCGACGCGCGTGGGCAGGTGCAGCTGCCTTCCGCAGCGGTAGATTCCGCTGACGCTGCAGCTGTCTGGTCGGCGCTGGGGGTTGGTGGGGGGCCTCGCGGGGGGGCGGCCAATGGGGCGATGTCAGGCGCCCCCGGGGTTCCCCCGCTTCTCAAGCAGCGACATGCGCAGGCGGACCGCCCGGATGAGAACCGTGCACCGCTTGGTGGTCGGCGTGATGGTTAGCCGTGGGCGGTGTGGGGGTCTCTCAGGGGTTGTCTGCAACCCCGGGAACCGCCGCGATCCCCCGGCATACGGCAACCCCGCACCACCGGCCCGCCCCGGCCGGGGGCTCCGCCGTCCGCGTCGCGGCGGCCGTGCGGACCAGGACCCGGACCACCCGCGGTGGTCTGCGAGCAATCTGCACATCGGCCTGCGGCAGGCCCTGTGCTGTCCACCGGCACCGGGCGGACGTCGTCGCCGGCCGGCCGACGAGGCCCGGACCCTCATGCGCACCGCCCGGCCTGAAGCCACTGGAGCCGTACTCCGGCCGTAGCCACCAGGTGTGGCGCTGCCGGTACTGCGGCGACACGGGAGCAGCCAAGGTCGAGAAGAAACCGACCGCTTCCAGCCCGTGCCGGCCGCGCTCGGAGAACGAGACCCCGCGTGATCCACTATGCGAGTACCAGGGTGGCGCCGTCTCCCCGTTCCGACCGGCGCCCGTCGATGTGCTCCAGATCACTCAACCTCCTCGCCGGCTCGGGTCGTCAAGAGAGTGATCATCAAGGAGGGGACATGCCAGATGCTGTCGGCGACGGGGAGTTCGCCGAGTTTACGCGGGCCCGCTGGGGGCCCCTTGTGCGCTTCGCGTACGGCCTGACGTTGGACGTCGGCCGTGCAGAGGACCTCGTGCAGGAGGCGCTGGTGCGTTTTTGGCGCATGCGCGGGCGGGTGGCGATCGAGCAGCCGGAGGCGTACGTCCGCCGCACGCTCGTGAACCTGGCTGTGACGGCCGGGCGGCGGCGGTGGTGGAGCGAGCGGGTCCTCGGGCGGATCCCGGAGGTTGTGAGTCATTCCGAGACCGATCCCGGCCACGGTAGCGCGCAGCGCGACGAGCTGCGTCGTGCCCTGGCGCGGTTGCCCGCGCGCCAGCGCATGGTCGTGGTGCTGCGCTACGTCGAGGACCTGTCGGAACGCCAGGTCGCGGAGCTGCTCGGATGTTCGGTCGGCAGCGTCAAGTCCCATGCGTCGCGGGGGCTCGCCATGCTTCGCGGGACAGCCGCGTTCCGGGCTGTCCCGGAGGCCGCGTCCGGTGTCCGTGTGAACCGAGGGGAGGCCGCGGTATGAGCGGTGCGGAGCGGGTGTTGAAGGAATCCATCGACGAGGTGGTCGGCGAGTACCGGCCGACAGGTGATCCGGCCGTCCGCGTCGCGGCGGCCGTGCGGCATCGTCGGCGCAGGAACCGGACGATGGTGGGTGCGTCCGTCGCCGCCGTGGTCGCGGCGTCCGTGGGCGTCGCGGTCGTGCTGCCCGGTGACGGGGGGCAGGGGTCGGCGGGACCGGCCGCGGCTTCGTCCGCCGAGTCAACGAGTGCGGTGCTGTCGGACTACGAGATGGTGCCGGGCGCGGTCTACCGGGTCGCGCGCGGAACGCATGCCGGAGTCGAGTGGCAGGTGGGGTCGGCCGACGGCCGGGAGGGGCAGGCGTGCCTGGTCTCGAGGAACGTACTGGTGGGCGGGGTCGGAGCGTGCTTCCCCACGGGGGTCGCCAAGGTCCACTGGGCCGCCGCATCGCCGGGTACGGCGCGGACGACCGACGAGCCGTTCACGGTCGTCGGGGTCGCCCCGGCGAATGCGGCACGGGTCAAGGTCGTGCTCTCCAGCGGTTCAGGGCCGGAGGCGGAGACCGTCGCGACCCCGACCGCGACGGACACGCGTTTCTTCGCCGTGCTCGTCCCGGGAAGCATCCGCCAGCAGGTGCAGGTGCAGGCGTTGGACGCGGCGGGCCGCCCCGTGGGTGCGCCCGTGGCGGCTGACGGCAAACAGGAGTTCAAGGACCGGACGCCGCCATGGTGCCGGACCGGTGGCGAGCACCCCGCCGATGGCCCGGAGCCGGCCGCTGGGTCCCGCACGATCTCGGACCTCATCGCCGGCGCCCCTTGCGGCACCCCGAGTTCGGCCCTGGGCCGGCCGGCTGCGCCCCCATCGGCGTCGGCCTCTCCCAGCCGGACCCGGTGAAAGCAAGGAGTGCTGTGGCCTTGCGCAGAACACGAGCCCGTCGGGTCGTGTGGCCGTCTCGATGGGCGTACAGCTGAGCGTCGCCGGCGTCGTCGGTAGCGCCCAGGCGGCGCGTCCGCTCGTACCTACCGAGGCCGGCGCGACACCGGCTCGGCCGATGTCGTGGTCGGCCAACCCTCCGGCTGTCGGCAACGGCGCACGTTGCGTTCGACCGCGTCGGCCGGCGGGGCGACCACTGCGGAGGGCCGGACCGAGTGGTCACCCGACGGCAGAGGAATCATGTCCGCTCCTCTTGCCGTTCGGTGTGTGCCGCAGCGCACAGGTTTAGCAACCGGGAGCTGTGATGAGCGAAGCCGTCATCTTCTCCGACACCAACCACCAGGGCAAGAGCCAGCCCTCGGCCCGGGCCGACACGTCCTCGGGGGTGTTCGCCCACACCGCGACGGTGATGCGTCGACGGTGAGCGCCTGGAGGCGGTTGTCGAGGATGTGCTCCTCCACGCCTGCCCGTAGGCGTATCGGATGCGCCTCAAGCCGGATGCTCCCCGTGCCATGACGGCACCGGGAGCATCCATTGCGTCAGTCCGGGCTCAACCGCCCAGGGACCGGTATGCCGAGTCGAGCTGATCGAGAGACCAGCCTCCACCGCCAGGACGGCACTTCAGCGCCGTATCGGCCGAGCGGGACGCATTGGTGCCGGCGTTGAAGTTGGCGTTGGGGGTATTGGGCAGCAGGCCCATGTAGTACTGCCCGGACGACGTCCACACGCACTGGTGCAGGTTCAGGTAGCGCTTGTCTGACAGATCGAAGGATTCAAGAGCGGAGTTGGCCGGCAGTAGCTTCCAGCCGCCCCCTCCAGGGCCACAGGCCAGCGTGGTATCCGCTGTGTTCGAAACGTTGGTGCCCGTGTTGAAGTTGACGTTCGGCGTGTTCGGGAGCACGGCTGTGTAGTGCTGCCCGGCTGAGAAGTACACGCACTGGTGCAGGTTCAGGTACCGGCCCGCGGTCAGGTCGAAGGCTTTGACCGCCGAGTTCGCGAGAGCAGGCCTCCAGCCGCCGCCTCCTGGGCCGCACAAGAGCGCCGTGTCCGGCGTGTTGGAGACGTTCGTACCCGTGTTGAACGCGGTGTTCGCCGTGTTGGGCAGCACGTTCGTGTAATGCCCGCCACTGCCGACATAGACGCACTGGTGGAGATTCAGATAGCGCTCGGCCAGCCGTGGCGCCGGCTGTGCCGCCACGGCGGTACTTCCCAGGGCCAGGCCGATGGCTCCTGCAATTGCTCCCGCGACAATGGAATACCTGCGCATGGCGCGCTCCTCCGGATCCGACGCGGCCCATCAGGGCATGTACGCACAAGCTACTGATGCGAAGCCCGGAGGACGTCCTCGCGCGCACGGTGTGCCCCGTATTGGGTAACGCTCGGAGGCCAGTGTTCGCTCGACTTCATTGCCGTGCTTGTCAATCGCCTTGTCGAAGCCGGTGGTTCGGCCGTCCGCGCAGCTGCGGCAGCGGCGGTTGGTCCGCTGTTCCTTGCACTCGCGGGTGGCCGTAATGCACCCTTGACCGAGACCGGACGTCTGCGGCCGGCCCGCTGCTTGATCGAGGACGGCTGGCCGCGCTGGCGGCCGAAACCTCCCGCCGGCACGACGCGCTCACAGCAGCACACGCAGATCGAACGGAAGCAGGGCCCGCGGTCCGGGACCCGGGACTCGGGAGGACAGGGATGCGGTGGAGGAACGCTCCCGGCTACCTGTGTCCAGAGCCTCCGCGACGGCCGGCCACGAACTGAGGCCGGGCAGTAGCCGAGTGAACGCTTCGTCCCTCAGCCTCTCGCCACGCCACGAGCGGGGGCTCGGCACGCCCCCGCCCGATGGAGGTCAGGTCGTGGGGCACTCCCGCCAGGCCAGGTGGTAAACGGTGCTGATGTCACCGTCGGTGGAGTCCATGGTCATGTAGCTGCTGGATGCAGGTGCCGATGTGCCCTTGCGCACGCGGAGTTCGGTGTTGATATTGAAGTTTCGCTGCACGCCGCACGGTGCCCACACCATCTGCGCCCAGTCGGTCGCGTCGGTGGCCTGCCAGTTGTCGTCGTATGGACCGTTGAACGCGTGTTCCCGGGCAGCGGTCTGCGGTGAGCCCTGGAAGTAGTACGAGGCCTTGGTCGTGCTGCTCGCGCCGGGCGCGAGAGAGGCATAACCGCGGTAGTCCGCGCTGGCGATCGCGTAGGTGAAGCCATGCGGCACGTACACGATGAGGTTGATCTGGCAGTTCCTGCGCGCGGCGGTGGCCGGTGCGCCGCCGCCGACCTGGGCGACGTACTGGCTGTAGGTCACCGTGAAGGCGGTGTTGTCCTGGGAGACGGCGACGGCTGCCGTGTCCTTCGGGCATCCGGACCCGTTGACCGTCGCGACGTCGATGACGATCCGGTCCGGCGGCGGGTCCGTGATCGCCGAGGGGCTGTGCTGGGTGGGCAGGGCCGTTGTGAGCAGCAGGCCGATCGCGCCGCTCACCAGAAAACCTCCGGCCATGATTCTCCAATCCACTGCTTCGGAAACCGGGCGGCACTGAGCCGCGGTCTGGGTCACGCGGTGTGGGGCGTAACAGCCGGCGGAAGCTGTGGCGGGCCGTCATGGAGGTCTCCATGACGGCGATGAACGGTGGATATGGGATGCCCATGATGTGCGTGTGGGTGTGCTGTCCGCGGGGCCGGACAGGGGAATCGTAGGAGCCGCTATCGGGGCGGGCCAGCGCGCGGTTCAGCCATTCGCCGTCATCGGCGGCCCGACGTCCTGCCCCTGACCGAAAGGCCTCTGGATCGAGGCGCCGCGACCAGGCGGTGGAGCGCTCGGGAAAGTTGCTCGCCCTCCCTTACACGGCTGACAGGCGCAGGTGTCAGGCCCGGTCGGGGCATGGATCAACATCAAGGGCCACCCCGCCTGACTGGAGCATCCCGCCTGCTGCTCATGAGACGGCACCGCTGCGCAGGGGGCCCGGCCCCGACCGGAACCGGTCGATCGAAGAGCCAGGGCAGCGGAAGGCGTGTGCGGGCAGCCCCGGGTGCTCCCCCAGGTCGTCCACGTAACCGTGCCCATTGATGTCGCCGATGAGGTCCGCGGCGTTGTCGTCTGCCGCTGAACCGGGCGTAGGCGCTGTTGCCGGTAGCCCGGTACGGCGTCATGAACGCGCACGTACAGTCCCCGCCGGAGGCACTTCGGTATGGATCGCAGTGCGGAAGCAGCACCAGATCGTCCATCTCCTCGCGGGCACGGGCCCACGCGTGGCGCACCGCGGGCCGATGGCGTCACCCGTCACCACCTCGACGATGTTGTCGTTGCACGCCGCGGGCCGCTGGCGTCGGAACGACTCGAACGCACCGCCCACGGTGATACGCGACTCCTCCAGCTCCCCCGCCCGGTGCCGGGCGAGGATCTCCAGGCCCGCAGCGGGCGGCACCGGCGCCACCACGTCCGCGCCCTCCCCGACGGAGCTCGCCAGCCCCGCATCGACCAACGAACTCGGTTTGCAGCGCCGCTTCACCATGGCCGGCACCGGCGACATGCTCGGCCTGGACGTCCACGACGGCGCCCAGGCCCGCCACGAGGAGTACGTCGACGGCGTGCTGGAGCCGGGCATGGTGCTCACGGTGGAGCCGGGGCTGTACTTCGGTCCGGGTTCACCGCGTACGTGTGACGCGCACCGCGCTCCCCGGCAGGACATCAATGCGGACCCCCGCGTCCGGGTCGGTGAAGGCTTCGCCGGGTGCGTACGCCCTCTGGTCGTTCATGACGCGGACCGGCCCTTCACCGGTCTGTACCGCCGAGTCGACCCGGTAGACGAGGATGCCCTGGCCCTGGCGGGCCTCGGCGACGTACCCAGTCGTCTCACCGGTCCGCACCACGGCGATCTTCGTTCCGCCGGGGCGTTCGACCGGGGTCAGCGCGACCGTGCGGCGTCCTGTTCCCGCGAGGCAGGCGACCTGCCGGTCGCGGGTCCAGCCGAGCTTCCAGGAGTGCCAGCCGAGGAACTGCGGGGCGTGTCCGGCGATGTCGCCCATGACGTCCCAGCCTCCGACGTAGCGGTGGGTCGCACCGCTGAAGGCGTACAGGTCCGGCAGGCCGAAGGTGTGACCGGTCTCGTGGACGGCGACCTTGAAGCCCCAGTGCCACATGTCCTGGCCGAAGGTCACGGCCCACTTCAGGCGGGTGCCGTCGGCGGTCACGCCCGGTGTGGCGGGGTCGTGGATGTAGGCCGGGGAGAAGGAGATGACCGTCGCGGCCTTGGTGGGGACGACGTAGACCATGTCGTAGCGGGAGAGGTCGGCGTACGGGTCGGCGGCCGTGATCGCGTCCTGTAGGTACTTCTCGTGGGCCTCGAAGGTCAGGCCGCGGGCGAATCCGTACGAGTCGGAGGGCGCCGGCAGGCGCATCCAGCGGTGCAGCGGGGTCACGTCGAGGCGGATCCGGCCGTAGCCGGCCGTGCCGAACCAGTCGGCCACAGGGGCGAGATGGTCGGCGTACGGTTGTGTGGACTCGGTGGCCGGGGTGTCGGGGAAGTCCACGAAGAGCGTCAGCACGCGGCGGGTGCCGGTGGCCGGCTGGAACAGGGCGCGGTCGGTGTCGTGGCCCTCGTCGGTCCAGCCGGTCCTGCCGGGGAGCGCGCAGTCGGAGGCCGGGGCAAGGCCGTCGGCCGCGGTCGCCGTGGTCGGGGCCACCATGCAGGAGAGGACAGCGGCGGCCGCCGCGTCGACGGCGAGGCGCGGGCGGTGGGGCGGGATGGGCATGGGAACTCCCGTCGTCAGGGGGGATGAGGGGCTATCGCGGCCCGCGGCCAGATCCATCGGACGGGAGAGGACACGGCCGCCGGAGGCGGTGACGCCGTCGTGCTCCCACTCGTTGGTGACCCACACGCGCGTCGCGCCGATCTCGCGCGCCGTGCGGAGGGAGAGGCCTGCGTCCACGTACATGTCATCGCGGTAGACGGCTGCCGCGAGGGGACGCGGTTGGCGGCGAGGCGGCGGGGATCGTAGAGCGAGGGCCGGCCGGTGCGGTGGGCGAGGAGGTGGGCGGCCTCCGCGAAGGGGCGCAGGGACGCGATCTCCCGGAACATCCAGGGGTGGATCATCTCTCCGGTGAGCAGCAGGGGATCGGCGTCCTCGGCGAACTCGGGGAAGCGCGCCAGGGCGCGGGCCGCGGCCCAGCCGGTCGGCCCCGCGTCGCCCTGGCCGACGTACACGGTCTCCTGCATGACGGCGAACGGCGGGTTGTCGGTGAAACCGGTCAGGGTCAGCAGCTGATGGCGGAAGGTGTCGGGAAGCTTGGTGTTCACAGCCTGCGCAATGCCGTGACACCGTCTGGCTTTGAGCACGAGTATTGGGCAGCGGGTGGCGGATGTGAACCCGTTCGGGATGCGCTCGTCCAGGGCCGAGCCCATGCGGGGGCGGACTCCGGATCGCGGTCGCCTGGCGGGATGTGCCTGAGCTGTACGGTTCCCGGCCCAGCCTCCCCACCCGTATTGACCATAGGGAAGCGCTCCGGCCCTCAGCGGGGAGCGGGGGCCCGTACTGCCGACCGGACGCCTCGCTCGGACCGCCGCAGCCCCGTCACCGACGCCGGTCACCCCGGCGGCAAACCCATGGACGTCTTCAGCAAGATCGGAAGCATGGGAGAAAACAGGCATTACCGGGATGATCGGCACGAACACTGACGTCGGCGGGGACGGTGGTGACGGCTGTTTCGGTAGCCCCGCGTGCTACGGCGTAAGCAGCGGTGGCGGGGACACCGGCCCCGGCATGGACCCCTGGTACCAATACACCGACACCGACCCGACCCCGCCCCCGTAGTCAACTAGACGCGCACCCCACCCATCAGCCTGCAGTGGGCCAGGAGCGCAGAAGTGTGGCGATCTTCGCGGCGGTGCAGGTGGCGTCCACGAGGAGATCCCTCAGGGCGATGGCGTCGTCGCGGGTGGGCTTGACCGTGATTCCGGCGGCTTCGAGGTACATGACGCCGGTCGCGGCGGCGACGGCCAGGTTGGAGCGCTCCAGCCATCGGCATCGTCCCAGGGCGTGTACGAGGGCAGCCGCCTTGGCGTACGGGCCGTTGTAGACCGGCTGCTCGAAGAGCTCGGCCCGGTGGCGGGCGACTGCCGAGACGGGGACGCCGTAGTCGTCGGGGGCGGGATCGTTGGCGCCGGCAGCTTGGGCGACCTGCAGGATCCAGGGGACGTCGATGTGCAGTTCCATCAGGCGGCGCGCTCTGCCCGGCCTGTTTCCCGTGCGTCCTCGGCCTCGTCGAAGACGTTCTGGTGCTCTGAAAGGAACCGGGCGGCCGCGTCCACGGCACGGGCCCGCAGACCGCTCGCGTCGTCCTGGACGAGGCGGGCGAGGTAGTCCCCGATGCTCAGACCGAGGTCGGCGGCACGCTTCTTCGCGAGTTCCGCGACATCCTGATCGACTCGTGCACCCAGCTGCGTTTTGGCCATGGGTGAATGGTAACAGTTGTTACCAAGCTGGGGGGTGCCGCAGCCGCGCGAGGACGACGCCCACGACGAGCAGGAGCAGACCGGTGGCCGCCGCCGCGTGCACGAGGAGCGCGTCGAGGCGGTCCGCCGCCAGGTAGGCGCCGACGGCCAGTGCCACCAGGGCGCACACGCCGCGGTCCACGATGGACTCCACCGACAGCAGGGTCGCCCGGTAGGGGGTCGGCGGGATGGCCGCGTTGATCAGGTTGCGTTGCACCGGGTACGCGAGGCCCGCCGCGCCGGCGAACAGGCACAGCCACAGGATCGTGCCCGGAGCCCCCGACAGCGTGGTGGCCGCGAGCGTGAGTGCCATGACCACGCTGAGAACGGTCACCACGGTGGTGTCGGACAGTCTGCTGCGCAACCAGCCGGTTCTGGCGGAACCGACGGCCTCCGCCACCGTCATCGCCGACAGCACCGCGCCGTGGTCGGCGACGGGGAGGTCCTTTTCGAGGAGCAGCGGTTGGAAGAGGTTGACCTGGCAGATGCGGGCGAGCGTGAACACGGCCACGCCCTGCACCATCAAAGGCCCGAGGGACCGTGACGTTCCGAGCACCTTCGCGGCCTGGCGGGCCGAGTCGAGGAGACCGACGCGCTCCGCGGGCGGGTGGGCGCCCCCGCGGGGCGCCGCGATCGCCGGGAGGGCCGCGACGCAGGCCAGCGAACCGAGCGCGGAGAGCGCGGTCAGCACGTAAGGGGCTTCGTGTCGGACGTGCATCAGGACGCCGACCAGGGGCCAGCAGGCGATCTTCGCCCAGAGACCGAGTGCTCGTGCGGTGCCCTCGGCCTGTACGTAATGTGCGTCCGCACCGTGCGCGCGCAGGTACTCGTACAGATAGGCGCTGGACGCTCCGGACACCAGCGAGCGGGCGGCGGCGATGGCCAGGAAGTGCGCCATGAAGCCCGCGAAGGACGGCGACGCGACCGGGAGGAGGTTCGCCGCGGTCATCGCGGCCGCACCGAGCTGCATGCAGCGGCGCTGGCCGATCCGGTCGGCGATGAAGCCGGTGGGTATCTCCAGCAGGCAGAAGGCGACGTAGTAGACGCTCTGAATGCCGAAGATCTGACCGTCCGACAGGCCCGCCTGCTTCTGGTACTGGTAGAAGACCGGCATCCACCACAGCAGGTTGAACAACAGCTGGAACGCGTTGTTCAGTCGGATCACCCGGAGCACCGCGGCGGGCGGACGGACGCGGCGTTTCACGCGCGTACGCGGGGACATCGACATCAGGCGCTGTACGGGCGCAGCTGGAGGATGTGGAGCGCACCTCCCGGCCCGAGCAGCCATTCGATGTCGAGCGGCCCCGCGAAGGTGTAGTCCGTGGCGAAATGGGACTGGAGCAGGCGGCCCGCCAGCGCCAGCCAGCCCAGGTGGGCCCGCGTCTCCTGGGGCAGGTCCTCGGTGGCCGCGCCCAGCGAGATGGTGCGCCCACCGCCCTCGACGGTGTTGTAAAGGTACTGCAGGGGCAACGTCCGGCCGTCGACGACATCGGCCGGGGACCCGTGCGCGCAGTTGAGGTACACATTGCGGAAGTCGGCCCGGTTGGTCGGATTGCAGGTGACCATGACGCCTCCGAGCGGGGACGGCTCGTAGCGCTGGACGATCACCCCCATGTAGGTGTCGTCCAGGGAGATGCCGGCCTGATGGCGCAGCCGCACGCTGCGCGGGGAGAGCAACGAGGCCCACACCTGGCGGATGGCGTCCAGCAGCCCCGGCAGATCGGTGACCTTGGTGTGGGACTCGTAGATCCCGGCCGCGGAGAAGCCCGGCAGGTCCTCGGCGTTCGAGGAGGACCGCACGGCGAAGCGGCCGGTGCCCGCGAGGTGCTCGACCAGTTGCGTGTCCAGGGCGCGCACCAGGTCCTCGGGCACCGGGAGGGTGCGCACCAAGTGCTGCAGTTGGAGGCAGACCGTGTCCACGGCGTCCATGGAGTTCAGCTCCAGGGCCATCTTCAGCTTGCCTATGCTCTGCTGCACGGCCGGCGAGGAGTCCAGGAAGCGCTGTTGGACGGAGAAGGGGACGGCGATGCCCTCCGGCGCCTGGACGTGCCGGGTCAGGAACTCGCTCGCGCGCTGGGCGAGATCTCCGTCCTCGGGCATCCCCAGCCGGGCGGCCAGGTGACCGAGCAGGTCGGAACGGGGCGGGCGAGGCACGGAGTAGTAGCCGGTCAGTCGGACCGATCCGTGGCGCAGCACGTGGTGCAGTTCCCCGAGGTTGGCCGCCTTGGTGCCGTAGCGGTTGCGGTCGCGGGCGCGTAACGCGGACAGCGGCACGAGCGGTACGTCGGTCACGTGCGGTGCGTCGAGGCGGACCCGCTGCGTGTGCCACGTCGGTTCGGCCAGGTCCGAGGGCTCCTCGACGCGCTCGAGGACGAACGCGTCGGCGGTGACCTCGTAGCGGACCCAGGCACCGTCCAGCTTCTCGTCGGCGATCGTGTCGAGGACCCCGCGGACGATGGCGTTGGGGATGCCCCAGCCGGCCGCCAGCATGTTGGTGTGCGACAGCGGAGTGGTGGGCAGGGCGTTGACCAGCCCCGCCAGCCGCGGGATGTCGTCGGGGACCACCGGCATGGCGACGATGTCGTACCACGTCAGGTCCGCGCGGGCGGCCTGGTACTCCTCGCCCGAGGCGAAGGCGCGGAGCCGGCCGGTGGCCGAGGCCGGCGTCAACGGCACGAAGGGCGCGGTGGCCAGGAGCGCGTGACCCCGCGCACGGGGCACCACGGTCTCCGGCACCGCGGCGAGGGCGTTCTCCTGCCCGTGGTTCGCCGGCTTCACCAGTAGCTCCAACGCGGGATCGAGGTGGGCCCGCACGAAGGCGTGGAACTCGATCAACAGGTCCGCGCCCATGGTGTCGGCCTCGGTGGTCTCCAGGACCATGAACGGCTCGTCCCGCTCCGGACCGCCCCGGGAGTGCAGCGACAGGACGCCGAGCAGGAAGCGCCGCGCGGGGTCCTGGTAGACGTCGTGGTTGAAGCGGTCGAGTTCGGCGTCGAGCTGCTCGAGGGTCAGCCCCTGGATCTCGGTGGCTATGTAGTTGACGTGGAAGGAGTGCACAGCGCTGTCGAGGACGTGCCAGAGGCCTCGGTCCCGGTCGACGACGACCTTCACGTACGGGTGCCCGCCCAGCACCCCGGCCAGCTGCTCGAACAGGGGGAGCGTGAGCAGGGTGTCCACGGCGGCGCCCCGGGGGGACGGCGCGGTCGTGGTGGTTCCGACGTTCGTCATGCGGTGCTCCCGGGCGTCGAGCGGTCGGCGGACAGGGCGGAGGGTTCGGTGCGGGCGGCGGCGGGTGAAGCGGTGGGGGCGGCCGCGGATGCGGCCGCCGGGGCGACGGACGGGGCGGTGAGGGCGCTGGGCAGCGCCGCGAGGATGCGGCCGCAGTCGGCCAGCAGCTCCGGAGCGGACTCGGCGGTGAGGAAGCACAGCGCGGCCATGGAATTGGCCCCTCCCGCCTCCTCGTACGGCGGGACCGGGCTGCCCGGCGCGATACTGCTCTCGCGCACCAGCTCCACCCGGGATCCCGGCGCGACCAGGGCGGGCCAGTCGACCGCGTCGAAGTCCCAGGCCGGGAGCGTTGTCCAGGGCCGGCCCTCGGGGTCGACGGCGAGGACGACCAGGGATCCGGCGGCGCCCTCGCCCTCGGTCAGCATCCGCTCCGGGTAGGCGACCTCCCGGCCGAGCAACTGGCGTACCAGCATGCCGATCATGTCGAGCCCGAAGACGGTCTCCACCTGCCGGGTGGTCATCACCCCACCGAAGCGGGCCGCGGCCTCGATCAGCCACATGGCACCGTCCGCGCCGAGCTTGATCTCGGTGTGGGTGGCGCAGGTGTCGAGTCCGAGCGCGTCGACGGCGGCCCGCGACACCTCCTCGATCCGGCGCTGCAACGCGTTCGGGAGGGCGGCCGGAGCCAGGCTCGCCCGCTCGGTGAAGGGCGCGACGGTCGGCAGCCGCCCGGTGATGCACAGCGGGTGGTAGTGGCCGTCGGCGACGATCCCCTCCACGCTGACGTAGTCACCCCACCCGTCCCCGTCGAACCAGTCGCAGGCCTCTCCGGTCACGATCTCCTCCAGCAGGAAATCGCTGACGCCCTCGTCCGCGGCGTGCAGTTCCGCGTAACCCTGGGCCGAGGACGCCTCCATGACGGAACGTCCGGTCTTCCAGGCCGCCTCGGCCTGCTGCTCGTTCCACACGGTGAGGTGGGCGGTGGAACCCGCGCTCCAGGCTGCCTTCAGGAGGAGCGGCGGCCTGAGCGTTTCGAAGGCGGCCGTGATGTCCTGCGAAGCGTGGACCTCCGCGAACTCCGGTACGGGTACCCCGGCGTCCCGCCAGATCCGGCGCATCAGACGCTTGTCCCGCGCCCCTGCGACCCGCTCGCCGGCGCCGCGCAGACCGAGCCGCAGGCTCGCGTGGGCGACGGCCACCACCGCGTACTCCGACAGCGTCAGCACCGCCTCGGCGCCGACGCGGCGAGCGTGGGAACAGATCAGATCGACCAGTTCCACGCCCTCGCCCGGCGGGGCCGTGGTGACCGACGCGCACCCGGGCAACCACACCGACTCGGTGGTCCGGGGCAACGGCGCGAGCGCCAGGACGTGCACCTGGGCGTGGGCGGCCATGTGCGGGACCGCGTACTCCAGAGGAGGGCCGCCCTTGGCATAGACGAAGAGGATCGGAGTCATGGTGCTCCTGAGATCGAGGGGGACGCCGCGTGGCGCGACGGCGTCGTCGGCGGACAGTGCGTACGCGGTGTGACCACGCACGAACCAAGGGTCACTAGACCACGACAGAACGCGGCGGGCACACAGATGCACGCCTACTCAGTTGGGAGTTGGCCAAACAACCGCGCTCGCCAAGTGGGCCTGGACGAGGGTGTTTCAGCCACGTCGACGGGACCGAGGGCCCGACCGCTCCGGGGTGCTGAAGGATCCTGGAGGTGAATCCGGCGGTGGAGGCGAAACCGCCGAGGTCGCGCGTGCGCACCGGGGTGGTGGCGAGGACGCGGGCGATGGCGTCGGTGATGTCTCGGCCGCGGCCCCGGGGTGGCCGAGGTGGTCGGGCATCATGGCGGCGGACCGGATCGCCCCGATCGGATTGGCGATGCCCTGTCCGGCGATGTCGGGGGCCGATCCGGGGACCGGTTCGAACATGGAGGGGTACTCGCCCGGCGGGTTGAGGTTGGCGGACCGAGCGATGCCGATGCCGATGCCGCCGGCCACCGCGGCCGCCAGGTCGCTGAGGATTCCCCGAAGAGGTCGGACGCGACGACGAAGTCGAAACGAGCGGAGCGGAGGACGGACTTGGCGGCCGGCGCATCGAACGGCCTCGTGTGCAGATGTCGTTGGTTGGTCCCCCGCTGCCCGACGATCAGCCGATGTCCTTCGAGCTGCTCCGCTCGCACCGCGCGCCCAAGGGGCCGCCCATCGGGGTGGTCTGACGAGCCTGTCCTCTCCGACGTGGTGCGGGACGACGTCCCGGCTCGGCAGCCGACGAGGTGGTCAGCAGGGCCAGTTCGCCGCCTCCCGTACGCACCGTCTCGACCACGTCCTCACGGGTGAGGGCCACGCGCAGGCTGAGCGACACCGCCGGATAGCGCTCGGCGAAGTGCTGGACCATGGTGCTGAGGGGTTCGCTCGTGGGTGAGGCCATCTCGGCGATCGCCAGGCGCCCAGCGCGTGAAGGGCTTCCCGTGCCCGTGGCACCAGTGCGGTACCGGCCTCGGTCGGGACCGCCCTCCGGCCCATCCGGTGGAACAAGGCCTGGATGGCCTGCGACAGGGACGGCTGCGACACGTGGAGTGCCGCGGCCGCGCGCGGTTGGAGCCGCCGTTGTCCACGATGGCGAGGAAGTACGTCAGCCGGCGGAAGTCCACGGTCCAGCGTTGGCCGTCCGCGACGAAGCGAACGGCCCCGTCACAGCCGCGCCGGAGCGGGCCGGTGGTCGGGGGGACGTGCCTAGCCGGTCTGCTTGACGCAGGTCCGGTCGCTCGCCGGCAGCCTGCCCGTCGCCAGGTACGCGTTGACCTGCTCGTCCACGCACGTGTTGCCGTACTCCCCGAAGAGGGCGTGCCGGTTGGCGCCCTCCAGGGTGAGCAGCCTGGAGCTCGGCAGCAGGCGGCGCAGCTCGACGCTGCTCTTGTACGTGGTGCGCGGGTCGCCGGTGGCGGCCACGATCAACGCCTTGGCGTCGCGCCGCACACCGGTGGGCTCCTCGCGCGGCCGGTCCCAGAAGGCGCACGGGCCGATGTTGCCGGTCAGCGGGCCGAACAGCGGGTGCGCGGCGCGGTCGCGCTCGATGTCCCGCCAATAGAGCTCGGGATCGCGCGGGGCGGCCACGTCCCCGCAGATGATCGCGGACTGCACGCCAGTGGGCTCGCCCTCGCCGCGCAGCGCGTACCGCAGCGCCGCGGCGAACTCCGGCGGCAGCGTGGTCGGCGTGCCTTCCGCGGCCTTGGCCAGTACGGACACCTGCTCGCCGAAGGAGGCCCGCGCCGGGTCGGTGTCGTCCGCGATGCCCGAGAAGAGGAGGAGCGGCACCTGACTGTCGTCGATCCGGAAGGCATCGGCGCCGGCGCCGATGGTCAGCGGACCGCGTGCGGACGCGGCGACGACACGGTCGACGGTGGCGAGCACCTCGGCGCGGGTGCGGCCGAGGCCGTAGGTCGCGTGGCGCTCCGCCGCCCAGCCGGCCCAGTCGGAGAGCGCCTTCTCGTTCTCGGGCTCGGTGCCCTTCAACAGCCGGGCGCGGTAGTCGGCCGGGGCGAGCGCCCCGTCGAGCACCACCCGGTCGTAGCGGCCGGGGAACATCTGCGTGTAGACCGTTCCGAGGTAGGTGCCGTACGAGTAGCCCAGGTAGGAGATCTTCCGCTCGCCCAGCGCGCCCCGGATGACGTCCATGTCGCGGGCCGTGTTGCGGGTGCTGATGTGCGGGAGCACCGAGGCGTCGGTGGCCCGGCACTTGTCGGCCAGGCTCTTTTGCAGGGCGACCTGGCGTTCGAAGCCCGCCCGGCCGGCGCCGGCCGACAACCAGGTCATTCCGACGGGCCAGCCGCAGTTCAGCGGGGTGCTGCGGCCGACGAAACGCGGGTCGAAGCCGACGATGTCGTAGCGGGCGCCTACGCCCTTCATCGCCTTGCGCCTCTCCGGGGGTGATCCGACCGCGCCTCCGCCCGGGCCGCCGTTGTTCAGCAGGATCGAGCCGATGCGGTGGCGGGTGTCGGTGGCCTTGAGCCGGGATATCGCCACGGTGATCGTGCGCCCTTGGGGGTCGGCGTAGTCCAGCGGCACGGTGACGTCCGCGCACCGCACGCCGGCCTTGTCCAGGTCACGGCCCATCGTGTCGTTGGGGCCCTTGTCGCAGCTGCCCCAGTCGAGGGGCTGACGGTAGTACCGGTCAAGCCCGGCCCCGACCCCGGCCCCGGCGACGTCCTTGGCGGGAGCCTCGGCGGTGGCCAGGGCTGGTGAGGTGGTGAGACAGGCGGCGAGGGCGAGGCCGACGGCGGTGGCGCGGCACGCGGCGGGGCTGAGGGTGGTCAAGGGGTCTCCTCGGGCTGGTGGCTACGGTCGGACTCGTCGTCACGCACCGGCTGGAGGCGGTGAGCGGCCGCCGGTGGCCGCAGCAGCGGTCTCATCCGATCGCATGCCACGAGGCTAGGAAGCGGCCCCCGTACGGCACATCGCCCGTGGGCCCGAGGACCCCGGTCCCGGCCCACCCCCGCCCGGTACTCACGGCCCGGTCCGGTCTCCTCCCCGGGGATGAAACCCCCGGCGCGGACCTCGGCCTTGAAAAGGACGTCCACCAACTGCCTCGATCGGCTGCGCCCAGCGCCTCTGACGGACCGTTGGCCCCGGCGCCGCCGTCCCTATCCCCCGTCCTGGTAATTTGGCACGTTCTTTCGATCAACTCACGCTTCACTGGAGACCTCTCGTGCACCAGAACCTGCGCCGCCACGGCCTCATGACCACCGCCGGCATCGCTGCCGCCCTGGCCCTGACGGCCTGCGGCAGCAACTCCGGCAACGACAAGGCCACCGCCTCGAAGGACCCGAAGCCAGCGGCGACGCCGAGCAGTCCGTCGGCCGCGTCCAGCGCTGGTGCCGACGCCGGCGCCAAGGGCGGCAGCGTGGAGGGTGGTTGGACCTCGATGGCGAACCCGTCGAAGCCCGTCGTCCTCACCGTCAAGGGCAAGACCGCCCTGGTCATCGAGGCTGACTCCGGCCTGACCTGCCAGGGCACCACCGACGGCAAGTCCTTCGACCTCAAGTGCCCGGCGGGTGCGCTGCATGCGAAGGGCCAGGTCGTCTCCGCGGGCGCGGCAGAACTGAAGGTCACCTGGCAGGAACTCGGCACCGAGACCTACCAGAAGAGCGAGCCGGGCAAGCTCCCCACCGCCCTCCCGAAGCCCTGACCCACCCCCGTACGGTCCCGCGCGCCGCGGCCGGGACCGTTACGGTGGCCGGGCGCGGCCCAGCCGCCCGTCGGCTCCCGCAGGGATGTGCGAGCCAGGACCGGCCCGCGCTGGACAGGGCGTTGGTGATCACGCGGGTGGCGTATGCGCGCGGTCGTCCGTGATGCGGTTGATGTGCTCCGCGAGCACGTACCCTCGTCCGCGGCACCGATCTGCGCCCCGGCGACCCCGTCCGGCAAGGGCGCCTGCCCCCCCTCGCTGTGGCCGGATGACGCTTGTCCGGAACCGGGTGTACCTAGACGCCCCTTTCACGGCTCTTGGCGCACGTAGCTGTGCTCGCCACCCCTTGAGGAGAAGCCGTGCGTTCGAAAAGGAAACTGTCGGTTCTGGCCGCTGTCTGTGTGAGTGCCCTGGCGGTCGGGGGTCTGGCACAGCCCGCACTCGCGGACGGCTCGGTCAACGGGCCCGTCGAGAACTGCAACGCCGCGGCCGCCGTGTCGCCGGGGTCTTTCGGCACCGGCGCGCTGTCGTGGTGCATCCTGGCGTCCAAGCAGAGCGGTGAGGCCAAGAAGCTGGCCCGCGAGGGGTTCGTCAAGGGCCTGCTCGAGATGCTGACGAACCACACCGGCGGCAATTACAACATCATGATTTTCGACGTCAAGGGCAAGAATGCCTTCGGGGACCCCTGGTTCGTCCACCCCTACACCGCGAACCTCAAGGACGTTGCGTACCAGGGCGACGTCGAGTACAACGACGCGACCTCGCGCGAGGACCAGACCTACCGAATCTGGATCTTCTCCGGCGGCGGCAGCTTCACCAACCACGGCGACGGCGGATGGATCAACTGGGGCTTCTACGGCCTGTGGGACCGCAACGGCTCCACCGTCGACTTCCGTCCCACGATGGTGCCGGCCACAACCCCCGGCGTCCCCAAGGGCGAGACGCCCGGTCCCGGCGACACCCCCATCACGCCGGGCGTACCCGCCCAGCCCGGCCCCCGTCCCGGCTTCCGCGCCGACAGCGCGGCGACGACGCCGTCCGGATCAGGCCACCCGCCCGTCGGAGTCCCGGTGCGCCTGAAGACCGTCAACAACCTCGGGGCTGCCGCAACGAACGCCGCCTCCGGCTCGACGGTGGTCGCGGGGAAGCTGGGTGACACCAACTCCACGTGGACGTTCAAGGAGGCGGGCGGCGGCCGCTACGAGATCGCCAACAGCCTCGGTCCGGTCCTCACCGAGAACACGAGCACCTACTTCGCGTCCATCACCACCTGGAAGGGCGGCGCCGCCCAGAAGTGGGAGGTGATCCCCATGAAGGGCGACACCTACCAGATCAGGATCAGTGACCAGGACTGCCTGACCTATCACGAGGACTACAAGAAGCTCGGTGTGTGGACCTGCGACGGTTCCCAGGGCCAGCAGTGGACCATCACCCGCTGAACACCACCCCCACGGCGCCCGGAGCCGCGCCACCGCGCGCCTTCGGCCCCGGCAGACAACCGCTCAGGCGGATGGCCGGTCCGTCCTCCACCGCGACCGGCAGCGCGGACACCGCGACACCGAGCGGCAGGACCTGCGGCACCGCCGCACGCTATCCCCGGCTGGGGTGTGGCTGGGTACGTCGCCGTCGTTGCCGTGGTTCGTGGGTGCGCTACTGCACCACGCTGTGGAGCCCCGAAGTACGGCGTCACCCAAAGCGAGGCTGGCGGAGACGGATGCTTCGCGGGCCACCCAGGCATGGGCCGCTTCCGGCCTCCCCGCTCGCGCCCCCTGCGGACCGCGAGCCGGTGTTCGCGCCGCGGCAGCCCGGCTAAGATCTGCCCGCCCCGCGATGCGCGCGAGGGTCGGCACCTGGGGGTGGCAGGGATGGCGCAATCCTTGATCGGTGAACGGTACGTCGTGGGCCTCGGCTGCAGGGTGAGCATCGAGGGGGTGGCTGTTACGACCGTCAAGTGGAGCATCTCGCACCTGCCCACCGGCGGCGCGGACCGGCCGACCAGTCGTGAACAGAGCGTGGGGATAACCTGCCCCCGCTGCTCGCGGAAGTTCTCTGTCCAGGTGGAGAGCGTGGCCAAGGCGCGGCGCAAACAGCTGATCAATCGAGCAGTGGGCTGGCTGCTGCTCCTCTCGCTCCTCGTCACCGTCCCCATACTCTTCCACCTCGGCGGCCAGACCGTCGAGGAGGGCGACACGCAATCGTCCGACCTCGTGGGCATCCTGTTCGGACTGGTCGCCCTGGCCGTGATCGCCGGCCCATCGTTCCTCGTCGCCGCGAACCACAACGGCGTCAAAAAGCTCCGGCTCGTTCGGAACAACGGCACCAGGACCGCCCTGGTCCAGGGCCACCGGCTGTTCTGAGGGCCGTCCGAGCCCCGACGATCGGTGAGCGGCCATCGTCGCCACCGAAAGGGAAGGCGAATGCCACAGCACACCGATCGGCGTTCCCGGTACGGGCGTTGGTGCAGAGAAGGTGGTGGTCCTTTCGCCGGTTGGCGGGCGGGCGCGTAGGTCAGCGTTCGATGACAGGCTTGTCGAGGTCGCGGTGGACGAGGGTGACGTCCCGGTGCCGATCGGCGTGCGGCTGGGCGAGGGGGATGCCGAGTTCGGCGGCATCCTTCTCGTCGCCGGACAGAGCGGCCTGAAGTGCAAGCGCACGGTGTCGGCTTCATCAGAGGCGACAGTGGCTGGGACTGGGACGGCGTGGGTGTTAGACGACCGTCCGCGTGGTGATGACGTGGGTGACAGCGACAATCCCGTTGCACACGGGTCGTGGTCATGTCTGGGGCCTGGCCGGCTCCTCGTGTGCGACGACACGGTGAACACGAAGAACGCATGCACGGCCAGCGACGGGGCCACAGGCTGGAGACCGACAGCATCCACGAGTAGCTGGCCTCACGTTCCTCTGCAACGAACGCCGATACCGACGACCTCCCGGCCGAGCCGCCCGTGCACGACGGTCACCGCCGCAGGCGACACCGATCCGGTACAAGTGGCGAGTCGACCGAGTCCGTTCTGAGAGTCGGAGCCAGCCCCCGGCCCCCATCGGAGCCGGGGGGTGGTCCCCCACAGTCAGTCAGCCGAAGGTCGAGAACCCCGGGGTACGGGGCCACGTCCATGGTGGGATTCAGAGTGAACGGGTGAAGCCCCGGGCTGCTGTCTCACCTCGTGTCGTCTGCCGATTCGTCGAGCCCCAGGACCTGGAGGAGGTGGCCTTCTATCGCTTGCGCCTTCCTATCCGTTTGGGCATCACTTGCGGTTGCTCTGGCTGCGGCATCCCGACTTCTGGAAGGCCGTTCATTTTTGCGCTCGCTTGGAGAACTTGGTCGATGATGCAACGGCGCATCTCGCGCTCCGGATCGTCTACGCCTCGAGCCTGGACGCGGTGACGACCCAGGTGTGCCCGCAAGTTCCGGTGCCCGAGTCCACTACGACGAGACAAGCCTTCCTGCCCCCCATCACTCCCTACAGGGGGCAAAAGCGGCAGCTGAGAACGGCGTTCGGGCCGTGCATCCGGGAGCAGTCGTCGCCCGCACATCGCTGATCATCAGCCACGGGCGCTCCGTGCATGAGCGCATTGTGCACGAACTCGTCGCCGGTACTCGCGACGGCAGCCTGTTGGACCGATGACAGCCGCTGCCCAGTATGCGTGGCCGGCGTGACGGCCTCGACGCCTCCCGGCTGCCCATGGCACTCCGGGCCGACAACACACTCCCCGGCGCCCTCGACGTCCGTCTCGACAGCCGGGTAACCCAACCGACGCTGCGCGGTGCCCGGCAGTTCCTGCGTCGCAGCGACATGCGGCCCGCCTTGTAGGGATGTAGGCGACCGGCTGCACGGTCATGGGACGTCCCAGGGGGTCGCACGCGTACCGCGTCGACCGCCTCGGCAGGGAACGGGTCACGTCGGTGCGGCGTTGGCTGTCATGTGGGGCATGGCGCCTGTGTCACACCAGTGCCGCGCCGCCGTCTATCGCGAGCGTGGTGCCGGTGACGTAGGCGTTGGACAAGACGAAGAGATAGGCCGCCGCGGCTTCCTCGGCAGTGCCGACGCGCCGCGTGAGCAGCTCGGACCCGGCCCCTTGGAGGAAGGCCTCCGGGTCCGGGACGCTGCCGTCCCACAGTTCGGTGCGGATCACGCCGGGCTGGATCACGTTGACGCGCAGAGGGGCGAGTTCGACGGCGAGTGCCCGGGACAGGGCCTCGATGCCGCCGGTGATACCTGCCGTGAGCGCCGTTCCGGACAGGGGGCGGATCGAGAGGACGCCGGAGCTGAAGGTGATCGAACCGCCGTCACGCAGTCGCGGTGCAGCGTACTTGGCGGAGAGGAACGCGCCCCAGAACCGGCGCTCGAAGACGGCCCTGGCCTCCTGCGGGGTGGTGTCGACCAGCGGCTTGATCAGCAGAGATTCACCCGCGGTGTAGACGAGGTGGTCGAACTCCCCGACCTGCTCGAAGAACGCGGCGATGGCGTTCCCGTCGGTGACGTCCAGGCGGCGGCCTTGAGCCGGCTCGCCCAACCGCTTTGTCGCGGCGTCCACGCGGTCCGGGTTGCTGGAGGCGACCACGACGTCCGCGCCGGCCGCCGCGGCCTGTTGGGCTACCGCGAAGCCGATGCCGGAGGTTCCGCCGATGATCACGATCTTCTTGCCGGCCAGAGACATGGGGTCCATTCCTTCGTCGATGCAGTGCCGGGTTCGGCGACCGCCATGACAAGAACGTACGCCTCCCCCATCGAGACGGTGAATGACTTGATGTCTCGATTCCCTGTCATATCGTCTCGCTGCGTGGCTACTAGAGTGGCCCTATGGACATCCTGAGCGACACCCTCGAAGTCCTGCGGACGGGACGCCCGATGGTGACTCGCACCGACGCGCACGCCCCATGGGCCCTGACGTTCCAGCCCATCTCAGGAGCCGGTTTCCACGTGGTCGTGGAAGGGCACTGCCACTTGCTGCCACCACACGGCCAACCGCTCGCGCTCGGACCCGGTGACATCGTGTTCCTGCAGCGCGGCAGCGGACACACCCTGTGCGATGTGCCGGGCCGCGATCCGGTGGACTTCGTACCGGAGCGCGTGGACCGTTCCTCGCCGATCGGCCAGGTCACCGTGGACGGACCGGGGCCGCACACGGTGCTGGTGTGCGGCGCATACGCGATTGACGTCGATCGCCCGCATCCGCTGTTCAGCGATCTACCGGAGGTCATCCACCTGCCCGCGGTTCCGGGCCGCCACCCGGTGCTGCGCTCGGCGGTCGATCAGCTGTGTGCCGAGTTCCACGCGCCGCAGCCCGGCTCGGACGCGGTCGTCACGGCGCTCATCGATCTGCTGCTGCTGTACATCCTCCGGTCGTGGTACGCCGAACTACCGGGAGAGCGGACCCGGGGTTGGACGGCCGCGCTTGCCGACCCGGCAGTCGCCCCGGCCCTGAAAGCGATCCACGACGACCCCGGCCACCCCTGGACCGTGGAGTCGCTGGGCGCCCGCGCCGGGCTGTCCCGCGCGGCGTTCGCCCGCCGTTTCGCCTCGGTGGTCGGCGAACCGCCGTTGACCTACCTGACCAACTGGCGGATGGCGACCGCGGCACGGTTGCTGCACCGATCGCCGGCCCCGCTGAGCACCATCGCGCAGCGCACGGGGTACACGTCGGAGTTCGCCTTCGCCAAAGCTTTCAAACGACACTTCGGATCTCCACCAGGGGCCTACCGCAAGCAGGTCAAGCCAGCAGGCGACGAAGCACGCGGTTACAACTGACGGTGAGGGCCAGGACATCACCGCCGCGGTTCGGGAAGTGGAAGCGGTGGTCGCTGCCGTTCCCGGCCTCGCGATGGCCCCGATGTGGTGGAGCACCGGGCGGATCGTGTCCAAGAGCCTGAGCGATGCGGGGATTGCGACGACGCGTGAGGCGGCGGATGTGCCGGGGGGCGAAGGTCCAGGGTGCCGACGGCCAGGACGACGCCCGAGGAGCGACCAACGCCAGATGATCAAGTGTGCAGCGACACCCTCCCAGCCGGGCGCCGATGCTGCCTTCCGCCTTGCGGAGGCCGCGAGAACGGGTCGCGCCGAGAGGGCGGGCGGCATCCGGTGCTCGGCTCCGATGTCGAGGCCGATCTAGTCGTCCTCCTGGCTGAGCCGCTGGTCAGGTGATGCGGCCGCCAGCCGCGATTCATGGCGAAGACCAGTTCGTGACGCCCGCCGAGCGGCGCGAGCGGCCGCAATCGCCGACCAGCAGACGAGGGTCGCGCCACCACCACATCTCGACCTGGCGGCCGCGTTGCAGAAGGAGAACCCGGCCCGCACGGCCGCGCAGATCCAGCGGATCCTGCGGGCCACGCAGGGCTGGTCGCCGACCGACCGAACTCTGCAGCGGTACTTCGCCGACGCCGGGCTGACCGGCGCCTGCGACGAGAGGTGCGTACTCGGCCGGTTCGAGGCCACCCGGGACGAGCTGTTGACCGGAGACGCCCTCCGCGGACCGAAGATCGGCGGCCGCAAGACGTACTTGTTCGCGTTCATCGATGAACACAGCCGACCAATCGTGGGCCACCGATTCGGGTTCGCCGAGGACACCGTCCGTCTCGCCGCCGCCCTGCGGCCGGCTCTGTCTGCCCGTGGGAAGGCGCCGTTGCTTGTAGTGAAAGAAGAAGGCGTAGACCCGGCCCCCATCAGGGAAGTCCGCGGGCATCGCCCGCCACGAGATCCCGCCCGCGACCAGGTAGCGGATCGCGTCCAACCACTGCCGGCGGCAGTAGCCCACGGGCCGTCCACCCCGCCCCTGGAACCAGGCCGGCACCCGCAGCGACGGCCGGACGGCCGCCCACTCCGCGTCGGTCATGTCCGTACCGGCGCACCCGGTCCGGACGCCAGCCCGCGAGTTCGGTACGGGCAACGTCCGCTTACGTGTCGGGATGCTCCGGCAGGGCCAGCCAGTCCGACCAGGAGATCTCACGGCCGAGGAAGCGCGGCTGCTCGAACGGCCAGTCGGCGGCGATCCATTGCGGCACCAACGCGTCGAGGGCCTGCTCGACCTTGCTGCCCACCAGCTCGTCCACCACCCACCAGGAGATCTCGCCGTCCGCGCCGGCCCTCTCCGGGGGGTCGATGTAGACACAGCCGAGCAGAGCTGTCTCCGCCGCGTCGAACAGCGCGTAGTTGAAGGACTGGTGTGCGGCGATCTCCTTCTCGTGCCGCAAAAGGTCGGCCTGGTCGGCCTCGTAGGTCATGGTGGCCGCGGGCCAGCCCCAGGCCGGGCCGAAGATGGTCCACAGCCGCTCGCGCGAACCCATCACAGCCGGATAGTCGAGCGGGGTGTCCGCCTCCCGGATCGGCCGCAGGTGATGGCCACCGCCCGGCAGCGGTACCAGGACGGGGTGGACGAAGTCATCGGGAAGCCAGCTCATGACGCCCGACCGTAGCAGCGCACGGTCGTCCGCTCCCCTGGATTTTCCCCGCATACCGCCAGGCCCTGCTCTCATGCCGGGTGGAGAACCCAGGGCGTACGCCGGCCGGTCCGCCGTCCGCCCTGCGAGGCAGACTCCTCTGGTCGCGTTCACCGAGGCTGGGTTACGCAGGCCCTGGAGCGTCTCAAGCAGGGGCATTCCCAACGGCCGTGTCCCGCCGGCGGCCGGCCACCGACAGGCCGGCCAAGGTGACGGCCATGAGGACGGCCGGCACCGTGAAAGCGGTGGTGACCGAGACGGGAGAGCCATCGGTGAGCAGGACCGAGGTGACCTCCGCACCCACCGCGGTGCCGAGGTTCCGGAGCAGGACGTTGACGCCCGCGCTCGCGGCGCTGTCCGACGCGGGTACGGACTGCACGGCCAGCGCGCCCATGGCCGCGTAGGCGAGGCCCAGGCCGGCGCCTCGTGCGACGTTCATGGCGGCCAGCGCGACGAGGCTGCCGTGGGCCAGGATCGCCGCGAGGTATCCGACGCCCACCAGGGCGCAGCCGATGGCCAGTGCCCGGCCGGTCCCGTACCGCTTGATCGTCCGTCCGGCCAGTGCGCCGGCAGCCATCAGCGCCAGCCCTGTGGGAAGTTGGACGAATCCCGCTGCGGTAGCCGATCCGCCGAGGCCGAAGCCGGTGTCCGGCGGGGCCTGGACCAGCAGGGGAATCACGATGCCGGCTGCCATGAACGCGTAGCCGCAGGTGAGGGCAGACCCGCCCGCCGCCAGCAGCGCCGGGGCACGTTGGGCCCGGAGATCGATGACGGGCTGTGGAACGCGCAGTTCGTACGCAGCCCAGCCGATCGCGCCGAGCAGACCGCCGGCGGTGAGTGCCAGGGTGCCCGGCGAGCCCCAGCCCCAGTGCCCGCCCTGGGAGGAGGCGAGCAGGAGTGCGGAGAGCCACAGAGCGAGCCCGAAGGCCCCTGCGACGTCCAGTCGCCGCCATGACCGCTCCGGGCGGCAGGGCGCCCGGTCGGCGGGGATGACGCGGAGCGTACCGGCGAGCGCTGCTCCGCACAGCGCCAGCGGGAGCAGGGAGAGCGAACGTGTTCCGATCAGGGCCGTCATGGGGCCGCCCAGGACCCAGCCGCCCGAGGCGCCGAGGCCGATGGCAGTCGACAGAACGCCGATCCGCGAAGCCACCTCGTCGGTGGTGCTGAGCCTGCGGACCAGGGCGAACGCAAGCGGCAGAGCGGCGGCGCCGCCGCCCGCCAGCACGCGGCCCGCTACGAAGAGGGCCAGTCCGTCGGCCGCGGAGGCGAGGGCCAGGCCGACGGCACAAGTACCGAGTGCGACGGTCAGAACGCGCCGGTGGCCCCAGAGGTCGCCCAGCCGCCCCGCCAACGGGGTGGTGACGGCGGCGGACAGCGTGAAGCCGGTCAGGGCCCAGGTGACGGCGGTGCCGGAAGCTCGCAGGTCGGTGGCCAGCCGGGGCAGGGCAGGCATGACCAGGGATATCGACAGGGCGTAGGCGGTCACAGCGGTCAGCAGAACCGCGGTCACGGCCCGCCCGGCGGTGCTCGGGCGAGCCGGGGTGTTGTGGCGGGTGGAGCCGGTGCCGGCGCTGGTCACACGACCTCCTCGTCCGGAGCGCCGACGGCCCAGAGCTGCTGCGCGCCGGAGATGTTCTTGAGCGTCCGGGGCGGCCCTGCGGGGTGGAAGCCGAACGCCGGGGCCCCTGCTGCCCGTACACGCCCAGACACCAGAACCTGCCCGGGCTCGGCATCCGCGCAGCAGCGGGACGCCAGGTTGACCGGGTGCCCCAGGAGTGCGAGCGAGGACATGGGTCCGAGATCGAGCCGCCCGTGGTGCACGTCACCCATGGCGATGCCGCAGCGCAGTCCGACCCGCCAGATACCGGGGTCGGGTGCGCCGCTGGACGCCACCCAGCGGTCGGCGATGCCGGTGAAGTCCGAGCGCAGCTCGGCCGCGGCGGTGAGCGCAGGCCGCGCGAGCTCGGACTCAGGTTGGCTGACCGCTGTGGCCGGACCGCCGAGCGAACTCCCGAAAACGGCGATCAGGCCGTCGCCGAGGAACTTGTGGACGACGCCGTGGTTGCGCTGTACGGCCTGGGCCGCGGTGGTGAGGAACTCCTGGATGTTGCGCAGGAGTTCGGTGCCACCGTGTTGCAGGGCATCCGCGATCCGGGAGTAGCCGGAGATGTCCCAGAAGACGACGGCCGCCTTGGTCGTGCGCAGGTCCAGGGCCGAATGGTCGCGGGCCAGCGCGGCGGAGAGGGCCGGGTCGAGGAAGCTCCCCGGGCCTCCGTCGTACCGTTCGGAGCTCCGGGTGCCGGCGCTCACAGGGCGGCCGTCAGGAGAAGGGGCAGGCCGGCCAGGCCCGTGATGGTTTCGACGCTCGGATCGCTCCACTGGCCGGCGCGGTCGACCAGAACCGCACGGATGCCGGCGGCGCGGGCACCGGCTATGTCGGTCGTGGGTGAGTCGCCGACCATGACGCTCTGTCGGGCGGTCCTTCCGAGGTGGGAGAGAACGGCAGCGAACGCCGCGGGACTGGGCTTGGCAACACCCAATTCCTCGGAGATGAAGACGTGGTCGACGTAGGGCGCCAGGCCCAGGTTGCGGATCTTGGCTCGCTGACCGTCGGACGGCCCGTTGGTGAAGAGGGAGAGCTCCGCCCCGGCGGCGCGCAGAGAGCTGAGAGCGGGCAGGGCGTCGTCGAACAACTCGATGTCTGTGTTGGCGCACGCGACGTACACGGCGTTGGCCTGCACGGCGGCCGCGGAGGCCGTGGCGCGGTCCGCCCCCGCGTCGGTCGCCGGGATCTCGAACCGCAAGCGGCGGTACTCGTCCCGGGCCAGCTCACCGGCGGTGAACCGGGCGAACAGGACGGGGTCCAGTTCGTCGAACCGCGACCAGTAGGGCGCGCCGGTCGGCACTCCGTGCTCACGCAGCAGCAGGTCGATCTTCCGCTTCGCGCGCTGACGGGCGGCCCCGTAGTCGCACAGCGTGTCGTCCAGGTCGAAGATCACCGAAAGCATCCGTTCAGCCCTCCCAAACCACGCGGAAGCTGATCGACGCCGAACCGGCGATGTACCACCTGCCGCGTCGGGCGGAACAGGCGAGCAGGGCGGCGGACTTGTTCCAGGCCCCGCCCTTGACGACCTTCTCGTACGTCCCGGCAGCCGATGGGGTATCACGGTCCCGGCGGTGCGGGGTGAACCAGTCGGAGGTCCATTCTTCCGCGTTGCCCGCCATGTCGGTGAAACCGAGGTCGTTGGCGGGGTATGCGCCGACGGGGGTGGTGCTGCCGACGTTCTCGCCGAAGTTGGCCGCGGTTTCGACCGGTTCGGTCTCGCCCCATGGGTACGTCCGGCCGACGATCCCCGCGGTGGCGCAGTGTTCCCACTCGTCCTCGGAGAGCAGCCTCCCGCCGACGGCCTCGGCCGCAAGCCGCGCCCCCAGCCACGGCACGCCGATGACGGGGTGGTCCTCCCGCCCGGGCCGAACCCGGTAGCGCCCGGCCGCTGGGTCGTAGCGGAGCGGGAACGCGGGGTTCTTCGCGTTGATGTACAGGGAAATGCCGTCTCCCTCGTCGGGCACTTCCAGCGCGTTGAGGAGGGTCGCGTAGTGGTGATTGGTCATGAGGGTGCGCATGACGAGCAGCGGGGGCCGATCCGGTCCTTCCGGTGCGGTAGCGGGCCCGGGGGACGGAACGAGGACGGAGGCGGGAGCCGGCACGGTCACGGCCGTCGCGCGCAGGGCGCGACGAAGCTCAGCTGGCATAGTCGTACTCCTCGAAGAAAGACCGGAGACCGGTGGCAAGGCGGGTCTGTTGTGCGTCGGTAAGCCGGCTGCGCCAGGAGTTGAGCACCGAGTCGCGGGAGCGGTAGCTGGAGTACCGTCCGCCCCGGCTTTCCCTTTGGGAGTCGGCGATGAAGTCCATTTGCTCGCTCGTCGGTTCGAGGTCCAGGAACTTCATCAGCGGACCGAGTGTGTCCTCGGGGTGCTCGACCACGTCCTCCAGACGGACGGTGATGTGCTCGAAGGCGGCCAGCGACTGCCGCGCGAGCCCCCAGCGGATGTCGATGCTGCGCAGGCAGAGCTCGAAGGGGTCGAGCCCGTCGCCGGGCGGGTGGCCGAGCTCCTCCTCCAGGTAGCGTGTGACGGTCACGCTGTACTTCCACAGTTCTTCGGCCTCCGGCACGTTCAGCACCGACGCGGCGACGGCTCGCGGGTCGCGCACCAGGTGGATGACCCGCAGACCGGGCAGGAACTCACCGAGCCAGGGGAGCTTCTCGTACAGCAGCGTCTCCTTGAATCCGCGCCGACAGCCCTCGGGCGAGGAATTGAGCCACTTCCGCAGCTCTTGGAGGAACAGCACGATCTTCGGGGACGAGTACAACTCCGGGTGCAGGACGGCCTGGTCGTATTCGGCTGAGGACCATGGCCTGAGGTCGTTGTCCCGGAAGAAGTCGGTGTGCATGGAGAACGGTTCGTTGGCACAGGCGACGGCCGCGTTGCGCTGTAGCAGTTCTCCGAGGAAGTTCGTTCCGGATCGGTGGTGGCCAATGATCAGAAATGGCGCACTGCGCTGCATCGGTTGGTTGGTCCCTGGATTCGCGAGGGCGGCTCGGCCGCCGAAGTCTGGTGTCGGTGTCCCGAAGCCGCTGCGGGGGAAGTCGTGATCGGTGGCCCGGGTCGGTGCGGAGCTCCGGGCTGGTGGCCCTCGGCGGGGCGGGTCCCCGACGGTCCCCTCCCGCCCCCTCGGACGCGGCTTCCAAGGTGCGGGCCGGCATCCGGTAAAGATCATCTCTTGGGAGTGTGAACGGACTGTCGCGGCAGTACCAATGGGCCGAGAAGCCGCCCGTCCGGGAACCGAACCGGTGAGCGGGGCCGGAGTGAAGTCCACTCCGTGTGCGACGGTCAGGGTCCCTCTGCGGCGGGGGCCTGACGAGGCGGCGGGCGCGTCGCCGTCGACGGCGGACGGCAGGCGCCGAGTGTCAAGAGGACGGTGTCGGCGCCCCAGGCGCGCAGCATGCCTCGCCGGGAGAGGTCGGGGAGAGGGTGACGGTGGCGAGATGGAGCTCGCCCACGGCTGCCGTCATGGGGCGGCTCGTAGACGACGGTGGTGTCCGGGCGGTCCTCCGCCACCTCTGGCAGCGCCAGCCGCTCGGCCCTATCCGCGGACAGGCCCCACCGCAGCTTCGTACCCACCCGCGTCGCCACGTATGTGCAGTGGTAGGAGCGTCCAAAGGCAGCGCCGGGGTCCGCCCTACTCCGGCTCGAGGCAGCAGAGACCGCGATCAGCGTGTCCGGCGACTGGTGGTCGTCAGCGTACGCCTCCCGCCGCGTCGTACTCCCTCAGCCTGCACCAGCTGGCGGGGAACGCCATTCGAGTCGTGTCGTATTCCTGACCGGGTTCTTGGCGGCGGACAAGTCCGGTGATCCTCATGATCCGGCCTCACGGCCTGGCGTTTGATCCATGATCATGGAGCGGGAATCCGATCCCACGCCCCCCGCGCTTCGACCGACCAGGAGCCCGCATGTCCATCGAGCTCGACTTCCCTGAATTTCCCTACGCGGAACCCCCCGGCGGCATCACCTGCTGGCAGAGGCCCTGGAATGGCGTCCTCGTCGCGGTGGACCAGATCCCTTTCAAGACCGGCGACAAGGTCACCTTCCACATCACGGTCTGCAGTGACGCCTCCGGGCAGACGCCGGCTGCGGAGATCCAGGGTGTCGCGAGCATCACCGCTGACACCACCTCGGCCGGCTACACCATCCCCTGGGACGGCGTCCTGGACGCCGTCACCGAGGGTTCCATCATCGCCTTCTACACACTCACCCCGGCCGACGGCAGCGCGTCATCGACCTCGCAGGAAGCCATCGTCCGGTACTCCCGTCAGCGGCCCGGCGACGGCGTTTGCAACCCGGACAACTGACCCGCGCGGGGCAGATGCTCGCACCAGTTGCTGTGCTGCGAGGCGAATCGGCGATGTCGTTCGTGCCCGCATCGCCGCGACGGACAGACGGGGATCAGCTCTGGGGTTGCGACGGGTGGGAGCCGGCTGCCCGATAACGGGACTTACATACCGGTCCCAGTGCCGGCGGGCGCAGACCCGGGGCCCTGGCTGGAGGCCGTGGGGAGTCTGCGTGGGCAAGGTTCCGGCGTGCGATCGGCAGGACCCAGTAGGCACGTCCGACGCTTGGCAGCGGTCATGGGGAATCAGTCACCGTCTGGCAGGCTCCCGTCTATGAATGATCATCTGAAGGGCCCGCCGGCCGGTGCAGGCGTGGCGAGACGGCGGACGCCGCCACGTCCTGTAGACGTGGTGGGGTTGGTCCCAGGGCTCGCCGCGTGGGCGCGGGACACGGTGCGTCTGCACCCGAGGCAAGGTGCGCCGTCGTATACCGAGAGCTCCGTGGGCGGGCCGTTGCTGTGGCCGGCAGACGAGGGATGGCCGGTATGTACGCACACGCACAGCGCCTTCGGCAACGACCTGCCGAGCAGCTCGATGGTGCCGATGGTGCCGGTCGTGCAGGCCTTCCGATCGGATCTGCCGTCCGGCGTGGTGCCATTTCCTGAGGGCGCGGATCTTTTGCAGGTGCTCTGGTGCCCGTTCACCCACGAGTTTCCCGCGTCGCCGTGGCCTGCGGTGTTCTGGCGCGACTCCGCTGCGGTACAGGCCGTGCTCCCGGCGCCGCCAACGGATCCGGCTGCGGCCCGTCGGCATGTTCCGGCGCCGTGCGTGGTCCACCCGGAGCGGGTGACGGAATACCCGACCTGGGATCTGCCGGAAGACCTGGCCGACGAGTGGCGGGACGACTTCCGCCGGCTGCGGGAGACGATCCCGCCGCAGGAGGCCATGCCGCTGCTGTCCTTCTCCGACTTCGCCGAGGCGCCGGGCATCAAACTCGGCGGGTATCCGTCATGGTTCACCGGGCCGGGATGGGTGAACTGCGCGGGATGCGGCGGCCGGATGGACCACCTGCTCACCGTGGCCAGCTGGGAATGCGACGGGGCCTCGTGGCGCATCTGGCTGCCCCTGGAGGACCGGGACGAGGAGGGCGGTCGGGCAGTCCCTGTGGACCCCACCGGGCTTGATGTGGGCAGTGTGGGCTCGGTGTACATCTTCGAGTGCCGTACCTGCCCGGATCGCCCCTTCGATCACTGGTACGACTCGTGCTGACCGCCCTGAGCCCTCCCACACGACCACCGCCTCGCCGCCCGCGTTCCGGGACCACGGATCACGGACTGCAGTTGTTCGAGGGCTCGCAAATGCGCCCGGGCCAACTAGGAGCTGTCCGGCCGGTCATGTGACTGCTCCGTCTCGGAGTCGTTGACGAGGACATGGGGCGGGGTGATCTGAGTGACGCCGAGTGGGAACGGCTGCGGCCGTTCCTGCCGGTCAGCAATAGGCGTTGCGGCAGGTGGCGGGACCACCGGCAGGTGATCGACGGGATCCTTCACCCAGCCGGCCGGACCGGCGTGCAGTGGCGTGACCTGCGCGAACGGTTCGGGCCGTGGTAGACGGTCTACGAACGACACCGCCGGTTGTCGGCTGACGGGACCTGGGAACACCTGCTCCGGCAGGTCCAGGCCGAGGCTGATGCGGTGGGTGAGATCGACCTCGTCGCCCGCCTGGTGGAGGTGGTGCCGGAACCGAGGGCCTGGGCCGCTCGCGCGGCGGATTGACAACCAAGCTCCACCTGAGCGCAGACGGCCGCTGCCGTCCGCTGTCCCTGGTCGTCACGCCAGGGCAGCGAGCGGACTGCACCCAGTTCAAGTCGGTCCTGGAGAAGATCCGCGTTTCCCGACTCGGGACAGGCAGGCCCCGCAAGAAGCCGGACAGTCTCGCCGCGGAAGGCCTACAGCAACGGGCGCGGCGACTACCTGCGACGCCGCGGCATCCGACACACCGTCCCGGAGAAGACCGGCAGCCAGGCCGCCCGCCTACGCAAAGGCTCGCGAGGCGGACGACCACCAGGCTTCGACGAGGACCGCTACGAGAAGCGCAACACCGTCGAACGGGCCATCAACAAGCTCGAGCACGCCCGAGCCGTTGCCACTCGGTACGACAAGCGCGGCTACGTCTTCCTCGGCACCGCAATGGCGGCAGCCGTCGTCATCTGGCTCCGAACACGACCGCGCCTTCACGACGTCATCTCACCGCTGCGCCTGGGGCCAACACCAGGCCAGAGGCCGCGAGGAAGGCTTCAAGACCGATGACGCCGCTGCCGGTGCCGTCGTCCCATTCGGTCAGGAGTTCCGAGAGGCCCTCATTCCAGGACTCCGGTGTGTCGATGTCAGGGCCGAGATGCCGCTCGACGCCACCTGCACCGTGCCGATATCCGAGGGACAGGTACGGGCCCTCCGCCGTCCAGGCCGGCCGGACAGCTCCTAGGCGCGCTCGGCCGCCAACCGCACGCCCAGGCCAACCAGCACAGTCCCCATCACGCGATCCACCGTCCGGCGCACAGCCGGCTTCTGCATGATGTTGCCGAACCGAGAGAAGATCACGGCATACGCGGACATCCAGGCGAACGAGATCACCGCTGTGATCGCCACGAACACGAGCGCCAGCCAGCTGGGGCCACTCACCGGCAGAAACTGCGGCAACAGTGCGGACATGAACAGCGCTGTCTTGGGATTCAGCGCATTGGTCAGCAGTCCTTCGCCAAAGACCGACCCACTCCGCCTGTACTCGGACGCGGTCACCAGCCGCGCTGTCTGCACCGCACTTCCAGCCTTGCGGGCCTGCACGAACGACCTGACTCCCAGAAACAACAGATAGGCAGCGCCGACGAACTTCACGACGGTGAAGGCGATCACGGAGGTCGCCAGAACAGTGGCGATACCGGCCACGGATGCCAGCCCCCAGGCCAGCTGGCCCGCGCTGCATCCAGCCGCCGTCCGCATAGCCGCCCAAAGCCCGCGGGACATCGCATTCTTCAGCACGACCGCGGCATCCGGCCCCGGGATCAGCGATGCCATCAAGGCCACACCGGCGAAGGAAAGCACGACACCCCACATAGCACCGGAGCCTAAAGATCAGCACGTCCCAGGGCTAGGACTCGTCCACCATCCGGACGCCCCCGCAAGCGCGTGGTCTACCTCGGCACCACGACCGCTGCAGCAAATCGTCATCTGGCTTCGCCCATGATGGGCCGGACAGCTCCTAGCAGCTTCTGACCGCGGTTCCCTGACGACTGCGCCTGAAGGGGGACGGAGGCCGTCGAGACCCCTACGGACATCCCGAAGCCGATGCCACCCAGCTTTGATGAGAAGAACCCGAGGACCTATGTCGCCTACGGCCTTGCCGTCACGCTCGTCCTGCCGTTCCTGATCGTCGGGCATCAGATTCCTCCTCCATACCCACGCCGCGGCCGGCGGACCGCGCAAACACCAATTGACGAAGGGTTACTTGTGAGCACGCGTGACGATTCCCCATCGGCGCCGACCTCCCGGCCTGGTGGCCTCGAGCGGCTGCTGGTCACGGCAGGAGATCTGGCCGACGCTTGCCTCGGCGATTTCACCGAGCTGGCATCGCCCTCGTCCCACGAAGACCCGCCTCCCATGACAGGCCCGACCCCGGAACTCACCGCCCTGCTGAACAGAGCGTTCAGCGACAAGGCCATGAGGGAGGTCAGGACCTCGTTCGCGAACGCCGACTCCTCGATCGTCGTCGACGAGGGAGTCTCAGAGCGGGCAACGGGGGCTGCCGTGGCCTGGATGGCCGACATGCGGCAGGTGTACGCCCGGTGCGCGGCTTGGACGATGAGCATCGGCGATCAGGAGATCCCCGTCCAGGTGGTGGACCCGGCCGGTGATCCGAGCGAGCCGCTCAAGGTGGAGCGGAAGTTCGGTGACGAGGCCTTGATGCGCACCATGCTCGCCGGTCCGGTTGGGCAGCAGGCCCAGATCACTACCCTTCTGGTGCGTGACGGTGACCGTGCGCTGGAACTCACGTTCCGCAGCTTGGCGGGTGAGCCTGGCGGACCCGAGGCGGCCCGGCTTGCCACCGCGATGTCGAAGTTCCTGGCGCTGGCTCCGGCGAAGTTCCAGGGCCTGCCAGTCGGCTGAAGGATTTTAAGGAAGTCGGCGGCTTGGCGTATCCAGACAGGCCGACCGATCCCCGGCGCGGTCCGCGCCGCCGCCGGACCGAAATTGCCGGTGAACGCCCCCGAAGGGCGCCCGGCAATTTCGTCCTCAGGGCCCGACAGGGCCCTGAGCGCGGCGCGGGGCACCGTGCGGCACCCTGGGAGACGGTCCAGAAGACGGGGTCAGACGTCCCAGATGGCGGAGGGCCTGAGAACCCCGAACGCCTTCGGGAGCACGCCACCCTAACCGTGACCCTGAGGAACCGCCTCCCAGGTGGTCCAAGAGGTCGGCAACCAGTCTCGCCCAGGGCCGCAAGGCGGGCCACGCCAGCAGGCTCGACAGCCGAACCGGCAGCGCAGATGCGATCAGAGGGCGCGGTTCGGGAAGGGCAGCGTCCCGAACCAGACGTGGGTGACGGCGCTGACGTAGCGGGCGCCGCACCGGTCGGTGGGGACCACGAGTTGCGCTCCGGCTTCGTCCAGGCCGCTCCCGTCGAGGCGGGTGGCGAGCAGTACCGGGGTGTCGCCGAAGTCGGCATCGAGCTCGGCCCACGCCAGCACGGTGTGGTGGCCGTCCCCTCCGCTGATGGTCAGCAGGAAGCGGGACCGGTCCTTCCGGCGGTGGGCGTCGAAGGTGGGACGCGCGTCCTGGATGACGTCGCGAAGGAGCGGACCCTCGAACACGTGATGCTGGGGGCCGTTCGTGGCGCAGTCGAAGGTGACGGCGGCTCGATGCTGCGGCCAGTCCCGCAGGTCCTCGACGCTGAGGGTCGTCGGCTGGTCCAGGTCTCCGTGCAGCATGAGTTTCGGCATGCTGAAGTGATGCCCGGCCGGGCTGGTGACGGAACCTCATCTGCAAGGTCTGGATGAATGAACAGGTGGCAAATCTCGGGCTATTGGCCGGTCTGAGATTGCATCCTCTGCCTTACGAGTTCGCGGGTGAAGTGGAATCGAGGCCTGCTGCACCCGACGCAAGCGGCCCGAGGGTCTGCCGGTCGAACCGCAGACCCTCGGGCCGATGACGAGCGGTGGGGAAACCGCTCGTGGCCGCGGGGCGCTGAGTCGGTCCCGGTCTCAACCGGGGGGCTCGTAGGTCCCGGCCCTTGTTGGTCAGGGCCTACGAGCAAGTCCGTTCAGCGGCACTGACCGAAGCGCGGACCCTCCACCTCGTTGGCCTCCTGACGCAGTTCCGGCGCATTGCCTTCGCAGCGCAGGGGTCCGGTGAGGTGGTTGTGGGTGAAGGCGGGCACGGGCTGGGCCGGCGGCAGGCCGCTGCCGCTGTTCCCGTTGATCCTCACCTGACCGGTCAGGGTGTTCGCGCCGGCTTCCAGACCGCCGGTGTTCCCGGTGAAGGTCACCGGTCCCACGACCGTGTTGCCGACGCAGTCCACCGCGGGGCTCGCCGATCCGACCAGTACGGGGCCACTCGCGCCCTCCACGGTGACCGCACCGTCGAGGCGTGAGCCGCACACGCTGAGGGCGCGGGCCCGGTCGGCGCTGAAGCGTCCGTTGATCGCAGCTCCCGTCATGGCCAGCGCCCCGCCGGGTTCCACGGTGACCGGTCCGGTCTGCACGGCACCTGCGGCGAGGCAGAGCGACTGTCCCGCGCCCACCGTCAGAGCGCCCGTCCGCGTCCCGGTGATGCACGGCGCGCTGAATCCGACGGTGAGTTCGGCGGGACCGGTCGAGTCGCTTGCGGTGAAGGTTCCGTCGCCGCTGTAGGTGGCGGTAAGGGCGTGGGCGCCGGGACGGAGGCCGGCGGTGGTGAGGCGTGCCCGGCCGTCGACGAGTGGCGCGGCGCCCAAGGCGACCTGGCCCTCGAAGAAGGTCACGGTCCCGCTCGCTGCCGAGGACGTCCGACTGGCCGAGGTCACGGTCGCGGTGACGGTGACGTCGTGGCCGAACAGCGGGGCCGGGGTGTCCACCGCGAGGGCGAGAGTGGTGTCGTAGCGGAAAGAGACGACGGCCTTGCCGTTGCCCGGGTTGACACCGGCGTCGAGCACCGTGTCACGTGCGGAGGGTGCGGCATAGCTGCTGCCGCCGCCTCCGCCAGCGCCGTAGAAGTTGCCGGGGTTGCCGCCACCGGAGCCCCCTCCGCCGCCGAAGTAGCCACCACCCCCTCCCCCGCCGCCGTTGCCGCCGCGGGCGCCGTTGCCGCCCGGACCGCCGCTACCGGGGTTGGGGAGCCCGGTGTTCGGGTCGGTGTCGCTGCCGGCGACGCCGGGGCCGCCTGCGGCTGAGTTCGGGCTGCCGGCGCCGTGCTCGGTCTGCGAGGCGCCGCCTCCGCCGACCCCGGACCCTTCCGGACCGCCACCCTCGCCGCCGGCTTCGGCGACGGGCCCGCCGCCGTTGCCACCGCGGAGCAGGGGGCCGCCGTTGCCGGCCCCGCCTCCTCCCCCGGCCACCAGCAGGCGGTCGGCCTTCCCGAAGGCACCGGTGCGCAGGTCGGAGGCGCCGCCGCCGGATCCGCCACCGCCGTGGGCGCCACCGCCGCCGGCCCCGTGGCCAAGGCCGCCCGGCCGGGCGTATTCGCCGCGGCGGGAGGAGCCGGGGATGCCGGCCGCCCCGACGGTGACCTGGAGGTTCTGGCCCGCGGTCACCGGCAGGGTTGCCCGAGTGCGTCCGCCGAGGCCGCCGGGGGCGCCGGCGTTGGGCGGGTTGGGGGTGACGAAGCCGGCCGCGCTGCCGCCTTCGGCGCCGTAGAGGTCGACGCTGACGACCGATACCCCGGCGGGGACGGTGAAGGTGTCGGTGCCGGGCGTGGGGTAGGTGCAGCTGGGCGGTGAAGCGGTGAAGAGGCCGCCCGTCCCGCAGGGCGTGCCGGGTTCGCTCTGGTCGGCGGTGGCGGAGAGGGGTGTCAGCAGGGCCGCGACGAGGCCGGTCAGGCCGGCCGCCCGCAGCATCCTGGTCGTGAAGGTGCTCAACGAATGTCCCGTCGGTGCGAGGGAGGCAAGGTGTGGGGCGCCGCTCAGGCGCCGTCGTCGGCGCAGAGCGCCCAGGTGTCGGAGTAGGTGCTCGGCGAGCTGCCGGCGCCGGTGTGGGTGTACGCCGTCCAGTACGCGGCGGTGGTGGTTCCGTCGCTCACCGCGCTGCCACCGGAGTCGCTGGGGTAGCTGCCGTTGAGGTGGTCGCCGACCGAGCCCGGGCCGGTGAAGTCGGTGGTCGTCACGTTGCCCCCGCTGATCGCGGCCCCTCCGCTCACCAGCCTCCCGTCGCCCTGGCCGCAGCCGACCGTGACCTTCTGGCCCGTGGTCGCCGCGGTCGGGCCGCTCACCTCGCTGTGGCGGACCGTCACGGTGGCGCCGCTGACGTCGATGCTGTTGCCGCTGCAGATGGCGTACGCATAGGTGGTGTTGTTGCTGTTGCCGCCGCCTCCGTTCCAGCCGGCCGCCGACCAGGAGTCCGGGTTCGTCTCCCCGTTGGCCGCGGCCTTCTGGCCGTAGCTGTGCGCGGAGTCGTTGAACGTGGGGAAGCCGGCGATGGGCTTGAGGCTGCCGACGCTCGCGGGCGTGATGCGTGCGCCGCCGCCGATCAGGCGGGTGTTGGCCGGGCAGGTCGCGGTGGCGAGGGCCACCGTGCCGCTGGTGGTGGGACCGGCGGTCTTGTTCATGACCACTTGGGTGTGGTTGATCAGGGCGCTGGTGAAGCACATGGCGTACGGCGTACTGGAAAACGAGGCGTTGACCGCGCCGCCGCTGCCGCCGATGCCCAGCCAGTAGGTCACGTCGATGCCGACCACGCCGGTCGAGCCGGTGTACTCGGTGCTGCCGTCGGGGCTGGGTGAACTTCCGTTGATTTTATTGCCGTTGGAGGACGTGCCCGTACCGACGGCCTGGTCGATGCCGCCCCCGGCGACCAGCCCGCTCGCACAGTGGGCGGAGGTGGAGATCTCGGAGAACGCGGAGGGTGGGCCCGAGGTGGCTCCGGGCGTCTCCACGGTCACCGCCACGGTGTTGGCGTACGCGGTCCCAGGCGCCACGAGGACCAGGAGGGCACTTACGACCAGGGCCTTCCGGGCGCCGGCGCGCCGCAGACCTGTCAATCTCATGGGGAGTCTCCCTCTTTCGGGGTGGGTTCGTCATTCGCCGGTGCACGCGCGAAGCGGATGGTGGTGGGTGCGGCCGGCAGTCGGCCCGCGGAGCGCCGTCCTTTGGGGCAGGCGGGCCGCGTGTCGGCAGCCGCGGTCGAGGGGCGCTTGTGGAGATCTGAGCGGGTGCGTAGATGAGTCACAGGGAAGTCACTCCGCCGACGGATGTCCTCACCGCCCGAACAGGCCCGGGTCTCGGGATGGGACGGCCGGTGGACTCACCGGTTCCGGGACATGGAAGCATGTACCGCGGCTCATCGCACATGCGGACTATAGCCAGTGCTTCAGGCCGCATCTACCGCTACTTCCCATTAACTTCCTAGCAGATGCCCCCGGCGAGGAACAGTCAGTTCCGCCCGCGCCTCGCCAATTGGCCCGCCGCTCTGCCATGGCGGCGAAGCGCCTCCGTACGGACACGACAAGCGGGGCGTCGAGCCGGAACATACGAAGCCCGCCCGGCAGAGGAAGCAGCCGGACGGGCAACATGCCGACACGGGCCCCTCCTTGGGGGCGAGCTGTCGGAGAGGCGTGAGGTTACGGCTTCTGGAAGCCGGCGTCCTGGAGGATCTTCTGTGTGCCTGCGGCGATGACGAGTCGGTTCTTCGCAATGATCGTGGGAGTACCGGTCTCCGCCGTGAGGCCGTCCATCGTCTTTGTGTCGGCTGTGACCAGGGCGTCAGCGGGGGCGCCCTGCTTGACCTGCGCGGCGAGTTCCTGCGAACCGGCGAAGGAGAAGGTGATCTTCGTACCGGGGGGACTTCTCGTAGGCGGCGCCCGCGCTCTTGAACACGTCGGTGAGCGAAGAGGCAGCCAGGACGGTGAGGTTCACCTGGGGGGCGGTGCTGGACGGCGCATCGGCCTTCGCCCCGCCGTCCTGCTTGCCGTCGTTCGCGCCACAGGCGGTAAGGGAAAGGGCGAGGACGGTACCGACGGCTTCTGCGATGCGGCGTCGGGTGAGCGTGAAGGACAGGGCTGCGGGTCACGTGCGGTCGATGTGCACGTTGGTCGACTTCACGCGGGCTGTGGCCCGCATCCCGACCTCGAGGCCGAGTTCCTCAACGGCTTCACGGGTGAGCAGCGAAACCAGCCTGTGGGGGCCGGCCTGGATCTCGACTTGTGCTGCCACATCACCAATCCTGACGGCGGTGACGATCCCCGGGAAGGCATTGCGAGCGGAGGTGTGGGCGGAGTCGTCCTCACCCACACCGCCCGATGCCACCTCGATGGCGAAGGCCGCCAGGTCGCGACCCTCGATGAGGCGTCTGCCACCTTCGTCGCGATGGGTCGCAACGCGGCCTGCATCCGCCCAGCGGCGTGCGGTGTCGGGGCTGACACCGAGCAGGCGCGCCGCCTGTCCGATGGTGTAGGACTGCATGCGCGCCACCGTAGGGCCCTGCGGCTCGCTTCTGCAAGCTCCTACTGGAGATCTCCATGGCACATGAGGTGCGTTTGGAGAATTCACCCAGTGATCACCCAGTAGCCAGGAACCGCGCGGAACGCATCATCGGCGCGGACGACACCGTCACGGTCCGGCGAGGGCCGCCCACTGCCATCGTGCGCGGCCCTCGTGGTGGTGCAGGAATGATCAAGCTGCGGCGAGGGAGATCTCGGTCGACTTGATCAGTGCCACGACGGAGGTGCCGGAGGCCAGGCCGAGGGCCTCGACGGCATCCTTGGTGATGGCGGCGGTCAGTTCGCCGCCATCCACGGAGACCTTGACCGAGCCCATGGCGCCACCGGTAGAGACATCGGTGACGGTGCCCGGGAGCTGGTTACGGATGGAGATGCCCTCGACGGGGCCGGTCGCGAGGGCGACCTCGGTGGACTTCACGAGCGCCTTGACGGAGGAGCCTTCAGCCAGGCCCAGGTCCTTGACGGCGTCGGCGGTGATGGCCGCAGTGATGTGCTGGCCGCCGGTCAAGCGCACCTTCACCAATGCCATGGCCTCGCCGGTGGTGACCCCGGTGACGGTGCCGGCGATTTGGTTGCGGATGGACAGGCTCATGGAAACACGCCTCACAAAGTTGGAAGACAAAGCAAGTACTTCGGAGTCCTGCGCGCCACGACCGACACTACCGGACAAAAGATCACGAGCGGACCGCGGCGCCGCATGGCAGGCGAATGGCTGCGACCCGTTGGGGAAGCTCCAACAGACCAAACCCCCGGAGGGTGTTGCGCGCGATCCCGCCTGGTCTGGTGTACCCCCAGGAGTTTCTGGGACGCAACGGTCGAGTACGCGGGGCACACTCGACCGTTGCCATGTGGAGGTGCTAGGCGGCGTGCTACTTGCGGGACGGGCTGATGACGTTGCCGGCGGAGCAGTTGTCGACGTGGTCGCCCGCCCAGTCGCCAAGGACGGGCACGACCGCGACTTCGGCGAGGCAGACGGCCGTGGCGCCGACGTTCCAGACGCCCGAGGCAAGTTCGCCGCCGAAGTCGCCGTCAGCGGCATGGGCAGGCGTAACGGCGCCGACGGTGGCCAGGACCAGCGCGGCGGCAGTGATGGTCTTCTTCATGCCTGTGACAACGAACCACCCCACAGCGGTGAAACGGCCACTCACCCTGATGCCGAGCCCGCCCGCCCCGTAGGGCAGTGCCACCTTCCGGAGCCCTGAGGCGATCCGTACGGTCGCGGTCCACGCCGACGGGGCGTGTGCGCAGCAGCAGTGCGGACCGCCAGGCTCGTCGCGCCGGGGCGGCCCGCACTGCTGCCCCGGGTCACACTGCGGGCGTCCAGGACACCCGTTCACACGTCGACGCTCGCTTGCCGGTGCTCATAGGCACAGGAGTGCCGCGCGTAGGTCGAGCTTGTGGTCGAGGCGGGACGGGTCCCGTCCGGTGAGGGCCTGAACGCGCTCGATGCGGTAGTGGACCGTGTTGACGTGCAGATGCAGGGCTTCGGCGGTGCGGACCCAGGAGCAGTTGTGGTGGAGGAAGACCTCCAGGGTCTCCCGGAGCATGTGGTGTGAGGCAGCCTCGCTGTCGGCGAGCGGGCCGAGTGTCGTGCGGCTGAAGAGGGTTCGTACGTCGGCGGGGATCCCCGCCAGGAGTGATTCCAGAGAGGCGAGTTCCTCGACGTGGGTCACGCGACCAGTGGCCGGGGAGCCCTGTCGCGCCGCCGTGAGCGCGAAGCGGGCCTGAGTCAGGGCGGCATGGAGTCCGGCGGGCTCCGCGGTGAGCGCACTGACGCCTGCGTGCAGGGGTGTCTCGGGGCGACAGCGGTTCAGCAGGGACCAGGGCTCGTTGAGTCGGAGAGTGCCCTTGCCGCCGCACCGTACGACGGCCGCGGCCTCCCCGTCCGATGCCGCACCCACGGCGAAGACGGTGGAGGGGAGGTGCTGAAGTGCTTCCCTGAGCGCTTCCTCCGCCCCACTGTCCGCGAGCCGTCCAGGGCCGGCCGTGACGACGACCCTCCAGGGGCCCTCGGCGAGCGGCCCGCACGCATCGAGGGTCTTCGCCAGGGCCCCGGTATCGGTGTCGCCCCTGTCGAGCATGGCGATCAGCTCCTGCCCGGTCCGGCGTCGGGCCGCGCCCCCGTGGTGATGATGGTGGCGGTACAGGCCGATGATCTCGGCTATCTCGTGCAGGGCGCGGGGAGGTGCTCCGCCGGCCTGGGGCACATGCAGGTACCAGGCGTCGTACGGAGTGGACTCGGTCTGGATGCGCAGCGTTTCCCCGGTGAGGCCACGCAGGTGCTCCACGGTCCGCACCGCCGGGAGTTCGGGGGCGGAGGCGGTGCGGGCGATCGTGCGTCCGCTGCTGGTGAGCAGGTAGCACGGTGGCGTACCGAAGGGAGCGAGCGCGCGCCCGAGCAGCTCATCCGCCTCTATTCCCTGATCAACGAGACGGCCGAGATCGAGGCGTACGTTCTCGGGCAGAGGGGAGTGGCCGGCCTGGCGGCGGCTGAGGTCTCCCCATCGGCGCCGGTACACGACTTCGGTGATGGCCCGGAAGTTGGTGTGCGCCGGGACGGCCAGGAGCGCGATGCCGTGCGCGCGACAGGAGTCGGCGATCCCGACGGGCACGGTTCCGTGGGTCTCCTCTCCGGCGAGCAGTGCCGAGGCTCCGGCCCGTGCGAGCGCGGAGACGAACCGCTCGGTTCTGGCCCGGCCGTGCGTCTCGCTCCACCACATCAGTCCGCTCAGCACGATGTCGCCGGGCTGGATGAAACGAGTGGGGTCCTCCAGGTCGGTGGCGGTCACCCCGTCTATCGCTTGGCTGAGCAGATTCCCGCCCCCCCAAACGAGGGTCAGATCGAGCCCCTCGATCTGAAGGAGGTCTCCGACGTGCATGTGCTGGCTCCTTGTACGGGTACGGAGGGCCTTCCCGGCTTCTCGCATCCACTAGGCAAATCTGTCAGCGCCCATCGTAAATGCAAGGTTTAAGCAGGTGAGGTGCCTCTTGGTTGATTCACCAGGGCAGGACCGGGGCGGCTGAGGGTTTTCCGTGCTCGGCACCAGTCGTTTTCGGCCTGTGACGCGGCTTCACTGAAGGAACAAGCAGCAGCCGACGGGGTGGTGGGGACATGGATCTGAACACGGTGCTCGATGTGCGCGACGCACGACATCACGAGCCCTGGCGGCCGGGTGATGCCTGGCTCGGCGGTGGTACGTACCTCTTCTCCGAGCCCCAGCCGCATCTGCGTCGGCTGGTCGATCTGAGCCGTATGGGGTGGGAGCCGCTCCGGACCCTGCCGGACGGCTCGGTGGAGATCGCGGCCACGTGCACGATCGCGCAGCTCTCCCGCTTCGGCCGAACGCTCGACGCGGTGGCGGCCCCGCTCATCGAGCAGTGCTGCCGGGCCTTCCTCGCCTCGTTCAAGATCTGGAACATGGCGACCGTCGGCGGGAACCTCTGCAACGGCCTGCCTGCCGGACCGATGATCTCCCTCACCGCGGCTCTCGACGGCGAGTGCCTGCTCCGGGCCCAGGACGGCTCGCTTCGGCGGGTGAAGGCAGCCGACTTCGTCACCGGCGCCGGGCGCAAGGATCTCGCTGAGGGTGACCTGTTGCGCTCGGTGACGATCCCCGCGCGCTCGCTGCGCTGCCGTACCGCCTTCATGCAGGTGTCGCTCTACGGTCTCGGGCGCTCCGGTGCCCTCGTCATCGGGACGCTGGATCCGGTGGACGGATCGCTGACCGTGACCATCACGGCCGCGACCACCAGGCCGTTCCGCATCTGGTTCGCCCTGCCGCCGGACCGGGCCGCGCTGCGCAGGGCGATCGCTTCGGCCGTGGGCGACGGTGACTGGTTCGACGACATCCACGGGCTGCCCGAATGGCGGCGGCACATGACTTTCCACCTCGCCGAGCAGGTCCGACGGGAACTCACCGTGGGCGGTGGGCGATGAACTTCGGCATCCAGGTCAACGGTCGGCCGTTCGAGACGGAGCCCCGCGCCGGTCAGTGTCTGCGCACCTATCTGCGTGAACGCGGTTGGTTCGGCGTGAAGAAGGGCTGCGACGCCGGCGACTGCGGGGCCTGTACCGTGCACGTCGACGGCGAGCCGGTGCACAGCTGTCTCTATCCGGCCGTACGCGCACGGGGCCGCTCGGTCACCACCGTGGAGGGCCTGGCCTCGCCGGAGGGCGAACTCCATCCCGTCCAGCAGAGGTTCCTGGACGCGCAGGGCTTCCAGTGCGGATTCTGCACCGCGGGGTTCGTGATGACCACGGCCGCTCTGGAGGAGGAGAAGGGTCGCACCCATGACGACGGCAAGCTCGGCGACCTGCCGCGTGCCTTCAAGGGCAACCTCTGCCGCTGCACGGGATACCGCGCCATCGAGGACGCCGTCCGCGGCATCAAGCATGCCGAGCGGCCGGGCGCAGGTGCGGCAGTCGGCAAGAACCTCGGAGCCCCGGCCGGCCCTCAGGTGGTGACGGGCACCGCCCGCTACACCTTCGACGTCGATGTCCCCGGGCTGCTGCACATGAAGCTGCTGCGCTCCCCGCACCCGCACGCACGCATCCTCGCCATCGACACCTCCGCAGCCCTGCGCGTTCCCGGCGTGCACGCCGTCCTCACCCACGAGGACGCCCCCGCCAGGCTCTACTCCAGCGCCCGTCACGAGCACCCCACCGAGGACCCTGACGACACCCGCGTCCTGGACGATGTCGTGCGCTTCGTCGGCCAGCGGGTCGCCGCCGTCGTCGCGGACAGCGAGCAGGCCGCCGAGGAAGGCTGCCGGCGGATCGAGGTGACGTACGAGGAACTCCCGTATGTCACTGATCCCGAGGAGGCCATGCGCCCCGGCGCGCCCGTCATCCACACGGGCAAGGGTTCGCAGGAGCGGATCGCCCGCGTCGAGAACAACGTGGCCGGTGAGGTGCACGGCGAGATCGGCTCCGTGGACGACGGGCTCGCCGAAGCCGCCGTCGTCTACGAGGAGACCTTCCGGACTCAGCGCGTGCAGCACGCCAGCCTCGAAACACACGGCTGCGTCGCCTACTTCGAGCCGAAGGAGGATGGCACGGGGCAGCGGCTCACTGTGCGCTCCAGCACCCAGACCCCGTTCCTGACACGCCGTGCGCTCTGCGCCCTCTTCGGCCTTCCGGAGGATGAGGTCCGCGTCGTCGCAGGCCGGGTGGGCGGCGGCTTCGGCGGCAAGCAGGAAGTGCTGGTCGAGGACATCGTCACCCTGGCCGCGCTCAGGCTGCGCCGCCCGGTGAAGCTCGAATTCACCCGCGCCGAGCAGTTCTACGGTGCCACCACCCGACACCCTTTCACGATCGGCATCAAAGTCGGCGCCCGCACCGACGGCACCCTGACCGCGATCCAGATGCGCGTCGTCGCCGACACCGGCGCCTACGGAAACCACGGACCTGGCGTCATGTTCCACAGTGTCGGTGAGTCCTTCGCCATCTACCGTGCCCCGCACAAGAAGGTCGATGCCTATTCCGTCTACACCAACACCGTCCCCTCCGGGGCCTTCCGAGGCTACGGACTCAGCCAGACCACCTTCGCCGTCGAGTCCGCCATGGACGAGGTCGCCCGCCGCCTCGGCATGGACCCACTGGACTTCCGGGAGAAGAACGTCATCGGCCCGGGTGACCACATGATCACACCGATCGGCCACGACGAGGACCTCTACATCGCCTCGTACGGCCTCGACCAGTGCCTGAGCATCGTCCGCAGCGCCATCACGAAGGACCGCAGCACCGAGGAGGTGCCAGAGGGGTGGCTCACCGGTCAGGGCACCGCCCTGGCGATGATCGCCACCGCCCCGCCGAACGGACACTACGCGGATGCCACCGTCACCCTCCTGGCCGACGGCACGTACGACCTCGCCGTCGGTACGGCCGAATTCGGCAACGGCACCACCACGGTCCACAAGCAGATCACCGCGGGTGCCCTCCACACCACCGTGGACCGGATCGGCATCCGCCAGTCCGACACCGACGTCGTCCGCCACGACACCGGAGCCTTCGGCTCCGCCGGAACCGTCGTGGCGGGCAAGGCGGTGATACTCGCCGCGGACTCCCTGGCCGGACGACTGAAGACCTTCGCGGCCCGGTACACCGGAGTACCCCGCCACCTGTGCACGCTCGATGCGGAGGCGGTCGACTGCGCGGGCCGCTCGGTCACCCTGAAGGAGCTGTACGAAGCAGCGCACGCACAGGGAGCGGAGGCCGAGCTCACCGCGGACGGCTACTGGGGCGGCAGCCCGCGCTCCGTGGCCTTCAACGCGCAATGGTTCCGTGTCGCGGTCGACCCGCAGACCGGCGAGATGAGGATTCTGCGCAGCGTGCATGCCGCCGACGCGGGGAACGTCATGAACCCCCTGCAATGCCGGGGCCAGGTGGAAGGAGGAGTCGCCCAGGCGCTGGGTGCGACGCTTTTCGAGGCGGTACGCATCGACGAACGCGGCGAGGTGACGACGGCGGCCTTCCGCCGCTACCGCCTCCCGCAGTACGCCGACGTGCCGCGCACCGAGGTCCATTTCATGGAGACGTCCGACTCGACCGGCCCGCTCGGAGCCAAGTCGATGAGCGAGAGCCCCTTCAATCCGGTGGCCCCCGCTTTCACCAACGCCTTGTACGACGCCACGGGCATCCGCTTCACCGAGACGCCCCTGACCCGCGACCGCGTCTGGTTGGCGATGCGCCGGCAGGCGGCTCGGCGGAGCGAGTCTTCCCCCTGACCGAGTTCTGCGCGCCAGTGGCCGTCGGCACCGGCGCATACGGCACCCACGGGCCCGGGCATGAGGCAGCCGCGCCGACCGGCCACCGCCCGCCACCGCCCCGTACGCCCCCTCTGCACCTTGCTGATCCCTTGATCCCTTGAATCCCCCATGCGAAGGAGACCGCCATGTTTGACATCGCCGCAGGGCTCAACCGGTGGGCCCGGCAGGGACGGGAGTTCGCCGTCGCCACGGTCGTGGCCACGAACGGAAGCTCGCCCCGGCAGCCCGGCGCGGCCCTCGCCGTAGACAGTGACGGCACAGTCATCGGGTCGGTCTCCGGTGGATGTGTGGAGGGCGCGGTCTACGACCTGTGCCGGCAAGCCCTGGCCGACGGCGAGAGCACCCTGGAGAGCTTCGGTTACAGCGACGAGGACGCCTTCGCCGTCGGTCTGACCTGCGGCGGCGTCATCGACATTCTCGTCACACCGGTCCTGGCCGACTCACCCTGCCGCGCGGTGTTCGCCGCGGCCTGTTCCGCCGCCGCGCAGGGGTCGGCGGCGGCACTGGTCCGGGTCACCGAAGGACCGGCCGAACTGCTTGGCCGCGCCCTTCTCGTACACCCCGACGGTCGGTACGAGGGCGGGCTCGGCAGGCACCTGGACCTGGACCGGACGGCAGCCGGGCAGGCCCACGCCATGCTGGATGCCGGCCAGACGGGCAGCGTCGTCATCGGGGAGGACGGTTCGCGTTGCGGACAGCCGCTGACCCTCTTCGTCGAGGCCACGGTTCCCGCCCCTCGCATGATCGTTTTCGGCGCGGTCGACTTCGCTTCGGCTCTCGTCAAGATGGGAAAGTACCTCGGCTACCACGTGACCGTATGCGACGCCCGCCCCGTCTTCGCCACAAGGGGACGCTTCCCCGAAGCGGACGAGGTCGTCGTCGACTGGCCGCACCGCTACCTCGAGGCGACGCAGCTGGACTCCCGGGCGGTACTCTGCGTCCTCACTCACGACGCCAAGTTCGACGTACCCCTCCTCGAAAAGGCGCTGAAGCTGCCCGTGGCGTACGTCGGCGCGATGGGTTCGCACCGCACCCACCTGCAACGCAACGAGCGCCTGCGGGAGGCCGGCGTCACAGCATGGGAACTGGCCCGGCTGCGGTCGCCCATCGGACTCGATCTCGGCGCACGAACACCGGAGGAGACGGCGCTGTCGATCGCGGCGGAAATCGTGGCCGCCCGGCACGGCGGCTCCGGTGTGCCGCTGAGAGGCGCCCACACCCCGATCCACCACCACGAGGTGCGGGGGCACGCCCTGAGGATCGGCGAAGTCGCTTAGACCTTGTCCGGCCGGTCATGTCCCGCGGCTCCCCACCGGATCCCCCGCCTCACCATTACCCCGGAGAAATGAGCGCAGCAGTGTGACCGCCACCCGGCGCAGGCGGCGGCCCGCACCGCTGCCCGGTCGTACGGTGGGCGAGGCCGTGCAGTCCTGGCGTCCGCGGCCCCGGCCGTAGCCGTGCCAGTCCAGGACCAGAGCCGAGTCGGCCAGGGCACGGGGCCCGGCCCGGTTGCTGATCGTCGGCGTTCGCTTGGTCGTGGCAGGAGGCGTTCGATGTGCTGTCCTCCAACCAGCCCATCGCATATACGCCATCGAGGCATACGACCGGTCCTTTATGACCGAGCCGGTCGGCTTGGACATGGCAAGATACGAGGCATAACCAGGCAGGCACGGTGGCCGGCCACCGGTTACACCGAGGACATGCTCCACACCGTGCTGCGGCGCCGGGCGCTCGGGAATGCGTCGAGCAGATTCCGGCCGACCTGATCAGCCCCACCGGCAAACGCAAGTGGAACAGTCGCTCCGTGGCCGGCACCTACCGAGCTCTCGCGAGCATGAGAAGGCCCAGGCGTACCCGAAGCCGTCGACGGCACCGCCGGAGGCCAGCCGAGTCGCTAGGCACCCTTCCGATCTTCCCAAGGGGCGGGGCCCACCAACCCCTCAGGGCCGCGATCCGGTCCGCCCGGGTCCGGTACGTTGCTTGTCGACTGGTAAGTGCCCATGCACCGACGGGCCCCCGGAGGCCTGTCTCCTACCGATTCACGAGGCGCCGGCGCGGGGCTCGGTGACCGGAGGCTGCCGGGGGCGGTCGTACGACAGCCGGTGTCAGATGGTGAACGGCTTCTGCTTGAGGAAGCCGTCTGCCGGACTGCCCGTCGTATAGAAGTTCGGGCTCTGGATGGCGGGCATGCGCTTTTGGATGTCGCGGTGGAAGGTGCGGTAGTCGCCCTGGAAGGCGCCCTTCCCCCACACCTTGAGAAGGTTCGCGGTGAACAGTCCGTTGACGTCTCCGTCGGACGCCACCTGGTTGTCCTGGCAGGCGGCGATGAGCACCGCGCCGGGCGCCGGGCGGCCGCCGTTGTCGTCCTTGAGTTCGCGCTGGAGGCCCTCGTAGAACGCCCGGTCCCGGGCGAAGATCTGCTGCTGCTTGAGCATCGGCATGAGCCGGGACGCCGCCTCCACCTGGCCCGGGTCACGGGTCTGGAACTGCGACTGCAGCGCCTCCGTGGTGAGCAGTCCCTGGAGGGACTCGATGGCACTGCCGCTGTGGCAGCAGTCCAGCAGGACGAAGATCCTGACGCCCTCCTCGAACCGCCGGAACTCCCGGTACAGCTCGTCGTCGAGGAACTGGCGGTCAAAGAACACCAGCGTCTCGTCCAGCCGGTCGGGCTCGTCGTCCGATCCGACGACGTTGTCCATCTGGCCGCCGTGGCCCGAGTAGGTGAAGAGCAGGATGTCCCCGCTCTTGAGCCGTCCGGCCGCCTTGCGCAGTTCTCCGGTGATGTTCTCCACCGTGCCGTCGCCGGTCAGGATCACGGTGTCGCCGAACCCGCCGGCGCGGGCCACCGCCGCCATGTCGCGAGCGTCGTTCTCACAGGCCAGGAGCTTGCCGTCCCAGCCGTCGTACGCGGCGGGGTCGACCTTGTTCAGACCGACGTGGATGGAGAGGCCAGTGGGCACGGGTACTCCTCGGGGCGTGGCGGGCACAGGGGGCTCGACAGCATCGGTTCCGCGGCGGCCCCCGCCTGAATCGTGACGTGGAGGACGCCGCCCGATCGGGCCTGCCGGTGGGAGCCCGGGGGGTGGCCGCTGTTCGGGTGGCCCGTGACGCCGGATCGTAAACGATCACTTGCGCGCGGTATTGCCATCATATAAACGCAATTGGCACGCCGCCGGACCGGGCTGCGGGCGCCAAGGCGCGGCAGGTCGCCCTCGCCGACCGTACCGGCTACGACCGTGGTCCTCGAGCGGCTCGTGGAGGACGCAACGACGTCTGCCGCGACAACTCCCTGGACCCGGGCACCTGGTCCGCCGCCTGGACGGTCCGCAAGGAACTGCTCGAATTCCAGTGGGACACGGCGCTGTTCTCCACGGACAGGGGCACGGCGTCGCGGATGGCCTGCGGGGCGCCGGTCCGGTATGGCACTCCCCTGCCCGGCGGCGAGCCCGACCCGCTCTCCGGCGGCCGGCCGCCCGTCCGGGAGCTCCCGGATACGGGGTCCCCTTCGACCCCGGAGGAGTTCATCGAGCACACGTTCCGCGAGGCGCGCCGGAAGGCAGGTCCGGTGCTCGGGAGACGCTCGGCGCAGGCCTGGTAGGAACCCTACGAGGTGCTCCGTGAGGAGCGACGGGGCGTCACCCCGTTCGTGCCCCCGGGATCTCCTCTCGGCATCACCGGGGTCCAGGACCGGCTCGCGCTCCCGACGGCGGTCCAGACGGTGCGGCGGCCTGGTCCAATGTCTCGGACCTGCGGGACGTAGTGACGCTGGACCACTGACTGCGGCCAGGAATACGGGCCGCCCGGCCTCGTCACTTGACCACCTGGTGAGGGCCGACAGCGGCAACCACCACGGCATCGCCGAGTACCTGCGCAGCGCGCCCATCCGGCAGGTGGTCCGCGCGCTGTCCGGCCGCGTTGCGACGGACCAGACCGAGTGAAACCATGACAGGTATCAGGCAATCCGTCTTTCCGCGCCGCTACGGCGGCTTGTGCAGGTGCGGTATGTCTCCCAAGGATACCGAATGGGGACTCGTCACCGAAATGGTGCGGGACCACTTCTTTATTTCCGGCGAGCCCCGCCCGAAGCTGGTCCAGTTCGGATTCTCACCCGAGTTCGTGAGCAAAATCCCACTGAGTTACGTGAGCAGCGACAATTCGGTCGCGCTGGTCGAGGCAGTGCGGAACAGTGGTATCGAAACCCAACTCCAGCTGCTCAGCACGCTCGTGCGGATCGATTCACTGACCTCCATCCCGGCCGGAAAAGAGGCCCTGCGCCTCAAGTGCGAGCTGGAAGAGGCCGCGCGGCTGCACCTTTCACCCGAGGACTTCTTCCTCAGCACTGTGCTCGGCAGCGGCACCGAGGTGTTCATCGACCGGGCGGATTTCAGGAAGCGGCTCCGCCATTTCCTTGAGAATCCCGACAAAACGGTTCTGGTGGTGGACGGAGAGCCGGACAGCGGGCGTTCCTACAGCTACAAGCTGATCCGGCACGTGGGCCAGCACTGCAATTTCCGCCCGGTGCGGGTGACACTGAACCGGACCTCGACCGCCGAGCAGGTGGTCCAGCGGCTCACCGAGTCCGTCTGGGACCCGGACACGGCCCCGCCGGCGCTCTCGGACACGGCCCTCCCGCCGTTGCATCCGACACAATTGAACGATCCACTACCTGAGATCGACGCGGCAGTGCGCCGCGTCGTCAGTCAGGCCACCACCGCGCGCGGGCAATACTGGCTGGTGCTGGACGACTGCGACAAGCTCGACGCCAATTCCGATGTCTGGGACTGCATCGGAAAGCTGGCCCTGACCATCTACAACCAGAGGCCGGCGCCGCCGGACGTACCGCCCCGGCTGGTACTGCTCGGGTACTCCCCGACGATGCGCCAGCTCCCGTACGAGATACGCAAGAACGAGGTCAGGGACACCGCCCGGATGTTCGGCCCGGACGATCTGCGGGAGTTCTTCCGGCAGTTCTTCACAGAGGCTTCGACACCCCTGGACCCGCAGCGGATCTCCGCCCTCGTGGAAACGACCGTCCCCGCCGTCCTGCAGGCGGGTGAGGCCTCCGGCCCGGACAGCTACATGCGCAAGGTCTGCACGGCGGCAGCGATATCGGTCCGCCTCTACGGCGCGCTCGCCCCCGGCGAGGATTTCGGCCGGTGCCTGAGCGAGCGGCTGCGCGCCGCGGCGGCCGCCCCCCGTTCCGCAGACGTGTCGGACCTGTGCAAGGCCTACCGGGAAGCGGCCTCCCTGCTGAGCCGGTTCGACCCGGCGCGGCTGAAGCTGCCCGGCGAGGAGGAGCCCTCCGGGGCGGCCGGGCTCGAGCTGCTGCACGACTGCCGGGCCGTAGGCGCTCCCAACACCTTCACCTGGGTGCTCAAGTCGGAGATCCGGGACACCGCGCTGCGCGGCTTCGCCGGTCCGGAACCGGCCCGCCTGGCCCTGCTGGCCAACCTGGAGCAGATCCCGCCCGGCCCGGGCCCCGAACGCACAGCGCTGGCCTACCTCGCCGGCACGCCCCCGGACCTCGCCCACCAGAAGCTGGACGAGCTGCCGCACACACTGCAGGCGGTCTTGTGGCTCGCCCAGATCCCGGGCATCACCGGCATCCCGCAGAGCGGGGAGGTCCAGCAACTGCTGGATCGGGCACGGCTGATGGAGCCCCTCGAACGCCTCGCACGCAGCTCCTTCCAGGGACGTGCCGAGGAACTGGCCCGGCTGCGCGCCTACATCGGGCTGCCCACTCCCCTCCAGGACGAGTTCACCCGGGCGGTCGGCACCGGCACGAAGCGGCCGGTGCTGGTCCACGGGCTGAGCGGCGCCGGCAAGAGCGCTCTGCTCGCGACGTTCCTCCGGGACAGCCTGCGCGACTTCCCCACCGCGTTCCCCTTCGCGTACGTCGATTTCGAACGGCCCACCCTCTCGGCCCACGAACCGGCCACCCTGATCGCGGAGATGGCCCGACAGCTCCGCGTCCAGTTCCCGCAGCACCACGCCGATTTCGATGCCCTGGCCCATGCGTGCGAGGAGGCCGTCGGCCTCCACCGGGCCGAAGAGGGCACGGTCGACGAGCTGTACGGGCTCGCCACCACCCGGGCGACGATGGCACGGCTCTCCCAGTCGGGGGTGCACGCCCTGGCCGGTGCGCGCGAGGGCATGCTGGCGGCGCAGCTGGCGACGCTCGTGGTCCAGGCGGTGGGGGTGCCCGCCGGGGAGCAGCCGCCCCTGGTGCTCGTGATCGACTCCTTCGAGGAGGTCCAGTACAGCGGCTCCCCGGAGCTCGGCCGCATGTGGGGCGTCTGGTCGGCGCTCCAAAGCGTGCACCCGCGGCTGCGGACCGTCGTCGCCGGACGGCTGTTGAAGCAGCATCCGGCCCGGGTGGTGGAGCCGCTGACCATCGAGCTGAACGACCTCGGCCCGGAGGCATCCGTGGCCCTCCTGCTTTCCTGCGGGGTGACCGACGAACGGCTCGCCGAGAAGCTCGCCGACCGCGTGGGCGGGAATCCCCTGAGCCTGAAGCTGGCGGCTCGCGCAGCCGAGCAGGAGGGCAACCGGACCGAATCGCTGAACGAACTGATCGAGAGCCTGCCCCGGCGCCGCCGCCACTTCTTCCGCAAGGTCGACCAGATGCTCATCCAGGGGACCCTCTACGAGCGGATCCTGAGGCGCATCGGGGACGACGGCGTCCGCGCCCTGGCCGAGGCCGGAATGGCGCTGCGGACCATCACCCCCGAACTGATCCGGGAAGTCCTGGCCGGGCCGAGCGGACTGACGGTGGACTCCGACCTGGAGGCGGAGCGCCTCTTCGAGCTGTTCTCCCGGCTCGACATGGTGGAATCCGCCGGTCCGGGGACCGTACGCCACCGGGCCGATCTGCGGGCCATCATGCTGCGGCTGGCCGACCGCGCCCGTGCGGACGTGATGCGAGCGGTCGCTCGGCGGGCCGTCGCCTACTACGCGGCACGCGAAGGACTGGAGCCGCGGGCGGAGGAGATCTACCACCGGCTGCGGTTGAACGAGAGCCCGCGCGAGGTGGAGCTGCGCTGGCTGCCCGGTGTCGAGCGGTTCCTCGTCGGGGCAGACCAGGACATGGCGGGACGATCCGCCGCGTACCTCGCCGGGCGCTTCGGGGGCCACACCTCGGACGAGGTGATGGCGGAGGCGGACCAGGAGGACTGGGAGCGCATCGCCGCCCGCGAGGTCGAGGACCTGCTGTCGCAGGGGTACACCGACGCGGCCGCGGCCCGGCTCGAGGGGCGGCGCCCCTGGACCTCGGGCAGCCCGTTGCACCCGCTGTGGGTCGAGACCCTGGACCGGCTGGGCCGTCGTACCGAAGCCCGGGCGGCCGCCGACGCGGCCGTGGACCGCGCCGAGAAGGACGGCTTCCCCGGGCTGCAGCTGGAGCTGCTGCTCCTCTCGGCGCGGCTGGCCGAAGCGGACGGCGACCTCGCCGAGGCCGACGACGACCTGGCAGAGGCCGAGGAAATCGCCACGGGCCTGGGCAAGGACTTCGAGGCGCTGGGCGCCCTGCTGACGCGCGCACAGCTGGCGTCCGGCGCCGAGAAACACGATCAGGAGGTCGAGAGCAGGCTCGCCGAGCGACTGCGGCGGCTGCCCGACGCGGAGCTCGTCCGGCAGCCCGCCCTGGTGCGTGCGGCGGTCGCCGAAGTCTCGCGCCACCACCCGCGGCTCCTGGAGCACGCCCTGGACGTCGTGGGCCTGCCCGAGACCGAGGACGGGGTCCTGGACACACTCGGCGAGGCGATCGCCCGCGCGGTGGCCGGTCGGCCCGAGCTGCGGGCCTCGATGCGCCGCCTTCTGGAGGACTCCGCCGGCCCGCCCGACCGGAGGTCCGCGACCGGGGCCACCCACCAGGGGGTGCAGGGCATGCTGCGCGAGGCGCGCCGGCTCGGGACGCTCGACCGGCTCGCCAGGCGCCTCCTGGCCCTCGACGACCGGAGCGGCGAGCTCGTCTCGGGCGTGGCGGCGGTGATGGGCGCCGGTGCCGTCGCCCCCGGCCCGGACGTTCCCACGGCCGCACGGCCGGTCACCTCGGAGCCGGGCGAGGCGAAACCCTCAGCAGAGACCCCAGCCGAAGGGAACGGCCACAGAGGGCCTGATCGACCATGAGCGACACGTATCTCTCCCAGGACGACGTCGTGCGGCTACGGGACACCGCGGTGGAGGCAGGACTGACGGACCCGGCACTGCGGAATCTGCTGTTCGCGGGCATCCTCCCGAAGTACCGCGGCTCGCTGCCGCTCCTCGCGGCGCCCGGCCAGCAGGTCCACTCGGACCTCAACGAGATGAACCGGGTCGAGCGGCTGATCGACGGCACCGTGCCGCTGGCCGTCTGGCTCCGGAACGCCGCCGACCAGCTCACCGACGCCGCCGCCCGCGACGTGATGCTCAAGGCACTGGACCGGGTGGCGCGCGACGCGGCCGGTGAACCCGACGTGGCACCCGACGTCCCCACCGGGGAGACCAAGGAAGAGATCGTCTTCCGGGACGACACGGTGCCCTTCGACTTCCTCAGCTGCGGAGCGCTGGCGGGCTCCTCGGTCGCCCGCATCAAGGTGCTGCCGTACGAGGGGGGCGCCCTGCTCCAGCCGCTGGCGCTGCCCCACAACGGCACGGGCTGGCTCATCGCCCCTGACCTGCTCGTCACCAACCACCACGTGGTCAACGCCCGCAAGCGCACCGACGGCCGGCAGCAGGTGGCGGACCCGGCGGACCTCCGGCTCCAGGCCCAGGGATCACGCTCCCGGTTCGACTACCTGAGCGAGGACGACGCGGACGCAGAAGAGGCGCGGGCGAGCGAACTCGTGGCCTGGGACGAGGAGCTCGACTACGCCGTGCTGCGCCTGACCGGCGCGCCGCCCCGGCCCTTCCTCCGCGTCGCCACCGCACCGTTGACGGTGGCCAAGGACACCCCGGTGGCGCTCAACATCATTCAGCACCCGGGTGGGGAGCCGAAGCGGATCGCGCTGCGCAACAACCTCGCCTTCGAGGCGGACGACCGGGACGTGCGCTACTTCACCGACACCCGGGGCGGCTCCTCCGGCTCGCCGGTGCTGACCGACGACTGGACGGTGGTGGCCCTGCACCGCGGCACGCGCCGCGTCTCGGACGTCAGCTTCCAGGGCAAGAGCACGGCCTTCGTGAACGTCGGCACGCAGCTGAGCGCCATCATGCGGCACCTGCAGGAGCACAGCCCGCAGGTCCACGACGAGATCGCCGCGGCCCAGTCACGCTGACGCGGCGGGCACGACCACAGGAGGTGTGAGATGCGCGGTGGATCACCGGTGGCGACCGGACCCGAGCAGGTCTTCCGAGAGGACCTGATGGAGGTGGCCGCACGCGTACGCAAGGGGCTGGACGCGGACGCGGAAGTCCTCGAGTCCGCCGAGGAGCTTCCCCGTGAGGAGGAGGCGGCCGCGCAGATCGGCCGCGCCGCCCGGGAGGAGCGGGCCAGGGTGCTGGAGGCCGGGGTGCGCGGGCTGGAGAAGCTGGCGTCGGGCCGCACCGGCGATGTCGACGCGGATGAGTACTTCGGGGTGGAGGCGATCGTTCTGCTCGAAGGCCGCCCGGCGATCCTGGTCCAGGGCCAGGACTTCGCCTCGCAGCCGGGCGACTGGGCCCTGCTGGACGGGCAGCGGCCGGGCATCCGGAAGTCGATCGAGCGGGTCGGCCGGGTGGAGGTCTCCGGACACGCCGAACTGGACTGGCTGGGCACGGGCTTCCTCGTCTCGCCGTTCGCCGTGATGACCAACCGCCATGTCGCGGCCGAGTTCAGCCGTGCGGACGGCGAGGGCGGGTTCACCTTCCGCCAGGGCATGGGTGCACGCATCGACACCGCCGAGGAACTCGGCGCGCCCGCCCTCGACGGATCGTTCGAGTTCGAGGTCACCGAGGTCATCGGCATCCACCGGGACGTCGACATGGCACTGCTTCGGGTGTCCCCGTCGGCGAGCGGTGGCGGGCCGCTGCCGACGCCGCTGCCGGTCGCGGCCGACGCTCCGCCGGACCTGCCGGGCCGTCCCGTGTACGTGGTCGGCTACCCGGCGGCGGACGGCCGCCGCAACGAGCCAGAGGCCATGAGCCGAATCTTCATGGACATCTACAACGTGAAGCGGCTCCAGCCGGGCACCGCGACGGCACTGGTCCCGGACGGACTCGGGTTCACAATGACGCACGACTGCTCCACGCTCGGCGGCAACAGCGGCTCCCCGGTCTTCGACCTGGCCGACCACCGGGTGCTCGGCCTGCACTTCGGCGGCCGGTTCAGGTCGGGCAACTTCGCCGTGCCGTTGTTCCAACTGACGGACGACCCTCTGCTGAAGCGGGCGGAAGTCAACTGGGTGTAGGGCGCCTCCGAAGTTGTGATCGATTTCGGGGTGTGCATCAGGCAGGCCACCCGGTGGAAAACCGCCGGCACGTGACCACGCAAGCAGGATGAAAAGGCTCCGTCTGGTTGCGTTTGCCAGTCGCTACCGGCGGCCTCCGCGCGTTGATGAAGGCTTAACCGCCGGTCCTCTTATTCAGGAGGCGTCCTATGAGCAGGACCTCACGACTCAACTGCATTATTCCCCCGTACCTTCTCAAGAAGCTCCTGGAGAGCGAAGACAGTGAGGTGCGCCAAGCCGCCTTGGACACCATGCTGACCACTGCTCGCCTGCGGGGTGAGCGAGCGGTCCGGGCGTCCTTCGCCGGCGCGGCCGCCCCCGGCAACGGCCGGCGCACCGTCTTCGACTGTGAGCAGGGGAGTTTCCTCCCAGTCGCTGTCCTGGCCAGGCCGGAAGAGGGGCCGGAGTCCGCGGACGAGTCCGTCAACCTGGCGTTCGACGGACTCGGCCTGACGCGCGATTTCTACAAGGAGGTGCTGCAGCGCAATTCGATCGACGGCCGGGGGATGCGCCTGGACGGGTACGTCCACTTCGGCGTGAAGTTCAACAACGCGTTCTGGGACGGACGGCAAATGGTCTTCGGCGACGGGGACGGAAAGCAGTTTGGAAACCTCACCAGATCCCTCGACGTGATTGCCCACGAGTTGACGCACGGGGTCACGGATCACACCGCCGGATTCGAGTACCACGATCAGCCAGGGGCCCTGAACGAGTCGATGTCGGACGTCTTCGGGTCGCTGGTCAAGCAGTGGTCGCTTAAGCAGTCGGCCGAGGAGGCGGACTGGCTGATCGGGGCTGACGTGTGGACCCCGGGAATCGATGCCGACGCCCTGCGATCGATGAAGGCCCCCGGGCATGCATACAACAATGCGCTGGTCGGAATGGACCCCCAGCCCGATCGTATGAGCAAATTCATCCACCTGCCCGACACCGAGGAAGGGGATAACGGCGGGGTGCATTTCAACTCCGGAATTCCGAACAAGGCGTTCTTCCTGACGGCCGTGGGCATCGGCGGATTCGCATGGGAGGCTGCCGGGCTCATCTGGTATGAATCGCTCAAAGCATCCACCGCCGAGGCCCAGTTCCAGGATTTCGCCCACACCACCTTCCAGAAGGCCGGGGAACTGTTCGGCGTCGGCAGTGCCGAGCAGTCGGCCGTGCTGGCGGCCTGGCAGGAGGTAGAGATCCCCATCAGAGGCGTCCCGACCGGCGTCGTCCGGGCGCGGAGCCTTGCGGCCAACATGCACGGTGGCGTGGGCCGCCAGGACGGCCTGGCAGCGCTGACCAGGCAAGTAGCGGAACTGAGTGCCAAGATGACGAGGTTGGCCAAGGATGTGAACGCGCTGAAGGCAGCCAGGTGAGCCCCAGAATTCACCGCCGGCCAATCCTCGGCCGGTCGTAACGAGGTTGCACGCAATGAAGGTGACTCTCGCGACACACGGCGGGCTGGCGGCGGCGATCAACCTCCGCCTCCCGCCCAAGGTGCTGGACACAGGCACCCTGCCCGAAAACGCCGCCTCGGAGCTGGCCGAGTTGGTGGCGGCGGCCGTCCCGACGCTCAAGGCGGACCAGCCCAGCCACGCCAGGGACGCGATGAGCTACACGATCACGGTGGAGGACGGCGGCCGTTTGACGGCCCTCAAGCAGTCGGACGCCACCATGACCCCCGCGTTCGCGGCCTTGCTGACTTGGCTTCAGAAACACTTCGAGCACCAGTGACGCCCGACGGGTTGGATCTCATGACGTCTACACCAATCGGGGGCCCCCGGTCCCTCATGCACCCCTGTCGGAGATCGGACGCATGCACCTGGCCCGCTGCGTCGTGGTGTCCGGGTCTCCGGGCATCCCCTGGCCGGCAGCGATGAGCCGCCCGACCACGGCCCTCAGCTGGACGACGGTGACCGCGGTCGCGTCGTCCTCGGGCCCGAGCCGGACCACGTCCAGGATCCCGGTCCACGGGATCAACTGCGTCGCGGACTTCGCCCGCCCGTAGACGTGGCAACAGCCGATCCGCCGAGCAGGGCACATCCGACCGCAACCGCGGCGACACATCGACCACCAGCACCATGCGCCCGCCCGCAAACCGGGGCAATGGCAGTCCGGCCATTAGCGTCCGCAGCCCGTTCGAGACACCGTTCGGCCTTGTGGCACCATGTGCGGCATGACGACCAACCGAAAGGTCCATGCCGCGTAGACGGCCAGGACGCATCCGGGCTGAAACCCCGGACCGACAGCAGTCACAGCAATCAAGGCCGGCCATCGGCCGCCTCTCCTCGCGAGCGCTGTCCGAGATCGTTCGCCTTGAACGCACGCGAAACTACCTCCAACCGGGAGACATCAGCGCGGCATTGCGCCTGTGGAAGGACTATGTCCACAGGCCCGCGCGTGAGCTCTGGCACGACGACGAGTTCGGCAACGTGCACTGGTACTGCTGCGGCAACCCCCTCGAAGGCCGTGCCCTACTCGACGGCGTGATCCGAGCAATGTCGCCTCGCGGAGCCCGCGAGCTCCGCAAGATCATCGAAGAGCTCGACGCCTTCATGGGCCCGCCCGACCCAGCCGCAGACCGTCGAAGATGAATAACAAGCTCAGCAGTCATAGCTCTTGAGCGTCTTCGAGGCACCGGTGGCCGACTTCAGGTAGTCGTTCTCCGACTTCAGGCTCTCGTTCTTTGCCGTCGACTCCGCCAACTGCACGACCAGTCCAGCAGCCGTCGACAGGAGCCCCTCGTGCTTCCTCTGAAGCTCCTCGTGCTCTTCCTGAATCCCCTTGTACTTCCAGGCGAGGACCCCGATGGTGGTGGCCAGAACGCCGGCGCCGGCCGCAACTACGACCCTGGCTTTGCCGAACTTACCTCCGGCTGGCCCGGCACCGTCCTTGCCGATACAAATGTGGCCCGTCCGGTGCGAGTGCCGTTGAGCCTCGCCGAGATGGTCGCTCCGATATGCCCGCTGGTCGTGGGCTATGCCGTCAACGCTCAACAGCGGATCAGAGGCGGGTAGGACGATCCCGCGCACGGAGGCCGTCCGGATCCATGTGACGGGGCGAGCCAGTTGCACCAAGCTGGGTCGGTGAGCTGGCGCTGAGCGCGGACTTGAACGGGTTTTCCCGTGCGGCGATCCACACGGTCAGACAGGAGACGAAACACCTGTCCTTCTCAGCGCTTCCTGCGGGGCTTCCCCTTCACCTCACCCGGGACAACCTTGGAGGAGGGGAAGTTTACGTTTAGACCTGCAGGAGTCTTCTCGATCTCCACCCTGCGTCCGTTGACGGTGAACCCTGCACTGAAGCTGCCGTCTTTCTGCCTCTCCCAGGAAAGATCACCGCGGGTCTTGGCCCAAACCACCAGCTCCGTTACCAGCGAGACCAAGGATGCGTCCTTGGGGTCCTTCTGGTCCTGCTTCTCTTGCATCAGTCCGCCCCCTACTCCTTCTGCCCAGTCTGTTCGACTCGGCTGCGCGCTTACACGCGGGCCGACCACCGCTCGAACACCGCCACCCGCCGACTGATGCGGTGCAGCTCTACCACTGCGATCACGGACGCCTCACCGGAGCATACGCGCGACACGAACTCTTGCGTCCGCATCGTTGCTTTCTGTCACAAGAACGAAGATCGGGGCGAGGGCGCCAACCGGGGCGGGTCCAGGGGGTGATGCTGGCGGTGATGCGCTTGACGTCGCGCCCGCGGGGTGAGCCGGGGCCCGCGTCGGAACCAAGAGGCGCCTTTCCCGGCCCGGGGTCTCCGCACGCCCGACCGTGTCGTCGTCATCTGGCCAGTGACAGAGGCGGCCCGCTAGCCTGTTGCCGGGGCGGTGACGGGCGTGTCTGCGCGCGCGGGGGCGGCGCCCCGGTGCGCCGATGCCGACCGGAAGGGGCTCCGCTATGACCGACCGCTCCACCGGCCCGTCCGCCCCGGAGCACCAGCCCCGCCGACTGTCGCGTCTGTGGAGGCGCCGCCAGCGGGGCCGCCAGGAGGCCGAGCCGATCCCGGAAGCCCTTGCAGAGATGGCCCAGAGGGCGCAGTCCCTGCGGGATCAGGCCGTGGTGTTGCACAAGCAGGGCCGGTACGAGGAGAGCCGGAGCCTCGCCGAGCAGGTCGTTGGGCTGTACCGGCAACTCGCCGCAGAGCGCCCGACCCCGTATGTGGCGTATCTGGGCTCCGCCCTGCGGACTCTCTCGCTCGACTTGGCCGGGTGCGGCCGGCCCGAGGAGGCTCTCGCCACGGTTGAGGAGGCCGTCGCCACCCTTCGCCCGCAGGACGCGTCTCTCCAGGATTACTGCCTGACCGAGCTGGGCTGCGCGCTGTACCTTCTCGCCGATCATCTGGACGATCTCGACGAGCGGAGGGGGGAGGCTTTGCATGCGGCCGAGGAGGCTCTCGCCATCCGGCGCCGCCTGGCTCTCCGATCCAGAGCCCACCTGTCCGACCTGGCTGTCACGTACCACTTCATCGCGCAGTTGCGGCTCGCCCATGGTCAACACGGTCAAGCCGTCGGCGCTTTGGGCGAGGAGGTCTCCATCTACCGGCAGCTGGCGCAGGAGCAGCCGGAGGTCTACCGCCCGAAGCTGGCCTTGACCCTGTACCACCTGGCAACGGGCCTGAAAGAAGCGCGCCTTCTGACAGCGGCGCTCGTCGCGGCCGAGGAGTCCGCCGAACTCTACCGTCCCCTGGCCGCCCACCAACCCGACGTCCACCAGTCAGATCTCGACGGAGTGCTCCGACTGACGCAGTGGCTCCAGAGCGCTACGGCTGGCCAGCCCGGGCAATGAGGCCCCCCGGCTCCCGATGCCGATGCCGATGGGCAGGCTATTGACACACCCGTACCGACTTCAGCGAGCTCGGCGTCGCTCCTAATGCGGGCGTGACGTCGACGGTTGCATTTCCCCGCGCGCCGATCGTGCGTCGGAAGTCGCTGGGAGACATTCCGTACGCGAGGCGGAAGGCGCGCGCGAAGTCTGCCTGGTGGCGAAAGCCCCATCGGGCCGCGGTCTGGCCGATGCTCCGGTGTGCGGTCCGCGGATTGGCCAGATCGGCGCGGCTGCGGTCCAGTCGCCGCCGGCGGATCGTGGCGCCGACCGTCTCCGGCTGCTGCCGGAACAGCTGGTGCAGCAGGCGTACGGAGATGTGGTGGTGTGCTGCGATCGTGGCCGGACCCAGATCGGGGTCCGCCAGGTTGTGGTCGATGAAAGCCTCGATCCGGGCGAGCAGGGCCTGGCGGCGAGTCTCGGAGGGAAGGGCAGACGGGCTGTCGAGCCGACCGGCCAGGAAGACCGTGGCCAGGTCTACCGCGACGGCGCCGAGGCGCTGCAGCTCGTCGGCTTCGCACGTGTCGGTGTTCTCGCGCAGCCCGGCCAGGTAGCCGGCCAGGAGCGCACCCGCTCCGGTGCGGGAGGACAGGCGTGTGCCCAGAAGTCCATCGACTCGGTCGGGTGGCAGCGGCAGGCCGGCTCTGGGCAGCTTGAGCAATGTGATCCGCGAGAGTCTGCTGTGATCCTCGAACTCGCAGCCCAAAGAGTGAGAGGTGTCGAACAGGGCCATGTCGCCGGCCTTGAGCAGGGTGTTACTGCGGCGCTGTTCGAGCCCGATCGGGGTGCTGTGGACCAGGAAGAGGAAGTAGCACTCCGGATCGAAACGCCGGATGTGTGCGGGTGCCCTCCGAGCCAGCAACGGCGAGAAGGAGAACGAGGCCACCTCGGCTGCCTGCGGCAGACGCAGCGACGTTGCCGTTCCTCTGAAGCGGTCGGCGTGCTCGCTGGTTATCGACACCGGCATGACCGCTTCGCTCACCATCCCGCGCCACCACTCGAAGGCGTCGCCCTCGCTGACGTTGTTGGTCGAGACGGAGACGGACGGCTCCGATTCCACCCCTGTAGCTGTCATCGCACCCCCTAGCCCGGTCCGACACCAGGTCCGCATTCATGCTCAGGCCGCCGGTGGGCGGGCGCGAGCAACCTGCCGGTCAGGTTCGGAGCGCACTCCACGCCAAAAAGGCGTGCGCTGACAGCTAAAGCGCGGGCACCGGAGTCCTGGTGATACTCGTGGCCACACCGCGTGCACGCCGCCCGGCGCCCATCGCCGGACACCTCGGCACGTGATGTGGTCTCACGCCCAAACCGGGTCTCTCGATGAGCTGTTACATGCCCAGTGGGGCGGATCAACAGCGCCCAGCCTGCGAAGGCTCGAGACACCAGGATCAGACGAGAGTTCGAGCGCCCTAAGGCGGAGGCGGTGCAACCACTGTCCCGCTGCCGCACACCCCGGCCCACCGGGGTGACCGTTTCGTCCACCATCCACGAGAGGAACATGAACATGGCCACAACCATCCGCAAGGCGGCAACCGCCGCCGCGGCATTGCTCTTCAGCGGCTTGCTCTTCGCTCCCACGGCTGACGCCGCTCCGCCCCGCAGCTCCACCGTCCCCCGAACGGCCGCCGGCGCCCCACAGGCACGTTCGGCCCAGTCGACCTACGGCCCCTTCCGGATCCGCGCGGTCCACAGCGGGAAGTGCCTGGACGTCGCCGGCGGTACGTCCGCCACAGGAGACGGCGCCGACGTCTTCCAGTGGACCTGCCTCGGCGCCGCCCAGACCAACCAGCAGTGGTATCTGACGGACGCGGGGGACGGTACGTACTACATCCGGGCACGTCACAGCGGGAAGTGCCTGGACGTCGCGGGCGGTACCTCCGCCACCGGCGACGGCGCCGACGTCTTCCAGTGGACCTGCCTCGGCGCCGCCCAGACCAACCAGCGCTGGTACTTCAACACCGAGGCGGTCCAGAACGGCAAGTACACGTACTACATCCGCGCCCTGCACAGCGGGAAGTGCCTGGACGTCGAGGGCGGTACCTCCGCCACAGGAGACGGCGCCAACGTCTTCCAGTGGACCTGCCTCAGCACCGCCCAGACCAACCAGCGCTGGTACCTCGAAGCCGTGGCCTAGAGCGTTTCCCCTTGATGGATTGATCCGCTGATCGGATCCGTCCGATCAGCGGGTCACCGATGTGATGTGGGAGCGGATCTCGCAGGATCGGCCCGCCGAGCTCGGGCCGTTCCAGGCCACCCGCAACCGGCCGATCAGGTGGGCTTGGGCTGCGCGTGCGGGCATCGCTCGTCGGCGGTCATCACCGGAATGCGCATACGGCGCAGGAGATCACGGGTCATACGCAGACTCAGGGTGCTGCGCCAGGAAATGCCCGGGTGGCGGGAGCGCAGGTGGGACAGCGCGCGGGTTCCCAGGCCGGTCGACAGGAAGCGTTCCTCGATGACGATGCCCGTGATGACAGCATCAGCGCAGTCCAGGCATATCCGGTAGTGGACTCGGCCGACGATCTTGCGGATATGGACGAGGAGGAGGCATTCCTCGCCCGGGCCCGGGTCGCCGGGGATGCGCGTGGACAGGAACTCGACTTCGCGGTAGGCGAGGAGCCGGCGCCGCAAGCGCCCCGTCATTCGTCCGCAGCGCCCATGCCTCGCCCGGTGGCCTGGCGACGATGGGGCACTGGCCCGGGCCGGGCGGGACGCCGTGATCGTAGGACGCGACTGTTGTCCAAACATGCATGTCCGTGTGCCCACCTGGGCACCTCTGACGCCCCCCTATACCCACGAGGCCTGCCGGGGCGTATACGCAAGGGCAGTAGCGGAGGGACACGCCTCGTGGTCATCAGTGCGCGCCGGGAATTTCGTCTTGTCCGCAGACGCCCGCCGACCCGGTCAGCGTCGTGTCGACTTCAATAGCCGGCCAGCCCGGCACCCACACGCTCCAGGACCGCCAGGGCGGGCACCGCGCCCTCACCGTCGCACTGCCCCGCGAAGCAGTCACTCCTTCCGGTACTCGCCGCCGAGACCTACGGGTTCCACGACGACATCGCCGACCATCAGGAAGGCCCCCAACAGCCGCATCGCCCTGCGCACTACAGTGCCCCGCCCTCGACGGCCGGCTGCGCGTCAACGCGGGCACACCACCCGCCGATCACGACCCGAGACCAAGAGCTGCTTCGGACAGACCCGGCCGTCTGCCAGTGATCGACATGGAGGCCCTGGGCGGCAGCCCACCGCAGCCTCACCGTGTGGGCGGCCACGCGGAAGCGTGAGAAAGGTGATGCGGCCTTCTGACCTGCGCAGGCAGGATGCACCCATGTCGACCGATGTCAGCGGAATGATCGAATGCCGGCCGGGGGCCCGCCTATGGGGCCCCGATGACGAGGACTCCATATGGGAGGTCGCCATCGATCTCTTCCTCCTCAACAGCGGTAATGCCTACGACGGCTTGGCCTGCCTCTTCGGAGTCCGAAACACCTACGGCTTCAGCCCCCTGGCAGAAGACCGTGGCTTCCCCGATGACGCCTCGGATGGGCTGCGAGGTGAGTTCGCCGGTTACGGCGGCCCCCGCTATGTGCACGGGACAACCTGGCTGACCTGGGCCGAGCTGGACACCACGGACTGGCAGGAGACCGACGCCTCAGGCACACGAACCCGCGCCTCAGCCGCAGGGATCGACACCCACTGGGGCCGGGTCTGGAGCGTCATGCGCATCCTCAGCGAAGTCCATGGAGCCGAGAACGTACGCCTTGTCGTCTGGTTCCATTGAGCACTCGGCCGGGCGAGACTGGTCAACTACACCGCTGAGTCACATCGGCGCAGTCGGGTGCGCGGCCGGCTTTGGGGCGCCTCCTGTTCGCTCCTCTTCGAGCACGCGCTTCTGATCTCCTTCCGGATTGCATCGGGGTCCTACGAAGCCCGGTCATTAAAGCCTGCAGGTTGAGGTGTGCGGGTCGGCGGACCCCTGCCCCGCCCATGAACTCGGCCGTGTCAGCCACGTGCGGGTACACGGCGTCAGCGTCCACATCCACCCATGCGGGTGAAGTTCAGGTGGCCACGGCCGCGCATGCGAAGGCGCGGGCCGCTGGTGGTAGCGATCCGCGCCGGTTCCTTTGCTGCTGCGCTGCGGACGTCGTGCCGTCCGCGCCACGGGCGGGGGCGCCGCGTGCAGCGCCCCCTCGGCTCTTGGGCCGGTGCCGTCAACGACGGCGGCGCACAAGTACCGCGATCAGGACGGCCACCAGCGGGGCAGCCACCGCAGCGGCGGCCATGACCGGGTTGGCCAGCCTCGGGTGCACAAAGACCACGTACGCGACGGCGCCCAGGAGCAGGGTGACGACGAGGGCCAGGAGGAGCAGGACGACCGGGTCGGCGCCCGGATTTCCCGCTGACGACTGCCGTACTGGGGGCTGGGGTTCGGGCTGGGGCTGTGGGGTGTTGACGGTCATAGGGGTTCGCTCCCGGGAGGGCCCGCGGGCGGTCCGCGGACGGCAGTTCGCGGTCGGATCCGCGAGCCGGTTTCAGCCTCGCGGAGGCGATGATCTTGCGGGAGAGGGAACGGATGTTACCTCGCCATCGGCAACGATCCGGCCGCCTCGGTCGGGCGTCTCAGGGGTGTCACGGCCTGCGTGACAATCGGGCAATCGCGCTGGTGGACAGCGCATTTCCGGAGGAAGGGCAGGCAATGGGCGCACCCGAGGGAACGGCCGCGCACGCGTACGCGACCGCGCTGCGAAAGGCCCTGGACGGCTACCTCGCCGGCGGCGGCACCCAGAAGGCGCTCGGCACCGGCACGGGCATCACTGCGAGCAGCCTCTCGCGGTACCTGAGTGGGGATCGGATCGCGCCGCGGGAGAAGCTGCATGCCATCAAGGCCTTCCTCGAAGCGCAGTCCTTTCCCTGCCCCGACGGGGTCTGGGACGAGCTGGACGAGCTGTGCGGCAAGGCACATCTCGCCAGCGGTGCCGCCGCCGTCCAGCGCGACCACCTCAAGGAAGAGCTGACCCGTGCATGGGCCGAACACTTGAGGTTCCAGGGGATCGCCGAGGAGCAGCTCCAGGGCCTGCAGCGGGAGGCGGGCCGCCTCAGCGAAGAACTGGAGCTGGCCCTGTTCCGCACTCGGAGCACGCAGGCCGCACACACGATCCTTCGGAAGCGTCTCACCGTTGAGAGCCGGAACCTACTCAGGGCCCAGCGCTACAACCACGGCATCGAAGCCGAGCTCGCACATCAGAAGGAACAGGCCGGCCTGCTCGGGCAGGAAGTCGGCGTCCTGCGCGACCAGAACCGCCGACTGGTCGAGGAGAAGCCCGCCGTTGCCGCCCCGGCAACGCAGCTCAGTCACGCGTGCACACCGCAGTACGTCTACATCCCGCTTGCGCCCGCCCCCGCCGCCGAGACGGTGACGGCAGCCCCCGAAGTCACCGAAACAGCCACCTTTCCCCAGTGGCAAACGCTTCCGCAGGAGTTTCCGGTTCTCGGGGCGGACGACCTGTACGGGACTCCCCTCCACCAGCAAGATCACTACGACTACTGGAACTGGACGTTCGACGTCCGCCCGTACGGCGAACCGGATCCGTGCGGCGCCCCAGACACCCTGCTCGCCCCGACCGGCTACCAGGAATACGCGGCCCCGCACCCTTACGGCCGACAGGACGCATACGGCCATGACGCATGGGCGGACGCCTTCTGCGACATGCGGGACTGCGATGAGCGGACTCCCGCGCCCTCCGATCACCGGCAAGGCAAGGAAACACCGGAGCTCGCCTCGGCCGCCCGGTCACACCACACGGCTCGGGCAAGGCGCAGGGCGGGAGCGCTGCCAGCTGCCGCGCTCATCGCTGTTCTCCTCGGCTCCCGCCTCCTTGGGAACTGAGGCGCCGGGCGGCGATCACGTCGATGCGGCACGTAAACGGCCTCTGGGCGGGCGGTATGTACGGGCCGTTCGGCACCACGCGGTGCAGGAGACGTCCACTGCCGGAGGAGCACAAAGGGCGCCGGCTGGGCCGGGCGGTCCGGAGGTGGGCGGGAAGGTGGGCGGGGAATGCGGTCGGCAGAGACGTTTCCGTGATGAACCTCTTACGCCATTGGCATGAGCGCAGCAGCGCAGTAACCATTCCCCGGAAACAGTCAGGAAATGATCCGGTTTAGGTAAAGCGCCGCCGTGTCGCGGCGGTCGCCCCGCCTTCGATGCGTAACGCACCTTGAGGAGCCTGATCATGAGTTATGGCAACCTGCTGCGCGAACAGATCGCCAAGCCCGGTACCACGCCGCTGATCGGCGTGTACGACATGTACTCGGCGTCCGTCGCAGCCGGCCACTACGACGGGATGTTCGTCTCCGGCTTCGGCTTCGCCGCCTCCTACTACGGTCTGCCCGACATCGGCTTCATCGCATGGCCCGACATGGTGGCCTTCGTCCAGCGGCTGCGCGGCGCCTTCCCCCGCCACCACCTTCTGGTGGACATCGACGACGGCTACGTCGACCCCGAAGTGGCCTGCCACGTCGTGCAATGCCTTGAGCGCAGCGGCGCCTCGGGCGTCATCCTCGAGGACCAGAAGCGACCGCGCCGGTGCGGGCACGCGGACGGAAAGCTGGTGCTGCCGCTGGAGGAGTACCTGGAGAAGCTCGAGATGGTGCTCGCCACGCGCAAGGACATGGTCGTCGTCGCGCGCACCGACGCCACGGAAGAGGCCGACATTCTGCGCCGCGCCGAGGCCCTGGCCGCGACGGATGCCGATGTCGTCCTGGTGGACGGGGTCCGTAGCTCGGAGTGGATCAAGCGGATCCGGAAGGTGGTCGACGGCAAGCCCCTGCTGTTCAACCAGATCGCCGGCGGCAAGTCCCCTCGTCTGTCGCTGAGCGAACTGACCGACCTTGGTGTCGATGTCGCGATCTACAGCACGCCGTGCCTGTTCGCCGCCCACCGGGCGATGGACACCGCCCTCGCCGAACTCCGCCTAGCCGACGGCCGGCTGCCCGCCGCCGAGAACGGCGAAGAGATCGGGGTCGCCGAGGCCACCCGCCTCCTGGCCAAGAACATCACCCGCCACCACGGCGTACCGTCCACACGCGAAAGCGCCCGGGCATGAACCGCGCGCGCATGCGGGCCGCCGCCTACCTGGCGGTGACCCTGATCGGTGCCGGCGCCGCACCCGCCTCGGCCGGTGAAAGCCTGATCACCGTCATCGACAACTCCCACGCCGACTCCGTCCTGGAGGTCGACCGGGCTGCCAACGTCCAAAGCGGCAGCGGTACCGCCGGCAGCGACCACGACGGCAGCGCCGTCGACATGCTCACCACCCTCGTGAGCACCGTCCACCCCGGCTAGGACCACACGTACGCACGACGTACGACGTACGACGACACCGCGGCCGGGCCTCTTCACGAGGGCTGGCCGCCGGGCCCCGGATCGACACCGCCGCATGGTCATGGAGGAGAGGCCGCGATGCGCGGCCCGGGCCTCGTAGTGGCGGAACACGGCGACGATCAGCCCGTCCAGGATCTGGGCGCTGGCCCGCCGCCGCTCCCCCAGCGGATCGGCCCTTCGTCGCCACCTGACGGCTCTCGTGCGTCCGGGCTCACGCGGCGCCGTCGGCCTTCGGGCGTTGTCATGCGCCGGCGAGACCAGGGGGAAAGAGGGAGCGGGATCAGTGAGAGGATTGGGAGGGTGACGGCAAGAACCAGTGACATCGAAAAGGCAGCCGGTGTGCTGCGCGCCGGAGGCCTGGTGGCCTTCCCGACCGAAACCGTCTACGGCCTGGGCGCCAACGCCGAGGATCCCGCCGCGGTCGCACGCATCTTCCAGGTCAAGGGGCGCCCGCCCTCGCACCCGCTGATCGTCCACATCGGCGGCGCGGAGCAGCTGGCCGACTGGGTCGAGGAGGTGCCCGCGACGGCGCGCCTGTTGGCCGAACGCTTCTGGCCGGGTCCGCTGACGCTGGTCCTGCGGCGCGGTCGCCGGGTGCCCCTCGAAGCGACGGGTGGCCTGGAGACGGTGGCCGTGCGCGTGCCCGACCATCCCGTCGCGCTCGCGCTGCTGTCGGCTTTCGGCGGCGGTGTGACGGCCCCGTCCGCCAACCGCTTCGGCTCGGTCAGCCCCACCACGGCGGACCACGTCCGTACCGAGCTCGGCGATGGAGTCGACTTCGTGCTGGACGGCGGGCCCTGCGCGGTCGGCGTCGAGTCAACCATCGTCGATGTCACCGGCGAGGTCCCCAGCATCCTTCGGCCTGGCGGTGTGACGCGCGAGGACCTCGAGGCGGCGCTGGGGTACCCGCTTGCGGTCCCTACGGCGAGCCGCGTGCGGGTGCCGGGCCAGCATCCGTCCCACTACGCGCCGCGGGCGCGGGTGGTCCTCGTCGAGCCCGAGCAGGTCGTCGCCGAAGCGGAGCTCGCGCAGGAGCGGGGGCACCAGGTCGGCGTCTTTCTGCCTGCCTCCTTCGCCGACGCTCCGGTGAAGGCGCACGCCGTGGTTGCGGTCCCCGGCTCGATGGCCGCCTACGCGCGCGGGCTGTACGGGTTCCTGCGCGAACTCGACCAGCAAGGGTGCGACCTCATCGTCGCGTCCTTGCCCGTGGAGGAGGGGATGGGACTTGCCATCGCCAATCGCCTCCGCCGCGCCGCCGGACCCCGGCCCTCCTCCATCGGCAACGCCTCTCGTCAGTGATCACGGCTCCTCACCCGTGCAGGCCTCGCAGTCCGCAGTAAGGGTTAAGGCCGGCACGAGGTGGAGCCTGACCGGAGCTCCGCCGGCCATGCGCGGGGTGACGTCGCTGCGCAAGGCCCGCGGAGCTCCGGTCACGTGGAGTCGACGGTGACATCCAGGCCGCGGGTGGTGACCAGGTGGGCGCTGCCGTCGACCAGCCGGTAGGACGGCCCACCACAGCGGTTTGTCCGGTACGTCACGTACGGGCCCGGTTGCGGCCACCCCGTCCTCCACGGCGGAGCGGGTGGCCGCGACCGCACCGCAAGAGTCGTGGCCGAGGACCATCGCCAAAGGACAGTTCAGCACGCTCCGCCACGAACTGGCCTCCTGACCCCCGCCGCGTCGATGGCCGGCGCGAAGGCCGCCGTGGGCAGGACCCTCACGATGGCCGACGGCGGCCATCCGGGCACCGACCTCCTCATACCGCACCGCCGCACCCCGGGCGAAGAGTTGCCGGCCTGGAAGCGCGAGCACAATAGCTCGCACAAACAGGAGAATCAGTCGAGGCAGAACTCGTTGCCCTCGATGTCCTGCATCGTGATGCACGACTCGTTGACGCCATCGGCGCGCTGCGTCAGCACGTGTTTCGCGCCGAGCGCCATCAGCCGTGCGCACTCGGCCTCGAGTGTGGCCAGGCGCTCGTCACCCACGAGCCCTGTGCCGACCCGCACATCAAGATGCACCCGGTTCTTGACGACCTTGCCTTCGGGAACTCGCTGGAAGAGCAAGCGCGGGCCCACACCCGAGGGATCAGCGCACGCGAAGTAGACCTCGTCCTCAGGCGGCAGCGAGTGGTGGTACTCCTCCCACGTGGCAAAGCCCTCCGGGACTGTCGGTACGACGTACCCCAGCACCTCGCACCAGAAGGCGGCGAGGCGCGCAGGTTCCGCGCAGTCGAAGGTCACTTGGAACTGTTTGATCGTTGACATCGGCGCACGATAACAGGGGCCCTGCTCATCTTCCCGGGCGGGTGGATCGACGCGGTGCCCCACCCGTACCGGTCCGTCACTCCACGCCAGCCGACGGCCAGGCGGGGACGCCGTCGGGTGTGGTGTGGTCGGCCGCCTCCGCCGGGCGGATGGAGGAGTCGGTGACGAAGTGGGCTTGAACGTCGGCAGGCCGACGGTGCCATGGGGAGCCAAGACCGTTTCGTTTTCCCGGGGGGAGGGCGAGCGGTGCGCGGTGGTCAGCTGCCGGGGTGCCACTGGTGGTCGGGCAGGAAGGTCACGTCGTATTGCTCGGGGACGGTGCGGAACTTGCCGGGGTCGGGGACAACGGGTTCTCGGGGCAGGGTGAGCGCGTTGGCAGGGGCGCCGAAGTTCTCGAAGAACCGCTCGAAAGTGCCGCCTGGGCCGGCGGCCACGCCGACGATCCGGCTGTGGTGGCGCTCTATGCGGTAGGCGTGCGGGCAGTTCTTGGGTACGAAGCCGAAGTCGCCCGGGGTCAGCAGCTTCTCGTGCTGGTTGCCCTGCAGGTCTTCGACGAACAGGCGGACCGCGCCGTCGGTGACATAGAAGACCTCGTGGGTGTCGGAGTGGGAATGAGCCGGGATGATGTCGCCCTTGGGCCCCTCGACGGTGAAGAAGTTGAAGGTGTTCTCGGTCTGCTCGCCGCCCGCATACACGGTGACCAGGTCGCCGAAGAGGTGGGCGCGGTCACCGTGCCCCTTCTCGATGAAGTAGGGCGTGCCCGGCTCAGGGGGAATGTGGGAGCGGGTGCGGTAGCGGGTGGTGTACTCGATCGTCATCTCGGTCTCCCGGTCGTGGAAGGAGTGGACGCCCGCGGGCGGAGTCGCCGGGGGCGCGCTCGTACGCGCGCAGTGGTGGCGCGGGAAGCGGCCAGGTTCGCGCCTGCCTGAGCATGCGGACACCCGCGTGCGGAACGCCGTACCGCTCCGTTGGCACCACGTGCCGGGCGCGCTCTGACCGCATTCACGCTAGGTCCAGCCGCCGCCCCGACCGCCTACACTCGGGACACGTCATGAAGAAAAACGGACAACATTTGCGGGGCTCAGTCCCGGGGGACATCGCGGCCGTCCCCTACCGTCCGACGCCGGGCACCCCGCCGGGGATCGAAGTCGTGCCGCTTGACCGGCTCGCCGAACGGGCCCGCAGCCACGGCATCGACCCCTACCGCCCCAGCCGCCCGGTCTTCCACCTGCTCATTCACGTCCGGGTCGGCACCATCCACTGCTCGGTCGACTTCAGTACCCACGCGATCGGGCCAGAGGACTGGCTGTGGGTGCGGCCCGGGCAGGTCCTGCAGTTCCTTGCCCCGTTGGAGGACACCGAGGGCACCGCGGTCGTCTTCCCGGACGGCTTTCTCGGCGACACCACCACCGCGCTCACCAGCGACGCCGGAAGCATCCGATCCGGTCACATGACCCCCGCCGCCCGGCAGGCCGAGTCACTGTGCCGCATCCTCGGCGCGCTCGAAGACGAATACGCCCACCTGTCCGACCTGCCCTTGACGGCCCACATCGCGACGATGCGGCACCTGCTGTCCGTCCTCTTGATTCGTCTCGGCCACCTGGACGGTGCCGCAGTCATGGGGGGTGCGGCCGGCGAGCCGTTCCGTCGCTTCCGCGAGGCCGTCGAGCAGGACTTCCCCCGGACTCGCCGCGTCGAGGACTACGCCGCCCGCCTCGGCTACAGCGTGCGTACCCTCACCCGCGCCACACGCGCGGCCGCCGGATGCGGAGCCAAACGCTTCATCGACGACCGGGTACTTCTGGAAGCCAAACGCCTCCTCGTCCACACCGGCCTGACCCCTGCCGCGATCGGCGACCGCGTCGGCTTCACGCACGCGACCGCTTTCAGCGCCTTCTTCCGACAGCACACCGGTACCACCCCCACCGGCTTCCGCGCCCTCGCCGCCGGCACACCCGCCTCCGGGGATTCGGGCACCATCGAGGGCCGCACCGTACACGCGTCACCTGCATAACGGTCGTCACCGCCGGAAGGGCCGCTCCTGGCGACAGTCGGCTGCTGGGATGCGCGGGCCGGCCTCTCGGCCGGTCGAGTCGGCCCCGGGGGCGTACTCCCAGCCATCGGCCGGCGAACGCCTCGCCCCGCGCTCCGCAGAGGCCTACGGCACATCAGAGCTCGCTCCCCTCTCATCGGATGCCTCACCACCACCGCCACCGGTCTGACCCTGAGCCGTCTTCAGGTGATACCGGGACACCTGCGCCGGCCCCGCACTCTTGTCGGGTCCGGAGATCTGACAAGGTTTAACCTGCACCGAAAGCGACGTGGCGATGCACGTGCGTCCATCCCAGACGGCCCATGACCGAGGTCTCTCCACCGAGGAGAGGAGGCAACCGGGCCTGTCTGCGTCGCCAGACCCAGGAGGGAAGCATGGATCCGGAGAACGCCGAACCTCGCAGCCACGTGGAGATGCGCTCGGAGCGGGAGACACGTGTCGTCGTGATGACGGGCGAGTTCGACATAGAGAATGTAAGTGAGCTACGGGCGGCACTGGATCCTGAGACACCTGGGATCGCGCGCTTTGTCCTGGACGTGTCGGGGGTGACTTTCGCGGATTCCACCGCGCTGAGCATCATGCTGCAACCCGCACTGAACAGGCCGGTAGTTCTGGTGGGTGAGGTCCCTGACAGGCTGGCCCGTCTGCTCGAGATCACGGGGGCTGACCTGGCTTTCGCCTTCGCTCCGACCATGGCCGAGGCGCTGGCGACCACGCTTCCGAGGACGCGTCGCTGAGCGGTCGTGGGCTGGGTTCAAGCGCCACGTCCCGCGACACCGTCCGCTCCGTCCACGAGCCGGCCGGGCTTGTCGGCGATGTACTCGGCCGTGCTCGCGGGGCGGACGGCGCCGTATCGGGGAGGCCCGGCCCGTCTGCTCGGCTCCTCGACCGGGGACCTGATGGGTCTGATGGCTCGTCACGCAGCACCGGGCGGCGGCACCATGGAGGCCCCAGGGCAGCTGTAGCATCAGCGCCTCCTGCGTTGTTGCCTGACTGAGGAAAGGCAAGTTTCCCCATGGCTGATGAGGCGTATCTGTTTCTCCTTCCGGCCGGGCTTCCGCGCCTCGGGGCTGCTTTGGGCTCTGTGGGGGCGCTGGAGTGTGCGGAAACTCCCGCTGTGCGGGGGTGGCTGCAGGCGCACGGCGTCTCAGCCTCGTCAGAACTGGTCAGGGTGGTACCGGCCGGGTCCGGTGGACTGATCCCCGAGGACGCGGAGCGCTTGCCCATTCCGCTGAGCAGCGTGGAAGAGGCGCGCGTCCAACAAGAGTGCGCTCCCTCGGCCGTTACGGACGTGGAAGCCGAACTCCTCGAGTTCCGGAACGCCACCGATGGGTGGGAAGCCCTGGTACAGCGGGCACTTACCACGGGGATTCCCGCCCCCCGCATCGCTCTGCTCACCGGTCTCGACGTCCGAGAGATCGCCCGGCTCATTCAAGCCTGACGGGGCAGCGCGAGAGCAGGCCTGCGGCAGCCGGAGCGGGGCCGTCTGCCGCTCTCCTGGTTTTTCGTGCCCCGCTGCAGCGCCCCGGTGCGCCACCGCGCGTGTGCCGCTCCCACCCCTCCCCGAGCGGCAGCGCCCGGGCGTGCGCTTGAGCGTTGAGGGCTGGCCTGCCGACCGCATGTACGGCTGGGCGAGGAGTGGCCTGATCAGGCCTGATTAGCCGCAATTCCCCGGGGCAATGGCTTGTCGGAGTTCCCAGGCGGGGACAGCTGTGCGTATATTTGCCGTACGACAACTATTGCCGTGCATCAACTCTGGGGCGCACGCCGGGCGCCGGGCACAGCCAGTGAAGGGAGACCCGCGTGGTCAGCAGTACGGCCGGTGCGGCCGATGTCCGACGTCTCGTCGTGGAGTCGCTGAAGGGCCGGGCCGACGACATAGCTGACCGCTGGGTTCTGCTCCAGCTGGAGCGCGCACCCATGGACCCTGCGAACAACGAGCGCGACCTGCGCTACGAGGCCGACACGCTGGCCTCTGCGATCGTGAGTGGTCTGGACGGCCCGTCGCCGGTCGACCAGGTCGTCACCGAGCACCGCGAACTGCGCGAGGCGGTCCGGGACCTCTCGCTGCGGCGGGCACGGGCCGGTGCGACGCCGACCGCGATCTCGCTGTCCGTACTGGCGCTGAAGGAGGTCCTCCTGGGTGTCGTCCAGGAGACCGTCGACGACGCTCACAAACTGCTCGCCGCGGCGCTGCTGATCAACCAGCTCCTGGATGCCGCCGGCGCACTGTCCTTCGCGACCTACGTCGAAGGCCGCGAGGACATCATCCGGCGGCAGAGCCGGCAGCTGCTGGAGGTCTCGACACCCGTCGTCCGCCTGTGGCGGCAAGTCGTCGCGGTGCCGCTGATCGGCACCCTGGACACCGCGCGCACCCAGGTGGTGATGGAGAACCTGCTCCAGGCCATCCAGGACGAGGACGCACAGGTCGCGATCATCGACATCACCGGGGTCCCGACCGTCGACACCGCGGTGGCCCAGCACCTGATGCAGACCGTACGAGCGGTGCGCCTGATGGGTGCGGACTGCGTCATCAGCGGGATCCGTCCCACCATCGCGCAGACCATCGCGCAACTGGGCATCGACCTCTCCGAGATCCTCACCCGGGCCACGCTCGCCGAGGCCCTGTCGGAAGCCATGAAGATCACCGGCGGTTCCGCGCCGGCGCCGCGAGCCCCGGTCGTCCGATGACGGCGCACTCGTCGGCCGTGCCGATCCTGCGCCTGGGTGATGTCCTGATCACCGGACTGCTCAATGAGCTGGACGACAAGTCGGCCGTCGCCTTCGCGCGAGAGCTCACCGAGCGGATCTCCGCCGATCGGGCACGGGGCGTCCTCATCGACATCTCCCGCCTGGAGATCATCGACTCGTTCGTGGCACGCAACCTGATGGAAGTCACGAGCATGGCCCGCTTGCTGGGCGCCCGGGTGATCGTCGCGGGGATGCGCCCCCCGGTGGCCATCACCCTCGTGGAGCTGGGACTGGAACTGACCGGCGTCGAAACGGCGCTACACGCCGAACAGGGCATGGCCGCGCTGGGCTGGACCCGCACCCCGCCGCCCCGGGAAGGGGCACCAGATGACACCGCTGGCTGAGGGCAAGCGGACCAGGGACGACCTTCCGGACGCGGCGCAGCCGGCCGTCTGCGACGACGAACCCGTTCGCATCCCGCTGGCCACGGAGGACGACCTGCTCACGGTCCGGCACGCCGTCCGGTCCGCCGCGGTGGCGGCCGGCTTCTCCATCATCGACCAGACCCGGGTGATCACCGCCGCCAGCGAACTCGCGCGCAACGCCTACGTCCACGGCGGCGGCGGGAGCCTGGTGGTCGACTCCGCGCGGGCAGAGGGACGCACCGGGCTGCGCCTGACGATCAGCGACCGCGGACCGGGCATCCCCGATCTGACGGCCGCCCTGACCGACGGCTACAGCACCGGGGTGGGCCTGGGCCACGGGCTGGGCGGAGCGCGCCGCCTGATGGACGAGTTCGAGGTGCGCACGGAGCCGGGCGTCGGCACGACGATCATCACCACGCGGTGGCGGCAGTGACATCCGGTGGGCGCGTTCCGGTCACCAGGACCCTCAGGGGGGTCCTGGCCGGCAGGGGGCGTGCTCCGGACGGCGCCGACGGGGCGGTGGCAGCGGCGGCAGCGGCGGCAGCAGCAGCTCGGACCACACGATCATGAGCAGGCTGTTCTGGGATCTGGCGCAGCTGCGCGAAGAGGTGCGCAGCCTGGCCATGGTCTACCGGCTGCCCGCCGACCTGCGGGGACGTCTGGTGCTGTCCGTCACCGACGTGGCGGCCGGAGAGTTCGAGGCCGGGCATCCCGTCACGCTGACCACCATCCGCGACGTGTCCGGGACGGCCGCCCACGTGGCCGTAACGCTGACCGCTCCCCGGGCAGGGCGTCCCTTGCAGGTCGACGGGCTTGCGCTGGCGGCGCCGGCCACGTCCGGCAACTCGGTGACCTGGAACATCACACGGCCGGTCTCGGCCACACCGTTTCCCGGCGGACCACAGGGGCCTGACAAGCCCGGGCCCGGCTCGCTGCCTGATCAGGCGAGAGCAGCCGATGAGGAGCTGCGTGCCGCCCTCGCCCTGGCTGACGGGCTCGCGGCCGAACGCCGACGGCTCAAGCACGAACTGGCGGAGACCGACGCCGGCGTCCTGGCCCTGTACGTGCAGCTGGAAGAGCGGGAGGAAGAGGCCCGTCAGGCCCACGGACGGGTGCTGCGGGAGCTGGAGGACGCACTGCGCCCGGCGCCACTGCAGGTCGAGGGCGTGGAGCTGGCCGTGCACTACGCACCGGCCGATCCGGGCGCCCCGACAGGCGGCGACCTGTATGACTGGTTCACCCTGCCGGACGGGACGCTCCACATCACCGTCGTCGACGCGCTGGGCCACGGGGTGCGCAGCACCCGGACTGCGATCACCGTGACCCACGCGGTACGCACTCTGGCGCTGGAGGGACATTCCCTGAACTCCATCCTGACCCGCAGCCACGACATCCTCATGTCCTTCGATTCCGATGTGATGGCGACGGTGCTCCTGGTCCGGCTGGATGTCGTCACGGGGGAGCTTCAGGTGGTCAACGGCAGCCATCCACCGCCCGTTCTCGTACGGACGAGCGGAGTGGCCCGATACCTCGAAGCACGGGGAAGAGGCATCGGTTACCCCTCCCCCGGCAGTGAGGGAGTACGCAGGGAACGATTGGCCCCCGGTGACCTGCTCCTGCTGTACACCGATGGCCTGACCGAAAGTCGCAAAGATCTGATCGAAGGTGAGCGCAGGCTCATCACGTCTGCCCGGAAGCATGCTCACCGCCCTCTGGGCGAGGTGCCTGCCGCCATCGCCGCGGACATGCACTCCGTCGTCCTCCACGCGGACGACACGCTCGCCCTGGCCGTGCGGATCACGCCGCCGTGACCTGGGCGGCGCGCACCGCCTCGCCGGAACCGGGCTGACAAAAGGCCATTCGGATGAGACAGTGGTGCGATGCCGCCCGCCTCTGGATTGCCAACCCTTTACCCTCAGGGTGTGGCGTTTGAGGCGTCCATTCTTTTGGAAGCGCTGGAGCTCCTGTGGGATCGCGCCCAGGAAGCAGTACTGCAGCCCGTGTCCGCTTCGCAATGGCGAGCGCTCATCGTGATCGGTGCGCGGGACGGCGTCAATTTGCGTGACTTGGGTGAGGCGCTCGGCTCGACGCCCCCCTCGGTGAGCCGACTCTGCGACCGGCTGGAGGCGGCCGGTCTCGTCCACCGCTCGCGGGCCACGGCGAGCCGCCGTGAGGTGGAAGTACGGCTGAGCCGCAGCGGCCGCGACGTCCTCACCTCCGTGCGCGAGGCACGGGCGAAGCAACTCGAAGCGGTCCTCACCCAAATGCTCCCGGCGCAGCAGCGGGCCCTCATGGAGGGTATGGCCGCCTTCCGAGGTGCTGCCGTCGAGGGAACACCGGACGCTCCCGAAACATCCCAGGCCGGCGCCAGCGACATCGCCTGACCTGGCATTGCGCTGTGCTCTCCGGGCCGGGCTCTGAACAGAGCACCGCAGAATCCGGCGCGGCATTCATGTGGCCCGGGCATGCCGCAGGCGGCGGGTGGAAGACTCCAGGAGACGAAGTCTGCTTGCGACAGCCGGTGCACAGCGTGTGCGGGCGATGAGGGAAGAGGCATGAGCGAGGATTCCGGTGTCTGGCTGGGAGCTGCCGAAAGGGCCTTGCGGGCGGCGCCCCCCACCGCCCTGCTGTCGGCAGCGGAAGAACTGCTGAGCCGCCACCTGGGCGCAAAGGCTGTGACCCTGCTCCTGGCGGATTACGGTCTCACCTTGCTGCAGCCCGTTACCCGGCTCCCCCACACCGGCCAGGAAGTCCCTGTCCGCGACGGCGCGCCGGCCGGCCGGGCCTTCGCAGTGGGCACCCCCATCGTGGAGGTCACCGACGAGCCCGGCATGGTCGTCGCCCACCTCCCGGTCACCGTGCGCGGTGACCGGCTCGGAGTGCTGTCCGTGCGTCTTCCGGAGCCGCTGAAGGGAGCGTCGGCGGTGCTGGAGATGGCGGAGTTCGCCACAGCACTGGGACACGAGCTGGTGGTGGCCGATCGCAACACCGACCTCTACCTCCAGGGCCGGCGCCGTCGGCGGCTGACCCTCGCTGCGGAGATGCAGTGGCAGCTGCTGCCGGGACGCGGATTCGCCGTGTCCGAGTACACGCTGGGCGGCCATCTGGAGCCTGCGTATGCGATCGGCGGTGACAACTTCGACTGGAGTGCCACCGATGACACGCTGAGCATCACGGTCACCGACGGCCAGGGTCACGGTATCGACGCGGCCCTTCTGACCAATCTCACCATCAACGCGCTCCGCAACGCCCGCCGCGCGGGCATTTCACTGGAGGACCAGGCCTGCCTGGCCGACCAGGCGATCTACGCCGAGTACGGCGGCAAGCACTACGCGCCGACTCTGCTGTTGCGCATCGATCTGGAGACCGGGCAGGCCCACGGCATCGATGCCGGGTCTCCCCAGTTGTTCCGGCTCCGCCGTGACATCGTCGAACAGGTGACGTTCGAGGCCCAGGCCCCGCTGGGGATGTTCGAGGAGACCGACTATCGGCAGGAGCCGTTCCGCATCCTGCCCGGCGACCGGCTCGTCATCGTCAGCAGCGGCGTCCACGGCTCGTCTTCCCAGGAGTACGGCCACGACTTCGGCGAGCGAGCCTTGCGCGAGACCATCGCGGCCACCCGTACCGCTTCCCCCCACGAGGCCGCCCGCGCGGTGGTCGACGGTCTGGTGCAGCACCGCCACGGCGCCGAGCTGGTGCAGGACGCGGCCGTGGTGTGCCTTGACTGGCGAGGTCGCCCGTAGCCGCTGGATGATTCCTCCCGGTGGGTCGCAGGCGAGGCGTCATCGTCCGTGGCCGCGCCCGGGTGCATCACCGTCCGGAGGGTGTGCGGCGCGGGTGAAGGCACGCAGACCGGCCAGGAGGAGGTCCCGTTCCTCGTCCGGCATGTTCCGCAGCACGTCGTGCAGGTCCTCTGCGCGCCGTTCCGACAGGAACAGCAGAGCGTCACCGCCGTCTTTGGTGAGGGAGAGCCCGATCTCGCGGCGGTCAGTGGCGGCCCGGTCGCGGCGCAGTAACCCAGCGGCTTCGAGCCGGTCACACAGCCTGCTCGCGGCCGGAACGGAGGCGCCGACCATCTCGGCCAGCCGGGAGAGGTTGACTCCCGGGGAGCGCCGTACGGCCAGCAGTGCCCGCACCTGCAGGGCCGAGAGGCGGGGGGCGACGTTCTGGCCTGCGCGGGTCCAGCAGTCCACCAACGCCTCGGCGGCGTCGGCGACCTCACGGGACACCTCGTACAGAGGATCCTGGGCCGATTCCGCGCGGTCCATAGTGGCGGTCACTCTCCATGAGCAGGTGCAATGCCCCCAGAGGCCGCCGGCAACCGCCACCGCCTCTACGCGGGATCTCCCGCGTCTGCCCTCTCTGACGAGAGTATGCCCGGCCGGGGCCACCACATCCCGTTGTATGCCGACGACACCACGCTGCAGCGCACCATCACTCGGTCACCGCAGTCGCCCGGCGGGGTGCTGCCGTGATCCGGATCGCCGGCCCGAAGGGGTCCCCGGAAGGCCGGTCTCATGAGCCGCCGCCCCTGCGGGAGACGCCGGAAGTTCAGTGCGGCTCCTGCCGGCCGAACCAGTCCATGCACATCACGAGGGCGTCGTCTTCCGCATCCGCATCGCGGTAGGCGGCCAGTTCCCGCAGGATTCCGCTCGGGACGGCGGCGGCCGGCAGGAGGCTGGTGGCGTGGACGGCCCGCGCGAGCGCCCGCTCGCTGTACGCCTCACCTGCCGCGGAAGCAGCCGCGTACACGCCATCGCTGACGAAGACCAGCCGGTCGCCCGGGCGCGCCTGAAAGTCCTGCGCGACGTACGGGGTCTCCTCGAACATTCCCAGCGGGAACTGCGCCTCGAACTCGACGCGTTCGACCGTCCGGTCCCGGTAGCGCCACAACTGGGGCGAGCCCGCGTCGACCACCTGACCGTTGCCGGTTGCCACGTCGAGCGAAATCAGAAGAGTCGAGACGTACTCCGCTCCGCGGTAGCGGCCGTAGATGGCCTGGTCGGCCAGCGCCGCCTGGTCGGCGATCCCGATCCCGGCTCGACGGGCGTTGCGCAGGGCGTTGACCGCCAGATTCGTCAGGAGCGAGGCCTGGATCCCCTCCCCCATCCCATTGGTGACGGTGAGCGTGAGGTTCTCCGCCGTGGAGGACCAGTCGAAGTTGTCGCCGTGGATGTCGTACGCGGGCTCCAGCTGCGCCCCGATCGCGTATTCAGGGTGGGAGCAGGAGCGTGCGGGGAGCAGCTGCCACTGCATCTCCGCGGCGAGGGTGAGCCGGCTGGCGCGCCGTGCCTGGAGGTAGAGGTCCGTATCGCGTTCGGCCACGACGATCTCGTGGCCGAGCAGCTCCGCGACCTCCCGCAGCTCTTCCACGGTGTCCGGGGTGCAGTCGGCCTCGGCCAGGCGCACGGTGAGGATACCGAGGCGGTCCCCACGGACGGTGACGGGCAGGTGCAGGTCCACGGCGTCGTCCTGAGCGGCGTACTGGCCGTACGGTTCCTGGCTGCCGAAGGCCCGGCCCTCCGCGCTGGACTGCACCGGGAGCGGCTCCGCGGTGTGCGGCAGGGACGTCACCGGCTGCAGGACGGTGAGGCCGTAGTCGGCCATCAGCAGTTCGACCGCCAGCGCGCCGAAGTGCTCCACCAGCGCCTCACGAAGTCTGCGCAGGAGGTCGTGGGGCGCCGCGGTACGCAGCGCGCGCTCCACGGCCGGCAGGTTTGTCATGACGTAGGCCATCCCTTAATGGAAAAACGGACCGGTTGGACGGGGCCGCAGTGACGCCTCAAGGGCAGCGTCGCATCGAGGGGACCCGGCGATCAGAGCGACGCCGAGCCGACCGAAGCCTGGAGAGGACAACAGGCGGTACTCAGATGCCTAAAAACTTGCCATGCGACAACTATTAACTCTACCTCCCCCACGCGGGGGAAAGCGCCTCCCCAGCAGGTTTTCACCGGCCGGGCACACCAGGTCGTCCGCGCCCTGATCTCCCGTGCGGCTTCCACCTCAAGGCCTGGAAGGGGGGAGGCGAGCGGTGTGCGCTTCCCTGCGGCGCACCGCCGTGCCTATATTTGCCTCACGACAACAATTCCCCTGCGGCAAGTTTTGGCGTTACGTCGCCGCCTCACCACCAGCCCGAAAGGTGCCTCGTGATCAGCAGCCCGGCTGATGTCCGGCAACGCGTGACCAGCTCGCTGGAAGGGCGTGCCGAGGACATCGCCGACCGGTGGGTCCTGCTGGAGCGGGAGCGAGCCGCTCCAGGCGGCGCCATCATCGAGCGCGGGCTCCGCGATGAGGCAGATGCCCTGGTCACAGCACTTCTGGCTGCCTTGGACAGCACTCTGCCGCTCGAGCAGGCGGCGAGCTCGCACCCAGGGATGCGCAGTGCCGTCAGGGACCTGTCCCTGCGCCGGGCGAGGACCGGCGCCTCGCCCACCGCCACCTCGTTGTCCGTCCTCGCCCTCAAGACCGTGCTCTTGGAGGTCGTCGGGGAGTCGATCGACGACGCCGGACACCTCCTCTCCGCGGCACTGCTGTTGAACCAGCTACTGGACGCCGCGGGCGCGCTGTCGTTCGCCACTTACGTCGAGGGCAGGGAGGAGATCATCCGGCGCCAGAGCAGACAGCTGTGGGAGGTCTCGACCCCTGTCGTACGGCTGTGGCAGCGGGTGCTGGGCGTTCCCCTGATCGGCACCCTCGACACCGCCCGCACCCAGGTGGTGATGGAGAACCTCCTCCAGGCCATACAAGACGATGACGCGCTGGTGGCGATCATCGACATCACAGGAGTGCCCACCGTCGACACCGCGGTGGCCCAGCACCTGATGCAGACGGTCAGGGCAGTGCGCCTCATGGGGGCCGACTGCATCGCCAGTGGGATTCGGCCGGCCATCGCACAGACCGTCGCACAGTCGGGCATCGACCTCCTCGACATCCTCACCAGAGCCACACTGGCGGACGCGCTGGCCGAAGCGATGAGGATCACCGGTCGTTCCGGAGCGCTCCCCCGGTCGGATCAGGACTTCCGATGAGGCGGCACACCCATGCCGTACCGGGACAAGACCGCCGCGGTCTTCCCGAGCTGACCGGTGTCGAACCCGCGTGGGGCACGGAGCAGGGCCTGGCGGCCCTGGGATGGCACCACAACCCGCAGCCCCCGGAAGGGGCACCACATGAAACCTCTCGCTGACAACAGCGGCAAGACGAGCACTACCGACACCACTGGCACCACCAGCACCTACAGAGCAACCGGTTCCGACGAGGCCGGACAGTCCGTCCGTCTCTCGGTAACCACGGAGGACGACCTGTTGACGGTCCGCCATACGGTGCGATCCGCCGCCGTGCAGACGGGATTCGGGATCGTCGACCAGACCCGTGTGGTCACCGCCGCCAGCGAACTGGCGAGAAACGCCTACATCCATGGCGGAGGAGGGAACCTGCTCATCGAGCACACGCATGCTCCGGGCAGGTCGGGGCTTCGGCTGACGATCAGGGACAACGGGCCCGGCATCCCCGACCTCGAGGCCGCTCTGATGGACGGATACAGCACGGGCGCGGGTCTCGGCCACGGACTGGGCGGGGCGTGTCGACTCATGGACGAGTTCCACGTGCACTCCTTGTCCGGCCAGGGCACGACAGTGATCACAACGAGGTGGACGCACTGATGACCCCTTCTTTTTCTTTCCCGCCGGCGACCCGCCACGTCCGCATCGACCACCACAGCGCCGTGCACGACGCCGCCGAAGCCGCCCGGTCCCTCGCACGACAATGCGGCCTGCCCGGTGCCATGCCGGATCAGGCGGCCGTTCTCGCCTCCGAGCTCGCAGGAAACCTCGACAAGCACGCCATTGACGGCAGCCTCTACCTCCAGCCGCTGCCGCTGGGCGGCGGCCTGGAGATCATGGCCGCGGACCGCGGGCCGGGCATGCCCGAACTCGAGCGCTGCCTCACCGACGGCTACACCACCAAAGGCACGCTCGGCGCGGGCCTCGGCGCCGTACGCCGCATCGCCACCGACCTCGCCATCAGCACGCGGACCGACAGCGGAACCCTGATCTGCGCCCGGCTCACCCTTCCCGACGAACGCGAGGCGGCCCGCGAGGCCGTGGGGATCCTCAGCCTGCCCGCGGCGAACGAAGAGCAGTGCGGGGACGCGGCCGCGATCACCGACGCCGCGGATCTGCGCACCGCTGCCGTGGTGGACGGCCTCGGACACGGCCCCGAGGCGGCCGAGGCCGCGCAGGCGGCCGTCCGAACTTTCCGCGCCACCGCCGAACGCCCCCTCACGGAGATCATGACCGCCATGCACCGAACCCTGCGTCACACCCGCGGCGCCGCCGTCGGGCTTCTGCGGCTGAACGCCGGTGAGGCCGAGTACTGCGGCATCGGAAACGTCCGAGCCGTGGCCCTCAGCCCGAACGAGGTCCACCACCGGCTGACCGGCCAGCCCGGTACGGTCGGCTGGCGGATGCCGGCGCCCCGTACGCACGGCATCCCTCTCACCGCCGCGACCACTGTCGTACTCCACAGCGACGGCATCGACCTTCGCTGGGCTCACACCCCACCCGCCCATTTCCTGCGCCTGCCGGCTTCCCTGCTCGCGACCGCTCTCGTACACGGCTACCACCGCACCCGTGACGACGCGACCGTGGTCGCGGCCCAGCCCCGCGCCGCACGCTCATGAACGGTGAGACCTTCCACGATGTGACGGTCCTGCGCCAGGCCGTACGCGCGCTTGCCCGTTCGTACCGGCTGCCCGCCGACGTGCGCGGCCGCCTGGTCCTGTCCGTCACGGAGCTGGCCACAGCGGAGTTCGAGGCCGGACATCACGTCGAGCTCACCGCCGCCTACGACAGCGGTAGCGGACAGGCCGACGCCCAGCTGGTCGTCACACTGATCGCCCCGCAGGCAGTCACGGCCCTCGCCTGTGACGGCCTGGCACTGCCTGCCCCCGCCACCACGGCGAACTCCGTCACCTGGCGGACCGCCCTGACCCACACCCCCGGCCGCCGACCCGACAACCGCAACCCCGGCCGGCTGCCCGCCCCTCGTCAGGGAATGTCGCCCGCCCCCTGGACCGAGGCCGACGAAGAGTTGCGCGCCGCACTCGCGCTCGCCGACTCGCTCGCAGCCGACCACCGGCTCCTCAAGCACGAACTGGCCGAGACCAATGCAGGCGTCCTGGCCCTCTACGTACAACTCGAAGAACAGGAGGAGCAGCTGCGCAGCGCCCACGGCCGGGTGTTGCGCGAACTCGAAGACGCGCTGCGCCCCCCACCACCGCAGATCGAGGGACTCGAACTCGCCGTCCACTACGCACCCGCCGACCCGGCCGCCCCCACCGGCGGAGACCTGTACGACTGGTTCGCGCTGCCCGACGGGACCGTCCACGTCACCGTCGTCGACGCCCTGGGCCACGGTGTCACCAGCACCCGCAGCGCCATCACCGTCACCCACGCCGTGCGGGCGCTGGCACTCGAGGGTCACTCATTGCAGTCGCTCCTCGCGCGCACGCACGACCTCCTGAGGCCCATCGACGCGGACCTGATGGCCACCGTGCTCCTGGGCCGGCTCAACCCGGCCACCGGAGAACTGCAATTGGCCAACGGCAGCCATCCACCCGCCCTCCTCCTGCGGACCGACGGCACCACGCAGTACCTGGAGGTGAAAGGCAGGGGCATCGGCTTCCCCTCTCCGGGCAGTGACGCCGTACTGACCGTCCACATCGCGCCGGGAGACCTCCTGCTCCTGTACACCGACGGGCTCACGGAGAGCCGCAGGGACATGCTCGAAGGTGAGCGCAGGCTGATCCAAGCCGTGCGCGCCCACTCCCACCTCCCGGTGGCCGACATCCCCAGCGCGATCGCCGCTGACATGCACACCGTCGTGTACCACGCCGACGACACCCTGGCCCTGGCCTTCAGAATGAGACAGCCGAACAGGTGACCCGGACTGCGTTCACGGCCGGGTGGCACACCCGCTGCGGGCGCGTGGGCGCACGTGAGCGGGCTGGCAAACCCTCGCAGGGGTGACTAGATTGGTGCGATGCCGCACGCCTTCCCGCTGCCATCCCTTTACCCTGAACAGGTGGCTCTCGAGGCATCCGCTCTCCTGGAGATGCTGGACCTGCTTTGGGGCCGCGGTCAGGAGGCCCTGACCGCCGTGCCGCCGTCCCAGCTGCGCGCGCTCACCGTGATCGACGAGCGCGAGGGCGTGAACCTGCGCGACCTGGGCGAAGCGCTCGGCTCGACGCCCCCTTCCATCAGCCGGCTCTGTGACCGGCTGGAAGCCGCCGGCCTCATCCAGCGCTCCCGCGCCACGACCAACCGGCGGGAACTGGAGGTACGGCTGAGCCGAGGAGGGCGGGCCGTCCTCGCCTCCGTACGCGCTGCCCGGGCGAGCGAGCTCCAAGCGGTCCTTGCCCGGATGTCGCCCGCACAGCAGCGAGCCCTCTTCGAGGGCATGAGCGCCTTCCACCGTGCCGCCCTCGGCCACGTCGGGGTCAACGACGAAGCTCCCGCCGCGAAAGGCGTCTGCGACATCGCCTGACCGACACGAGTTCAGTTGACCGGGGCAAACCACATCCTTGCGGAGGTTCCCCCACACCTCGTCCCGTTCAGCCGGACGCGGCTGCCCGGCCGAACCAGTCCATGCACAGCACCAAGGCGTCGTCCTCCGCGTCCGCGTCGCGGTGCACGGCCAGTTCCTGCAGGATGCCGCGCGGCACCGCAGCGGCCGGCAGCAGACGGGTGGCCTGGATGGCCCGCGCCAGCGCCCGCTCGCTGTACGCCTCCCCGCCGGCGGAAGCGGCCGCATACACACCATCGCTGACAAAGACCAGCCGGTCACCTGGCAGCGCATCAAACTCCTGCGTCACATAAGGAGTCTCCTCGAACATGCCCAGGGGAAACTGGGCCTCGAACTCGACGCGCTCCACCGATTTGTCCCGCAACCGCCACAGCTGCGGAGAACCGGCATCCACCACGCGCCCGCGCCCCGTGGCCAGTTCAAAAGACAGCAGGAGCGTGGAGACGTATTCCGCGCCGCGGTAACGGGCATAGATGGCCTGGTCTGCCAGAGCGGCCTGATCGGCGATGCCAATGCCCGCCCGACGCCCGTTGCGCAGGGCGTTGATGGCGAGATTGGTGAGCAGCGAGGCCTCGATCCCTTTCCCCATGCCGTTGGTGACGGTCAAGGTGAGGGTCTCCCCGGTGGTGGACCAGTCGAAATTGTCGCCGTGGATGTCGTAAGCAGGCTCCAGTTGGGCGCCGATCGCATACTCCGGCCGCGCACAGGAGCGAGCGGGCAGCATCTGCCACTGCATCTCCGCCGCCAGGGTGAGCCTGGAGGCCCGGCGCGCCTGAAGGTAGAGATCGGTGTCCCGTTCGGCCACGATGATCTCGTGCCCCAGCAGCTCTGCCAGCTCCCTCAGTTCGGCGACGGCTTCGGACGTGCATCTATGCTCGGGAAGGCGCACCGTCAAGATTCCCAGCCGGTCGCCCCGTACCGTGACCGGCAGATGCATGTCCACAGCCCCGTTCTGGGCCGCGTACTGGCGGTAGGGCTCCTGACTGGCGAACGCCCTCCCTTCGGGGCTGCTCTGTACCGGCAGCGGCTCCCCGGTGTGGGGCAGGAAAGTCACAGGTTGGAGGCACGTCAGGCTGTAATCCGCCATGAGCAGCTCCACCTCCATCGCCTCGAAGTGCTCGACGAGCGCGTCTCGGAGCGTCCGCAGAAGGTCATCGGGGGCTGCCGCGCGTACCGCGCGCTCCACGGCCAGGAAGTTCGTCATGGTGAGGGCCATTCCTTCGAGACGTAAGGGGAAATCGGACCTGTCGCCGCGCGTCGGCGCGCGCAGAGCCGTTCGCGCCCGAGGTGTCCGCACCACCACCATGCCGAGCGCGTATCACAGCTGCTGGGAGGGCAGGCAGGCACGCCAATAGTTGTCATGCGACAACTATGAATGCTACCTGCTCCGACCCTGAAGATCGGCCGACGATCCGCTGCCGGAGGGGCATGACGCCAGCTCACGGCACACCCAGCAGACCGGGGCCCTGCGCCCGGCCCCGGCCGGCCGGCAGCCGCAGACAGAGTGGGAATGCGCACCTTCCGCCGCGCAATAAGATCCACGCCGCTACGCCCCTGCGCCGGGCTTACGCCTGGGGGTCGCCATGGCGATGCAGGCGGGCACGGATGGTCTTTCCCCCATGCTCTTCATGCGTCACTGTGACGTGGCTCGCCAAACGGCGCACCATAGGCCAACCGAACCCGCCCGCACCGCCGTTCAAGTCAGGGGTGCGCATGAGCGGGAAGAGAGGGCTGGCGTCGCGCACGAAGACGTCGATGTGATGCTCGGCGGCGGCCAGTTCCAGAAAACACATGCCGCCTGCATGGCGCAGCGCATTGGTGACCAGTTCGGAGACCACCAGCACGACCGTGTCGCCCACATCCGGTTCCACAGCCGGCTCCAGACGTTGCAGGAACGCGCATGCCCGCCTGCGGGCCTCCGCGACAGCTGCCGGCCGGCGCACCGAGAGGCAGACGACTTTCGTTGCCGTCACAACTGACGTGTTTGTCTCCTCGTGGTTCATGCGGCTCACCCCGTCTCTGCTCGTCCGTTTGCGGTGGCTACTACTTCGAAGCAGTTGCCCGAAATTACACGTACTTAACACGGGGGTCGAGTGATCGTCTACCTGTGAGTTCATGGAACCTGGAGCATCCAAGCCAGAGGATTGAAGGCTCCGGAAAGGGAATGGCCGACCTTTGAGGACTTATCAGTCCAGCAAACCGCAGGCGGCGCCAAAGACTGTCTCCAGCCCCGCCGCGTGCAACAAGAGTACGAATTGGTCGTTGAACAAGTACAAGCGAAGAGCACGGCATGGCCCCTACTCCGGAGCGACTACCGGGCCTTTGACGACGCGTTCCGCCTGGGAGTTCACCCACCTCGGCGTGCCCACCAGGCCCACCACCCTGACCACTCCCCTCGCCTCCTGGAGGCTTCGCCAGGGCTCCTTCCTTGGCCAGTGTTGCCGGTTGCACTCACCCGTCGTGTTTAACGGCAAGATTTTTGGTTACAGAATGTAGTGACAGACACTCAGCACCCGACGAAAGGCAGGAACATGACCCTCGTTACCGGTCTCATCCTCGTCGCGGTCGTCGCCCTCATCATCCTGTTGGTCGCGGCCCCTTCGGCCCCCTCGCGGCGCAACCCCTTCCCCGGCCGCGGACGTTCCGGCACGCACAGGCTGAACACCGTCCCCCGGCAGCACCGCGCGGGCCGTTACCACACCCCGTAGCGACCTGCGTTGTGGCGGGCTCACTCCCCATCCCCCTCGCGGGGAGGGGGAGTTCTCCCGTTTCCGGACTGCGATAGACGGACAGCCCAAGGGCCGCTTCGACGAGCGCGAGTTCAGGTCCGGGCCGTCCGACCACCCGACGCCGACGCGGTTCGCGCGGCCTGACGCCGAACAGCCGCTGCCCACGCCGGCGTTGAACCGGGGGGCGACCGGCGACCCATAACAGGGCTCACACCATCTCAAAGTCCTCGAAGTCAAAGCCGGGAGCGACGACGCATGACACCAGCGCCGCCTCACCGCCCGTCGGCTCAGCCGTCTGCCACGTGCCGGCCGGTACCAGAAACTGCGGCTGCTCCCCGGCCTCGACGCCGGGTCCCAGAACGGAGGCCGTCGTTTCCCCGGGTGTGTCCCCATTGCCGCCGAGCCTGATCGCGAGCGGCCCGCCCCGGTGCCACAGCCACAGCTCGTCGGAACGCACCCGGTGCCAGCGTGAGACCTCGCCCGGGTGGAGCAGGAAGTAGATCCCGGTTGCGAACGGACGCCTGCCTGCATACCCGTCCGGTACCGCTTCGGGCTCTGTGCGCCAGGTACGGCGAAACCAACCGCCCTCAACGTGCGGCTCAAGTCCCAGCTGTGCGACCAGTTCAGAAATCTCGCTCATGGCTGAACATCCTGACGCACCGCAACCCATCGTGCCGGCGATCCCGCCCTGGCCCCGGGCTGCGGCACGTGCGCGGGCGCCGCAGCCCGGCGCACCGTGTCGGCGGGCCGGGCACCTGTCCGTTTTATCCGACGGCAATGTCGTCAGCAGGCCAGTGAGTACTGGGCCTCGGCCAGGCGGCCGGCCACGCTGCCGCTCGACCACCACAACGGCCGAATGGCCGGGTCCTCTCCGCCGAGGAGCACACCCAACTGCCGCTCCACGCAAAGTGGTTGACAGGTGATTCACGACAACGCTTGGATCTAGCACTCGTAACGACCCGACACCTACAGGGGGAACGCTTGATGAAGCGCAGCACGGTGGCAAAGGCCGGTATGGCTCTCGCGGCGAGCGTCATCATCGTTGGGGGCACGGCGGGCTCGGCCTCCGCAAGCGGAAGCAATGTGACCATTTCCCGGACCTGGGGCACGGCGACGTTCAAGACCTACGGCGACGAGCTGTGGGTGAAGGACCTGTCGGCGGACGGATACTCCGTGCACGCCAAGATCCAGCGCTGGCAGAAGGTCAACATCGACGCGTGGAGCTGGGTGGACCACCGGACCGGCTGCTACGACACGACCACCAAGAACGACACGACCGACGGCTACTCGTTCTGCGACTACGACCTGAACGAGAACGACACGGTCCGGGTCTGCATCGTCCGCTCGAAGGACGGCGTCCGCTACGGCGACTGGGTCTGCAGCGCCGAGACGCAGGCCTGATTCCTGCCGCCTTCGCGGCCCCGCCCGCCTCGCCACCGGTACGGTCATTGACCCCCCGGTTGCGTCCGGTCCAGGGTCCGCGCTGAAGCCGATGGAGGTCGATCGGGTGGGTGCGGTGCTGGGGCGGTGCGGACGGCTGCAGAGCACGGGACCAACGGACGGGATGGCCGCCGGGCCGCAGGTGAGCCCGGGACCGTCGCGAAGGGGCACCAGCCCGGGCCCGGATGCGGTTCGTCGTGCTCCAGGGGATCGTGCGTGCAGGTTCTGCCGCAGACGACCGCGTCGGCATGACCTTGCGCAGCGATCTGTGTCGTATTTCCCGACCTGGTGGGGGGTGTAGTGGGGCGCGGGGTCGCTCGTCAAAGCCCGACGAGGAGAGCTTTACGAGGATCGAGGAGCGAGGCATCGGCGTCCAAGCGACCATGGGCACGGAGCAACTCGAGAACGTCCTCGACGGTTGATGCGGCGGCGGCGCCCGCGTCGATGGCGGGCGCCGCCGTTCTCACTCCCGCGGGTCGTCGGTCAGCCGCGGGTGATGTTCTCCGCCTGCGGGCCCTTCTGCCCCTGCGTGACGTCGAAGGTAACCGTCTCGCCTTCCTGCAGTTCACGGTAGCCGTGCCCGGCGATGTTGGAGTAGTGGGCGAATACGTCCGGTCCGCCCCCGTCCTGGGCGATGAACCCGAAGCCCTTCTCGGAGTTGAACCACTTCACCGTGCCACGTGCCATGCTCAATCCCTCTGTACAGCCTGCCGGCAGCCCCAAGGCTGCCCGGGCTCCGGATGGAAGCCTGTCCTCTTCCTTCCCACTCACCCCACGCCACACACGCGCAGCATGGGGCCGAAGGGGTGGACCGTTTGGGGTGGGCCAGGACCGCGGGTGTCATCGGCCGGACGTTCGACCGGGAGGTCTCCTCCCTACGAGGATCCTCACCGGAAGCCGGCGGACCCGCTTCGGGAGAGACCAGTGGCGCCTGGCCCGGTGCGCCGCCCTACGGCACCGCAGCCCACCGCGCCGACGCACGAGCCGCTGGGGTCTATTGCGAAGGTGGCTAATGGTGCGGAATGACGTTCAGAGGCTGCGGATGGCCTCGGCCAGGTCGGATCCGTACGAGGCCCAGCAGATCACCGAGCCATCGTTGTCGAGCTGCCCCATGAACCACTCACCGTCGTTGCTCACGAGGCACAACTCGTGGAACGCAAGAATCACGTCCGGCGGGAGCGGCTCGTAGTCACCCTGATCGCCCACCTCGACGACTACGAGCCGATCGATGGAGAGCGAGGCGGCGCTCGGGTCTCCCGAAAGAGCGCGCACGCGTTCGATCGTCCATCCGGCGGGGAGTCCTGAGTTCACTGGCGCATGGTCTCAGCAGCGTGCCGGTCGCAGCCACTCGTTAAGGACTGCGACCAGCACGGTCGCTTCGTAGCGGACGGCGAGCTTGCTGTGTCCGGTGTAGCGCCCGCGCGGTGGATCTTGAGCCGGTTGATGCCGCACTCGACGGCGTGCCGGTGCTTGTAATCGGTCTTGTCGAACTTCGGCCGCCAGCGGCCTCGCGAGCCGCGGCTCCGCCGGTTGCGGATCCGATCGGCACGGACCGGGATCGTCGCCCTAATGCCGCACCTTCGCAGGTAGGCGCGGTTCCTGCGGAGTCATATGCCTTGTCGGCACACACTCGGTCTGGCCGCTTGCGCGGCCGCCCCAGGCCCTGCCGCGGCACCCTGCTGGGGCCGGCGACGGCCCCCAGGGGCGCTCACGTTTTCGTGTCAGCACGGCCCGGCCGGGTAGCCGCCCCAGAGGAGGTCTCCTCGTGGACAACAGCGACTGGATGCTCACGGAACGTGAACGCGGGAACGGCTCGACCCGGCTGGACCGGCGCCACCTCGGCGGGGCGGCATGGACATCGGGCAATCACGTCCGGCCGCTGGTGCACGGGGCGACGTACTTCGCCGAGCTGCTCCGGACGATCCGGGAGCAGCGCGAGGGGGACCTGCTGCTGTTCACCGACTGGCGAGGAGATCCCGACGAGCGTCTCGACGGACCGGGGACCGGGATCGGCAGGGTCCTCGCCGAGGCGGCCGAGCGCGGAGTCGTCGTCAAGGGGCTCGTCTGGCGCTCCCACCTGGACCGGTTCCAGTTCAGCGAGACCGAGAACCGCCATCTCGGAGAGGAACTCGAGGCTGCCGGCGCGGAGTGCCTGCTCGACATGCGCGTGCGCCCCGGCGGCTCCCACCACCAGAAGCTCCTCGTCATGCGGCACCGCGGGCGTCCTGACCTCGATGTCGCCTACATCGGCGGCATCGACCTGTGCCACGGCCGCAACGACGACGCCTCCCACTCCGGCGACCCCCAAGCGGTGCCCTTCGCATCGGCCTACGGGTCGCGGCCGCCCTGGCACGATGTGCAGCTGGCGATACGCGGGCCCGCCGTCGGAGACGTCGAAGCATGCTTCCGCGAGCGCTGGGAGGACCCGTCGCCCCTCAGCCGCAGCCCCCTCGTGCGGCTCCGGGAACTGCTGCACCACGAGGACACCTCAGCGGACTCCATCCCGCCGCAACTGCCCGACCCACCGCCCTGCGGCAGCCACACGGTGCAGGTGCTGCGTACGTACCCGAACCGGCTGCTGGGTGGCTACCCGTTCGCCCCCGACGGCGAGCGCAGCATCGCGCGCAGCTACCTCAAGGCACTGCGCCGGGCTCGATCGCTCATCTACCTGGAGGACCAGTATTTGTGGTCCCCCAACGTCGTGGAGTCATTCGCCCGCGCGCTGCGCGACCGCCCCGGCCTGCGCCTGATCGCCGTCATACCCGCCTTCCCCGATCAGGACGGCCGGCTGACGCTGCCGATGAACGAGGTCGGGCGCGTCACGGCTCTGGAGAGGCTGCGCCGCGCGGGCGGCGACCGCGTGGCGGTCTACGGGCTGGAGAACCACGCCGGGACACCGGTCTACGTGCACGCCAAGGTGTGCGTGATCGACGACGTGTGGGCCACGGTGGGTTCCGACAACGTCAACCTCCGCTCCTGGACCCATGATTCGGAGCTCAACTGCGCCGTACTGGACGGGAGTGCCGACCTTCGCCCGCCGCGCGACCCGGGCGGGCAGGGGGACGGCGCCCGCCGCTTCGCCAGGGATCTGCGGCTCGAACTCTCCCTCGAGCACCTCGACGCCGGGGAGCCGGATTCACCGTACGGGCCGGACGACGTGTGTGATCCGGTACGGGCATTCGATACCTTCGCCGAGTGCGCCGCGGCACTGGACGCCTGGCATGACGGCGGCCGCCGCGGCCCGCGGCCGCCGGGCCGCCTGCGCACTTACCGCCCGCCGGACATGTCGGCTCCGGTGCGTGCGCTCGCCATGCCCCTGTACCGCCTCTTCGTCGACCCGGACGGGCGCCCGTTCAAACTCCGGAGGCGCAGCGCGTTCTGACCCCGCCGGACAGCTGCAGGTGCGGCAGGCTTCTTCGAGGAGCGGGCCGCGGCGATACGGGCGCGGGCGTACGGGGATCAGGGGATCGGTACGGCGCGGCGCGGGGACGCGGGTGGTCGAGGCTACGAGCGAAGGCTCTGTCGGCAGGCCATGCTGTCATCATGACCGGATCCACGGACGCCCCCTCCCCTTCGCACGACGAGCAGGTGGTCGAACGACTCGTACCAGTGTGGCTGGCTGAGGCGGAACGCCACCACTCCCCCACCACCGCAGAGACGGCGCGTGACTGGAGGTCAGGGCGCCTGTCCAGCGAGTCGGCGCGGGAACTGGCCGACTGGGTAACCGCCCGGGTCACCGATACCGCGTTCAAGGAGGACGAGAGCCCCGCTGCTCCCCCCGAGGCAGCGCGCATCACCGTCGCCGACAAGGCTGCGGTCCACCGATGGCTTGCCGCTCATGGGCATGACGTATAGGCACCGGCGCCGGGGTCGGGGCCGGGGTCGGCTGGAAACGGCGGAGGGCAGGCCTGGTTCGTACGAGCCGCCAGGCTAGCCCGCCCCTGCTCGGGCGGGGCCGCGCTCGTCCTGCGCAAAGCCTTCACCCTCGAGTACAGATCCACTTCGCCGCTGGTGCGTTCGTTGACGCGGCGATTACGGAGCCGGTTGACGGGGCCGCGACGGAGCCGGTGGAAACGGCTCGTGTGACTGTCGGCACCACCATCGAGTTGGCCCCCGCCGGATCCGTCTGGTCCCCCGCCACCCAGATCGCCGTGGGCCGCTTCAACGCCGCTACCTACGTCACAGACCTCGTGGTCCGCTGGACCAGGGTCGGACGCTGATCCGCATGCAGACGTTCTTTTTTCGACGTGCCCGTAGACCATCACGCCATCGCCTGGCTGCCGATGTTCGTGCACGGTGCGGGCCGCTTTCGAAATCGCCGGGCCGCCGGTCGTCTCCGGGTTGCGCCACCGCTTCCCGCGCTCGATGTAGATCTCGTAGCGGCGGATGCGGGGCCGGTCCCCCGCTCGATCGTCGGCTGGGGCCGGACGAGCGGGGGGCGGGCGAGCGTGCCTATGGTGGGTTGACCGGCTGTGGGGGGTTGCCCGAGGAGGGTGCCGTGTCCCACCCCACTCCTGCCGTCCCCTTCCGTTGCCGTCTGGGCCGCGCCGGGGCGGCCGTCCTGGCGTGCGTACTGGCTCTGGCAGGGTTCGGGGCCGCACCGAGCCCCCGTCCAAGCCCTTCGCAGGCCCAGCGGATCAGCTGGGGGACGTGTCCCCTCGAGTCCGTGCCGGACGGGATGCAGTGCGGGACCATCGAGGTCCCGCTCGACCACGCGGACCCCGCGAAGGGGACCACCACCGTGGCCGTGGCCCGGCTGCCGGCCACTGAACCCGACAGGCGGATCGGCTCGCTCCTGCTGAACTTCGGCGGCCCCGGCGCCCCGGGCATCGAGGGCCTGGCAGACGATCCGAGGCTCTTCGCCGACTTGGGCGAGCGGTACGACGTCGTCGCCTTCGATCCCCGCGGGGTCGCCCACAGCGACCCCGTCACCTGCGGGCGCGACGGCTCGGTGGTGCCCGACCCGAACACCGGCACGGCCGAGGGGCTGGCCGCGCTGCGCGCCGAGGCCCGGCGCTGTGCGGAGGCCTCCGGCCCCGTCTTCCCGTACATGGGTACCAACAACGTCGCGCGCGACATGGAGGTGCTGCGTGAGGCCCTCGGCGACCGGAAGCTCAACTTCCTCGGTTTCTCCTACGGGGCCCGGCTCGGTGCCGCGTACGCGACTCTCTTCCCACAGCGGACCGGCCGCATGGTCCTCGACGGCATCGATGACCACAGCGATTCGCTGGAAGATCGGTCCCTCGCCACGGCACGCGCCCGCCAGCGGGCCCTGGGCCACTTCCTGACCTGGTGCGCCCACCAGGACGACTGCGTGTATGGCACCAACTCCCGCACCGCCAAGGAGAAGGTGGCCGACCTCGTCGAACGGCTCGACAAGAAGCCGCTGATCGCCGAACAGGGCCCGGCCCTGTCCGGCTGGCTGGCCTCGCAGATCATCGCCCAGGCCCTCTACACGACCGCCGTCTGGCCCGCGCTGGCGGACGTGCTGGCGCAGGCCGAGGACGGCGACCCGGCGGGGATGCTCCGGTTCGCCGGGCTGTCCGGTGAAGACGAGGAGTCGCAGGACGAGGGCCCCGACCCGGTGCCCGCCGACAACTGGGATGCCGCAGGCGGCGCCGTGAACTGCGTGGACGATCCGGACCGGCCCTTCGACAAGGCCACCCCGGCGGCCGTGGAGAAGGAGATCACCGCCCTGGAGGGGAAGCTCCGCGAGGCGTCGGAGGTCTTCGGGCCGCCCCTTCTGGACTGGGTGCTCATGTGTTACGGCCGCCCCGTCAGCACCGACTTCCTCCGGAAGGTCGACCACCCGGGCGCACCGCCGATGCTGCTGGTCGGCACCCGGGGAGACCCGGCGACCCCGTACGAGTGGACGGAGGACATGGCCGAGCGGCTCGGCTCGGCGGTGATCATCGACCACAAGGGCGAGGGGCACACCGGCTATCTGTCCTCGTCCTGCGTGAAGGGCTACGTGGACCACTTCCTGATCGACGGGAAGCTCCCGTCCGGGACGCGGTCCTGCCCCGCCGAAGAGTGAGTCTCGAGCTGTCCCGGCTGCTGTCACTCGCCTGTGTGGCGCCCCTGAGGCCGGCTCCCTTGTGCCTCGGAAGTCGTACTCCGTCCGCGCCGGCGTGGGCCGGTGGCCGGCGCGCCATCTGGCCGTGCGCTGCCGCGCGGGTGAAGGGGGTCACCCCCTCGGCTGTCTCCGCAGGTCCGCTCACCGCGCCGACCGGAGGATGAGCCGCGACAACCCCTCCCGTCAGGAGACACCATGCTGGAACGCAAGCGGCTCAAGGAACACTCGCAGGTCACCTTCGTCCTGCCGGCCGACGCCCCTCCCGGGTCGGTCTGCGTCGTGGGTGACTTCAACGACTGGCAGCCCGGCATCCACACCCTGGAACCCCGCGCCGACGGTATGCGCGCCGTCAGCGTCGCCCTACCCGACAACAGCGTCCACTCGTTCCGCTACCTGGCCTCCGGAGACCACTGGTTCGACGAGGACCACGCCGACGACCACGACGGCACCAACAACCGCGTGCACACCTGAGGGCCCTGCCAGGCGCAGAATCACACGTCGAGCCGTTCCGCCAGGGCGACTCGGGCCACCCCGTACACAGGACAGGAAGCGAGCGGGACCATACGGGCCGGCTCGTACGCGCCGGAGGCGAGCACCATTCAGGGGCCCGCCTCCCGGCCGGGGTTCAGATGGTGCCGGCCACTGGAGGCCGTCGTTCGACCAGTACCGCCCCCGCACGCTGTCCCGGACCACCTATGGGGATTCCCCCGGGTCACGCCTTCTGCTGGGCGTCGATCTCGGCCATGAGGCCCTCGATGAGCCCCTTGATCTCGTCCCGGATCGGGCGCACGGCCTCGACGCCCTGGCCGGCCGGGTCCTCCAACTGCCAGTCGAGGTAGGTCTTGCCGGGGAAGTACGGGCAGGCGTCCCCGCAGCCCATGGTGATGATGTAGTCCGATGCCTGGGCGGCCTCGGGGGTGAGGACCTTCGGCGTCTGGTCGGAAATGTCGATGCCCAGCTCGGCCATCGCGGCGACGGCGGAGGGATTGATCCGGTCGCCGGGCATGGATCCCGCGGAGCGGACCTCTACGCGGTCGCCTGCGAGGTGGCGCAGGAAGCCTGCGGCCATTTGGGAGCGGCCGGCGTTGTGGATGCAGACGAAGAGAACGGACGCGAGCGGGTTCGCGGACATCGGCTTTTTCCTTCATGGCAGGCGCGGCTGTCGCGCGCCACAGACCCGTAGCTTGGTTCAGCCTGGACTGGTGTCAGCCCTCGATGATGTGACAGTATCAGCCCATGATGACGTCAGTCGACACTGATCTGATCCGGGTCCTGGCCGACCCGCTCAGGCTCCAGATCGTGACTCTCCTCGCCAGGGAGACGCTGTGCACCACCCACCTCGTGGAGGAGACGGGCGCCAAGCAGACGAACCTCTCCAACCATTTGAAGGTGCTGCGCGAGGCCGGGGTCGTGGAGACGGAGCCCTGCGGCAGGTTCACCTACTACCACCTGCGCCCGGAGGTCATCGAAGGAATCGCCGGTCAGTTCGCCGACCTCGCCCGGACCGCGCGTGCCACCACCGAAGCGAACCTCAAGCGGTCCTGCCCTTAGGCCGTCTCTTACGCCTTGCCTCACCTGCCCGAGGAGAACCTGCCTTGACCGCCATCGAGCCCGCCGCGCGTGACGCCATAGCCGCCGATTCGTCAGCCGCCGATTCGTCGCCGCAGCCCGCACCCGGCGCGACCCCGCCCCGCACGCCACTGATCGCCCGGGCCGCGGCCGAGCTGGTCGGCACCGCCGCGCTGGTCGCCGTCGTGGTGGGCTCCGGAATCCAGGCCACCGAGCTCACCGACGACGTCGCGCTGCAGCTGCTGGCCAACTCCACCGCCACCGTCTTCGGCCTCGGCGTGCTGATCGCCCTCCTCGGGCCCGTCTCGGGCGCGCACTTCAACCCGGCGGTGACGCTCGCCGAGTGGTGGACCGCCCGCCGCGGCGGCGCGGGCGTGAACGCCGGCGAGGTCGCCGTGTACGTGCCCTCGCAGATCGCCGGGGCGATCGCGGGTGCGGTCCTGGCGGACGCGATGTTCGGCGAGCCGCTCGTGCGTTGGTCCACGCACGACCGTTCCGCGGGGAACCTGCTGCTGGGCGAGGTCGTCGCCACCGCGGGCCTGGTCCTGCTGATCTTCGGTCTGGCGAGGACGGACCGGCTGCGGTTCGCGCCGTTCGCGGTGGCCTCGTACATCGGCGCCGCGTACTGGTTCACCTCTTCCACGTCGTTCGCCAACCCGGCGGTGACCATCGGGCGTGCCTTCACCGACACCTTCGCGGGCATCGCTCCAGCCTCGGTGGCCGGCTTCATCGGCATGCAGCTGGTGGGTGTGGTCGTCGGCCTCGCGCTGGTCGCGGTCATCTTCATGCGGGGCAAGACGGACACCGGGACGCCCGCGGTCGCGGCATGAGCCGGCGTACGGACGTGGTGGTGATCGGCGGCGGCCAGTCAGGACTTGCCGCCGGCTACCATCTGCGCCGCCTGGGCATCGAGCACGTCATCCTCGACGCCCGGCCCGCACCCGGCGGGGCCTGGCAGCACACCTGGGAGTCGCTGCGTCTGTTCTCGCCCGCTGCGTACTCCTCGCTGCCGGGTCGGCTGATGCCCGTACAGGAGGGACAGGTCTATCCGGACGCCGCCCATGTGATCGCATACCTGGCGGACTACGAGAAGCGGTACGAACTGCCCGTCCAGCACGGGGTCTGGGTGGACGCCGTCCATCGCGACGGCGCCTTCCTGCGGGTCGAGACGGATTGCGGCGGGTGGCGCGCCCGGGCCGTCATCAGCGCGACCGGCACCTGGACCAGGCCCTTCCTGCCTGCCGTCCCCGGCCGCCGGGACTTCGCCGGCCGTCAGGTCCACAGCGCCCACTACCAGGGCCCGCGCGACTTCGCGGGGCAGCGCGTGATCGTGGTCGGCGGCGGAAACTCCGGCGCGCAGATCGCCGCCGATCTCACCGGCCACGCGGACCTCACGTGGGTGACCCGGCGCCCGCCGCGCTATCTCGCCGACGACATCGACGGCCGCGCCCTGTTCGACCACGCCACCGCCCGCCGCCGGGCGCTGGACGAAGGCCGCGCCGACACCGGGGGCGTGGCATCCCTCGGTGACATCGTCGCCGTCCCACCGGTGCGAGCGGCCCGGGACGCCGGCCTGCTGGCCGTGCGGCAGATGTTCTCCCGGCTGACCGTCGGCGGCGTGGAGTGGGCGGACGGCACCCAGGCCGAGGCCGACGCGGTGATCTGGTGTACCGGGTTCCGTCCCGCCCTGGCCCACCTGGCCGGCCTGCGCCTGCGTGGCACCCGCGGTCACATCACCACCAGCGGCACCCGGTCCGTGGAGGATCCGCGATTCCACTTCCTCGGTTACGGCGACTGGACCGGCCCGGCCTCGGCCACCCTGATCGGTGTCGGCCGCCCCGCTCGCGAGACCGCCCGCCAGATCCGGGATCTCCTGGACTGACGGGCCTACGCGGGAACCGGACGGACCCGGCTCAGACGATCAGCGGGCTGCGTCGTTCCAGGAGCACGACGTCACGCCAGACGCCGCGATGGCGGCCGATGCGCTCACGGGTCCCGATCACCCGGAACCCGGCCCGCTCGTGGAGGGCGAGGCTGGCGGTGTTCTCGGGGAAGATCCCGGACTGGACCGTCCACATCCCGGCCGCCTCCGTCGAGGCGATCAGCGCCTCCAGCAGGGCACGGGCGACTCCTTTTCCTCGGGCGTCGGGATGGACGTAAACGGAGTGCTCGACCACGCCGGCATACGCGCAGCGATCCGAGACGGCGCTCGCCGCCACCCACCCCAGCACCTCCTCGTCGACGGCGACGAAGCGGTGCTCGGCGAGTTTCGCGGCGTCGAACGCGGCCCAGTCGGGTGCCGTGGTCTCGAACGTGGCGTCACCCTCGTCGATGCCGGCCTGGTAGATCGCCAGCACCTGCGCGGCGTGCTCGGGCAGCATTCCGGTGACGTGCACCATGGTCACGCGTCCTTCGCGGCGCCGGCCAGCAGCGCACCCATGGCGGCGAGGACGGAGGGCTCGACCCGGTAGTACACCCACGTCCCACGGCGCTCGGAGGACAGCAGGCCGGCTTCCTTGAGCTTCTTCAGGTGGTGGGAGACGGTCGGCTGCGAGACACCCACGTCGGAGATGTCGCACACGCACGCCTCGCCGCCCTCATGGGAGGCCACGGCGGAGAACAGGCGGAGACGCACCGGGTCACCGAGGGCCTTGAACATCTTCGCCGCGGCCTCGGCCTCCTCCGCCGACATCGGGCGCTCGGTCAGCGGCGGGCAGCACGGCACGACGGCCTCGGGCTCCAGAAGCGGCAACACGTTCGCATTCGACATACGTCTATGTTGACACATGTCGAACTACGGCGCCGCGGGTGCGCCGGGCCCCTGGAGTGCCGGTGAGGTGGGTGCAGCCACGACCCCGGCCGGTCCGATCGGAGGCCTCCAGCGCCTCCGGCGCCACACCCTCTGCCTGAACAGCGTATTCAGGTGACGACCTGGCTAGTTAGATGAATATCTATGTTGACGCACATCGAAACAAGTGCCATGCTGATCACGCACGACATCGACAGACATCGAAATAACGAGGAGCCGACCATGACCGCGCCTGCCACCACCGATCTGCCCGTCCTCGTGATCGGGGCCGGACCCGCCGGCCTGGCCGCCGCCGCCCACCTCGAAGACCGCGGCCTCGACTTCCTCGTCCTCGAAGCGGGCCGGCACGCCGGTGCCGCCACCCGCGACTGGGCACACGTGCGCCTGTTCTCGACCTGGGGCGAGGTCGTCGACCCGGCTGCGGAGAAGCTCCTCGCCCCGACCGGCTGGGTCAAGCCCGACGCGGCCGCCTACCCCACCGGTGGGGACTGGGCCGAGTACTACCTCCAGCCCCTGGCCGGCGTCCTCGGCGCCCGCGTCCGCTTCGGAGCCCGAGTCACCGGCGTCTCCCGTACGGGCCGCGACCGGATCGTGGATGCCGACCGTGACGCGCAGCCGTTCGTCGTCCACGTCGAGCACGCCGACGGCCGCGAGGAGCGCGTCTTCGCCCGCGCCGTGATCGACGCCTCCGGCACCTGGTCCACCCCCAGCCCGGCCGGCGGCAGCGGCCTCGCCGCTCTCGGCGAGCGGGCGGCTGCGGACCGGATCACCTACCGCGTCCCCGACCTGAAGGACCCGGCCGTACGGGCGCGGTACGCGGGCAAGCGCACCGCCGTCGTCGGCTCCGGCGCCTCCGCCTTCACCGCCCTGGCCTACCTCGCCGACCTGGCCAAGGCCGACGAGGGCGCCGGCACCAAGGCGCTGTGGGTGCTGCGCCGGGGTATCTCCGGTTCCACCTTCGGCGGCGGTGAGGCCGACCAGCTTCCCGCGCGCGGTGCCCTGGGCCTGGCGGCCAAGGCCGCCGTTGACGCCGGGTACGCGGACGCGGTCACCGGCTTCCGTACCCAGGCGTTCGAGCGGGACGGCGACGGGCGCCTGGTCCTCGTCGGTGAGGACGGCCGCCGCCTCGACGCGGTGGACGAGGTGATCGTGCTGACCGGCTTCCGCCCGGACCTCACGTTCCTGGACGAGCTGCGCCTCGGTCTGGACGAGCGCCTGCAGGCCCCGGCGGAGCTGGCGCCGCTGATCGACCCGAACCAGCACTCCTGCGGCACCGTCTACCCGCACGGAGTCAACGAGCTCTCCCACCCGGAGAAGGACGTCTACCTGGTCGGCATGAAGTCCTACGGCCGCGCCCCGACCTTCCTCGCCATGACCGGCTACGAGCAGGTCCGCTCCATCGCCGCTCACCTCGCCGGCGACCGAGAGGCCGCCGAACGCGTCGAGCTGACCCTGCCCGAGACCGGCGTGTGCGGCGGGGCCGGTCTCTTCGACCAGCCCGAGATCACCGAGCAGAGCGGTGGCGGCTGCTGCGCGGCCCCGGCCACCCTCGCCATCGGGGAGCCTGCCGCCTCCGGCGGCTGCTGACCCGCGTGCTGCGAGCTCGTCGGCGCTGCGGGCGGCGAGGACGACCCTGGCGCCCCTCCGGGCACAGGTCCAGCGAGAGAGGTCGACCGGGAGGGTGTCCGGTCAGCGTTACATGGTGTGGCAGGTGCCGCCGCGGACCATCTCGAGGTGCATGGCGACGACAGGGCGGGCCTTCTCGGCTGTGGCGGTGACGGCCTCATCGGTGCCCGCCTTGATCTGCTGGCCGATCAGCGCAAGCGTCTTGGTGTGGCCGGCTTCCTGGTCGGCGAGCCAGGCCGCGTCATAGCCGGCCGTCCCGGCCTTCTCCTGGACCGCCTTCATCTTCTGCTGCTGCTCGGCCGTCGGCTCGGTCGGCAGTGTCATGCCGCTCTTGCCGGCGAGCGCCTTCAGGTCCGCATCCAGCTTCTGGTGATCGGTGACCAGCTTCGCGCCCACGTCCTTCACACATGCGGTCATGGCGCTCTTCTGAGCGTCCTGGCCTGCCGCTATCTCGGCCAGGTTGCTCTGGTGCGCGGCCTGGACGAAGGCGGTGTCCTGGTCGCCGGCGGGCGTATCGGCGAACGCCGCCGGGCTGCAGACCCCGCTCACCGCAGTCATGACCGCCGCCGTGATCAGCAGACGATTGCGCATCGCTCTCATCTCCTTCCACGCGGCCTGGGCCCGGGACAGCCACACTCAGGGCCGCGCGCATGTCCGGCCCCTACCCGATTCAGCACGCCCAAACGGTCCTGTATCAGTGCCTTCCCATGGCCTTGCGTACGGCGTCCTTGGTGCGGTCCATCAAAGCGGCGAGCGGTCCCAGTGCCATGTTGGCGGCGGCGGACTCAACGCCGGGGTGGGGCCGGGTGGGAGCCATGGCCTCGGCGGCTTTGACCGCCTTGGCCATGGTGGCCAGGGTGGCGACGTCGGTGCTGCGGCGGATCAGGGTGAACTCGTAGCGTTCCTCGGCTCGGGCGTGTTCCTGTACATCGGTGCGCAGCTTCATGAACCGCGGCATGAACGTCGGATCGTTCGTATCCAGGTCCTCGAGCACCACGAGGGCCTCCTTCGCGGCCTCCTCCTCCGCGAGGCGGTCCTCGACGACCTCCGCACCACCCGGCACGGCACGGCGGACGAAGGGGTGCACGACCTCTTCTTCCGCCGTCTCGTGGACGGCGAGCAAGCGCACCAGACGGTGGAAGGCGTCACGGCGCTCGTCCCCGGCCGCTGCCTCGACCTCGTCGAAGAGGTTGCGGATGTCTCCGTGTTGGCGCATGAGAAGCGCGACGACATCAGTGTCGGGAGCGTGGTCGTCCCCGGCCTGGGGCGTCTCGAGGTCTGACACGTGTCCCCGCCTCATTTCTTCACGCGCCGGTCGGGGTGCTCGCCCTCGGTCTGAACGCGGTACTCACGGCCGAACATCGCGTCGTGCTCGGCCATGACGCGCTCGCTCGGGGGCTCCTCGCCGCCGTGGATCTGCTCCTGCATCTTCTCGAACCGCTCGTGGGCCTCGCGTACGTAGCCGGCACCCAGGGTGGTGAGGTCCATCTGCGTGTCGAGGAGTTCGCGCAGGTACTGCTTGTTGGGCTCGAAGGTGAGCACGTTCGGAAGTTCCGGCGCCAGGATCTCCGCCGGATCCTTGCCGTCGATCTGGCGCATCAGGTCACACGCGGTGTGCAGGTGCTCCAGCTCCATGTTCAGGTGCAGCTCCCACACCGCCTTCACCTTCGGGTCGCTCTCCTGCTCCATGAAGGAGTGGTAGAGGTAGCACTCGTTGTACTCGTGGGTGACCAGCTGCTCCCACCACGTCTCACCGGGGTCCACCAGGGATTCGTAGTGGGTGACGTGCTCCTCCTCGATGAGGCCGATCTCCTGGTAGAGCTGACGGGCGATCGGCTCCATGTAGGTGGGGCCGGTGTTCATGTAGAAGTTCATGGTCTGCTGTTCGGCGGACAGGATGGTCAGCACGTGGAGCTTCGACAGCGGATCGGTCCCGTCCTTCTCGTACGGGTCGCGCACGTTGTCGAAAGCGTCGCGGTGGTGGAACTTGGTGGGCCGGCCCGGCATGACCTCGGTGAGTCCGTCGACGATCGCCTCTGCCTTGCGGTGCTCGATCATCTCGTACAGGTTCGCGTACCGGTAGAGATGGTCGAAGTCCTCCAGTACGCCGAACTGGTACGCCTGGCGCAGATACGGATCCGGCTCCATGCGCGCCACCCACGACGTCAGGTCCACCGCGACCTGCTCGTACGCGATCGTCGTCTCCAATACCGAGGACACCCCCGGCAGCAGCCAGTTCACCACCTTCTGCTGTTGCGCCTCGATGTAACGGGTCCGGGCCAGCTGGCGCTTGATGTCGGGATCGACCGTGTTTCGGGCGAGATTGTGGCTGAAGAGGATCGCCTCGACCTCGATCCCGTTCATGGTGATGATCCGGCACCGTGTGTACGGGTCGCAGTGGTCGGGATCGATCGGCTTGACGTTCAGCTCCCGCCAATTACGCAGCTGACGGTCCAGCGGGATACCCCGCTGCTCCAGCGGATTGAAAGTCATCCGGTACTCCCGAAATAGAGGGACGCCACTCGGTGCGGTCACCCAGTCACGCTCGGTAGAACCGAGCGCCTGGCGAGTCTGTCATCGGGCACGTGGATTGTGTCTGCTCTTGCGCGGCCGGAGAGCCCGCGATTCCCCCAGCCGGCCCATCAGTGAAAGACGGGCGCCCCCGACCGACCACCTCAGCCCGCATGGCGGAACTCTGGAAGGGAAGGCGCGAAGACGAGCGGCGCTCTGCTCGTGTCGGCCGGCTTGAGCATGATCAGCGCCGGCGCTACGGGCACCGGGCTGCGTCACGCCCGTCGCGTCGGTGTCGGCACCGCCCTGACCCTTCTGGCCATCGACCTCGTCTATGTTCCGCGGCGCGTGATCCCCGCGACGTATCTGCTGGACGCGGCCAAGGAGGCCGGATGGATCTGGGCGTGGTGGCAGGTCGGCCGACTGCCTGAAGGAGGAGGACATGGCCCATAAGGACAGGCGGGTCGGCTGCCGGGACGCAATGCACGTCATCACTCACGATCATCGAGGACGAGGCGGGCTGCGGTGACTGATCCCCTGGAATCATCCCTGCGGCAGGCCGTCGTGGCGCAGTCGGACGTCATGCTCGGGGCGTTGGCCGAGTGGGTGTCCATCGCGTCGGTCTCGGCAGATCCTGCGCGAAAGACCGATGTGACGCGCTCCGCCCGATGGCTGTGCGCCACCCTGCGGACGTTCGGGTTCCCCATGGTCGAGGAGTGGAGCACGGACGGCCTGCCGGCCGTCTACGCGTGCTGGCCTGCTGACGATCCCGCGGCTGACACCTTGCTCGTCTACAGCCATCACGACGTCCACGCGGTGAAGGAGGAAGAGTGGTGTGAGACCTCTCCCTTCACACCGGCCCTTCGGGACGGGCGGCTGTTCGGGCGGGGGGCCTCGGACGCCAAGGGGCAGGTCATCAGCCACCTCTGGGCCCTGCGTGCCCACCTCTCCGACGGGCGTACCGCTCCCCCGGTGACGCTCAAGCTGCTCATCGAGGGTGAGGAAGAGATCGGTTCGGTCCACTTGGCAGACCTGCTGGCCGACCACCGGGAGGCACTCGCAGCCGACCTGGTCATGGTCTCCGACACGATGCTGTGGTCCCTGGACGACGCCGCCGTGTGCACGACGGTTCGCGGCTCGGTCAACGCCCACCTTGAGATCCGAGGTGCGCACCGTGATGTGCACAGCGGAGCGGTGTCCGGAGCAGCACCCAATCCCCTGACCGAGCTGTGCCGGATCCTCGGGCAGCTGCACGACGACGAGGGCCGGATCACGCTGCCCGGCTTCTACGACTCCGTACGCGAGTCACCGCCCGACGAACAGGCCGAGCAGGACCCCCTGCCCGCCGTGGATCACGATGCGTGGCTGAGCGACACCGGAACCTTCGCCGTCGTGGGTGAGGAAGACCGCAGCATCCAAGAACGCATCTGGTTCAGGCCCTCCGCGGAGGTCAGCAGCATGGTCGGTGGCGACCCGGAAGAGCCTGCCCGGGGCGTCATCCCGGCCGCCGCATCTGCGGACCTCCTGCTGCGCCTCGTGCCGGACCAGAGCGCGGACGAGGTCGCCGAACAACTGGGCAGATGGCTCGAGGGACACGGCGGGAAGAGCTTCCAGTACGACCTCGAGGTCTCGTCGACGAAATCCGACCCCTACACCACACCGGCAGACCTTCCGGCCCTGGCCGTGTTGCGACGGTCCATGGCTGATGCATTCGGGGGGCCGCCCCGGCGGATGGGAAACGGTGGGGCCGCACCGGCCGCGCAGCTGTCCCGCGCCATGGAGGCGCCGGTGCTGTTCTTCGGGACCGGCCTTCTGGACGACCGCTGGCACGGGCCGGACGAAAAGGTCGAGGCCCAGGCCCTCATCCGGGGCGCGCACACGCTCGCAGCGTTCTACCGAGGTCTATCTTGAACCTTTGCTCGGTCAGGCCGGGTGGGCGTCGCTCCAGGAAATGCGGGAGGAGGCTGCCCCGGACGTTCCCGGGCGCCTCCTCCGTCGACCGCCACCGTCGTGGGTCACGGGTGGTCGGGGCGCTGTTCGGGCGGTGTGGGGCCACCCGTCTGCCTCTGGTCTTCTTTGCTGCCGCCCGACTTCTTCGGATTCTGCGGCTGGGCGGCCTTGAGATGCCTGCTGTCCTGCGGGGTCGCAGCACCCTTTCCGCTGCGTCGTGCCTCCGGTTGCTGAGCGTCACCCATGGTCTCGTTCCTTTCCCGGTCGGCGTTGGCCGTCGGTGCCGGTTGAGGGATACGCGTATGCGTAGAGGCGGCGCGCGGCCAAGTGCGCAGCGGCCGCTCACCTGGGCGGCTACCCGCCTTCCTGCCTGCCACGCCTCTGCCGGGGCAGGTCAGCGCCCGGATCGCGTGGAGGCCGGCGATGCGTTTGCTGCTCCTGGACCGTCCGGGAGGGCTGCTCCGCCCGTCATCGGCTGCCGCCGTCCCCGTCGGCCCAGCATGACGAGGCCGAGGGCGGCGCCCACGCCCATCAGGACCAGGCCACGTGTCCACACCCTGGCCTCCACCTGTGTCGCCAGAACGATGCACGAGAGGGCGCCGAGTACGGGTACCACCGTGGGTGCACGGAAGTGTGCGGAGGGGGCGGACCGGTCACGCCGCAGGACGAGGACCGCGGTGTTCACCGTGAAGAAGACCGCCAGCAGGAGCAGCACCAGCGTGCCCGCCAGGACGTCGATCTCGCCGGTTCCGGCGAGCAGCGCGGACACGGCGGTCGTCGTGGCGATCGCCGCCCAGGGTGTGCGCCGGGACGGGAGGACGCGGGTGAGGAACGCGGGGAGGAGCCCCTCCCTGGCCATCCCGTACGCCAGGCGGGAGCTCATGATTCCGGTCAGGAGAGCCCCGTTGGCCACCGCGACCAGCGCGATGAACGCGAACAGCCGCGGTGGTACCGCCCCGGCCGCCCGTACGACCTCCAGCAGCGGGCCGTCGGAGGTGGCCAAGGTGGCGGTGGGCACGGCGGCGGACGCCGCTGCGCCGACGGCGGCGTACATGAGTCCCGCGGTGGCGAGCGCTCCGAACAGGGCCCGCGGGTAGGAACGTGCCGGGTCGAGGGTTTCCTCGGCGACGTTCACGGACGTCTCGAAGCCCACGAAGGAGTAGTAGGCGAGCACGGCTCCCGCCATCACGGCCGCCGCGGGGGACGCGGATTGCGTCCCGAGCTGCGTCAGCCTGCCCACGTCACCGTCGCCCCGGATGACGATCCACGCACCGAGTCCCACGATGAGCACCAGGCCGCCCGTTTCGACCAGGGTGGCGAGGGTGTTCACTCGGGTGGACTCGCGGATGCCGCGCGCGTTCAGCAGCGCCAGCAGGATCAGGAAGGCCACGGCGACGAGCACCACCGGCAGCGATACGAGAGCGGTGAGGTAGTCGCCGGCGAAGCCGCGGGCGAGTGCCGCGACCGACACGATGCCCGCGGCCAGCATGCAGTATCCGGTGAAGAACCCCGCGGCGGGGCCGTAGGCGCGCGTGGCGTAGTGCGAGGCGCCGCCGGCCCGCGGGTACTTCGTGGCGAGCTCCGCGTACGAGGCTGCCGTCAGCAGCGCCAGGAGCAGCGCGACCGTGAGGGGAACCCATACGGCGCCCCCCGACTTCGCGGCCACCTGCCCGATCAGTACGTACACCCCCGCGCCGAGGACGTCTCCGAGGATGAAGAAGTACAGCAGGCGCGTGGTGAGGACCTTGCGGAGCGGCTGGTGCACGCCGGTGTCGGCAGGGCGGGAAGGCATGGGCCTCACCTGTTCTCCAGTAGGGACGAGAGGGACGGTCACCGGCGGCGGCAAGGGGGGCGCTCTGCCGTTCCGCTCGGGACATGGATCTACTGACCGCATATACCGGGACCAAACGGGGCGTTCTTCGGAAGAAGCGGGAAATCCGGGGAGCAGAGCGGGCCTGCGTCGCGAGCAACGGCGTGGGGCCACACAACCTCACGGGATCTCGTTCACCCTGTTCCGTGGCGGAGACGGTCCAAGACGTGCATTTCGTCCTCGGACAGGCGCAGTGAACCGACGGCCACGTTCTGGGCGAGGTGGTCAAGGTCGCCGGTGCCGGGGATGGCCAGGACATGGGGACCCTGGTGCAGGGTCCATGCGAGCCGGATCTGGGCTGTGCTCACGTTGCGGGCGCGCGCGAGGGTGTGCACTTCGCTGCTGTCATCCGTTGTCGCACCGACCGTACGCCCGGTGCCGGCGATGGAGTAGAACGGCACGAACGCGATGCCCTGGGCACCGCACAGGTCCAGGAATTCCTTCCGGTCGGGCGATGCGCCGATGCCGTACATGTTCTGTACGCACACCACGGGCGCGATCGCCCGTGCCTCGGCGAGGTGGTGGGGACGGATGTTGGACAGGCCCAGGTGACGGATGAGTCCCGCCTCGCGCATTTCGGCGAGCGCGCCGAAGCGTTCGGCGATGGAATCGGTGCCGACAATGCGCAGGTTCACCACGTCGAGGTGGTCGAGGCCCAACTGGCGCAGGTTCTGCTCGACCTGGCCACGCAGCTGCTCGGGGGTGGCGTGCGGCAGCCATCGCCCTGAGGGGTCGCGGTCCGGTCCGACCTTGGTGGTGATGACGAGGTCGTCGGGATAGGGAGCCAGTGCCCGGTTGATCAGCTCGTTGGCGGAGCGCAGCGATGAGAAGTAGAACGCGGCGGTGTCGATGTGGTTCACGCCCAGTTCGATCGCGCGGCGCAGTACGCCGATTGCCTGGTCGCGGTCGCGTGGGACGGCATCAGGGGCGAACGCTTCGCCGTGCTGTGTCAGGCGCATGGCACCGAAACCGATCCGGTTGACGGTGCGGTCGCCGAGTGTCCAGGTGCCTGATGCGGATGCGGACGCGGACGCGGTGATCGTCTGTGAGGTCATGACGGGATGATCTACGGCGGTAAGCTGGCCCGCCATTGATTCGCACATACCTGAATCCGTTGGAGGGCGTCCATGGTGACGGAGCTGGCGTTCTCGGCGAGCGATCTGGCGCAAGTACGGTTCGCCGTTTCACCGATGTGGGAGGTCGCGCCGAGCTTCCGGATCCTGCTGTCCGCCACCCCGGACCCCATTCACCGGGCCTGGGCCGACCAGGTACGGCCGCGTCTGGTAGCCGCCGGGCTGGACCGTGGCTGGCTCAGCGAACTGATCCCGCCCACCGGCTACGTCCCCGACTTCCTCAATCCGGCCCCCACCACACCCGCTCCCCCACCCGAGGCGGAGTGGGATGCGATCGGAGCCTCGCCCGCCGAGCGGGTACGCCGCGACCTCGACCACCTGGCCCGCCACCAGGGGACGCTCGGTCCGCGCCTGCGGGCCCTGCACCGCGACCCTCCGACGCGCCTGGCCAAGGTCACACAAGAGCTCGAAACGTACTGGGAACTGGCGCTCGCCCCGTACTGGGCGCGGATCCGGACAGTGCTGGACGCCGACGTCCTCCACCGGGCCCGCATGATCGCCGAGCACGGCGCGGGCCGGGTCCTGAACGACCTGCACGCCTCCGTGACCTGGGACGACGACGCGCTGCGGATGGCCCACCGCAAGCAGCCGCTGACCCGCAACACGGCAGGCACGGGACTGCTGCTGATCCCGTCGGCCTTCGCCGGCCCGGGACTGCGCACCCGCATCACACTGCCCGACCCGCCGCAGCTCGCCTATCCCGCACGCGGCACCGGCACTCTGTGGACTGCGCGGCCCGCCCCTCGAGCCGACGCTCTCGCCGCCGTACTGGGCCGCTCGCGGACCCTGCTGCTGACCGAACTGCAGACCCCGGCCTCCACCACGCAGTTGGCGCAGCGCACCGGGCTGTCCCCGGCCGGGGTGTCCCAATGCCTCACCGCCCTGCACAAGGCCGGCCTGGTCAGCACCCACCGCGCCGGCCGCTCCGTGCTGTACGCCCGCACCACCGCTGCCGAAACCCTCCTCAACGCCCCCTCCACCTGAGGCGGTTGGCCCTGCCCCGGGTGTCGTGCGTTCCCCGGCGTGGGTGGATGGTGGATGCGGAGCCTGGCGGTGTACCTCGTACGGTCAGCGTGCGCAAGTGACCTCGCACCGTGGTCCGACGCCCTGCGGACGGAAACGCCGCCAAGTGCCGCCGCGGTCGTAGTCGGGCGGCCCGGTTACAGAAGGCCGGGTGACAGGATGAAGCAGTGTCCGACTCCCTGCATGAACCGTGGCTGCGCGGCATCGCCTTCAATCCGGCGGCGCCCTCCGACGTACTGGTACGTCTGCTGGATCGAGCGGCCGGTGAGGCCGGCCTGCTGATGTGCGAGGGTCGTGACCTGCCCGACGCCGTCATCGACGCTGCCCTGCGCCATCCGGCCGGAGTCATCCGCCGCGCGCTCGCCCGCAACCGGTACGTCGACCCGGCCCGGCTCGCCCCCTTGGCGACGGACCCGTCTGGGATCGTCCGCGGGCGGCTCGCCGCCGGCCCCCGTCACTACCCCCGATGGGTCCGACCGCTGCCGGACGACATCCTCGTGACCCTCCTGACCGCCCAGGACGGGGGCGAGGACGGCAAGGTCACCGAGAACGAGATCATCGGGGAGCTCGAATCGTCCCGGCAGATCCCGCCGTCCTTCTACCGCTCCATGGCCGGCCACGAGCACCGCGAACTCCGCATACGGGCCACTTGGAGGTGGGAGTCCCTCACCCCGGCGCAGCGGGCGGCGCTGCTCGACGATCCGGACCCCGCGGTCCGTGAAGCGGCGCAGGACAGGAGCTGGGTGTTGGACCCGGAACGGGTGGAGACGAGGCTGCCGTCCTTCGGTGCACGCGGCAACGGCTTGGTGTTCGGCACGTGCGCCCTGTCCCCCGGGCTCGTCGAGCGGTGCTTCGCGGACGGCACGGTGCAACCCCTGGCCTGGAATCCCCACACCCCGGCCGACGCCGTCGCCCGGCTCGCCCGCCACCCCGAGGCGACGGTCCGCGAGTTGGTCGCCGCCCGGCCCGACCTGGGACCGGACCTGGTAGCGGAGCTGAGGGAGGACCCGGACGAGAACGTGCGGATGCGCGTGCGCCTCCACCCCTTCCCCCGCACCTGGGCCGAGTACTGGGCGATCGACAGGGTCATCGGGCACGGCCCTGACTGCACCTGCCCGATCACCGAGCCGGCCGGCGAGCCGTCGCCCGACTGGTACGCCGCCTGCGCCGCGTCCGAGGAACCAGTCCTCCGCCGGGTCGCGGCGAGCTTCCCCGGCCTGCCCGCGGAAATCGTCGAGACACTCGTGCAGGACGCCGACGAGGAGGTACGGATCCGGCTGGCCTGCCACCACCCGCTGGCTCCGCCGCACCTCCTCCTGGACGTCTTCGTCACCCGCCCGGCCCACCGCCCCCACCTGCTGACCCTGCCCGCGTTCCCCCGCACCGGCACGGCCCACCTCATCGCCCACCCGGACCCGGACGTACGAGCCCTGGCCGCAGCCGACCCCAGCCTGCCCGAACCGCCGGTGGACGACCCCGACGGGTCGATACGCCGGGCAGCCGCCGCCAACCCGAGCCTGACGCCGGAAGCCCTGGAGGCCCTCCTCGCCGACCCGCGCACCGCAGAGGGCGCCGCGGCCAACCCGTCTCTCCCCGTCCCCCGCATGCACGCCCTCCTCGACCGCTGCCTGAACAGCGCCGCCACGTCGCCCTCGGGCGGGCACTGAGAGACGACGCCTCCCAGGTCAGCAGCTTCCAGGCGACCGACTTCGCTGAGACAGATCCGAGGAGGACATCGGCAGGCGCGCACACCCCGCCGGCTCCGCCCGGCTGACCAGCACGCTGCAGCCGCGACGGACCGGCAGGATGATGGAACGTATGGATGGAATGCCCTTCATGGCTGCCGCCGGGGCGGGAGAGGCGGACGAAGGGGGGCCCGTCAGCCCGCCTGCGGCCGCCATCGCCCTGCTCGACGCGGATGGAGTGCTCGTCGGGTGGAGTCGCGCGGCCGAGGACCTCCTGGGATATCCGGCTTCGCACGTGCTGGGGCGCAGGGCGGCGGATCTGGTCGCAGCTCCTGGGGGCAAGCGGAGCGGACCGGAGGAGCTGCGGCCGGACCGGCGGCAGCAGGTCAGCGGTGCACGCAATTCCATCGTTGACGTGCGTCACCAAAACGGAGAGACCGTGCGCATCGCGGTGACTCTTCACCCCCTGACCCCGGCGTCCGACGGCATCGCCTCCACCGTCCTCATGGCGGCCGAGCTGGAGAAACTGCGCTGGTGGGAGACCCGTCAGGCGATGCTGCAGGGGCTCGTCGCCCAGTCCCCGGTGACTTTGACCATCTACGGCCCCGACACGCGCCTCCTGTGGGCGAACGCGGCCAGCATCCGGGAGCTCGGCGGCGACCTCGCCGCTCGGGTGGGCCGCTCCATGAGCGAGCTCTTTCCCGGCGACGTCCTCACGGCCCAGCATCCGGAGCCGCCGGAAGAGCTCATCCAACAGATCCTGGAGACCGGTGAACCGGTCATCGACGTGCAGTTCCGAGGACGCGCCCCGGCCGACCCCGGGCGTGAGCACGTCTGGTCCTCCTCCTACTTCCGGCTGGTGGACGGCCGGGGGAAGGCAGTAGGCGTCTGCGAGCAGTCCATAGACGTCACCGACCGGTACCGGGCGCAACAGCGCCTGGCGCTCCTCGCGGAGGCCGGCGCACGGATCGGGTCGACACTCGATCCGTCCGGTACGGCGGCGGAGCTCGCCAAGATCGTGGTGCCGCAGTACGCCGACGCCGTGGTCGTCGACGTAGCGGCGGAAGTGCTCGAGGGAGAGGACCTGAAACCCGTCACGGCATGGGACCTCGTACGCGTGGCGGACTCCGACGACAAACCCTCCCGGGTGGGGGAACGGGTCGTGTACGCCACGACGTCACCGCAGGCCGAATGCCTGGCCAGGGGTCGGTCGGCCACCGATGCGGTACTCGACCCGGCACGGCTGTACGTCCCCCTCCGCGTACGGGACACGCCTCTGGGGCTCGTTACCTTCGTGCGTGGCGACGACTCCGAACCCTTCGACGAGGGAGACCGGTCAGTGGCGGAGGAACTGGTGTCGCGCACCGCCGTGTGCATGGACAACGCCCGGCGTTACCGCCGCGAGCGCACCGCTGCGCTCATGCTCCAGCACAGTCTGCTACCGCGATCGCTTCCCGAGCAGAGCGCGGTCGAGGCGGCGAGCCGCTACCTGCCGGCTGACAGCCATCTCGTCGCCGGCGGCGACTGGTTCGACGTCATCCCGCTCTCCGGCGCACGCGTCGGGCTCGTCGTCGGCGACGTCGCCGGCCACGGTCTGGGGGCCGCCGCCGCCATGGGGCGGTTGCGCGCGATGGTGCGGACCCTGGCAGAGCTGGACCTCGCGCCCGACGAACTCCTGGCCCGGTTGAACGATCAGGTCAGCAAGGAGGCGTCGGACGGGAACGGGAAGGGGAACGGGAACGGGAACGGGGACAGTTCGGAGGGCAGCGGCATCGCTGGAGCGACGTGCGTCTACGGGATCTACGATCCGGCTTCCCGGACGAGCACCTGGGCGCAGGCCGGGCACCTGCCGCCGGCCGTCGTGACACCGCACGGAGGCGCCGTCACTTTCCTCCGTCTGCCACCGGGGGCTCCCCTGGGTGTGGGACGGCTGCCTTTCGAGAGTGCGGAGGTGGGGCTGCCCGAGGGAAGCCTGGTCGTCTTGTTCACCGACGGCCTCGTGAAGGCCCGCGGGCAGGGCATCGACGCGGGATTGGAGCAGTTGGCGGCCGTCCTCGCTGAGCAGCGGGGATCCCCGCCCGACCGACTGTGTGCCCGGATCGTCGCGGAGCTGTCTTCGGATCGCGTGCAGGATGACGCGACCCTCCTCGTCGTGCGCACGCGTGCACTGGGCGCGCAGCAGACGGCCACCTGGGAGCTGCCTCCGGACCCTGCCCTGGTCGCACGCGCACGTTCGATGGCCACGGAACAGCTCGCTCGATGGGGATTGGACGATCTGGCCTTCACCACCGAGCTGGTGGTCAGCGAGCTGGTCACCAACGCCATCCGGTACGCCTCCGGCCCGATCGGTCTGCGGTTGATTCGGGACCGGTCTCTCATCTGTGAGGTCTCTGACTCGCAGCACACCTCACCGCACGCCCGCTACGCGGGCAGCGACGAAGAGGGAGGACGCGGACTGTTCATGGTCGCCCAGCTCACCGAACACTGGGGTACGCGCTACATGCCCACGGGAAAGACGATCTGGGCGGAACAGGCCCTGCCCGCCGCCTGACGGCCACGGGCGGGCCCGGTGCCAGCGGCCGCGGATCCGAACCTGCGGCGTGCGCGGGGTGGGGTCCGCAGGCGATCACTCGTCGCCCACTGCCCCAGCCCGCCCTCCCCCGGTCGGCGGAGGAGGCATGCGCAGTCCGGCGAGGCGACGGTGGTCGTGGTGGTGCGGCGGTCCGTGACGGACTCCCGCTTCTGGGAGCTGGTGAGATCCCGGGGTCGGGGTCGGTCAGTCATTGCGGATCTTGCCGAACTCTTCGATCAGTACGGGATATTGCTCCTTGCCGTGTCCGGCGGCGATCGCCCGGTCGGCCATCGCCTTGAGCAACTTCGGCAGTTCGGCGTTCACCCCCACTGCCTCGCTCTCCTCGATCAGGTGCTCCATCGCCCGCGCGTCGCTCTCCAGAGCGGAAACCTCGGCCGGGAAGGAGCCACTGTCGATCTGTTCGGCGTATCCGGGCAGCCATTCGGCCACACCGGCAGCGATCTGCCGCGCGAACGGTGCATACGTCGCCGCGTCGACGCCGGCCGTCCTGAGCAAGGCCGTGCCCTGGAGCCACGCGTTCAGGACGCTCCACATCATGGCCAGGCCGGCCACGTCGTACAGCGACGCGAGCCCATGGTCCGCCCCCAGGTAGGCGACGGTGCCGAGCACGCCGAGTGTCGACTCGTACGCCTCGAAGTCCGTCTGCGGCCCGCTGTGCAGAATCACTGCATCGGCGGTGCCGATGGCCGGCGGGATGGCCATGATGGCGCCGTCCAGGTAGCGGGCCCCACGCTGCTCGGCCCATCGGGCGGCTTCCCTGGCCTGGGCCGAGCTCCCGGAGGTCAGGTTGATCAACGTCGTGCCGTCCAACTGGGCATCGTTCGCGCCGAGGAGCTCGTACAGGGCGGGGTAGTCGGTCACGCAGAGGATCGTCAGCGAACCTGCCTTGAGTGCGTCACCCACAGTCGGCGCCAACCGTGCGCCCTCGGTCACCAGTTGGTCTGCCTTGGAGGACGTGCGATTCCACACGGTGGTGGGATGCCCCGCCTTCAGGAACGCGCCGGCGAGTGCCTGGCCCATCAGGCCGAGTCCGATGATGGTCACGGGTGTTTCGGTGCTGTTGTTCATGACAGCATCCTCAACGTTGATACCGGTGTGAAGGTCAAGCGAGGTTGCGATGCGGATCGGGGAACTGAGTCGTCGGACGGGAGTCCACACTCATCAATTGCGCTACTACGGGGCCCAGGGGCTGCTGGAGGCGGACCGCGGTGCCAATGGTTATCGCGAGTACGACGAGAGCGCCGTACTGCGGGTGAAGCAGATCCGGCACCTGCTCGGTGCCGGTCTGTCTTCCGAGGACATCGCGTACGTGCTTCCGTGTGCGCTCGGAGAGGCCCCGGAGCTGCCCGGGTGTCCCGAGTTGCTGGCCGCGATGCGGTCTCGGCTTCAGCGACTGAACGAGCAGATGGCTAGCCTCGCCCAATCTCGCGACGCTCTTGCCGCCTACATCGACGCGGCTGAGCGAACGGGCGGCGAGAGCTATCCGCCCTTTGACGATGCCGGCTTGGAGGCAGTCCCCGCCTAGGAGGCCTCACCGTTGGCCGCGGCCCGAGCAGTGCCGTTCAGCTCTGGGTCGTACGCCTCGGGCCGGAAGCCGAGTTCGTGCGCCTGAGTGAGCGTCGGGATGGCGAAGTGCCGCCTTGCGGCCTGCGACAGTTCGTGCCCGCCCCCGCCGGAAGGCGGCGGGCGGCGGGCGGCAGGAGCGGTCTCGGGGTACTTACAGGGACATCCCCGATAGATCGCCAGCCGCACGGCCGGAAAACTGGCGGACATGACGAAGTCTCTTTTCCGAAGCGCCCGTTGGATTGCTCTGGCCACCGCGGGCGCCGCCCTGCTGACGGTCACGACAGCTCTGCCCGCCGGCGCGGCGGCCCCGCAGCCCCCGGCCTCGGCCACTGCCCTTGGCGCGTGGGAGCGCATCGACCCCGCCGCGCTCCAGGCATCGCTCGGCACCCCTGCCGATGGACTGTTCGCAGGAGCCATGGCGCGCGTCGGTGGACGGGACGGACAGTGGACGGGAACGATGGGCGCGGTCTCGGCGGGCCCGGCCGCCTCCTTCCGGATCGGCAGCATCACCAAGCTGTTCACCTCCACCGTCGTCCTGCAGTTGGCAGCCGAGGGCAGGCTCTCCCTCGACACCCCGGTCCAACAGCTCCTGCCCGGCACGCTCCCGGCCCACTGGCAGCCCATCACCGTGGGACAGCTGATCAGCCACACGAGCGGCCTGCCGAGGGCCGCCTGTTGGGACCCGAACACCGTGTACACCCCGGCCGACCTGGTGAAGACGGTCACCGAGTGCCCCGAGGCCGGTGAACCCGCCACCGGGCCCGACATCCCGCAGGTCTACAACGGCGTGAACTACTTCCTCCTCGGCATGGTGGTCGAGAAGGTCACCCACCACTCCTACGCCCACGAGGTGAGCCGCCGCATCGTCCGCCCGCTGGGCCTGCGCCACACGTACGTGCCCGGGTGGGGAGAGACGGCACTTCGCGCGCCGGCGCTGGCACCGCAGCTTCCGCCCACCGACCCGTGGGCTTGGGCGGAGGGCGGAATGGTCTCCGACGCTCCCGACCTGGAACGGTTCCTGCGGCAGCTGCTGAGCGGCCGGCTCCTGCCGCCGGCACAGCAGAAACTGCTCTTCGAACTTCCCCGGCACGCCGAGCGCGGCTTCACCCTCGGCGGGGTGCAGTACGCGAAGCTCCCGGACGGCACCGAGGTGTACGGCAAGACCGGGAGCTACGGCGGCTACACCAACGGCGTGTTCGCCACCCGAGACCTCCGCCGCAGCGTCGTCTATTCGCTGGTGCCTCTCACCACCGACGACAAGGAGATCGCGAAGCGCTACCTGGGCATCGCGGCCGCCGCCTTCTGAGACACCGCCGCCGCCCCGCTTCGGCGCGTCGTCCCGACGGGCCGGGGCGTGGCCGTCCGAACCTCAGTCGGCGCGACTTCCATAGAATCCCACTGGCACGATGCCGACGCACCTCAGGCAGTTCTCGCTGAGCAGACCGCGCTCGACCAACGCCGGGGTCAGGGGCAGGTCGGCGGCTATCGAACGGGTCGCACGGCCCCCGGGCCGGGCGGCGGTTCGCCGCGTGCCAGACTCGCCTCGGTCGGCGAGGTTCTCTCAGCGGCCGGAACCGGTGTGCCGAGGACATGAGGAGCGTCATGACGGACCACGACCTGACCGGCTACGAGGAGAGCACGTTCACGCACGGAGGGACCCAACGCCGGATCCTGCGGCGCGGCACCGGCCCCGCCGTGATCGTGATGGCCGAGATACCCGGCATCACCCCGAAGGTGCTGGAGTTCGCGGACAAGGTCGCGGAGATCGGTTGCACGGCCGTGCTCCCGGTGTTGTTCGGCGAGCCCGGTCGCGACCCCCATCCCGATGCGCACGGCCTGCCGGCCGCCGCACGGTACGCGACTTCGTCGGTCCTCAAGGTGTGCGTGAGCCGGGAGTTCACCCTGCTGGCCACCGGTCGCAGTTCCCGCGTCGTGTCCTGGCTGCGCGCCCTGGCCGCCCACGAACACGAGCGGTGCGGCGGACCGGGCGTCGGAGCCATCGGCATGTGCGTGACCGGAGGCTTCGCGCTGGCCATGGCCACCGACCCCCGGCTGGTCGCTCCGGTCCTGTCCCAGCCGTCGCTGCCGGTGGCCGTCTCCACGGGCCGGTCCCGGACGATCGACATCAGCCCCGAGGAGCTCGCCGTCGTACGGGGGCGCTGTGAGCGGGAGGGGCTCCAGGTCATGGGACTTCGGTTCAAGGGCGACCGGTTCGTACCCGGGGACCGGTTCGCGTTCCTGCGGCGCGAACTCGGCGACGCCTTCGTCGCTGTCGAACTGGACGCCGGCGCGGCCAACCCCGCCGGCGTGCTTCCGCCGCACTCCGTGCTGACCGAGCACCTGATCGACGCCCCCGGCGAACCCACCCGGGCGGCGCTGGACCAGGTACTCGGCCTGTTCCGCACGCGGCTGCTCGGGGGCGAACACTGATCCTCCGCTCGGTCGGGGACCGAGCCGGATCAGACCGCCGCCGGCTCACGCACCGGCGTCTTAGGCCAGAGTGAACCCGACTCTCTTCATCCGGCGCAGGTAGCGGCCGGGGCAGTCGAGGTCGTAGAGCCGTTCGGGCTGAGCGACCGCGCACGCGCCGGTCTCCCGCAGCCGCATCAGAGCGATTTGGCTGCTCCTGCCCGACACCGGGCGCCCGGAGATGCTGCTCGTTCCTACGCGGCGCCGTTCAGGCGGCTGGCGAAGGTCGAGACGGTGTACGCGCCGATACCCAGAACAACCTCCAGGGCGTTGCGGCGCGGTGTAGCCGTGGGTCTGGAAGGCTGCGAGCTCCTCTTCGCTCACCGCGCCAGTGGTGGCCAGGACCTGGAGGGTGAACCGGCGGACGGCTTCGAGGCGTCGGAGTCGGGGGCGGGGCGGAGGGTTGCGAGCTTCGCCTGGTGCATGTCGACGCACAGGTGGACTGCGGAGCAACCGTGAACTAGCGCAGGGCGAGGAGCCCAGCGTCCGTCGGTCTGAATCCACACGCGTCCAAGTAGAAGGGACGCACATGCTCTTCGAAGTCAACGTGGAGCCATTCGCAGTCCGCCTCGCGGGCGCCTCGCGCCGCAGCCGTCACGAGCTCGGTCCCGACACCGGTCTTGCGTACGTCCTGGGCGACCATCGTGTCGAGAACGAAGGCATGGACGCCACCGTCCCAGGCGACGTTGACGAACCCTACGAGCCTGCCGTCACTACGCGCACAGACCCAACCGAGGCTGTGGCGCTGCACTCGTGTCTGCCAATCGGCGTTCCCCTGAACGTGACCGAACGCCTCCGCGTGGAGCGCGTTTACTGCGTCGTTGTCGAATGTGCCGCGCCATTCATACGTGATCGCCATGGGCCGCATCGTAGGACGGGAGGCGCCCGTCAACCCTGCCCCTTCGGGCCCTATGCCCCTTTCGACCAGAGGCATTCCGAGGTTCCCGTACCCGACTCCACGGAGGAGGAAAGGGACCTTGCCGTGTGGAGTCTCGCCACTGCGTCTCAGGTAGCAGGTATCAGGAGCTCAGTCTCGCCGGCCCCAGTCCAGGCGGTCGGCCAGCCCGACGGCGGTGAAGGCGGCTGCCAGCTCGTCGCGGCCTTCGGTGAAGTGAGCCCAGCTGTCGTAGTGGACGGGTACCACCCGTCGGGCGCCGAGGAGTTGGGCGGCCTCCGCAGCCTGGGCGCTGTTCAGGACGATCAGCTGGTTGTCGAAGAGTTCGGGGAAGCGGGGGGCGCCGGCGAAGAGCAGGGCGGTGTCGATGGGCGCGAAGCGCTCGGCTATCTCCTTGACCACGTCGAGGGAAGCGTTGTCGCCGCTGACGTAGACGGTCGGCAGCCCCTCCCCGGCGAGAACGAAGCCGACGACCTGGCCTGTGATCGGCTCTACCTCCTCACGCGGGCCGGGGCCGTGGACGGCGGGAACGCCGGTCACGGTGATCGTGCCGCCGTCGGGACGGTTGAGCTCGATGGATTCCCAGTCGGCCAGGCCCTTGGCCCTCTCCTGGAGGCGCCGAGCCCCGCCGGGGGTCGTGAGGGTGAGAGGGACGTCGGCGAGCAGGGCCCGGCCGGAGGTGTCGAGGTTGTCGGGGTGCTCGTCGTGCGAGAGCAGAACCACGTCAATGGATCCGAGATCGGCAGGGGCTCCGCTGGAAGGGACGGTCTTGGTCAGGAACCTGCCGTCGGGACGGACGTAGTCGCCCGGGGCGTCGAAGGTCGGGTCGGTCAGGAAGCGCAGACCGCCGTACTCGAACAGGGCGGTCGGACCGCCGAAGACGCGGACGGGAAACGCGTCGGTCGTTGCGGGAAGCGAAGACATCGAGCACCTCACGGATGGAAGTCATTGAACCGTGAGAAGAACGTAGCCGCTCCTCACGGATACGCGCAAGCCGTACCATGAGAATATGAAGGAGCCCCTGAGCGAACAGTCCGTCCCGCCACCCGCACAGGGCGAGCAAGAGCACCTCTCTCTCGCCCTCGTGAACAGCGCGATCACCCTTCCGGGCGGACACACGATTGATCTTCTGGGCACTCCCGCGCAGGCGAACCACTGGCTAACCGAACGCGGTCTGGCACCGATCGACGCCGGCATGCGGGAGATGTGCGCAACACAGCTGCGCTCACTGCGCGAACAGATCAGGTCGCTGTTCGCCTCCCGCGCCGAGGGGCTTCCCGCCCTCCCCGCCGCGGTCCGGGCCGTCAACGACGCGATGAGTCGCGTCTCCACCGCCCCATTGCTGCAGTGGGACGACAAAACCGGCCCCTACCGCGCCACCCCCCACCCCACCACCGCAATCGTGGACCACGCCCTGGCCACCCTCGCCGCCGACGCCTCCGACCTGCTCACCGGTCCCGACGCGGACCGCCTCACCGCCTGCGGCTCCACCCCCTGCAGCCGCTACCTGCTTCGCTACGGCCGCCGCCACTGGTGCTCCACCCGCTGCGGCGACCGCGCACGCGCCGCCCGCGCCTACGCCCGTCGCACCGCCTCCCCCTCAGGCGGGTGACCCGGCGCCGGCCGTAGGAAGGGCCCTGCCCTCCTACGTGTCGAAGACGAACCGCGCTACGGCCGGATTCAGGGCAGACACCTGCATCCACCGCGCCGACGATGGCGGGGGGAGTGCAACGGTGTGGCGGGGAGGGCGTGGATCAGCGTGTCGACACACGAGGCGGACTGGAGCCTGGCCAGCGGCCGGCCCGGCCCATGCTTACGACCGGGGGTTCTGGGCTACCGCGGGTACCGGATGGCACTTGACCGGCCCAGACGCCGCCTGGAACTCCCCGACGGGGTGGTGACGTTGGTCCTCGGATTCGAAGGGCAGCTGCGCCTCACCGACATCGGTGGCGCGGACGGTGTGGCGGCGGGCAGAGCCGAGGAGCAGGCGGCGGTGCCCTTCACTTCGCTGGTCTCCGCGGTGCGCACACGCGCCACCATCGGTGAGCACAACGGCGTTCTCCACGGTATGGAAGTCCTGCTCGCACCGTGGGCCGCGTACACCCTGCTCGGGGTGGAGATGCACGAGTGGGCCGACAGCATCGTCGATCCGGTGGAACTCGTGGGCCGTCGTGTCGACGACTTGGCCGGGGCGCTGGCCGCCCTGCCGAGCTGGAGTCGACGTTTCCGGTTACTCGACACCACCCTGGCCCAGTGGTCGGCCGCCGGCCCCCCGTGCTCCGCGCGGGTGGTGTGGGCCTGGGAGGAGCTGTCCCGTACGGGTGGCACCGTGCCCATACGGCACTTGGCCGAGCAGTCGGGGTGGAGTTGGCGGCAGTTCGAGAGCCGGTTCCGGCAGCAGATCGGGATGCCCCCGAAAACCATCGCCCGCATCATGCGGCTGCATCGCGCGCTGAGGCTGCTCAACAGAGGTCAAGCGGTGTCGCAGGCGGCCTTGGCCTGCGGCTATTCCGACCAGTCCCACCTGGCTCGCGAGGTGCGCAGGATGACAGGGCGTACGACCACCCAACTGCTCGCCTCGACCACGGGGACGTCCGCAGGCCCGCCCGCCAACGACCGCGTCGAGGGTCGGATGACCAGTCTTCTCCTGGCGGCCGAGGCGCCGCTCTGCGCCGGTGGCCGAAAGTGAGCCGAAGCAGTCCGCGCCGCGAATTCGTTCAAGACGCGGCCCTCCGGCGATGACGAGGATGTCGGCGTCCTCGAACGATGATCCCTGGAAGGGGCTTCCACACATGCGCATGCGCATCGCCACCTTGGTCGGCGCCGTAACCCTGTCCGGCGCACTCGCCGGCCTCGGTCTGACCGGCACCGCCCAGGCCGCCGAGAGCGGCGCCCTGGCCTGTTCCACCACGAAGACGAGCAGCAAGACGGCGCGGGGCTGGTGTTCCGCGGGCTCGGCCTGGAGGGTAGGAGTGAAGTGCACTGACGGCAAGCACTACTACAGCGGTTGGGAAACCGACGCGCGCTACCAGTACGCCACCTGCGGCCGTGGCACCATCACGCACTACTGGATCGACCGCTGACCCAAGCGAACGGGCCGGCGCGCCCTGCCGAAGTGGGCGGCGGCCCGTGAACGGCTGCGCGTGAAACGGCTGCGCGTGAAACGGCTGCGCGTGAAACGGCGGCATCAGGCCCCGGGAACCTCTTGTTCCCGGGGCCTGCTTGTGTCCGGAGCCATGGGCAGCGTTGCACAACAGCAGGAAGGGCCCCGGCCGGGAGCGGGCGATGTGGCCGGCCCCGGCATCGCTCTCCGGCGTCGCGGGCAGCGTAAGGGCTGAGCGTCCGGCGGGCGAAGGAGGGCGGCACATGAACAGGGACTTGCGGCAGGGGCACCGGTGGGCGATCGAGGAGCGAGAGTACGCGCGCCACGAGCGGCGGCGGAGGCGGCGGTTCGCGTACGAGAGGCTGTGCGCGCGGCGGACTGCGCTCGTCGCGGTGGACTTGGTTCCCTTCTTCGTGGAGGGCAGTGCGTTCGCGCCCGCCGTCGTGCCGCGGGTGCGGGAGCTCGCTGATGTCACAAGGGCGGCCGGCGGCACCGTGGCGTGGGTGCTGCCGGCCCGGGCGGAGCGGTCCGGCGAGTGGGCCGTGGAGTTCTACGGAGTGCGGGCCGCCGAACAGTACCGGCTGGCCGGCGGGTCCGGGGCGCCGGCGCAGCGGCTCTGGCCTGGGCTGGAGACCGGCCCGGACGACCTCGTGGTGGAGAAGAGCGCACCCTCCGCGTTCTTCCCGGGGCACTGCCCGCTGCCCGGGCTGCTCCGGGCGCGGGGCGTCGACACAGTGATCGTGTGCGGGCTCGTGACGGACGTGTGCGTGGCGGCGACAGTGCGGGACGCGGCGACGCTGGGGTACCGGGCGGTGCTGGTCGCCGATGCCAGCGCGACGCGCAGCGACGCCGCCCACAACGCCGCGCTGGCCACCGTCTACCGCAGCTTCGGGGACGTCCGGTCCACGGCGGAAGTGGTGCGGCTGTTGGACGGGAAGTCGGCGGGCAGCGTGTAGTTCCAGCCTTCCTGCCAGGTGAAGGGCGCGTCCACCAGGTCCTCGATCGAGCCGCCCGCGAGGAGGCACTGCAGGGCCCACCGGTTGGCCGAGTGCGCGATCAGCAGGATGCGGTGCCCGTCGTGGTGCCGGGCGAGGTCCCTCAGGAAGTCGGCCGTGGCGGCGATCACTTCGCGGTAGCTCTGGCCGCCGGGGAACGGCGTGTCGATGTGCCGGGAGCGTACGGCGGCCAGCCGGTCCACCGGGCAGCCGTTGAGTTCGCCGTAGTCGCACTCCCGCAGCCGACGGTCCTGTCGCAGGGGGATCCCGGTGCCGGCGAAGGCGATTTCGGCGGTCGCCACGGCCCGGGCCAGGTCGGAGCTGAAGACGGCGGCGAAGCCCTCGTTCCGGCGGCGCTCACCGAGGCGGGCGGCCAGCTCACGGCCGCGCTGCGAGAGCCGGCCCGGCAGCCAGCCGGTGGCGATGCCCTGCTCGTTGTCCTCGGTGATCGCGTGGGTCTCGTACACGATGTCGACGGCCATGGCTCTCCCCTGGCAGGCCTGGGTCGTTCTGCTCCATCCTCCCGCCCCCGGCCGGCCACCGACAGGGCCCGGCCGGCCGACTTCCGCCCGATGACCGCGGGAACGCGGGAACCACCCCGGGCACGTCATCCCCACCGCGGCGTCCGCGGCCTCCCAGCGCAGCAGGTCGCCCGGCTGGTACTCGAGCGCCTCGCAGAGAGCACGGCGAGCATCGCGAAGCGCACCGCCTTGGGGCGGCCGTTCTTGAGTACCGCCAGGTCAGCGGGCGTGATCCCCACGCGGCCACTTACCGTGGCGGTCATCAGCACCTTTCCGACCAGGTCCGAAACCCCTGTGACCGGAAGAAGGGGATACGGATCACCCGTGCGGGTAGCCGGGCCACATGGACACCACAGACAACACTCCCCTGCGCGCTGTCGCGCTGGTCTGCACCCTCACGCCCTCCCCGAAGCCGTCGAGTTCCCAGTTGCTCGCTGAACAGACCATGGCTGCCCTGGCCGACCACGGCGTGACCGGCAAGGTGATCCGAGTCGTCGACCACGACGTGAAGCCCGGTGTGCAGACGGACATGGGCGACGGGGACTCCTGGCCCGGGATCCGGGACACGATCATGGCCGCGGACATCCTGATCCTCTCGACACCGATCTGGCTCGGGCACGCCTCCAGCGTGGCCCAGCGGGTGCTGGAACGCCTCGACGCGGAAATCTCCGAGACCGACGAGCAGGGCCGGATGCTCACCTACGGCAAGGCCGCCGCGGTGTGCGTGGTCGGCAACGAGGACGGCGCCCACAAAGCCTGCGCCGACCTCTTCCAGGGCCTCAACGACGTCGGGTTCTCCCTTGCCCCGAACGCCGCCACCTACTGGGTCGGTGAAGCGATGCAGGGCACCGACTACCAGGACCTCGACAAGACCCCCGAGAAGTCAGCCGCCACCACCGCCACGCTCGCCGCCAACACCGCCCACCTCGCCCGCCGGCTCAAGGCAACCCCGTACCCGGCCACTCCCTGACCGCGACCGCTTACCAGCAGGAGCACGTTGTGACGGCGACAAGAGCCCGGCGTACCACAACTGGACCACCGGCCCCCACGATCAAACGCTCCCTGATCGCCTACGGCCACTGAGAACATCGGACTCATTCATCGAGCGCTGCTTCCTGAGCTCCGGGACCGCAGGCACGGCGACCAGGCGCACCTCCGCCGCCGCCGTGGCGAAGCCGGTTCCGCAAGAGCGGAGGACTGCCGGGAGGCCGGCCGCCTGCGAGGCTCTCACTCACCCTGAGCTGGAGCTCAAGCGTTGTCGGTGGCCTTCAACAGGGTCAAGACCATCAAGCGGGCCATGTGCGGCCGAGCTTCGTTCGCGCTTCTTCGGACCCGGATTCTCACGCGTTCATGAGTCCATCGACGCGCTAGGCATGAGGAGAACGCTGGCCAGACCTGCGGATCGGAGAGCCCAAGATGTCATCGATCTCCGCTGATGCGGCATCAAGGAGACCCTGCCCGAACAGGCACAGTGACTCCTCCCATGGGTGACCGAAGCTGCCGGTCAGGAAGTCCTCCGACAGGTAGATGTAGTAGTCACCATCGGGGTACGGGCTCAGCGGCCACTGCTCCTGTTCGGAGCCGCGAAGGAGATGAGGCGAGAAACGGAACGAGGCGTGTTGCCAATCCAGTGCGAACAGCGTGCCTTGGGGAGGTACGCAGGCCGTAAGGCCCTGCTCGACCACCTCGACGAGCCGGTCGAGCCGCTCGAATTCAGGGTCGTCGTGCAACGCGGCCAAGCTCCAGGTAACGGAGTCCAGGGGTTCCCTGATCGCCGGCCATTTGTCCGGGTTCATGCTGGCACGAAAGGCGAACTCCGTGTCGAAACGGTCCCAGACGTCGCGGTACTCCGCTTCCGAAAGTTGGACCACAGGCTCCTTTATCACCCGCAGATCCTACCGATCAGCCTCTTTGGCCAGCGCGCGAGCAGCCCTTCACGGAACTCCGGTCAGAGCCCATAAAAAACGGCCAAGGCCAGGAAGTCTCGGCAAACGCGGCCACGGTCAGCACCTGGTCGAGCACATGCATGATCCCGCGGCCTGGGCTGGCGGTCCTTCTATGATCCACGGCATGGCAGCACGACTCGTGCAGATCAACATGAAGGCCCAGGACGACTCCGCACTCGGCCGGTTCTGGGGGGAGGCACTCGGTTGGGGTGTCGACAGCGAGGGACCCGGCGTGACCAACCTCGAACCCGTCGGCTTCGCCTACCCCGACCCCGTGGCCGTCTGCATCGACATCGTCGCCCGCCCGGAACCCAAAACGGACAAGAACCGGGTGCACCTTGATCTCGCGACCACCTCGACCGCCCATCAAGCAGAGTTGGTCGCGCGCTTGAAGGATCTCGGCGCGACGCTCGCCGACGTGGGGCAGGGCGACGTCCCCTGGACGGTCATGGCCGACCCGGAGGGCAACGAGTTCTGCGTCCTGGAGCCCCGCCCGATCTACCGGGACACCGGGCCGATCGCCGCGGTGGTGGTCGACTGCACCGACCCACGAGCGATGGCCCGGTTCTGGGACGGGGCCATGGACTGGACGCTGCACGAGGTCACCGACGACCACGCGACCATGCGCTCCGCCCAAGGCGTCGGCCCCTACCTGGAGTTCGTCCGCACCCCCGACACCAAGAGCGTGTGGAACCGCGTCCACCTCGACGTCTGCCCCTACCCCGGTGACGACATGGCCGCGGAGGAAACCCGCCTGCGCGCCCTGGGCGCCACCAGCCCTGATATCGATCAGTCCGCAATCTCGTGGACGGTTCTGGCCGACCCGGAAGGCAACGAGTTCTGCCTCCTCACGCCTCGCTGACCTTGAGCAACGACTCCGACCGGTTCCGGGCAGCGGCGAAGACCGCGGGCGGCGGCGCTACGCGCTGGGGTCATTCCCGATCCGGGGGTGGCAGTTGTCAAGGCCGTGGCCCACAGCCCACAGCCCGCGGCCTCGCCGGCCACACGGTGATCACGCAGCCCTCCCGCGGCTCTGCGTGCTGTGCCGCGTCTCTCAGAGCGCACTCTCGGGCCCGCCGTCCCTCAGCGCCTCGCCTGTGCGGTAGAGCTCGATGAGGAGCGGGCGCAGGGACCGGCCGGCTTGGGTGAGCGCGTAGCGCGTGCGCACAGGGAATCCGGGGAGGCGCTCCTGGGTGACCAGGCCGCGTTCCCTGAGGATGTGCAAGCGGTCCGTGAGGACCTTGGGGCTGATGTCCGGCAGCCTCTCCCGCAGCGCTCCGAAGGAGTGCTCGGCGTGCATCAGCTCGCGCAGCACGAGGGTGGTCCAGCGGCCGGATATCGCCGCCAAGGCGATCTCCACCGGACAGTCGGCGTCCGGGCGTACGGTGCGGCCCGCGGGGGACGGCACCAAGCCGGTGTCCCAGCCCCCGCTGTCGGTTTCCGTTTGGTGACCCACGTCGGCACTGGCTTGACTGCCGGTGTGGACATCAACATGAATCTTGCGCACGATCATGACATCACTGTTGCTCTGACATCCGACGCGGTGCGACATCCCTCGGCCTTCGAGGCCGCTTTCAACTCCGGTAGCGCGCAGGCACTCGCCGCCGTCTACGAGCAGAACGCCGTCTTCGTCGCCCGCGACGGCGAGTCGGTCACCGGAGCGGAGCTCCGGGCCGCGAACGCCGAATTCCAGTCACTGGGATTGCCGATAAGCGTCCGCCCACGGCACACCTATGTCGCCTACGACATCGCGCTGCTCATCGTCGACTGGGTCATCGACGGCGAGGGACCGGACGGAGAACGCGTCCACATCGAAGGCACCGCTACGGATGTGGCCCGGCGCGGCCCGGACGGCCTGTGGCGATACGTGATCGACAACCCCTTCGGCATCGACACCAGGTGCTCTCCGGTGGATTGAGCCTGGAGGCCCGGCGGATTCCCGGCCGGCAAAGGTGTCAGTGTGCTGAGTTCTCGGTGAGCCTGTCTGCGACTGGCCGAACGGGGGCGGCGGCCATCAGCAGTGCGGCAAAAGCCAACGGCGCAGCCGCCTGGTATCCGATCCACACCTCGCCCCCGGCGCTGCCGCCCAGCCACGCCATCAGTGCGCCGGCGAGCGCCGTCAGGACCCAGCCGCTGTCGTAGGCAATCATGAGCCGCAGGTGCGTACGGATCGGGCGGCTTCGCACGTACCTGAGCTCGATCCCGCCGCCGATCAACAGCACAACGCCGGAGACGGCCATCAGCCAGGCGGAAACGCCGAGCAGACCGCCGAGTTGGGCAGAGGCGATGACGTAGGCGGCACCGAGCACCACCTTGAACGCGCCGTCGGCGACGATCCCCGTCAACCGGCGCTTCGCTGACGAAGTCACAATCTGGGCCTGCGTCATGAACGTCCCTCCGTGGTGTCCGGGTCCTGCTCCTGTTCCGTAACTTCGTTACTAGAATAATGGAATTATGAGAATGACAAGAGCGGAGACCAAGGAACGCAACCGCCGCGCCTTGCTGGAGGCTGCCTTCCACGTCGTCTCACGGGATGGGTACCGTGCCAGGCTCGACGAGATCGCCGAGCGGGCCGGCTTGACGACCGGCGCTGTGTACTCGCTGTTCGGCAGCAAGGGCGGCCTGGTGGCGGCCCTGGTCACCGACTACCTGCGGCCGCACTACGAAGAGATCGAGCAGGCGATTCCGGCTGACATGGATCTCCTGGAAGCAGTTGAAGCCTTCGCCCGGTACTACCGGCGCAGCTGTGACGCCCCTGACGCGTTGTCCGGCCTGTCGTTGCAGATCACCCTGCTGGACATGGCCCTGCACGACCGTGAGCTCGGTTCCCAACTCGCCGCGTCCGTCCGAACGCAGGAAAGCCGCTTGGTCGCGATGTTCACCGGCAGGTCTCACCATGGGAACACGGTGACGTCCCATCAGGCGCAGCGTCTGATCACCGGACTCAGGGCGGTGTTCGTCGGTCTCACACAGGGCGTCCTCCTCGGCCTCGCCGACGGCGCCGACGAGCAGTACTTCGTGGACACCGCCCGGGCCCTGGCATCCGGCACGGCCCTCATTGATGAGCATTCGGACGCTGCCCGGTGATCAGCGGCCTTGGTACGTCCCTGATGGCCACGAACCACTGCGCGCCGCGGGCCGGGTCGTCCATCGCGGCCATCTGCTGTGCGGTGTGGTGCGCGACGTATAGGTCGGTGATGGGGCGGCCGCTCACCCCCGGCGAGGCAAGGACCGGTGCCGGATGACGCGGTGCCCGACGCCGCCATCACCGGTCGACTCCCAGAAGAGTTCTCCCGCGTCGATGATGGCTTCGCTTTCCTGGGTGAGCCGGATCAGGTGCGACCGCCGGTGGTCCGGGTGGGGACGCTCTGTGTCACCATGACACCTTTAGTGCCGCCGCGGGCTCGTCAGACCGCGACGGCGGACTGCTGTCCGGCCGTACTCGGCGCCACGACGGCGTCGGGTGTTGGCGACCCGGCTGTTTCCGGTACCGCCACAACTCAGCCTGTCCAGCCGGGCGTTGGGCATCCCGGCCACGGGCGAGGTACCGGCTCCGCGGCTCTTGCCGTGCCGTCAGACTTCGCGAATGATGCTCGGGCGTGCCCGCGGCCCCGGTCGGGTCCGCGCTACGCAGACCCGAACCCCCCACCCCGATCAGCCGGAGGCCTGCTGTGCGGACGAGTCGTCACATCCGGAGATCATCCGTCGTCGCCGGCGCCGCCCTGGCGCTGGTCGTCGCCGTGCCCCAGGTGGCCTTCGCGGCTCCGCCCCCGGCGCTTCCCGTCAATGCCGACGCCATCGAGCTGGCCTTCCAGCCGGCGTACGACTACGACACCGACGGCTGCTACCCGACGCCCGCCATAGGCCCGACCGGAGTCCTGAACGGTGGCCTGAACCCCACCGGGGCGCTGAACGGCAACTGCCACGATGCCTCGGACCTCGCCAACACCAACGGCTATTCCCGCTCCACCTGCAACAACGGCTGGTGCGCCGTGATGTACGCGCTGTACTTCGAGAAGGACCAGGCCATACCCGGCATCAGCCTGGGCGGCCACCGCCACGACTGGGAACACGTGGTGGTGTGGATCCAGGGCAACGAGGCCAAGTACGTGGCCACCTCCGCCCACGGCGACTTCACCATCCGCACCCGCGACCAGATCCGCTGGGACGGCACCCATCCCAAGATCGTCTACCACAAGGACGGCGTCGGCACGCACTGCTTCCGCCCCGCGAACACCAACGACGAACCTCCCGAGAACCACCAGCGCACATGGCAGTTCCCCGCGCTCGTCGGCTGGTCGGGTTACCCGGCAACGCTCCGGGACAAACTCAGCCAGGCCGACTTCGGCAGTGCCCACTTCGGCCTGAAGGACGGGGCCTACTCCTCCCACCTCACCAAGGCCAAGCCGGCGGGCATCCCCTTCGACCCCGACCAGTAGCAGACCGGTTGTCCGCCCGGCACCCACCGCCGCGGGCCCCCGGCGGCGAGCGCTCGAGAAACCCGTAGATCGTTGTCGGCGGGCAGTGCGAGACTCGGTGCATGAAGCCCAGTGATCCCAAAGACGACCTGCACCGTTACCTCAAGGCGGCCCGCGAAGCCGTCGTCTGGAAGCTGGAGGGACTGTCCGAGTACGACGTCCGCCGCCCCCTGACGCCGACCGGCACCAACCTCCTCGGTCTGGTCAAGCACCTCGCCAGCGTCGAGTTCGGGTACTTCGGCCCGACCTTCGGCCGTCCGCATGGCGAGCCCCTCCCCTGGCATGAGGAGGACGCCGAGCCCAACGCGGACATGTGGGCTCCTGCCGACGAGACGCGCGAGGACATCCTCGGCCTCTACCACCGCGCCTGGGCGCACGCGGACGAAACGATCGAAGCGCTGCCGCTCGACGCGATGGGCCACGTCGCATGGTGGGGGGACAACGGTGATGTGATGCTCCATCGGATCATGCTGCACATGACGGCCGAGACGAACCGGCACGCCGGCCATGCCGACATCGTCCGCGAGCTGATCGACGGCAAGGCCGGCATGCGAGAGACCAACAGCAACTTGGGTGGCGGCGACGGCGCTTGGTACCAGGAGTACTGGAACAGGCTGGAGGCGTCTGCCAAGCGCGCCCAGGCCGAGCACGGCTGAGTCCGTAGGCGGAGGGAGGGCGCGACTCCGCACTCGCCTTGCTGACCGCCTCTCCCCTCCCCCACGTGGTCGCCTCGCCCGTTCCGCACGAGGGGGCAAGGTCTCCCAGATCCGCGCAGTCAGCGACCGACTGGGCCTGTTCCTCCAGCTGGGCTGGGCCTGGCCGAGCACGGAGTGACCGGCGTCTTCTCGACGACCACCCCGGCGAAGCTCCGACAGACCGTGCTGGTGGTCCACCCTGACGCGGCGCGTCGTCCTTCAACCGCTGCCCGACTAGCGGAGGCCGCTGTAGGCGGCCATCACGATCTCCATGCCGCGGTCGTCCTCCTGACGGTCCCGGTCGATCATCCGGTTCATGACGTAGGCCACCGTCATGCGTGCACCGGGGTCGCTCACGACCAGTGAGCCACCCCAGCCGCCCCAGCCGAAGGTGTCGCCGAACTTCCCGAAGCCCGCCGTCCAGGACATGGGAGTCCCCAGGACGCGGTCATCACCGCGGAACACTTCCTGCCACGCAGGCTCGCACCCCCGGGGGGACAGCAGTCGCACGCCGCAAGCCGCACCCTGGTTCGCCAATACCGACTGGACGAGGGCGACGGAGCGAGCGTTGCCGAAGCCGTTCACGGCAGGGATCTGCGCACGGCGCCAGGCCGGGGAGTTGACGTCCTTGACCCGGATGGCGGCGTTGGTGTTCTCCCGGCGTGCGCCATCCGGTCCTGACGGTGCGCCGGCGGCGTACTCGTCGGTCAGTGCCGGCGGCGGGATGAGCGGTGCGACCCGGTGGTCGTGCTCGGTAGGGAGCCCGATGTGGAAGTCCGCGCCCAGCGGTTTGGCCACCTCTTCGGCGAAGAACTCCCCGAGACTGCGGCCGGTGACGCGGCGGACGATCTCGCCCGCGAGGAAGCCGAAGGTGAGCGCGTGATAGCCGGCGGCCGTTCCCGGCTCCCATTCGGGCGCCTGCGCGGCCAGCCCTGCCGTCACGCTCCCCCAGTCGTAGAGCTGCTCGACCGCCGTCAGCCCGGACGGGTCCGGCAGTCCCGCGGTGTGTGACAGCACGTGGCGTACCAGCACGTTCTCCTTACCGGCCGCGGCGAACTCGGGCCAGTAGGCGGCGACCGGCGCGGACAGGTCGAGCTCGCCCCGGTCGGTCAGCATGAGCACGCACAGGGCGGTCATGTTCTTGGTCGTCGAGTTCACGCAGGTGAGGGTGTCGCGCTCCCAGCTGACGGAGCGGTCCGCATCGGCGTACCCGCCCCAGATGTCGACCACCGGCTCGCCATCAACGTAGACGGCCGCCGAGGCACCCACGTCGTCCTTGCAGAGCAAGGCTGCGAGTGCCTCATGGACTGCGGCAAATCGCTGGTCGCAATGTCCCTTAACATCATCGTTCATGGGTCAAAGCCTCGGGCCACGCCTGGGCCTGTTGCCCCACAATTCCCGTACTGGTTTGGTCGGGCGGGGCGCGATGGAATCTCCTTCTACTTCAGCAGGGCCGATGACCGTCACGGCGCCGCGGAGGAAGGACGGATACGCGTGCTGGAGCGGCTGAACCAGGCCTTGGACCACCTGGAGGGCTGTCTCGACCGTGAGGTCGACGTCGCCGAAGTGGCCCGGATCGCCGCCGTGTCGGAGTACCACTTCCGGCGGCTGTTCTCCGCGCTCGCCGGGATGCCGCTCCCGGTGTACGTGCGGCGGCGGCGGATGACGCTCGCCGGAGCCGATGTGCTGGCCGGGGAGCTGACGCTGCTCGATGTAGCGGTGCGGTACGGGTACGGCTCGGGCGAGGCGTTCGCCCGGGCGTTCCGGTCGGTGCACGGCATCGGGCCGGGCGAGGCCCGGCGCACGGGTGCGGTGCTGACGGCACAGCCGCGCATGTCCTTTCGGGTCGTCGTCGAAGGGAGTACGACCATGCGGTACAGGATCGTGGAGAAGGAGTCGTTCCGGGTCGTCGGCAGGAAGGCCCGAGTGCCGCTCGTGCACGAGGGGGTCAACGCGGCCGCCGCGGCGCACCTGGAGAGCCTGGACGAGCAGGCGATCGTACGGATGAAGGAGACGGCCGAGGCGGACCGGGAGCCGGAGGGGATCCTGTCCGCGGTGGTTCACCTGACCGACAGCCGGGAGGAGGGCGCCGAGGTGGACTACTGGATCGGCGTGGTAGCCGGCCTCGAGGTGGCCGCCGAGGAGCTCGACGCCCTCGACGTGCCGGCCGGGACCTGGGCGGTCTTCGACAACCGCGGGCCCTATCCGAGTGCCGTTCAGGAGCTGTGGCGAGACGTGTTCACGCAGTGGTTCCCCTCGAACCCGTACACGAGCCGGCCTGGTCCGGAGCTCCTGCGGACACACCCGGTGGAGATCGGCGCGGAGACCGACTCCCAGCTGTGGATCCCGGTCGAGCGTCGGGGCGGCGGGCGTCCCAAGGTGTGAACAGGACCGCCTGTACGCGGAGTTCTGGCTCAGCGACACCGGCCCCCGGGTAGCGGATCGGTGCGCGATTGATGGGGTGGTGAGAGTAGCTCCGTCTCAGGGGCAGGCGATCTGGGTGTGCGACAACCGTTGACCAGCCCGGGGTGTTGTGAGGGGCGGTGCTCGGTCGGGATATTCACTGGTCGCCGCTTGCCAAGGGTGGTCATACTGCCGTGATGGATCCGGTGACTCTTGAGACCGACCGTCTGGTGCTGCGGGCCTTCACACCTGCCGACGTGGATGCGGTGTACGAAGCCTGCCAGGACGAGGACATCCAGCTCTACACCCCGGTGCCGGTGCCGTATCGGCGTGCGGACGCGGAAAAGCTCGTCGGCGAGAAGCTGCCCGCTCAGTGGGCCGAGGACAGGGACTACACCCTCGGCGCGTTCCGCAAGGACACCGGCGCCTTGGTCGGCTCGTACTGCCTGACCCTCATCAGCCGTGGTGTCTGGGAGCTCGGTTACTGGGCGGTCAAGGAACTGCGCGGACGTGGGTACTCGGTGGAGGCCGCTCGGGCCCTGTGTGACTGGGGCTGGGACACCCTCGACGTCCACCGCATCGAGTGGTGGGCCATGGCCGGCAACACCGGCTCGCGTGCGGTCGCCGAGAAGCTCGGCTTCACCGTCGAAGGGACACTGCGCCATCGCGGCATTGCCAACGATGGCAAGCCGCACGACTGGTGGGTGGGCGGACTGCTGAGGCCCTGATACTCGGTCCGATGCTTCGCAGACTGCCCTTGCTCCTCTGCGAGTTACCTGCTCGATGGGATCGAAGAGTTTGGCCGATCGGGGCGACGGGCCGCTCGGCGAGCAGCCAGCCGACCCGCCAGGCCGGCACGCCGAAACCTCAATCGCGGACGACGTCGTGAGTGTTGTCCGAACCCCGTTGCCCGCTGTCGAGCCCCGTGAGAGCATCGAGGTTCAATGGTCCGTCTCCTTTCGTTTACGTTGCGCAACGCAAACGAAAGAGTGCGGGCCGTTGTCGTGTCCACGGCTTTGATTAACCCGCCAAGATCTGTGAATGACAGGTACCGTTTGATGCGCACAACAGAGCTGACAGAAGCCTCCATTGACGACGCGAGCAACATCTTGGTTGCACCTTCGACGTTGCAAGATGATGCCTTGATCAGGGACTTCTTCGGGTCCGTCATCACGCCAGAGGACCTTGCCTCTGGTTCGCTCGACCTCGCGCAGAAGACCGTCCACCTGTGTGGCGACATCTCCGGGATCAGCAGCGGCCAACTGCAGTTGGCTGCCCGGGTATTGGTCATCCGGGAGCTCTCACACGGCTACCACGAGCGCCTCGACAAGCCTTGGACCCTCGTCGACCTCGGCCGAGTTCCCACCCGCGTACACGGCGTCGGCGTGTACTACCGCCGCTTTTTCGGGCTCGACGCCGATCACTTCGGCCTGATCCGTGCAGAGCACGCGTTCCAGTCCCTGACGGAGTCCACCAAGCCTGGAACAGCCCACCGCAGTGGAATCTATCTGACGCCCGTCACACGACACGATGACGAACTACATTTCCGCCTGCTCCGGTGCTCCACGAATCTCTCGGGGCCGACCGAGAACTTTCGCCCGACCGACACGCGCATCGTCGAGGCTCTGAACCGCGAGGCCACCGCCGTCTTCCGGAACCAGGCACCGCTGAATCACGTTCTCGCCCAGATCTACCACAACACCCTTGCCACGGCCGAGCGCAAGCAGTCCAAGGCCAAGATCTCGGCTCATGCCGACAAGACCAAAGACATGCCCGTCAACGGCATCATGGCCTTCTGCACTTTCTATGACCGGCTCGACAAGCTGCAGCCCCTGGCCGAAGACGCCTTCGACTATGGCGCGAAGGGCGTCAGCGGGCTGACCAAACTCCACTTCCGCCTCAAGGACCCGGCCCAAAAAGGCGAAGGTTCAGCGCTCCCCCCGCAGTTCACCCTGACCCTGTACCCCGGCTCCGTGTTCTTCATGCCGCTGTCCACCAACCGCCTGTATACGCACGAAATCCGGCCCTCATCGCTAGACGCCGAGTTGCTCCCGACCCGCCTGGGGTACGTGGTCCGCTGTTCGAGCGCCGAGGCCGTTCACAAGAACGGCCGCACGTTCCTCAAAGTGGCCGGAGATCTGGCACAGCTGGGGCCAGCCACACCGGCCGGCATGGACGAGCTGCGCAGGCTGTACGCCGAGGAGAACAGGACCTCGTCCTTCATCGATTACGGGGACCAATTCCTCTTCAGCATGAACATGGGAGACTACATTGCCCCCCGAGTCTAGGATCTTCGATGAGATCATCTCGTGCGATGTGCCCACCGATGAGAATCTCTTTGCGGAGCTGCGGGCGTCGGTTCGCTGGGAAGACGTAGGAAAAGGCCGGCAAGGAGCCACGCTCACCAAGATCGACGAGGCGGGTGGTGTGCCTCTCGTACGCACCACCACGCGATACGGCAGCCCGACGCAGAGGTTCCGGGCGGTGCACGAACGTCTGGCGCAACAGGTTCAGGAACGTGCAGCGCTCCCGGTCGGCTTCAACAATGCTCTCATCGAGAGCTACACGAACGCTTACACAACCATGGGCAGCCATTCCGACCAAGCCCTCGACCTGGCCGACGGGTCGTTCATCGCCGTCTTCTCCTGCTACCAACACCCGGAAGCGAGCGCGCCGAGGAAACTCATCTTCGAGTCAAAGGGCTCCGTGGACGAGAAGTTCGAAATCCCTCTCGCCCACAACAGTATCGTCGCGTTTTCTGTCGACTCGAATCGGCGACTCAGGCACAAAATCGTATTGGACACGTCCGTTCAGGCGGCGGACAACCAATGGTTGGGCGTAACGTTTCGAACGTCCAAGACCTTCGTCCGGTTTCGCGACGGACACGCATACCTCCCGCATGGTGCGCGCCTCATGTCGGCCGACGATGAGCAGAGGCGCGAGTTCTACCAACTACGGCGCCGCGAAAACAAGGAAACCGACTTCATCTACCCCCTGCTGACGTACACCATCAGCGAGAGCGATCTGATGCTGCCCGTCTGACCTCGAGGGACTGCGGAGGAGGGCATTCGCCCCCGCCCTTAGGGCTGTCCCGCAACTACTGACCGGGGTGGTCGCCTCTGACCCATGCGATCAAGTCTGGTTCGCCCAGGTAAGCGCGGTTGATCCGCCCGCGGCCTCGGACGATGCCTTCTGCGGCGAGTCGATTCCGCAGCCGACGGGGTGCGAGGGCGTCGTTGAAGCTCTCGATGAGGCCTCGGCCCGTATCGGCAAACTCGTAGCGGACCGCGTACGTCTGGCCCGCGTGCTGCCATTCGCAGCGGACCAGCGGGCGCACAAGGATTGCCTCGAACCAAGCAGCCGTCCGTTCTGCCAGCTCTGCTGGGTTTCCAGCGGCTGTGAAAGTGAACTCAGTCGCCTCCTCCGGCAGTGAGAAGAGCTGGTTGTGGAGCTTGTCTGCGTGGACGACGGTCCCGTTGAAGTGGGCGCCCACGGTCAGGATTCCCTGGTTACGCTGCGGATCGACGATGTCCAACCAGACGATCAGCTCGCGGTCGGAGGCGTGCGCCGGGGGCACCACGGCTGTGTCATCCGGGTCGACCAGCCAGGAGCGAGCACGTTCGGCGAGAACGTCCGCGAACGCGCGTTGCGCGAGGTTCAGATCGTCTTCGTCGTACTCGAACCAGGGGATCTCTTTCATGGCCGCACTCTATGTGCGACCCACTAGCTGCCCGGCAACCGCTGGTCAAGAAGGAGATGATCTCGCTGTGGCCTGTGTGATCAAGGCGTCGGAGCCGTCCTGGATAGCCCCGTTGAGCCCGCGGCAGTTCGGGAAGCTGGTGACCGTGCTGCGGCGCGAGGGTGCGGACGCAGTCCGCAAGGGCCGGCCGTGGAGCCTGCCGCTGGAGGACCGGGCCCTGCTGGTCGCGGCGTACTGGCGTACGAACTTGACGACGCGACAGCTTGCCCCGCTGTTCGGGGTGTCGAAGTCGGCGGCGGACCGGATCATCGACCACCTCGGGCCGATGCTCGCGCTCCAGCCCCGCAAGCGGTTCGCCAAGGACACCGTACTGATCGTTGACGGCACCCTGGTGCCGACCCGCGATCACAAGATCGCCGCAAAGTCGAAGAACTACAGGTACTCCACCAACCACCAGGTCGTCATCGACGCCGATACTCGCCTGATCGTCGTGGTCGGCCGGCCACTCGCCGGAAACCGCAACGACTGCCAGGCCTGGGAGGAAGAGCACAACCGATCCCACAAGCAGGTCCGAGCCCGCGTCGAGCACGTCTTCGCCCGCATGAAGACCTGGAAGATCCTCCGCGACTGCCGCCTCAACGGCGACGGAGTCCACCACGCCATGCTCGGCATCGGACGCATGCACAACCTCGCCCTCGCCGGATAGGCGAGCAGCCCACACCACGGGGAACCACGTCCGAAGCGTCTCGAAGATCATTTACGGGACAGCCCTTTGGCGGACGAAGTGGCGGACGACTGCTCCAGCGGCGCTCGGTCCGCCACTTCTCGCTCATACATCGCCTTGGACGCGGGCGTGCAGGTGCTCGTCATGCCACCCATCTGCATGGAGCAGAGCACTCCGCATGGTTCCCTCGAAGGAAAACCCCGCCTTCGTCGCCACCTGGCAGGACGCCGGGTTCTCAACGGAGTGAGTGATCCGGAGCCGATGCAGACCGATGTCGTCCAAGGCCCACCGGCTGATGCGGACGGTCGCCTCGACCATGGCTCCGTGGCCACGGCCCTCAGGCAGCAGCCAGTACAGGAACTCCGCGCTGCCTCCACCGAGGTCGATGTCAGCGAGCCCGATCAACCCCACCGGTCCGGCGCCGGTAGACGGAGCGATCGCCCAGATCGCGGCCTCTTCGTCCCGCCAGCGCTGCCCCCACCGCGAGATCCTCTCGCGGGCTTCGTCAAGCGACAGGTAGCCAGGCCGGTTCCACTTCTGGATCTCCGCATCGTGGCAGGAGGCGACCAGAACCTCGGCGTCCTCCTGCTGCCATGGGCGCAGGTGAAAGCCGGAGGTGAGAGAGAAGACCGGTTGCTCAGCCTGACTCAGGCTGCCGGCTGGGACCACAGCAGGTATCGCGCTCATCGCAGCATCATGGCAAGAGGCCCAGCGGGGCCAGGAGCCGCCGCCTCTCGACGTCGACCAGCACGGTCCCGTAGAAGCGGCCTTTGCGCGTCGCGTACGCGTCGACGCCGCCCACCCGCGGCGCTGCTTGTTCAGGGTCGGGCAGGCCTCGGCGGCCCTGCTTCCATCTGTCGGCCGTTCAAGTCCTGGATTGGGGTCAGTGCACAAAGTCACATGGCGTCCGCAGGAGTTGGCCGGCATCAGTGAAGTCGAGCCGTCTTCCGCGCTGTGGGAGCCCGTCAGGTGGTGGAGATGCGGACGTCGCCCGAAACCGTGTTCACCGAGAGACTGGAGGCAGCGGAGGAACTGTCTGCGAGAGAGACCTCGCGTTGGCCGGAGACCGTGGAGACCTCAAGCCGGTAAGGGGCTCGGGGAACCCTCAGGGTGACGTCGCCCGAGGTGGATTCGGCGAGCACCGAGGACGGGGGCTTTGCGAAGTCGAGGCTGGTGTCGCCGGAGATCGAGTGGACTTCCGCACTCGGGCCGGACAGGGCGGTGGCAGTGACCTCGCCCGAGGTGGTGTGGACCGTCAGCGGACCGCCGATCCGGTCGGCCGCGACATTGCCGGAGACGACCGACACTTCGGCCTCCGCCACCCCCCTCACCGTGATGTCGCCGCTGGTGCTGTCCAGCTTGACCTTGGCCGCGGCCGGTACCTCCAGGCGGTAGTCGATGTAACAGTCCTCGGAGCAGCCATCGGTGAAGGTCAGTACGCCGTCGGAGACCTTCTGGCCCGGCTTGGGAGCGGTGTCCTGGCGGTAGTGGACAGTACGGCGGACGCTGACGCCGGGGCCCGGGCCGGGAGTGATCTCGATCGAGCCGGCCGGGGTACTCACCTTCGCCTCCCTAACCGCCTCGGTGACCGTGGCGTCGGCTTTCGCCGTCTTCCACTCCTCGTCGGCGAAGGCGTCGCCCACGGAGGAGCAGCCGGCCAGGAGGAAGCCGGTCCCAAGGGCGGCGACCACGATGCATGCGCTGCGAACTGACGTGACGCGAGATGCCATAACCGAATTGTCGCGGTCCGATTCCCGGAGGGAACGCAGCGCGGCCGATAGGCCGCCAGTTCACCTCAATGCCTGTGCCCTCTCCGCCAGGTCCTCCACGGTGAGCGACCGGCCCAGCCGCTCAAGGACCCAGGGCAAGCCCTCGCCCAGGGTGTGGTGGCCCGAGGCCGGGATGGGAGGTGGCGATGATTCGGCCGGCGGCCGTCTTGGACAGCCCGAGACACCGGGGGCGAGTTGTCACATCATCAAGTTTGTGCACCAGCAAGCCCGAACCACCAGGGCCCGGTCCTCCCATGAAGGCTGCACGACCGGCCTTGCACCAGCCGGCCGAACAGACGCGGCTCGATCCGCTGAACGGGGCCGTCCAAGACGGCTCCGAGGCCCTGACGCACACACTCAGCCCTCGCGCCGAAGGGCAGCCTCGGGCTGGGCAGGGGACTCGGCGACGCCGGGGCGTGTGCGTCTGTGCGCACGTGTGCGGACGAGTGTCCGCATCATCGCCGCGCCTGCCACCACGGCGCAGAGATGCAGCACCACCGCGACGGCCGGGTTCTCCGGCAGCGGGACATCGGCCGGGTCCGCCACCGCTACGTACAGTACGAAGGGCAGCTTCCAGGCGCTCCATGCGAACAGTGAGCCCGATCCGACCCACCCGAAGGTCAGCGGGATCCAGCAAGGCAGCCGGACAGGACGCGCCCGGGCGAGCATCCAGGTGGCGGCGGATCCGGCGAGTGCCCAGAAGCCCCATCCAGCGGCCAGCAGCAGGTACCCGTCGGACGTCCGCTCGGTCGGGTGGGCGATGCCCAGGCTGCCCCCGGCTGCCCAGTAGAGCCAGACCAGACCGACCACGGCACCGACGACAGCCGCCCACGGCGCTGCCGTGCGCCGACCGTCACCGACTCGCCCGATGAACGCATCCGGCCACCGGCGCCGCAGATACGCCGGAACGGCGAGGACCAGCCCCAGCCCCATCCCCACGAAGCTGAACTGGACCAGTACGCCCTCCCAGACCGGCATGGCAGGGTCGTCACCCCCGCCCTGCGAGCCGCCGCCCACATCCAGGAGCGCAGTAAACAAACCGAAGGGCAGCACCGAGACCAGGAACCCCGACCCCACCCAAGAACAGAACGCGACGAGCGCCCCCGGTATGCGCATCCCCCACGGCCGCACCAGAGCGAGCGCCAGAGCAATCCCGATCACCGCCATACCGACCGTGACGGTGTTGAGTACCACCCACTCCGTCAAGCCGAACCCATCGCCGATCGGCAGGACCCCCACCAGGGCGCCGACCACCCACGAGACCTTGATCAGCAAGTAGGGCGACAGCGCCAGAGCCGCCCCATACGCCGCGTTCCGCCCGACCCGATCCCAGCGTTCCACCCGACTCCCCTTTCACCAGCAGGTCTCCAGCCTCCGGCCTGCGCCGTCCCGACACCTCCCCCGCCGGAGGTATCCGTCTCCCCCACCCGGGGGAGACGGCGGGTGTGCAACTGAGAGGTAGAAGGTAGAAGGACGACCACGACGGGTCCTCCCGCACAGGGCGGTGTGAGCGAGTCCGCTGCTAGCCTGCCGTTCATGATCAAGGGCAGCCTGGCCGGCCGAATAGGCCGCATGGCGGGGGACAGCGGGCCGGAGCGTGTGCTGATCGCCGCCAGTTTCGTCAACCGCGTCGGCAACGGCCTGTTCAACGCGGCGTCAGCGCTCTATTTCACCTTGGTCGTGGGCCTGCCCGCGGTGCAGGTCGGCGTCGCGCTCACCATCGCCGGACTGATCGGCTTGGGCGCGGGGATACCCGGAGGGCATCTCGCCGACCGGCGCGGGGCGCGCCCGATCATGATGCTGGCCCTCGCGGTCCAGGCGACGGCGATGGCGGCCCTCGTCCTCGTCGAGAGCTGGGCCGCGCTCACGATCATCGCGACGGTCGACCAGATCGCCGCGGCGGCCGGTGGGGCGGCCTGGGGGGCTCTGGTGGTCCGCGTTGGGGGTGACCGTCCGGCCCTCTTCCGGGCGAAGCTGCGCACCTTCGTCAACCTGGGCGTAATCCTCGGAACGGTGGGTGCCGGGCTGGCCCTGGCCGCGGACACCCGTGGCGCCTATGTCACGCTGATCCTCGGCAACGCGGCGAGCTTCGCCCTGTGCGCGGTGCTTCTGCTCCTGCTGCCCCGCTATCCGGTGCTGGCGGCACCGCCGCAGCAGCGTCGCTGGCTCGCCTTCACGGACCGCCCGTACCTGACGTTCACCGCCCTCTACGGGGCCATGGGACTGCAATACCCGGTGGTCTCCCTGCTCCTGCCGATCTGGATCTCCGAACACACCGAAGCGCCGCGCTGGACGGTGGCCGCACTGTTCGCCGTCAATGCCGCCTTCTGCGTACTGATGCAGACCAGGATCGGCTCCCGTATCGAAACCCCGCACGAGGGCGGCAGGGCGTTTCGCACCGCGGGGCTGCTCTTCCTCGTCAGCTGCCCGATGATGGCGCTGGCGGCGTACACCCCGGTCTGGGCGGCAGCGGGACTGGTCCTGGCAGCGATCTTCGTCCATAGCCTGGGAGAGGTCTGGGAGTCCTCGGCGGGCTTCGCCCTGGGCTTCGGTCTTGTCCCCGACCACGCCCAGGGCCAGTACCAAGGTGTCCTCGGCCTCGGTTTCAGCGCGGGCCAGGCTCTCGCCCCCGCGATCCTCACCACGGTGGTGCTCGGCCTCGGCACGGCGGGCTGGCTTCTGCTCGCGGTGTTCTTCGCGGCGTTGGGTGCTGCCGGCCCGCCTCTTGCCCGCTGGGGCATGCGGACCCGGCCGCAGGCGGGCGTTGCTGCGGAAGTGACGGCATGACCAGGGAGACGGGAGGAGTGCACGGCGGCGAGCGGCGGTCACAGACCGGTGCCCTGGCCGGGGACCTCCTCCCAGCGGGCCCGTCAAGGCCCCATGCGCGACCGGGCGGTGCCCGCAGCTGAAGTCGCCCTCGCCGCAACCACGTACGAGGTCGTAAGGCCACGGGGGTCAACCGGCAGCTGCGGTATTCACCCGCGCGGCAGGCGGCACGGTCAGGCCCAGTCGGTCAGATCGTAGACGGCTTGGCACAGGGGGTCTTGGGCGTCGTGGTTCCGGTGGACGGCCAGCGTCGTCGGTTCGTCCGGCCGAAGGAGGGCGATGAGCTTCGCGGACGCCCACCACTGAGGTGGGCGCAGCGTGCCGTCGTCGGTGAGGGGCAGGTCGATGCCGTCGTCCAGGGTGACCTCAGCCGTTTCGGGAACGACCGAACCGACCAGGCCGGCCACGTCGACATGCGGAATGCTCTCGTTGCCCGCAACAGGGATGGTGTCCGAGGTGAGCCAGGCGGCGGTGTGGCGCAAGGCGCCGGCGTACCACCAGCTGCCGTGCTCTCTGCCGTAGCGGGTGGGAAGGCCCACCAGAACGCTCCGCCCGGCGGTGTCGGCCAGCCGGATCCGTATGTGCTCGCCGTCGGGGCGCACCATCGCCCGGATCCGCCAGTCGGTGGCGGGGAGGGGTACGCCGATGAACCTGCGCAGGACCAGGAGGGCGTGGGTGAAGTGGTCGTCCATGGCTCCACTCTTCCCTTCTCCCGTCCCGTCGGTGCGGGCGGGCACAGAGCGTTGCCCCAGCCGGGGCAGGCACCCGACGACCGCCTCGGCGCCGGCGCCGGCGCCAACGACACCTGACGTGATCTAGACGGGAAGGGCGCAACAGGCCCAACAGGCCAGGCCCCCGAGTGCCTTCGGCACTGTGCGGGGGCGAGGGTCAGCAGCAGGGACCGGCATGGCGGTTCTCTTCGGCGAGGGCGGTGAAGGGAATGGGGCAGCAAGCGCGCTCGGCGCAAACGGTCAAGTCGTCGCAGCCCGCCTCGACGGCCACAGCCAGCGCGGTGCGGATGGCGGTGAGGTCGGCGATCTTCGCATCGATCTCGACGAGCTTGACCGCGGCCCGCTCCTGAAGGCCCGCTACGGGGCGGCCGTGGCGGTGGCGGCCGGCCTCCAGGAGTTCGGCGACTTCCTCCAGCGTGAAGCCCAGCCGCTGGGCCGCCTTGATCACCCGCAGGGCGGTCACCGCGTCGTCGCCGTACAGGCGGTGGCCTCCGTTGCTGCGTTCCGGCTCGGCCAGCAGGCCGCGCCGCTCGTAATAGCGCAGGGTCTGGACGTTCACCCCGGCCGCCTTGGCGACCTGCCCGCTGCGCAGGGCTGCGCTCACCGCGCCCTCCAGGCAGCGGCGGTCCGTGCGGCGAGGGCGTCCAGGACCGTCTCGTGGGCCGGGTCCACGGCGATGTCCACGCTGATCAGATTCGGGCCGGCGGCGGTGGTGAAGGTGAAGAACGAACAGCAGCCGCTTTCGCGCTCCACCAGCTCCATCACACGCTCCTCCACGCCGGGGCCCGCGGCCAGGTCGAGACGCAACCGCAGCGGCTCGGGCCTCGACGCAGAGGTCAGTCGCTCGGAGAGCAGCGCGTCCCACTCGGCGACCCGCAGGGGTCGCTCCTCGGTGGGAAGGGTGCAGGACTGCGGCACCCATGCCAGATCGTTCATCGCGCTCAGTCCCCTCATCACGTCCCGCAGAGCGGGGACACCTTCGACGGTAAACCTGTACCTGGGTACAGGTTTCAACCCAAAGCGGTTCATGAGTGCGCCACTGCTCAGCTGGGATGCCCGCCGGCCTCTTGGCGGGGCACGGTCTGCCCGGCCGCTGTGTCGGGTCCGCCCGCCTCCGCGCACCGCTGCAGGATTGCCCGCCCGAGGCCTCGGCCGCGTGGGCCGGCGCGCACGCGCGGGCTCCGCCGTTCCGCTACTGGCGGTCTAACGAACGGGGGGAATTTCGTGAGACGACGTCCGTCAAGACTTGAAGTGTGGGGCTCGTCCGGACGGGGGGCGCCGGGCCACCGGCATCTGGCCGATGCCGGCCACCGCATCGCTCAGCCTCCTGGCGATGGGGTTGATCGTGCCCGCTCCCGTGCCGCTCGGGTTGCCAGAGGTCACGCCGCCCGTCTCCACAGGCCCCGTGCCGCCACTCGAGCCCCTCAGCCGGTGCCCCTCTCCGTGGAGCCACCCCAGCCCGTGCCCCGTGGGCCGTTTCCTCGCTGGTGTGCCGGTCAGCGCTGCTCACCGTCTCCGGGTACCCGCCGGCGGAACAGGGCTTCAGCCGAGGTGGCGCAGCAGCAGGCGTGGCGCGGCCCGCACCGCAGCGGCCGCCGCGAGTCCGATGGCGGCTCCTGCGGCGACGTCGGAGGGGTAGTGCGCGCCGCTGTGGATCCGCTCCACCGCCACCAAAATCGCGGGTACGGCGCACGCGGCGCCCGCCCACGGCCACGTCGGAGCGACGGCGGCAGTGAACGCTACGGCCGCGGCGGTATGCCCGGAAGGGAAGGAGGAGCTGTCCGGCCGCTCCTCCACGTCATCGTGCGGGAACCATTCCTTCGGGGGCCGGCGCCGCTCGACCAGCTGCTTCGCCACCCCGTTGGAGAGCCCCTGCGCCACCACCAACCCCGCGATCCCCGCCGCCGCGGCCCTGCGGCCCCTCCATCCGCCCCCGGCCGCCATCACGGCGGCGGCAGCCCACCACAGCTTCGTGTGCTCGGCGGCATCCTCCACCGGGGGCAGCAGGCCGCGTGCCCAGACCGATTCCCAGGACGCCATGCGCTTGGTCAGCCGGTTCTCCTCCGCGCGCAGGGATACCAGAATCCTCCTCATGGGGAGCAGCTTCCCCCACCGAGGCCGTTCAGACCGACAGCACTCCATCCGTTGGCGTCTGCGTCACTCCGCTTCCGCGTGTCAGGCGGCGGGACGTAGGGCTCCTCGTCGTCGCCAGGGCCGCCGGCGATCGCGCGCACCACCACACCAGGAAAGTCATCACCCCGGCGCGGGTGCCAATGGGCCGCGTCGATCAGCTGCTCGCAGCAGAGCGAGATCCCGCGTAGCCGGGCGCGCTGGAAGCGCAGCCCCCCTTGGCCAAGTGAAAAGCGGGGGCCTTTCGGTGCCCCCGGACGTAGCATCGCCCGATGCGGAAGATCGACACGCTGATACCGGAGCGGGGGCAGCCCGACACCGCTGCCCTGCACGCGCACGACCCCGACGCCCTCGCCCGTTACGTCCTGGACACCGGCAACGCCTGGTGGCGCCGCCGGCTCTGTGCCCACGCGCTCGCCGGCCGGGTCCCGGAGGCCCGGGTACCCGGCCTCCTCGACCGGATCCGGGACGAGGACGAGACGGCCGAGGTGCGCATCGCGCTCCTCGACCTCCTCCCGGGCCGGACGGAGCTCCTGCCCTGGCTGCGCGACGAGGAGCAGCGGGACGGTTCGTACGGCGTCGCCGAGGCGGTCCTGAAGGCCCGCGGCCTGCTCGGCGACCGAACCGCCGCCCCCGGCCTGTCCACGCTCGCGGCCTCGCCCTGGCAGCGGTGGCGGGAGCTCGGGGAGGCCGGTCTCGACGGTCTGGTCGCGCACCACGGCACCGACGCGATCCTGGCCGAGCTCGGCGCGAGCAGGCCCGAAGACCGCCGCTTCGCACTCCGGACATGGGACCGCGCAGGGCGGGACGTGACGCGCTACCTGGCCGACCCCGACCGCGGCATCGCGCACTTCGCCCAGTCGCTCGTCGCGGACCCGGACCGGCTGCGCTCCTTCCTGGACGAGGCGCCCGACCCGGAGGCCGCCGTGCGAGCCGCCTGCGCCCTCCACCAGCTCACCGAGGACAGCGCGGAGACCCGCCGGATCGACGAGCGGCTCGGCAGCCCGCGGACGGAGGTCGACGGCCTGGACGAGGAACTGCGCCGGGCGATCGTCCACGAGTACGCCCCCCGGTACGAGCGGCAGAGCGACCCCCGATGGCTCCTCGAGGCCCTGTGCACGGAGCCGCCCGGGCGCCCGGACCTGCCCGCCCAGCTCGTGCGTGCGACCGCCGCCTTGACCGCGGCCGGTCTGGCCCCGGACCCGCCGGTCTCTGCCGGGGACCACCACCAGCAGGGCAGCGGCACGTATCACGTCATCCCGTGCGGCGACGAGGACATCCGCATCAGCACCCTCGGGCGCTTCGTCACGGGCCACGACGACCGGCATCCCGCCCGGCGGGCACTGGAGGAGGCGGGTTTCCGCTGGATCGACGGGGCCACCGGCGGCATCCGGGTCACCGGCCTGTGCGTGTACTACTTCGGCGGGCGCGAGCCGCTCGACGTCGACACCCTGCTGTTCTACTGGCAGGACTGAGGTCGCAGCCGACCGGCGGCCCTTGTCGGCGGCGTACACGTCAACACCGACCACCCGCGACGCCGGAATGTCCGGCTCGCGCGCGTTGACCCGCCGCAGGACCGTGCTGCGGTGCGCCCGCACCCCGAGGGCACCGGTCAGGCGGGCACCGGCCCGGCCGGCCCGCTCCCGGACCCCTCCCTCCCCCACGACCTGGTCCGACGCGTGGCCGGGCGGGACACCGTCGCGGGCGCGATCCGGTTCGCGAAAGTTCGCGAAAGCGGCCACCGCTGCCGCGATCCCCCTCTTCGTGACGTGACAGTGATGCCCTCGACCCATCAACCGTTCCCTCAACTGCACGCCCTGAAAAGGGAATTGACGCACCGAGCTTCCTCCGGAGTCGTCCGGGGCTCGGCACACGCTGCACGAACGGAAGGGGGAACCGTTCACGCATGGATGCGTGTCTCCGAGCACACAGCACGACGTGTCCGGGCGGGTCCCGGGTCGATCCTCAGGGGGGATCTTGACTTCATCACACCGCGGAAGACTGCGTGCACTGGCCGCCGGCGGCGTACTCGCCCTGGCCGTCGGTGCCCTGGCCGCCGCCCCGAGCAGCGCCGCCGAGCAGCACCTCATACCCGACTTGGTCACCGCCCCGTCGGCGGCCGGCCCGGCGGCGGATCCGGTCTCCGATGCCGCACCGAGCGGCGACCGCCAGTACCCGAGCGTCATCCTGCCCGGACGCGCCACGAATCCGGCGCCCTCGGCCGCCGCCAAGCCGCGGCACGACGTCGACGGCGACGGCATCAGCGACATGATCGTCATGGAGTTCGACCAGACCACGGCCGTCTACCTGTCGTCGATCGCGACCTGGAGCGAATACGCGATCTACAAGACCGACCCCGACCCCAGCGCCTCGTTCAAGGACCTGCTGCCGGTGGGTGACGTGGGCGGCACCAGCAAGGCCGAGCTGCTCTCGCTCTCCTTCGACGGCGTGCTCACGCTCTACGAGGCCGGCCTGACGAGCACGTCGGCGCCCCTCTGGTCGGGCCGCGGCTGGCAGATCTACAACCGCGTCATGGCCACCGGCGACGTCACCGGGGACCGCCACCCCGACCTGCTGGCCCGCGACTACGCCGGCGACCTGTGGCTGTACACCGGCACCGGCAGCGTCAGCAAACCCTTCAACAGCCGGGTCAAGGTCGGCTCCGGCTGGGGGATCTACGACCAGCTGGTCGGAGCCGGCGACGTCGACGGCGACGGCCTCGGCGACGTCCTCACCCGTACGCTGAGCGGGGAGTTGTGGTTCCACAAGGGGGCCGGCAGTGCCACCGCCCCGCTCAAGGCCCGCGTCAAGGTCGGCACCGGCTGGAACGCGTACAACGTGATCACCGGCTCGGATGACGGCGACGGCGACGGCCTGAGCGACCTGCTTGCCCGCGACCGCGACGGCGTGGAGTACTGGTTCAAGTCGCTCGGTGGCGGCCGGTTCGCCGCACCCGCGTACTTCGGCAGTGGCTATGAGTTCAACAAGTTCATCGTCGGCGCCGGCACCACGTCGCTCTACGGCAAGGGACAGAACCTCGGCACCGAGGCGGACAACGACCTCGCCAAGTACAACGCCCTGGCCAACGGCGACTACCGGATGCCGCCGGTCTGGGCCGGCAAGGAGACGCCCGGCTCCCGCAACGCTTACGCCACCGGGCTCAACAGCCGCAACCACGCGACCTACGTGCAGAACATCGGCAGCGACCTGTACGTCCACGGCGAGCGGGTCAGCACGACGTGGAACTACACCGTGACGGTCGGCCCCGGTGACCTGACCGGCGACGGCAAGGGCGACCTGCTGAGCCGCGACTCCGGCGGCACCCTGTGGCTGCACCCCGGCGACGGTGCGCTGGTGACCAAGTTCGGCACGCGCATCAAGGTCGGCACCGGCTGGAACGGCTACGACGCGCTCGTCGGCGCGGGCGACTACTCCGGCGACGGGCGGCCCGACCTGCTCGCCCGCGACACTTCCGGCCGCCTGTTCCTCTTCAAGGGCACGGGCACGGCCACCGCGCCGTTCGCCGCCCGGGAGCAGGTCGGCAGCGGCTTCGACCAGTACGACAAGCTGTTCGTCCCGGGTGACATCGACGGCGACAGCAAGGGCGACCTGCTCTGCCGTCTCCCGAATGGCGACGTGTACCGGTACTCCTCGACCGGCAAGGCCGGCACCGCGACGTTCGGCGCCCGCGTGAAGTTCGGCACCGGTTGGAACATCTACAAGAACCTCATCTGAGTCCCGCGGCCCACGGGTCGCGAAGCAGCGACGGCACGGGCCCGACCCGCCGGCACCAGCCGGCGGGCGGGCCCGTGTCCGCCGCCGGCCCCCAGGTATGAAGGGGCAGCCCAGGAGGTTCGGTGTCGCCGAACTGCCGGCGGCCAGTCGTCACCGCAGGACGACACTGACGCCCCTTGACTCGAAGATGTCCAGGAGGCCGTCGAACAGCGATACCTCACCCTGATCGGTCGGCACACGCTCCGCCAACCAGGCGGCCTTGGCCGAGTACTCCCATTGCAGGGTGAACGGCGGTGTGGCGCCCCACCGGCCTTCCACGCAGTCGCTCAGGGCGTTGAGGTTCCAGCCGAAGTATCCGCAGGGCCCGTTGACGGCTTCGCCCAGTGCGCAAAAGAAGCTGTCGAGGTCGAGAATGTGCCGGCCGTCCAAGCTGAATACCTGGCCCGCGGGAGCGTCGGGCTTCCCCCTCCGGTGGTACTCGTCCGAATAGAGCGCTACCGACAGCCATGCGTACGTGTCTTCGGCGGAAAGTCCGTGCCACATACCGGTTCGGTTCAGGCGACCGGTGCGGATCAGGTCCCACACTCGGTCCGCTCCCCGTAGGGCCATGTCGCACCACAGCGTCACCGTGAGGTCGAGGAGGCCGGCTCCGCGGGCGGAGGGCTGGGCATCAACGACTGTCAGTTCGCCTACTACGTAAGACCCCATAGTGGCCCCAACAGAATCGAGGAGGCAGAACCAGGCGGGTCCTGCCACAGCACGGGGGCTGCCGATGTGGTCAAGAGCTGTCAGCAGGCCGCCCTGCGGGGAACAACCCGTGAGGTGCACACGGCGTGCTCCCTCTTCCTCCAACGGTGTGAAGAACCCCTCGGTGTCATGGGCGAAGCCCCAGAAGTCGGTCGCGTCCTCGGTGGAGGCCAGAGCGTACTTCTGTCCCGCGCTGCCCCTATCTGACGTCCGCATCGCACTCATCATGAGAGCGCTGATCGTACCGATTACCCGCTGGCCTTTCCTCTCGACGGGGCTGAACCGCGTCAGTCCTGCCACCCGGCCTGCCCGGCTGCAGGCCCTGGTCACCCCACCTCGCTGCGCGCCGCCCGCAGACTGCCGCCGAAGGAGCGAGCCGCCCACTGACTGATCGAGCGCTGGATCGGCAACGGCCGGCCCCAGTCCGCCTGCACGCCGAAACCTGCCGGGCCCCCGGCGGTCCGCCGGCATGTTCAGCCGGCCGGCAGCACGCTCGCCAGCCGTCCCAGCGCCGCCTTGACCCGGTCCGGCGTCACTCCCTGCGCGCGCTGCTGGAGGAAGACCTCCGGCGCGAGCGGGGCGAGCAGGCTGTCCACCAGGGCCTCCGGGTCCCGGACGCCGGACTCGCGCAGCAGGACGAGGACATGGGCGCGCCAGAAGCCGTACGCCCCGACGGTGAAGCGCTTCTCGCCGGTCTCGGCCCCCAGCACCAGGTGGCCGTGGGTGTCCAGCAGGTCGACCATGGCGGCGTAGAAGGCGGTGAGCCGCTCGCGCGGCGGTGCGCCGGGACCCAGGGGGGGAGCGCCACGCAACACCTCTTCCTGCAGGCGGCGTTCGTGCTCGTCGAGGAGGGCGGCCGCGATGGACGTGACGTCCGGGTAGCGGCGGTAGAGCGTGCCGCGGCCGATGTCGGCTGCCCTGGCGATGTCCTCCATCGTGACGGCCCGCGGATCGCCGGCGGCGAAAAGCTCGGCGGCGGCGGAGAGCACCTTGGCCCGGTTGCGGGCGGCGTCCGCACGTTCCCTCGTCGTCTCCATGACACCTCAGCTTACCGGAATATGTGGACGCCCTGTCCGGTTGGGCTCTTCGTCGCGTATAACTGGACGCTGTGTCCGGTTACCGTTTCCGCCGATACCGAGGGAGATCCGCCATGACCACGCTGCTGCACCTCGACGCCAGCGCCCGCCGCCAGTCCTTCAGCCGAGAGGCCGGCGACGCCGTAGCCGCCGCCTGGCGGGCGTCCCATCCCGGCGGCCTCTACGTCCACCGCGACCTGGCCAGGACCCCCGTCCCGCAGATCGGCGAGGCGTGGACCGAGCTGTGCGACTACGTCCTGGAGCACGAGATCACCGACCCCGCCCGCTACCGGGAAGCCGTGCGTACTCCCGCGCAGGAGGCGGCCTGGGCCGTCGTCGAGCCGCTGCTGTCCGAACTCGTGGCCGCCGACGTGGTGTTGATCGCCACACCGATGTACAACTACTCGGTCCCGGCATCCCTGAAGGCCTGGATCGACCAGGTCACCTTCCCCCGTATGTCCCTGGCCGGACGGCGGTTCGTCGTGGCCTACGCCCGCGGCGGGGCGTACGGCCCGGGCACCCCGCGCCACCCCTACGACCACCAGGAGCGCTACCTGCGCGACTTCTTCGCCGGGCACTTCGCCGTGCCGGAGGAGGCCATGACTTTCCTCGGCACCGAACTGGTCAACTCCCTCACCGATCCCGCCCTCGCCGGCCGGCGCGGGGCGCACGACACGTCCCGTGCAGCCGCGCTGGAGGCCGCCCGCAAGACAGGAGAGTCCCTGTGAGCTGGCTTCTCCTCGTCGCTGCCGGCCTGGTGGAGATCGGCTGGTCGCAGAGCATCAAACCGACGGCCGGGTTCACCCGCCCGCTCCCTACGCTGCTCTGCTTCGCACTCGCCGCCATCGCCGTCTATCTGCTGTCCCTGGCGATGAAGGGCCTGCCGGTCGGCACGGCCTACGCCGTATTCACCGGGATCGGCGCGGTCGGCGCCATCACCCTAGGCGTCGTGGTCCACAAGGACCCGGTGAGCGTCGGCCGCCTCCTCGCCCTCGCCCTGATCGTCGGCGGCGTAGCGCTGTCTCACGCGACCGCCCCGGCCGAGTAGAAGCCCTCGCGCTGGCGCGGACCGCGCAGTAGGAACAGGCCGGCGCGCCCGGACCACTCTGACCGGACCGCTACGGGTGCTGCCTGGGGTGTGCTCGGCCGGGTGTGGTTCCGCCGGGAGCTCGTGCGGCGCGAGGCGGGGCAGGGGTTGGGCGACCGCCAAGCGGATCGGCGGCTACACGGTCCTTCGCCTGCTGGGCAACGGAGGTATGGGTTCCGTCTAAACGCTTCCGCCAAGAGGTGGAGGCTGCCCGCAAGGTCGCAGGCTTTCATACGGCGGCGGTGGTTGACGCCGATCCGGACGCCGCGCAGCCGTGGATGGCCGGCGCCTACATCGAAGGACCGAACCTGCAGGAGGAGGTCGCCCGCCGCGGCCTGCTCTCCGAAGGGGAGTTGTGGCGCCTCGCCGCCGTGCTGGATCGAAAGTGCAGGCGCTGACGGCATCCCAGGAACGGCCTTGCCGGTTGGTCCACCATGTCGCGCCGGGCCCGAGCCACTTCACGATGCGCGTCACAGTGCCGTGGGCGATCTCAGGGTTCATGAGCTTCAAGCCGGGCCGTGCGAGGTTCTATCGGCCGTACCGCACGCAGACAACGGGGCCTGTTCGTCAGCGATGTCAGCAGGTCACCGCGTCATGCGCCTCTCTGGCCACTCGGCTGGCCAATCCGCTGGAGCGGACCCTGGGGCGACCCGCCTGGCCGTGGGTCGCCCGCCGGTGGCACCATCTGTGGGATGCCCCCTTCCCTTCAGGTCGGTCCATACACCGTCATCGCGCTCGCCGACGGCGTGGGCCCCTTCTTCTCCCCCAGGTCGGAGGCGTTCCCCGACGCCACCGCCGAGCAGTGGGCGGCGGCCGACCGGCTCGATCCGGGCGCGCTCGACACCGATGGGCGCTGGCGGCTGCAGTTCCGCGCGTTCGCGATCCGCAGCGACCAGGGTGTGACGCTGGTCGACGCGGGGATCGGCCCGGCCGACAGCCCGGCGGCCTCGTGGGCGCCCGTGCCAGGGGAGCTCCCAGCCTCGTTGGCCGCCGCGGGGATCGAACCGTCCGAAGTGGACACCGTGGTGCTCACGCACCTCCATACCGACCACGTGGGCTGGGCCGTCGTCGGTGGCGAGCAGGCGCGTCCGTTCTTCCCGAACGCCGAATATCTGTTGCAGCAATCCGAACACGACGCGCTCGAGGAGATCAACCCGCAGCTGCGGTCCACCGTGATCGACCCGCTCCAGAAGGCCGGTCGGCTAAGGCTGCTCGACGGCGACACCCTGCTGCGCAGCGGCGAGCGCGTATTCGCCACGCCCGGTCACACACCCGGACACCAGAGCGTGCTCGTCGCGTCCGGGCGCGAACTGGTCGCCGTTACCGGTGACCTGCTCGTGCACGCGATCCAGGTGCTCCACCCCGAACTCGCCTATGCGCACGAAATGGACCCCGAGCAGGCAAGGGCCTCGAGGGAACAGCTGCTGCAGAGCCGGGCCGCCGACACCCTCTACCTCGCGACCCCGCACCTGACCGAGCCGTTCGTCACCCGCTGACCCGCCCGGCGGCCGAGGTGCCGGGCCGGAGCACGCCATACACCTCTCCTCGCGTCGCCAGCGCGTCAAGCGACGGTGCCCCTCACGCACCGGGCGCCGGGCCACCCTCTAGACAACCGCCGGTCAGGCGACCTCCTGACGTTCGGGCGCCTTCCGCGTCTTCACCCCGCCGACGACGAGTGCCAGCCCCACGAGGACGATGCCGAGGTAGGCGGCGGAGGGAAGGTCGACGACCTTGTGCAACCAGCCCCACTCCGTGCCGAAGAAGGTCTGCGAAGCGAAGCTGACGAGCCCCTGGGCTCCTATGACGTAGCCGATGCTTTCGACGGTGTATCCGATGGTTGTTCGCACGGATCGACCCTCTCACGGTGGTTCCGCAAGATCATCGTCCGCAGGATCGAGCACGCAGTAGGCCAAAGGATGCAGTCGCCTGCGCAGAGCACCAGCACCAGCACCAGCACCAGCACCAGCACCCCACCGCGGCAGATACGTGGCCGACACCGGACGGGGCGGTCCCTGTAAGCGACTGCCGGGCAGCGCGTCCGGCCGGCTCACGACGTACCGCCGCGACGTTCCCGCGCGACCGGGATGGCAGCACTTGTGATCCATTCCCCGGACATCCGCGCCCCTGGACGTGCTCAGCGGTCGTCCTTGTCCGGGAGCACGGGTCGTGGCAGTGGCTGACGCCAGTCCCCCAGCGCCGTGAGGAGAAACTGTCGGGTCAGAAGACGTACGTCGTCCCAGGCCGGATCGGCGGGCAGGGCGTTGGCCCAGAGCCCGACGCGGCAGCTGGTGTCGATCTCGCCGAGGCGTCGGCCGATGGCCCGTAGGTCGCGCAGCTCGTCGGGCTCGAAGGCTCCGCGCTCCGTGAGTCCTTCGGACACACGGCAGAGCAGCTCCGCCTCCTCGACGACGTCCTGCGTCTCCAGTTCACGCTCGCCCAGCCAGGCAAGTTGATCCTGGCAATCGGCCGCCAGGAGGGTCATGAAGCGGAGTGTCCAGGTGCGCACGCGCGCGTCGCCGAGGTCGTTCATACGTGCAGGATCGCACCTGGTTCCCGCAACCGCGGGCGAGCCTCAGCGGTTCTTCTTCGGTTGCTCGGCGTTGCGCCAGATCGTGAGGTCGAGCGTGATGTACGTGCTCGGGTCCTTCTCGCCCGACCTGCCGCGGTACGTCGCCACCGCGATGTGGCCCGCGTCGCTGAGCACGCACACCTCCGACCCGTCCGTCAGCTGATCGAGGCCGATCTTCTCGGTGTAACGGGTTTCGGCCCGGCAGGTCTCCAGCGATCCCTTCTGCGAGTTGTTCAGCACCACCAGCCGGCCGTTGTCGGTCCCGACCTTCATGTCGCCGAAGAGGGTGTCGAGGTAGAAGTAGAGGTCTCCGTGGTTGTACAACACGCCGGAGCTGCCGCCGGAGGCCGGGCGCGGCGGATTGTCGGCCAGCATGAGCTGATAGTTGGCCGTCAGGTCGATGCCCTTGTAGGACGCGGGGGCCGGGTCGGTCCGCTGCCCGCTCTTGTCCTGGGAGCCGCCGCTGGGGTTTGCGCTGCTCGCACTTCCGCCGGCGGAGGCCCTGCTGCCCTCGGCCTTGTCCTTGGAGCCGTCCGGCAGCAGGGAACCGATGACCGCGAGGCCGATCACGGCAGCCACGACGGCCCCGGCGATGATCAGCCCCTTCGGCTTGCGCCGCGGCGCGGGGGGCGGGAAGCCGGGGTGGTGGGAGGGCGCCGTGTGGTAGCCCGGCATGTACCCGGGCGGAGGGGTCCGGTAGCCGGGCGGAGGCGTCTGGTATCCGGGCTGGGGTCGGTGACCGGGGGGCGGCGTCTGATGGCCGGGCGGTACCGCGCCCGGAGCGGGGGGACCGGTCGGGGGTGCGTACGCAGGAGCGGCGGGCGCGCTCTGCGTCGGCGCGGCGGCCACGCCGAATCCGGTCGGCGTGTACGGCGTCGCGCCCTGCGTCGGAGGCTGCGGGGAGACCTCGGTCGGGGAAGGCGTCACGGCGGGCTGCGGCGGCGGGGTCTTCGCCGGTTCGGGCAGCCGCAGGCGCTCGGTGATGGAACCGGCGACCGCCTGCGGCAGCCAGTCCTCGCCCTGCCGGAGCGGGACGGGGGAGAGATCGTGGCACATCTGGATGACCTCGGTCAGCGTGGGCCGATCCGCCGGATCACGGCTGAGGCACCGCGTCACCAGGGGCCGCAGCTCCGCCGGCAGTGCACTGAGGTCGGGGTCCTCGTGGACGATGCGGTACAGCACGGCGTGCGAGGACCCCTCCCCGTAGGCGGGCGCGCCGATCGCCGCGAAGGCCACGATCTGTCCGAGGGCGAAGATGTCGGTGCCCGCGGTGACGGTGCCGGCGGAGGCCTGCTCGGGCGCCATGAACGCGGGGGTGCCGACACTGACGCCGTTTCCGGTCAGGGAAGTGGCATCCGCCGCGCGGGCGATACCGAAATCGATCACACGAGGACCGTCGCCGGCCAGGAGTACGTTCGCCGGCTTCAGGTCACGATGGACGATGCCCGCGCCGTGGATCACGTGCAGCGCCTCGGCGACCCCGACGGTCAGCAGCAGCACACTGCGCTGCGGCAACCGCCCGTGCCGGGCCACGGCGTGTGCGAGGGAGGGACCCGGTACGTAGGCCGTGGCCAGCCAGGGCTGGGAGCCCTCGGTGTCGAAGTCGATGACGGGCGCGGTGTAGAGGCCCTGCACCCGCTGAGCCGCCCGCACTTCCTGCTGGAAGCGCCGCCGGAACTCCGGGTCCTCGCTGAACTCGGGCCGGATCACCTTGAGGGCGATGGGCCGCCCGCCCGGCGTGTAGGAGAGGTACACCTTCCCCATGCCGCCCGCGCCCAGCACGGCAGTCAGACGATAACCGCCCACCGTGGCCGGGTCGCCGGGACCGAGCGGCTGGAAAAGGTCTGTTGAAGGTGCACTCATGAAAAATCCGTCCGCTGTCACGACGGCAGTTCAGTCCGCCGATGCCCCGAAGCCAACCGCGAGGGTATCCAACTTCGCGGCTCGCGACACGGCGGGGGCTCACCCGGTTTCCCGGCCGCCCTCGCGGGGCCACGGCCGCCGCCTGGATGTCCATGCGCAACTTCCAGAGCTGGTTGGCCGAGGCTCATCGGCCCTCGCGCAACCACCAGAACGGTCGCGTGCCGTTGCCAGGCGGCGTGCCGAGGTTCCACGGGACGGTGAGGCAGTAACCGTTGCCCGCCTTGAGCCAGTAGTCCTCGGCGGTTCCGCCGTCCAACCGGAAGGCGGCAGTCGTATTTCCGGGTAAGTCGCTTCGGGGCCAGTCGGCCAGCGAAGCTACCCAGTGTCAATGGCACCTGGGCCGGTACGTCACTTGTCAGCGGCTGCTGGCAGCATCGCCGCCATGAACGTCAGCCGTACCACCCCGCCGCGGCCGCTCGCTGTCACCGCGGTCTTCCCTCAACTGGCCCCGCTGGCACGTCCGGCGACGCGATTGCACCCGCGCCCGGGGGCTCCGTCCCCGCATGAGAGTTCGGTCGGCGGGCCGCTGCTGTGGCCGGCCGACGAGCCGTGGCCGTACTGCGCCCAGCGGCACCAGTGGCACGAAGCTCCGGGCGACGAGTGGCACGAGGGTCCGAACGCCATGGTGCCCGTGGCCCAGCTGTACGTGCGCGACGTACCCCTCCTGCGACCACCCGGACAGTCCGATCTGCTCCAGGTACTGTGGTGTCCCTTCGAGCACCCGCCGGAGTACAAGCCTCCGACCGCGCTGTTCTGGCGGTCCGCCGCCGAAGTCACCCAGGTCCTCGCCGCGCCCCCCGAGCCGTCCGCGGTGGAGTACGACGGCTACGTCCCGGAGCCGTGCGTGCTCGCGCCGGAGCAGATCACCGAGTACCCCCACCCCATGGAACTGAGCGAGGAGTTGCGGCAGCAGCTGGGAGATTGGAGCAGGTGGCAAGCGGCCGGCGCCGGCGTGGACAGCTCCTACGCTTCCTACCCGGAGGAGTTCTACGACACCGAGTTGTCTCTCGCTCCGGGCTGGAAGGTCGGTGGCTGGCCCCCGTGGGGCCTGACGGATCCCGCCGCCCGGTTCTGCGCCGTCTGTGACGCCGGGATGGTCCCGCTGCTGACCATCGCCTCGAACGAATGGGACGCCGGCAACGGTGGTTGGGTCCCGTACGAGGACCAAACCCTCGCCGCGCTCGACGACGCCCGCGTGTCGAACCCGCCCAAGGTCCAGGTCTCGAGGGGCAACCATCTGCAGCTCTACGTCTGCCCGGAGTCCCCGGACCATCCGCACACCGACCTGATCCAGTGAGCCACTGCTGAAGCGATATCTGCGGTGTGCTGTGACTGTCACCTACAGACCCTAGGTCGCGGTGGGGATGTAGCGCGCTGCTGCGAGCTCGGCCATCGTCCGGAGTTTCGCGAAGTAGGAGGCGCAATACTCCGAGTTGATCAGGGGAACGACCTTGTCGAGGTCAGCCATGCACGCCCAGAGGAGGGCGATGGGCCTGACCGGGCCGAGGGCGGCACTTGTCACGGCGCCCTGTGTGAGTTTGTTGCGCAGTCGTCGGCTGCGGTGGAGCTCGGCGGCGAGTTCGGCCGGGAGGAGTCATGCGTCGGCGGCCCGCTCGATCAGGTCCTGAAGCGGTTCGTTGGTGACCAGACGCTCGGCAAGGACGTGCTCCAGGGCCAACAGGGAGCGCGTGACGGCAACGGTGGCGAACTCGTACCGGTCGTAGGAGTGCCGGATGAGCTCGCGGGACGTTTCCATCGCGCTCATGACGTACATCGACGCGTCACCGGGGAGGACCAGGCCGGCCACCACAGCGTCCATGCCCGCATGGTCGAGAGCGACGTCGCGGGTACGCGGGTCCGGGACGGGCAGAGAAGCGAGCGGGCCGGGCAACGGCGGCATGGGATTCACCGGTGCAGTCTTGTCACCCTGCAGGCCCCTCGGGGCCAATGGATTTGCCCGGCGGTTGGCGGCCTGGTGCCGCACGTCACAGCGGGACCGGCCCGACGTTGCTCTATTCTGAACGCGTTCAGTCTGCTGCGGGGTGGGGATTTCGATGAACGCTTCGGCGAGACGGTGGTCGGCACTGATCGCCGCGTTGGCATGGGCCGTCACTGCTTGCACTGCGGGTGGCGAGGCAGCCCGCGTTGATCAGTCAGCGCTTGCGGGAGAGTGGAGCAATGCGGGCGGTGAACGTCTTCTCCTGAGCGCCGACCGCAGTATGGCGTGGGAAGGCCTGAACACCGCGATGCTGGGCGGAACATCGTGCCCTCGCGCGGCTGCCGGGCACTGGAACTTCTTCAGCCCCCCGAACAACCACGGCTTCTCCTTCGCCGACGACGCACTCACCAGGGGCGACACTGTCGCGCTGCGCATCGACGACGCGGCAGGCACGTGCCTCTTGTCAGCCGAGGTCCGGCGGGATGGGCAGGGACTCAACCTTTGCCTGGTGGTAGATCATGATTCGAGCTGTTCTTTTGCCAAAGAACTTCTCCGCCGTGAGCCGTCGACTCCGTAGTGGGCCGGAGTCGAGTCGACATCGACGCAGACGTTACTGGTCGGCTATGAGGAGCCGGTAGGCCCGTGTGGCGTCGAGCGCGGCGCGGCCGGGGGCAGGTACTCCTCCAGCAGCCAGAACGTGCGGCTGACGGCGTGCTCGAAGGTGAGGATGACGATCCGCTGCCGGGCGATGCGGCGCAGTTCCCCCCCGACACCGGCTTCCAGGTCGCTCCAGTGGTGCACAGTCAGGAGTGCCATCACCGCGTCCGCCGAATCGTCGGGGAGGGGGATCGACTCCGCGGACGCTTCCAGCGCCGGTGCGGATCCGGACGGGCGCTGGGCGATCACCACCGGGCTGGATTCGACTGCCGGCACCGTGTGGGGTGGTTCATACGAGCCGGTGCCGGCTCCCACGTTGAGCACGGTGGCGGCATCGCCCAGGGCCTGGTGGATCCTGGCGCCGCTGCGGGGGTCGGACCGCCGCGTGTGGGCATACCTCGCGCCGATGCTGTCGTAGGTCGCCACATCGCGCGGTATGGCGTCGCACGGTCGAACTCCTGATGAGTGTGATGGCACCGGGCTGTCCTCCTCGTCATGGTCGGCGCCGCTCGCGCACGAGGTGAGGCCGCCGTGTTGTTCACCGAGCCCAAAGTGCTCGCGGTGTCCTCCCAGCACCCCTTCGCCAGCCGTTCCTCGCTGTCCATTGAGGAGCTGGCCGACGTCCCGGTGCTGCAGAATCCCGCCACCATGCTGGAAGGCCAGAACGACTTCCACTCCCCCGAACGAACCCCGAACGGGCGGGCCCATCCGACATGTCCGGGGCGCCGAAACCTTCCTGGGGATACTCGCCCTCGTAGGAGCGGGCAAGGGGGTGTACCCGGAGGGCGGCCGCGCGGTGCGTTTCTACGTCCGCCCCGATGTCGCCTACGTTCCCTTCCACGACGCCCCACCGATCGAATGGGGCCTGGTCCGGCGGACCACTTGCGACACCGCCGCCATGCGCGCCCTTCAGCCACACCGCGCATGAAATCGCCACAGCCCGGCGGCGCATAGCGGCTGATCGCCGCATCGACCCCCTCCCCCGGCCTGCGAAGCGTCCGTCGGGGCGGGCACTCCGATCCTGAACAGGCGTATCCGCCCTGTCCCGAAGCCGCTGTGTTCGGGCACGGGGGAGAAGGCAGACGCAACAATCGGCGACAAGGCATCCCCGAGCGCACCCAGGTCCGCGGCTGTCCTGTACAGAGCGTCAAAAATCCATCCCTCCGATTTGCACGAAGGTGCCCAGGCCATGCCGGGGGGCGGCCACTAGGCTTTTTCGTGACCAGGGCGATGGCCGCCTGGGGCACTGCAGCGCCATTTGTTTGCCGTTTCCCCAGGTCAGGTCGGCTGACTCCCCCGAATGCCGCCCGGCGCTACGCATGCCACTCCGTTAGAGAACCTGTGGCAGCACGGAGCCAAAGGAAGCGCGACCCGAGCCCTCAAGCCGAGAGAGGAACGTGCCCGGTGCCCTCCCTCGACTCGTACGACGAACGACAGGTCCAACCACCCACAACTCGAACTGCGGTGTGGGGGCCTGCATGTGACCGTTCAGCGCATACCGGGATGGCTCGTGGGAGTCATCACGACCGTCAGCGGAGCCGCTGCAACGTGGTTGACCACTCGCTCCCAGGGAGACGGCGCTGGCGGGCGGTCAGCGGCACCGTCAGCGCCCGTGGCCGGCAGGCCGGCCTCCTCCGTCGCCTACCGCCTCGCCCCCAATAGGTGCCCGGCGCCGTCAGCCGCCGCCCGGGCCTTCGAAGCGGTTCCTGGAGCGGTACCGCCGCCGGAACTGCTCAGCGACCCGCCGCAGGTTCTCCGCTACCGGGCTCTCCTCGTCCGCCGTCCCGCGCGGCTCCCGGCCACGCCTGTCCCGCTGGTAGCGCTGCCCTCCGGAGACGGCCCTCTCCCGCCACTGCTCCACCGACCACCACAGCCGCGTGTACGGCACGGCGCCCTGCACGGAGACCCCCAGGGTCCGCCACTGTTCGGGCGTGTAGCTCTTGACCCGCGCGCTCTTCTCCAGCTCACGCAGCAGGCTGAGCACCGCCTCCACGGAGGCCGACGGCGCGGCGCCGACACGTGTCCGCTCGTCGACCCGCGCAGCGACCTCCTCCGCGGTCGAAGGCCGCCCCAGCGACCCGACGGCCTCCATCACCTCCTTCTCGTCCGGTACGTACATCCGCCCCTCCTCCCCACTCGCCCCGACCGCCACGGTCCGGTTGCCGGCACGAGCGACTCCGCCGATGTCCTCCCCGTCGTACTGCGAAACCGCCCTTGCTGACACGGGCATGACCATAATGGTGAGACCGGGACGGCATGGGGGGCCGGCATGGATGCACCCGATCTGGCGGCGATGGCTGCGCAAGCCCTGTCCGCCGCGGCGTCAGGCGCCGCGGGTACGGCGGCGTCGGATCTCGCACGAGGGCGGCTCAGCCGTTCCGATCGCGGGCAGGCGGCCTTGGATGAGCTGGACAACGCCCCAGGTGATCCCGAGAGCACCAGAGGTGTCCAGGCCGCTCTCACCGAAGAGATCAGCAACGATGCCGAGTTCGCTGGGCGGCTCGCGGTCCTCCTGCATGCATCCTCACAGCAACACACCGGCAGCGTAGTCCTGACCGGAAGTAAAGTGACGCACAGTCAGATCGCACTCGGCCCGCTGACCATCAACAACACTCCTGCCGGACGGCTGTCCCTCGGTGTGGGCATCGTCCTGGGGTTGTTGCTGATCGCGCTTGCCGCCTACGGGGGTGTGCGGCTGTTCGACAGCACGGATGACTCACCCCGCAATGCTCCGTCGGTCCCCGGCGCCACACGCTCTGCCGACCGATCCGCCGCTCTCCCACCCACGACCGACACCGTCCGCCAGATCCTGCCGGACCGCAGCAGTATGGACGCCCAGGAGTACCCCTGGGCCGGGGCCCCAGAGATCAGGACGTCAGCGGCCGGCCTCCCCCTCTGCCGGGCAGCACCCGAATGCGAGAGGAATGCCACCGCGGTCGGCGCGGTGGAGTTCGGCCGGGGTGAGGACGAGGGGGAGAACCTCGCGGAGTTCCTGGTCCTGGCTTTCCCGGACGCTGCATCCGCCCACCGGGCGTACGTCGACATCGTGCAGGACTATGAAGAGGCCGACCGCGGGCACAACAACTTCCGCAAGCTGGCGCTGGAGGGAAGAGGCGAGGAGAGTCAGGGCTTCGATCCGGACAGCACGGATGCGAAGACCGACCAGACACCGTTGTCCGTCAACCGAGCCCTGCTTTTCCGTCAAGGCGCTTTCATCGGTATGGCGCATCAGATGGACGATCCGACCGAGCAGCGGAGCACCCGTATCCTCAGTCTGTCCGCCCTACTTGCCGACCGCATCGCGAAGGCCGACGCCGGAAACACCCCGTAGCGGACGCCTCTGACAGCAGGGACGAGGGCGGATCGCTCGGCCTGTGCGCGCGTCCACGGCCGTCCAGGCCAAACCGCTCTCGGGCCCGCACAGCGGGCACGCGATGAGGGTCGCGTGCCTCGTCTGCGCGGTCGCTGTCTTCCTGGTCAGGAGATCTCGTCGAGCTCGGCCCGGATCAGCGTCACGAGGTGGTGGGGGTGCGCCGTGCTGCCGGTCACCCCCAGTTCGTACCCTTTCATGGAGACCGTGCTGCCGTCCTCCAGCACCTCGCAGTCCTGCTCGCTCACGAGATCCCAGCTGGAATCGCCCCGGTGGAAGGTCCACACCCGGCCCCGGTGCTCGAACCTGACCTCGCAACCGCACCCGAACCCGCTGTCGTCCTCGCTGTATTCGCCGGGGCCGTGGCGCTCGGTCAGCTTGGCGGCGGGACCGAGAAGGGCGGAGACGGCGGCGAGGGTCTCGTGTGCGTCGCCGGGAAGCCGGGTGAGGTCCGGGCACGCGTTGAGGGCGCTCACGACGCCGGGGGCGAAGTCGTGGGTGGAGGTGACCGCTGCGGCGGCGTGCGTCAGGTGGTCGGCCGCTTCGGTGGTGAACGCGATCTCGCGGCGGGCTTCGGCGTGCTGGATCAGACGGCGGAGCGACTCGAAGGTGTCCGCCGTCGCGTTCAGCTGGGCGAACAAGGCGGAGGCGACGACGGCGGCTTGCTACGGGGTGTAGAGGGCCCAGTCGGATTCCAGGGCGTCACGGAGGCCCTCGGCTGCTTCCGCGCCGGCAATCGCGAGGGCGATCGTGACCACGGGTTCCGCGCCGTGGTATTGGGTGAAGGCGCGGATGCCGTCGCAGGCGTCACCGACGGCGCCGCGGGTGTCGGGCTCCTCGTACTCCTTCCAGAGCATGTGCCACGACTCGGTGCCCCTCATGGAATTGTCTCCTCGTGATGGTGGCGGCGTCGGGTCCCGCCGCCACGGCCTACGGCACACTCGGGACCTGCGTGCGCCGGTCCGGGCCGTGTTCAGTCACTCGGTCTCAACGAGCGGATCTCGATCGTCGGAACGGGTTCGAGGCACTCCACTCCAGCCGCAGAGGGTGTGATCGCCGCTCGGGATCGCCGAGCGCGCCCGGCCCGCCCCCCCCCCCCCCCCCCCCCCGGGGGGGGGGGGGGGGGGGCGGCTTGGGGCACTGGGGGGGGGGGCGGCGCGCGGGGGGGGGCGGCGGGGGGGGGAGGG